>CAZSHG010000004.1:0-170330 GCA_964606695.1 uncultured bacterium
CGCTATACCATTGATGGTGGAGAAAACGGCGACACATGTTAACGTCGATATCGATGCCCCCGAAGAGCTTTCCCCACGCCAGAAATTCGAAGTGGGAATCCAAACGGAGGACGGCTCGCAGGTTCAATATACAGTAGCCGTTGTTGATGAGGGTCTGCTCGATCTCACGAATTTCAAGACTCCCGATCCCTGGGGCTATTATTATAGGAAAGAAGCCTTGATGGTTCGAAGCTACGATCTTTTCGACCAGATAATCGGGGCGAATTGGGGAGAGATTTATAAGAAGTTCTCTATCGGCGGCGGTATGGCAGAAATGGACGGACGAGATCTGACCGCACCGGTTAAGGCAAGAAGGTTCAAACCTGTATGTATGTTCTCAGGCCCTCATCTGACCGGGCCAAAGGGCAAAGGTAAAGTCGAATTCACCATGCCTGAATATATCGGATCGGTGCGGATAATGGTCGTAGCGGCGAAGGGTGGACGATACGGGAACGCGGAAAAGGCAGTGCCCGTGAAAACTCCTCTCATGGCTATGCCTTCTCTTCCGCGAGTCCTGGGCAACGGAGACGAAATAGTGATGCCGGTTACGGTATTTGCAATGGAAGACGGTATTGGAGCGACCGAAGTGGGAATCGAAATCGAGGGCGTATTGGAGATTATCAGCGGAGACAAGGTATCATTGAACTTCACACAAAAGGACGAAGCGGAGGTTTATTTCCGATTAAAAGCGAAAGAAGCGGTAGGCGAATGTAAGGTTAGGGTTTACGCTAAAGCCGGGAGGGAGAAATTCGAGACGACAACGGATATCGCCGTCCGTCCGCAGGGCTTCTGGGCAAGTTCCAGCGAGACGCGCGCTATAGAAGGCGGTAGTGAGGTGTCTATGGTTATCCCAGATGACGGTATCCCCGGCACGAATTCGGCGAATCTCACTATCTCACGAATCGAAAAATTGGAATTAAACGACCGTATTGCGTGGTTAATTCGTTATCCATACGGCTGTATCGAGCAGACCGTATCCTCGGCTTTTCCACAGCTATATTTAAAAGATGTTGTTGATATGAAAGATCGAACCGCGCGGAAAATCGACGATAACATCAACGCGGCAATAGTAAGATTAAGGCGCTATCAGATGCCGAACGGTGCGTTCTCATATTGGCCTAATGGAAAGCATGCAAGCTTTTGGGGCACGAGTTACGCCGGACATTTCATGATTGAAGCACGCGCAAAAGGTTATTACGTTCCAGACGACATATATAATAATTGGTTACAATATGAGAAGATGGCAGTAAGGCAGGATATTAATAACACAAACTCGTGGACACTACGGGCAAGGGCTTATCAGGTTTACGTTCTTGCGAAAGCCGAGGAACCCTCCATGGGCGCGATGAACTTGCTTCGCCAGAATTATTACGATAAACTTCCATCGACGGCAAAATGGTTACTTGCGGCGGCATATCAATTTGCAGGTTCGCAAAAAGTCGCTAATTCGATTATAGAAGAATTGGGTGTCGATGTTACGCAATACAGCGAATTCGCCGGAACATACGGGTCATCATTGAGGGATCAGGCAATTATTCTGGAAATCCTGACATATATGAAAGACAAAGACCGCGCTTATCCTCTATTCAGGGATATCGCCGAAAAGATCGCATCCGACAAATGGCTATCGACACAAACTTCGGCTTATTGTTTGCTGTCGATGGGCAAATTCGTCATAGAATATACGATTCACGATGAACCGTTGAAGGGCGAGATTATTCTGCCAAAGGGAACGCGAGTTAAATTTAATACTGAAAAACCGAATTATTCCCTGCCGATTACTGAAAACTTCGGCGGGGAAGTAAAAGTGAAACTCGAAGGCAAGAGTAATGGTTATGTAACGCTCGATTGGGTCGGTGTGCCTTTGATAGACACGGTTTCGTCCATGACGCTGAACCTTAGCCTGTCCCGGACTTTCCTGACCGAAGACGGCTCAAATCTCGCGGTTTCGTCCATAAAGCAGGGGGAAACGTTCTGGTGTCTATTCAGAGTCAGGAATTTGACCGAGTATAATGTCGAAGAGGTAGCCTTAACTCAGATACTCCCCGCGGGCTGGGAGATAGAGAACATAAGGTTGTCCGGCGAAAGCTATCCCGAGTGGGCGAGGGATTACCACCTGGGTCGGGAGGAATACCTAGACCTTCGCGACGACCGGGCGAATTGGTTCATGGATCTTCGACGCGGCCAACGCCTCGATTTCCTGCTAAAACTCAATGCCGTTACTGCCGGCGAGTTTTATCTCTCTGCCGCGGAGGTCGCCGCGATGTATAATGATCGTTTCAGAGGGCGTGTTACCGGACGAGACGTGTCGGTTCTGGAGCGATGAAAAGAGTTCTATGGGTTATTCTTGCGATAGCGGTAATTTTCGCCGTGGGTTGGTTTGCCACGCCGTTACCGCGCCCACTTTTCCCGGACGATTACAGCACCGTAGTCGTCGATAAAAACGGTCGGCGGCTACGGGTTTTTCTTAATTCGAACGAGCAATGGTGTTTTCCGCCGGATACCTCCCAATTACCGGAAAAACTCGTCATATCGGCTATGGCTTACGAGGATAAACGTTTCTACCGGCATTTCGGTGTAGATTTCCTGGCGATTATCCGCGCTGTCCGGCAAAATTTCTCCGAAGGACGGATTATAAGCGGTGCGAGCACGATTACCATGCAGGTCGCACGGATTGCCAATCCCAAGCCGCGAACCGTATTCAATAAGATTGTTGAAATATTTCACTCGCTTAAGCTCGAGTCCAGATACAGCAAGGAAGATATCCTGCGACTGTATTTTGATCACGCTCCCTATGGTAGCAATATTCAAGGCTACCGCGCCGCCTGTTTACGCTATTGGGGCGTAGAACCGCGCCAGATAACCTGGGGCGAATCGGCCACGCTGGCCGTTCTGCCGAATAGCCCTGGTCTCATTAATCCGGACGTCGATTCTGGTGTGTTGAGGGAAAAGAGAGACAATTTACTCAGAAAGCTTCATAATCAGGGCTATATCGACGATGAAACACTCGAGCTCTCGCTACTCGAACCGATTCCCGCAGGGCAGATACCTTTTGATTTCGCGGCACCTCACCTTGCAAGACGGCTCGATACGAAATTTCGCGGGCGAATCGTCCGGACAACGATCGACAGGATTATCCAGAGGGAAATCGAGATACTCGCGTCCGACCACGCGGAGTGGCTTCAATCGCTGGGGATAAAGAACGTCGCGGTGCTTGTAGCTGAGACGGGCACGGGACAAGTGGTAGCGTATGTCGGTTCACAGGATTTTCAAGACGACAACCGGCAGGGAAAAGTTGATGGAGTAATAGCGCCACGCTCGACGGGGTCTCTTCTAAAGCCCTTTTTATACGCCCTTGCGATGGACGGAGCTATCATAATCCCGGAATCGAAGATCAAGGATATCCCGACCTACTACGGTTCTTTCGCTCCCAATAACGCTGATATGAGTTTTTCGGGATTGGTAACGTCGCGGGAAGCGCTTGTCAAATCGCTGAACGTCCCCGCAGTGCGATTGCTTTATACTTACGGCATGCCGGATTTCTATGATTTTCTCAAGCGCGCCGGAATGTCCAATCTATTCAGAAGGGCAGATGAATACGGTTTGCCGATAATCCTCGGTGGATGCGAAGGGTGTTTGTGGGATCTGGTTTCGATGTTCAGGGCTTTGGGATGCGGCGGCGTATTTTCAGGCCTCACGGCGATCGAAGGCGATTCACTTACTTCCGGCGACAGCCTTATTTCCCCGGAAGCCTGTTGGGCGGTTCTCGATATTCTCAAAGAGGTCAACAGACCGGGCGCGGAGTATTATTGGCATCAATATTCGGGGCAAAGACCTTTGGCGTGGAAGACAGGCACAAGCTATGGCCACCGTGACGGTTGGGCTATCGGGGTTTCACCGCAGTGGACGATTGGAATATGGGTGGGGAATTTCACCGGCGAAGGAAGTCCCAATCTTATAGGTGCACAATCCGCGGGGAGTTTGCTATTCAAAGTATTCAATATGCTGGAAATCGATCGCGATCACGCCTGGTTCGATAAACCGGACAGTCTTATTGAATTGCATATATGCGCTGAAACCGGGTATATAGCGAAAGATGAATGCGAGTTCATAGATACCGTTTATACGCCGCCGAATGCTATTATGCTTCGCAAATGCCCATATCATCGGACTTTATTCCTCAACGAAGACGAGCGGTTTCAGGTCTGTTCGAGATGCTGGGAGACAGGACATGTTAAAATGGTAGCACAGCTCGTTTATCCACCCGAAGTTACGCAATATATGAAAGAAATGGGGCATTCTTTCGTTTCACTGCCGCCCCATAATCCCGAATGCCCTACCTTAAGCATTGGCAATCCCATACAGATAATCTACCCGACTCCCGGCGCCCGATTACTTATTCCCAGGGGCGTCGAAGGGAAATACCAGAAGATTATCGCGAAGGGGGCATATTCGGTCTCCAAAGGCGGTCTGTCCTGGTATCTGGACGGCCGCTTTATCGGCGTGACATTCGATAAACACCAGATTCCGCTGGAATTGGGCGCAGGCAATCATCTCTTAAGCGCGATGGACGAGGAAGGACACATTGCGACCGTCCGATTTAAGGCTTATCGAAAATGATCTCCATTCGGGCGGTTTCCCTTGACTTTGAATACAGGTGAGTTAATTTAATAATTATGAGAAGTTACAATCTGAACATAAAAATCGCCCCGCTAAAAGCTCTTGTGCTGGACGTCGATGGCGTCCTTACGCCGGGCGGGATCTGGTTTACGGATAACGGAGATCAACTCAAGCGGTTCGACGTCAAAGACGGACTCGGAGTCGTCGCATTGCGTAAACTCGGCATGTTCACGGCGATAATTACTGGCAAAAAATCGGCGCTGCTGGAAAAACGCGCCGGCGAGCTTCGAGTAACGGATTTATATCAAGGACAGCGCTACAAAATGCCGGCACTCAAGGATTTAGGGAGTAAACACGGACTCGATTTCTCCGAGATAGGTTTTATCGGCGACGACGTAATAGACATACCCGCCATGGATATTTGCGGATTCTCGGCATGTCCCTCCGATGCCGCCTCCGCGGTTAAGCGCTCGGCAGATTACGTATCCCGACAACCGGGCGGCAAGGGCGCGATTCGTGAGATAGTCGAAATAATAATAGCCGCGAAAACTGGTGCCTACCCTCCGGACGATTATTTTACGGCGTGGGCAAAAGAACTCGCAGAGAAACCTTGAGAAAAGGCAGATTTTACAGGAAATTTATTCGGCCGGTTAAACACGCCATCGGATTCGTAATCATTAAGATAGGTATCTGGAAAATCCGTGTTTTGCCGCGCAGGATAACCCTTTTTTTCATGAAAATTCTCGGAGTCTTTTCCTATTATATAATGCGCCGTGACAGAAAAATTGCGTTAAAGAACATCGGACATGTATTCCCCGAAAAAGATTCCAGAGCTACAAAGGAATTTGCTAAGACCGTATTCAAACACACGGCTATGAACCTCGGCGATGCGGTCAGGGCAGAGAGGATCGTCGAAGCCGTCCCCCGGTTATGGCGCGTGGAAGGCGAGGAGTATTTTCAGGATTATATAAAAACTTACGGTGGCGGAATCGTAATCACGGGACATATCGGTTGCTTCGAGTTGATACCCGGCATCTGCGCAAAATTGGGTTATAAGGTCGGGGTAGTCGGCAGACAGCTTTACGATCGCCGCGTAGATGAAATCCTGGTCAAACAAAGAGAGAAGATGGGAGTAAAGGTTGTGCCTTCTGATGCCTCGCCAAGAGAGCTGATTAAACTAATCCGGGACGATTACGTTTTCGGAATTTTAATGGATACCAACACGACGAGCGTTGACGGCCGTCCCGCCGAATTTTTCGGGCACGAAACGCGGACTATTTCCGGGCCGATAGCTTTGTCCCTTCTCCTCGACCGACCTCCCCTACCTATGTCTATTTACCGCGAAAAGGGGGACCGGTTTCTGTTGAAAATCTGGCCGCCCATCGAAATCGCTAAGGCAGGCGACAAAGAGCAAGATATAATCGCGGGGTTAAGCGCCGCGAACAGTATGTTAGAGCAAATTATAATGCGATGTCCCGAAGAGTGGATATGGTTTCACCCCAAATTCCGTGATATTGACGATTTCTACGATTTCTTATAATATTATATGTGTCAATAACTTGCAGTTATTTGCCCTGTTTTACCATAAGAAAATTCTTGTATCATATTGATACGTATAGAGTTATAATTTTTACTTGAAATCGGCATATATTTTGCTTATACTTGAATATGTGAGAAGAAGAAAAGCGACATTCAAATCCTTCATTTTAAGCGCTTTGATGGTGTTTATTACTATTTTTGCAGTCGCTTTTCTCGCATGTGATCAACCGGAAGAACGTCCTCTGCAACAAACCCTCGAAGATCAGGCCGACAGGATAATGCATAACGCATCGATGGAATTCACCGAAGAAGGCCTGCTTACCGCCAAACTCACCGCGGAAAAACTCCTCTTTTTCGACGACAAACACATAATCTGGGGATTCGAAATCGACGTCGATTTTTTCGATAAAAACGGCGAACTGGCGGGCATTTTAACTGCGGATTCGGGATGGGTGAAAAGCGAGACTCAAGATGTTACGGTTTACGGCAATGTCAATGTAAATATGGACGACGGAACCCGCCTGTGGGCCGATTCTTTGAGTTATTACCCTGGAACCCAGAGGATAAAGACCGAGAGCGACGTCCAGGTGGAGAGGCGCGGTGAATTCATTACCGGAAATAGTTTCGATTCAGATTTGAATTTTGAGGACATTCGAATCAAAGGGAACGTTACGGGAAGGCTCAAAGGCGAATGAGTGAAACTGAAACACAGGTTGACGACAACGTATATGTCCCCGGCGAGGACGGAATTGTCAGCGTTTTGAGTGCGGAAAAGCTGGTGAAGATTTACGGCAAGCGCCGGGTTGTCGATGGTCTCTCTCTGAAAGTTCGCCAGGGCGAAATAGTGGGACTACTCGGTCCAAACGGCGCCGGTAAAACCACCACGTTCTATATGATAGTCGGGTTAATCAGGCAGGACGGCGGAGTTGTGGAATTGGACGGCGAAAAACTGCACGGACTCCCGATGTATAAACGTGCTCGTATGGGAATCGGATACCTTTCGCAGGAACCCTCGGTGTTCCGTAAATTGACCGTCGAACAGAATTTGAAGGCTATTCTCGAATTCACGTCCTTTTCCAAAATACAACGGCAGGAGAGACTCGAAGAGCTTCTCGAGGATCTTAAAATTAGCCATCTTCGCAAACAAAAGGCGTTTACGCTTTCCGGCGGCGAACGGCGCAGAGTGGAGATAGCGAGGGCGTTGGTTACCAAACCCAAATTTCTCCTATTGGATGAACCTTTTGCCGGTATCGATCCCATCGTAGTCGGCGACTTGCAGGAGATAGTCCGCGACCTGGCTAAGAAAAAGGGGCTGGGGATACTGATTACCGATCACAACGTCAGCGAGGTGCTGAGGATCGTGGACAGGGCTTATATCGTGTTTGAAGGAAACACTCTAATTTCCGGGGATGCTAAAAAGTTGATATCCGATCCCAGGGCAAGAGAAATATATCTGGGAGAAAATTTCAAGGGATAGTTTAGTTGAAATGCCAGAACTAAAGTTAGAACAGAAATTATCTCTCAAGCAGGTTTTAACGCCGCAGTTAATCCAGAGCCTGCAGTTGCTTCAAATCCCGAAACTGGAGCTTGCGACCGAACTACGTGCCGAGCTGGAACAAAATCCAATGCTGGAAATAGTCGAACCGGAACCTGAAGAAATTGACGATTTAGATTCGGAACTCGACAGCGAATTGGACGATTGGAGCACTCTTGCCGATGGCTTACGGATTTGCGGCAGTCAGCTCCCGGAAAACGATCCCGACGAGGAAGAAGTAGATCCTTTTTTCGGTGTCAGCAGTGGTAAAACGCTCTATGAATTCCTTATCGAACAGCTTTCGGTAACTACTAAGAACGAACGGATTTTTGAGCTTGGAGAATTCATAATCGGCAATCTCGACGAGAAGGGTTTTCTCGCCCTTTCTGACGAGGAGCTTCTCTGCGACGCCGAAAGACTGGAATTACTCGACTCTCCCCCTTCGATGGAGGAAATACAGACATCCGTCTCGATTATTCAGGGTTTCACTCCTCCGGGAATCGCCGCGAGAAATTTACAGGAATGTTTTTTAATTCAGCTTTCCAGCTACGACGGGGTCGGGACAATCGCCTGGAGGTTGATATGCGATTTTTTTTATGAATTGAAATCCAAGAATATTCCTCAACTTGCGGATTTGCTGGGCGTATCGATCCCGGAAATCGAGAACGCTATGGTAACTCTCGGTTCGCTGAGTTTTGCACCAGCGGCGGATTATACAGGCCAGGCCGGTGGAAGTATCGATCCGGATTTGATCGTTGAGAAGGTTCACGGTCGATGGATCGTTCGATACAACGGCGCGGGGATCCCGGAGTTGCGAATAAATAGAAGTTATCGCGGGATGCTGAAACAACGGGGTAATCTCGATAAATCGGCCAAGAAATTTTTATCGAAGAAGCTGAATTCGGCGCAATGGTGGATACAATCGCTCCAACAACGGAAAGATACTATGGTGCGGACGATGCGGGCAATATTGCACCACCAATTCCCTTTTTTCGAGAACGGGCCGGGCAATCTATTGCCTTTGAAAATGGAGGAAATCGCCTCGGAAGTTGACGTCCATCCGGCTACGATTAGCCGTGTGGTGCGTGATAAATATGTCCAAACGCCCTACGGCGTTTTTCCGCTCAGGCATTTTTTCGGCGGCGGGTTAGCCACGGAAAACGGCGAAGACATAGCTACGACGAACGTAAAGCGTCAGATTCAGGCCATAATCGAGGACGAGAATCCGGCCTCTCCCTTCGCCGACCAGAGAATCACGGAAATTTTAAACGAACAGGGCATAAAAATTGCAAGAAGAACAGTTGCGAAATACAGGGAAGAATTAGGCTTGCCGACCGCCAGAATGAGAAAAAGAAAACGTAAGTGAGTCTATCGAAACCAAAATGGATGAAACAACGACTGACGGCAACACCTCAGGGCAAGGAGGTCCGAAGGTTGCTCAGGGAATTGCGGCTCAACACGGTTTGCCGTGAGGCCAATTGCCCAAACCGAGGGGAGTGTTATGCGGAGGGGACGGCCACGTTTTTGATACTGGGCAATGTTTGCACGAGGAATTGCCGTTTTTGCAACATCGGCAACGGAATACCCGAAACGCCGGACACCGAAGAGCCTGGAAGGGTGGCTCGCGCGGCGGCGGGAATGGCCCTGAACCACGTGGTCGTAACGTCGGTAACACGTGACGATTTACCCGACGGCGGCTCGAACCATTTTGCGAGGACTATAAGAGAGATTCGCAAGGCGCTCCCCGAGGTTACTGTAGAGGTTTTGATCCCGGATTTTTTGGGGAACGAAAAGGCAATGGAGAGAGTTTTCGCCGAATCGCCCGATGTGTTGAACCATAACGTTGAGACGGTTTCAGAGTTATATAGCGACGTTCGATCCGGGGGGAATTATCGTAGATCACTCGATATTTTGAAAGCTGGGAAAAAAAGAGAATTAGTAACCAAGAGCGGCCTGATGGTTGGTCTTGGGGAGTCTCGCGAGGAACTTATGCGAACGTTCGAGGACCTTGCGTCCGTCGGACTGGATATATTAACGATTGGCCAGTATTCCGCGCCATCTAAAATGCATGCTCCGGTAAAACGTTACGTAACGCCGGAGGAATTCGACGAATTGTCTTCCGAGGGAGAAAGCGCCGGAATCGGCAAAATAGTCGCCGGGCCGTTGGTTAGAAGTTCGTTCCGCGCGGGAGCCGTTCTGGAAGAAATCCGCAATAAAAACACTAACTCCGCTTAACCGCGGAAAGGGAGGAAACAAAATGCAGGTAATACTTACGGCACGCCATTTCGATTTGACCGAAGAAATCAAAGATTACGCAAACAGGAGAATGGCTATTTTAGATAGGTATGATAATCTGATACACTCGGCACATCTTATACTCGAAGTAGAGAAGCACAGGCAGATATCCGAGATAACCCTTTCGGTCAACGGTCAACAGTTGGTGGCGCATTCCGTTACAGATGATATGTATGCCAGCATAGATGAGACTGCCGATAAAATCGAACGACAGCTCCGCAAATACCATGACAAAGTAATCAAGAACTATTAGGTCGAAGGATGCGATTTGCCTCTACCTGAATTAACGGTCAAGAAGTTTTTCGACGATAAGAAGAATCAGCTCGGTCTCATTCTGATAGCGGGAGAGCACGGGCTACAAAGGCCTATAACGAGGTTCGTGATTCAAAGACCCTCACTCCTGCTCGCCGGATACACCGAGGATTTTGCGGAAAAGAGAATTCAGGTTCTGGGCAAAACTGAGATGGATTTTCTGGATAATCTCGACGAGGACAAATATCTTTCGGCTATCGAAAGCCTTTTCAGTTTCAATATTCCAGCGGTGATAATAACCAAGGGGATCGCGCCGGGAATATCGATGAACGAATACGCGGATAGAGCCGGCATACCCCTGTTCGTTACGAACCTATCCACCGAGGAAGTTTTCGCTCTGGCCGGCTCGTATCTCGATTCTTTTTTCGCTCCGAAAATCAGCATACACGGGACTATGGTAGATGTTCACGGCGTGGGGATTCTCTATACCGGCGCGGCGGGAATCGGGAAATCCGAATGCGCATTGAGTCTCATCGAGGAGGGTCATCGTATTATCGCAGACGACATCGTGAATATCTGCCGTCGTGCGGGGGAGATATTGATTACCACCGGGGAGCCCGAAGCCGGATACCATCTCGAAATACGCGGCGTGGGTATAATAGACATCGAAAAACTCTTTGGAATCCGGGCTATAAGAGTTCAGAAAAGGCTGGAAATCCAGGTTCATCTGGAATTGTGGGACAAATTGCGCGACTACGAACGTCTCGGCCTCGACGAAACAAATACCACCATCCTCGGGGTTGAGATACCAAAAATCACGGTTCCCGTCTCGCCGGGGAAGAATATTACCGCGATAAGCGAAGTTATCGCGATGAACCACATGTTGAAGGTTTACGGACACCATCCCGCGCGGGAATTTGTGGCGAGGATGACCGAGATAATGAGACGACGCGAACGAACCGATAAATACCTGGAATCGGATTTCGAATAACATCGATTAATCGAAGAACTCATTATCGCGGTTTTTTGCTTGAACTCCCTTATATTAATCTATATAATTGTTGGATTATCGATAAGAGTTCAACGAGCCGGGGAATTATTGCTTTCTACAGGATATCATATAGGATTGGGGGGCAGACGGGGCGCGGTTTTAGCTTTACTATTACTCGCTCTTGCTTCGGTCCATTTGCCGGGAAAAACCATTTCGGCAAGCGGGGCTGGATATCTGATCTCCGTTCCCATCGGTAGAGATTCTATTTATACGACCGAAATAACCGGGATCAACAGAGATTCGACTAAACATTATTGTTTCAGCTTCGCCATCCAACCGAACGAAATTTCCGTTTTTTTTCAACCCATTCCCGATGTAAATTGGATAGTTTTAGCTACCGATACGCTCTGTGCGGCTCCTTTTTCAGAAACAACGCCGTTAAGAATCATGACCGGCTTTCCGGCGGATTCCGGTCTTTTCAACAGGAGATATAGCGCCAAAATCAGAATGGGTTTGATATCGGGGGAGACTGTCGCTATGGGAATCAATCGGAATTTGTTCATCGAGACAGAAAGCAGGCCGTTCATCTCGGTAGATGCGCCCGGACTGCAAATCGCTCCGATTCGTGCGAATCTGGGCACCGATTGGGATTCGATAATCGTTTTCAACGGCGCGGATTCGACCGACACGGTCGAAATCTTCTGGTCTCCATATTTTAACAGGGCCAACGAGGATACCTTTGAATTAAAGCTTTTCAGGAAATTCCTGATTTGGTATCTGCCGGTCGAGAAAATAATTCTGGATTCGGGCGAAAAAGAATATATTTATTTTAAAAAACCGTTTGATTACTTCGGGCCTGAAGGATATATTGTTTTAATAGGAAGGAGTGAAAGCTCTTTTTGCGACCTTGGTTCAAGTTCGGGTAAACAGACGGACTAACCTGTGGACAATTAAAAATGAAATCCTACGGAAAGCTTCTTTTAATAGTTATAGGGATACCGGGACTGATTATAGTCCTCATGGCATCGACTCAGGCGCTCGAATCGAGCACCGACCCCAGTTCTTTTCTGGATTTCATAACCGATACGCTGGGCGACACGTCGGATGTAGCGCTCTTTTACGCTAAATTCGAGTTATGCCCGATATCTCTCGATTACTTCGACCCTATCGACACCATCTGGGATCTACGTATTCCTCTCGATACTACTTATACATGGGAATCTATCTGCGGATTTCAAAATACCGGGTGTATTGTAACTAACATACTCTATCATGTCGATATTACGGGCGTTCCCTGGACGACCTCGGCTACACCGCCGATAGAGAACGACTGGGACAAGTTTCTGCTATGGGCGTTAACTTTATTCAGGGATATTCCGCCCATGGATACGATGAGTTTTATGCCCGGAGGAGATAAAGAAGTTTGTATTCTGGACGTCGTAGTGGATGAAGACGATTACGTAACCACGGGACGTTTCTTTAATCCATTGATTTCATTGCCCTATCCAGGCATGGACAGTCTTGGATTAAACCTTGAACCTTCGGACAGTTTCTGGGTTTCGCTTTGTTTTACCTCGCCATGGAATATTTCTGATCGAGCAGATACGACATCCGAAGATCCGATAATCGTGAAAGTTACGGCAGAACCGGCGGCAAACAGATGAGAATTTTTTAACTATTATTATTAAAAATTACTTGACTATTTAGTTTTTGGCCAGTATCTTTAATTGACACTTTGGGGGTTTTGTAGTTTTTTAGAATTGAATAAGTTGTTTTTAAGGAGGTGCGTAAAGAATGAGAAGCAAGATAGCGATTTGGACATTACCTATCGCCATAATGGCGCTTCTTGCATTTACTTTTTCGGTTTTCGCTCAAGCTCGCGCGACGGGCGATGTCGAAAGAGAAAGGCAAACTACCCCGGCTCTGGAAACGCGGGAAGACACTCCCCTCGAATCTAGGGGCGAAACACCGGTCAGTCCACCGGTAGGAACAATGAGAGAGAGGACACTGGACGGCGGAGGAACTCCGCCGTTAGATCCGGGTCACACAATGGACACGGAATCGGAGGATATTTACATCTACGTTACGCTGATGGCTCCTCCGGGTCCGCCGCCGCCCGAATCCGTTGTTATTACTCAGGTTAACTGCGAGGTTGGTTCGGAGCAGGTCAGGTTTAAGGCTAACGCGGCGCCATTCTACTACGGTGCCGACTGGTATCACATCTACCGCGATACGGTCTGTATTTTCTACATAACGCAGTGTGATTCCAGCATCCTTCTGCCGGACAGAACTACGAGTCTTTACTTCAACGACAACTTCGTGGATACGCTCTGGCCGGACTACTGGTCGAGCAGTAAAGGCGTGTGCGACACTCTGGTTAACCTGTTCTACGTTTTCACCAGTGTGGATTCCGGCCCAACAGCTCCGGGCGGATACGCCGAATCAGCATACCCAAGCTGGCCGCTATGCGAATACGACCAGGGGCTGAAATCGGATCCGGTTTCCGGCTCAAATAATATAATCTCAATCCCATGCTACGATGACGACGTCTTAATTTCGTCAGATTTAGCCGTCTGGGGAGCTTCTGTCGTTCAGGAATGGAATCCCTCGACTCAGACCTGGAGTACAATAGGTTCAGAATTATTCCCAGGCACATGGGTTCCGGATGGGAATGTTCTTGTTTCTCATTCATACAAAATTTCTGGAACAAATATCGCATCGGAGGATCTATTCTCGACATTCGAACCGGGGATCGTTCCCGAAGAGGATACTAGTTATAGTCTATATTCAAATGACATTGCCGGTGACAGAAACATCGTAATGATACCCTTCAAGGTAGCATATATAGATGGTATCAACGACTGCGAGACTCTCGACGCTTCTATAACCGCGACAGGGGCCACGGAAATAAATAAGGTCGAGAGATGGAATAACGCATCGATGACATGGAGTGTTATCGGATCCAAATTACCATTCGGGTGGGTCCCCAACGGGCGTGTTCGTCCGGGATTACCATATCGTATCTGGGTTACCACTCCAACTTCATCGCCTGTAACCTGGCCAATAAGTTAACAAATATCTTAAAAATAGTAAGGAGACGATATGAGTTTTAAAACGTTAATAATATTAGGCTTAATCGGGTTATTTGCTACACTCGTGTTAGCTGAAACGAAGGATCAATACGATGCCTGCGACGGATTGGCTATATTCTTCGTCTGGAACGATACGAGCTACTGGGCACCGGATTCCACAGGGCCCTTTGGTGATACTACTATGACCGGATGTCCGGTTGATCTCTACCTTAACACACCTGATGACACGGTAGAACAGATGTATTATCCCGACACTCTTGTCTGGGCAGACAGTATTCTCGCTTACGAGGCTTGTAGCACTTATTTCCTAACAGAGAGTTTCTACAATCCGGTTCCCTTGGGTGGCGATTCAGTGATGTCTCATCCGGCATACGATCCAACCTGTCGTAAAGCTGGAATCTATGCCAAAGCAAGAATGTTCGACAACTTAACCGGCACATACTCACCCTGGGTTGACATAAATACTACTGATATGTTCCTTGTGAATTATATTGGTGGTGATTGGGGATTGGTTCTCCAGATTTCGCTAAATAATTTCAAGGTTAGGAATCTTAGTTCACTAATGGGATTCGATTGCAACGTAGATACCCTTATATTATACGTTTGGGACGCCGATGACGGCGATCTTGCGGGGACAGCCGGTAACCTCGGTGTAGTGAAACGGATATTCACTGATGGTGACGATTTATCCGCTGAAAACAGGATATATCTTAGAAAATATGTCGATTGCACTGGAGGAGATATATCCGAGGATAATCCCGAAATGCCTAAGGCTTTCTCTCTCGGGCAGAACCAGCCGAATCCGTTTAACTCGGCCACGCAGATTTCCTATGCGCTTCCCGAGGATGCCAATGTGAGTATCGAAATCACGAATATTCTCGGCCAGAAAGTCAGGACGCTTGTTAACAGCAGAGAAACGGCGGGTTACAAGAGCGTCGTCTGGAACGGCCTCGACGATTCGAGCAAGGAAGCCCCCAGCGGAGTTTACTTCTACACGATTCGCGCTAACGACTTCACAGCGAAGAAACGCGCCATCCTGATGAAGTAACCCGTATTCTACGCACCACGCCTCAGCCCCCTCCCATGGCCGGATTGGCCAGAGGGGGCTTTTTTTCTGGAAATCGACACTCCATCGATATTTACGATACTTTTTGGCTCGTGACGGCTGTCTTACAGATCGAAAAAGTCGAAAAGCAGGGCGTGATCGGTTGCAACCACGTCTTTTGCGGTCGATTCGGAAAATTGCGGTTTGAGGGGAATAATAAGTAAATTCTTATTTATCTCGGCGTTTTCACGCGGAAGGTTACCATGCCGTCCAGATTGTGGATGTGCGGCCATGTGCGGAGAACGTCGCCCTGAACGAAAGCCGACGGGCGGTAATCTTTTGGCGTATCGATGCGGATTCCGGGCGGGAGGTCGCTTAAGTGATCTTCGCCCTCTTCCGGTTCAGTAGAGCACGCGCAGTAAACGAGTCTGCCACCGGGTTTCAGTACTCGCAGTGCGGAGGCGATGAGTTCGCTCTGTGTTTTAGCGAGTGCGCGTATATCCGCCATAGTTCGCCTGTAGCGGATTTCCGGGTGGCGGCGAATCACGCCCAGCGATGTGCAGGGGGCGTCGATGAGAACCGAGTCGAAACTCTCCGGTTCGCCGAATTCGCGCGCGTCGGCTGAGTGAAGACGGACAAATTCGGTCAGTTCCAATCTTTCCATGTTTTCGCGCGCCATTTCGAGGCGGTCATCGGACAAATCGACTCCGTGAATTTCGACCTCTCCCCCGTAACGTTCGGAGAGATGAGTGAGTTTGCCTCCGGGGGCGCAACCTATTTCCAGAATGCGTTCGCCGGGCAATGGATCGAGGATGTCCACCGGCACGCTGAAGGCGGGATCCTGCGGGGAGAAGTAGCCTTCCCCGAATCCGGGGAGGATTTCGGGATGTCCGGGCGCTTCGATTTTCAGGTAATCGGGGAAATGGTCTATCTGGCGGGCTTCGATGCCCTGTCCAAGTAGGAAGTTCATGGCCTTGCGCGGAGTAATTTTCCGTATATTGACGCGGCAGGTTACCGGGGCCGAGACGTTGTTGCCGGCTGATAAAGCAGTGGCGAATTCGTAGCCTTCGCGTTCGATCCACCTTTCGACAAGCCATTTTGGATGGGAAAAACGTGTTGTTATTCGGTCGAGTTTCGATTCCGGCAGGGGGATGTCGTGTTCGTCGAGGCCGTCTAATTTGCGAAGAACCGCGTTCACCAGGCCGGAGGCTCTCTCCATGCCTATCTCCATACATAAATCTACCGAGGTCGAGACCGCGGCATAGGTCGGGATTCTGTCGAGGAAAATAATCTGAATTGCGCCTATGCGGAGGATATCGCGGATTTCCGGGTCGAGTTTTTTCCGGTCGAGATGCTCGTCTATGGCGCAGTCCGCCAGATCGCGGTCGCGGAGGACGGTCATAGTAATCATCCAGGTAAGGGCTATATCCTGCCGGTCGAGTTTGGACTTCTGGCAGGCTTTCAGCAGAGCAGTCGAGCTATCCTCGCCGTCCCATATCGCGCGCAAGGCTTCATAGGCGGCCATTCTCGATCCAAGACCCTTATCCATCGTCGCCCCCCTCGATGTTTTTTTCCCAGGTTCCCAAATATACGCCGAATGGGTCATAGAAATCCTCGTCATGGCGAATCAGCAGTTCTTCGCGGAGATAGGGCAATCCAAGTGCGTCCACAGGTTCGAAGCCCATAGCGAGGAAATATTCGCCCGGTCGCCCGGCGCCGTTGGGATCGCATTGTAGTAAGATTCTTAATCGCCAGTTGTCGGTGAGTTCATCGATATGATAGCGTTTGAGGTATTTCTTCAAATCGACTGTTTTTTTGTAGCGGTCGAAAAGTATCGTCTCGCGGGAGACGAGTTTGTCGAAGGCGTCCTTGAAATCGGGCGAAACAAACTTCGGAATTTCGACTGAAAAGAGCGCGCTATCGACGGAGGCGAAGATGCTCGAAAACCTTTTTAGCAACGGTTTGAAGTCGAGTAGGTCAATGCCTGCGGGCAAAACGTCCGCGAGTTTTTCCATATCGCACGCGCTTACCGGTTTCTCGAATTCGATGTCCATATATTCCGCTCGGCTGATGTATCCTACCGGCAATGGCGGCCCGAATGACGTTTTCTGATGTCGATGGTGCCCCTCGGAATAGGCGACGCTCAAGCCGCTCCTACGAATCGCCCGCGAAACTGCGCGAGTAACATCGAGATGACCGAGCCAGCGAAGTGGTAATTCCCGCGATAACCTCACACGGAGCGTCGTATTCCCGATTCCAACCGTTTTGCGGACGACTTTCTTCCTCCTGCCGAAACTACCCTGTCGAGTTCTTGAAGTTAGAGATTCGCTCAGGTGAATTTTTGGGAAATCGCATATGCCACAGATTTCGCAACCGCCCCTTTCAAGGCAATCCGGCGATGTATGCTCGTCGTAAGCCTTTTTTCTTTCGGTTAACAGGAATTTCTTTGGGATTCCCTTGTCGATTATCTCCCAGGGTAATATTCTTCTCGAATCCTGTTCACGCGCGAATATTTCCAGAGGGGTATCGTGTTTGTCGAAGGATTTTTTCCATTCGTCGGGCTCGAAGTTTTCCGCCCAGGCATCGAAACCACCGCCGTTGCGCCATATCTCGGTAAGGACGTCGCCCAGTCGCCTGTCGCCGCGGGAAAGTGCAACTTCGATACGTGCTAATTTGGGGTCGCGCATGAAGAGTTTCACTTTTCGAGGCACTTCTTTTTTCAGGATTTCGTATTTCTTTTCGATTTCCTGTAGGGTCGCCTGTTGTTCCCATGCAAAAGGGGTGTGCCCTTTTGGGACGAAGGGCGAAATCGAGACGTTTAATTTGCCCCTTCTGCGTTTGGCGATATCCCATACACGTCGGCAGAGATCAGCGATTGCGTGGATATCGTCGTCGGTCTCGGTGGGCAGACCGACCATGAAATATAGCTTCACCGTCCGCCAATCGGCAGAATAAACGCGGTCGATTGTCGATAGCAGAGCGTCCTCGTCGTATGTTTTATTGATAACCGCTCGAAGCCGCTCCGTGCCGGCTTCCGGCGCAAAGGTCATCGATGTTTTCCGCGTTCTTGCCAGGACAGAGATCGCAGAGGAGTCCAGACCCTCCGGTCTGAGGGATGGTAAAGCCACGCTCACCACGTTTTTTTCCACGAAATCGCTCGATCTGGCGAGGAGGTCGCTCAGGGAACTGTAATCCGTAGATGACAACGACAGGAACCCGACCTCCTCCCAGCCGCCTTTCTGGATAAGGCTTTCGGCTTCTTTGATAATCTGTCCGCAGTCTCGTTCCCTTACCGGGCGATATATCCATCCCGCGGAGCAAAACCGGCATCCCTGGCCGCACCCGCGCATAATTTCCAGAGACAGCCTGTCATGGACAGCTTCAATCCACGGGATTATCGGTTCGGTGGAATAATTCCGTTCGGGTAATTCGGTAAGTTGTATGGATTTTACGGGATAAGGAACCTCCTCCGCAACCTCGAAACCGTCCTGATAATCGCCCTTAAATATCGGTTTATAAAAACGAGGGACATAGATGCCACGTCGCTGTGTTAATTCTGACAGGAGCTCGTTTCTCGGCAAATCCGATTGGTTGATTATTTCGAGCAGGTGGGGTAATTCCCTTTCGGCATCGCCTATTACGAACAGGTCGAAGAAATCCGCTATAGGCTCGGGATTGAACACGGAAGGCCCTCCGCCGATGAGCAGGGGGTGTTCCTCTCCCCTCTCGGTCGATTTAAGCGGTATTCCAGCCAGGTCGAGCATCTCCAGGATATTCGTGTAAGATAGTTCGTATTCGAGTGAGAAGCCCACCACATCGAACTCCGCTATTGAAGTTTTGGTTTCGATACTCAGGAGCGGAACACCTCTTTCGCGGAGCAGTTTGGCCATATCTTTCCAGGGGCAGTAAACTCGTTCGCAAATTAGTTTTTCGCGTGAGTTCACGGCTTGATATAGTATCCCTCCGCCGTGATGACTCGTTCCAATCTCGTAGATTTCGGGATAAGCGAGTGCGAATCGAAGCATTCCCGGGCGGAATTCTTTTTTTATTTCGCCGATTTCCCCGCCTATATATCTTGCGGGCTTTTCGACGAGGTGCAATATTTTGTAGAGTCTATCGCGATAGCAATTCATATCGAAAAAAATCGTTCGGTTTTGCCGAACGATTGTTTACGCGAGCCTATTGCCCGCAATTTTATTTTCTTCTTACTATAAGTCTGTTGCCGACGACTTTTTCTACTACCACCCGGTCGCCGGGATTGAGGTTTTCGCCATCGATTGCCCATAATTCGCCATGGATTTCTGCGAAGGTGTCGCGCTGGTTCTGCATTGATTTTCTCGTGACGATACCTTCTTCCCCGACCAATCCTTCATCGCCGGTTGCAGGTTTGGAAAACCCCGCCCGCGCGGCTTTGAATATCGCAAAAACAATCAGCAATCCCGCGATAATCACTGTCGGGATTATTACCTTCCACGAAATGACGAACAATTCGGCGTTGCCGCTCGTTAATAAGAAACTTCCCGCTAACATGGCTATTATACCTCCCGTGGTCAACAACCCGAAGGTTGGGGTTTGTGTTTCGGCTATGAATAATACCACGGCCAGAATGATGAGCGCGATTCCGACGTAATTTACCGGTAGCATCTGGAACGCGTATAGGGCGAGTAACAGCGCTATTCCGCCTACAACGCCCGGCACGATGGTTCCCGGATTCTGTAGTTCGAGATAGATGCCGACGATCCCCAGCATCAATAGAAGATATGTAATATTCGGGTTGAGGATGGTGAACAGGAATTGCTCCACGCTCGTCATCGGTTTTTCCGCCGGAATCGGATTTGGTAGATGCAATGTATCCTCGTTGTTCGGCCCGAATACGTAGCCGTCGAGTTTCTCCAGCAGGCCGTCGATGTCATCCGCGGTTATATCGGAAACGCCTAATTCTTTTGCTTCATCGTTAGTAAGGCTCTCGGAATGGCGAATTGCACGTTCGACCCATTCCTTTTCCCTTCCGCGTTCGGCGGCGATGGATTCGAGATTAGCCACGGCATCGTTGACGATTTTTTCCATCATAGTCGCGGAGGAATCTCCGCTGGAACCCATCATATCTACAGGGTGAGCCGCGCCTATTCTGGTTCCGGGAGCCATAGCTACTATATGCGACGCGTAGGCGATGAAAACGCCAGCACTGGCGGCGCGTCCTCCGATCGGCCACACGTAAATTACTATAGGAACTTCGGAGGCCATAAAGGCGCGCGTGATGTCTTCCGTGGTGGTCATCAGGCCGCCGGGTGTGTCGAGTTTCAATATGAAACACGGCGCACCTTCGGCTTTGGCGTTTTCAAGGCATCTCATTATGTAATCCGAACTGATGGGATTAATCGCGCCGTCAACAGTTACAACGGGAACGGATTGGGCGAAAAGGAATCCCGTAAGGAAAATTAACCCTGATATTACGATATTGCGTTTCATCTTAGGCCTAATATAAACTTAATATAAGGTATAATCAATAACATTTCTGTTTTGCTATACAAAACTGCCGTGATTTTATTCGATTGCAGCGGAGAGGTTTTAATATCAGACTTCTATTCCGGGCCAATCTGGAAATGCCATTGCCAGCCGGACTCATTGCCGTATAGCGGATCGTCGTCGAAGCCATATGCGGCGTCGATGCCCATTATTCCTATCATAGGTATTACCAACCGCATCCCCGCGCCGAGACTCTTCTTCATATTATTAAAGTCGGCGTTTTCGATATCGCGCCAGGCGTTTCCCGCGTCGCCGAAAATAGAGAAATAGAGTTGATCCCGCTGGATTGGAACACGAAGTTCAGTCGAGAAAATGGTCATGAAGCGTCCGCCGGAGCGAAAGCGACTCTCCGGTTCGATTAAAGGATATAAGCCTCCGATATCCGGCGTGGCGGTCGAATCGTAAACCGCCTGCGAGGTGTCTATTGGCGATATGGATCGATCGGTGTAGCCTCGAATCTGGCCGTCGAATGAAACTCCTCCCAAAAAGAACCTTTCTCCGAAAGGCACGTCGTTGGGATCGTCGCCGAAGGCATTCGTGAGATAATTAGCCCGGCCTTTGGCGACGAAGGTCAGGTATTTATGCAGAGGGAAATACCATTCGCTTCGAATATCCTGTTTTTGATAGACGACGTCGCCGCCGAGGAATTCGCCGGAAAAATCTACCGAATATACATTCCTGCTACCCTTCGTGGCGAACATCCGCGAATCACGGGAATCGCGCTGGATAGTTAGTCTTGTCGAAGATTCGAGTTCCGGCCAGTCGCGGTTGCGGAGGTCGTAGTTCGGTGTCGGGTCGTAACTCGATGAGAAATCGGCGTAGCTGAGCCATTCGAGTTTATATCGCCAATACAGGCTGAAATAATCGTCCGGCCACCGTAAACGTCGCCCCAACCTGAGAGAACCGCCGGTTCGGGTTTCAGTATAATAACCGCTCCACGTCCATCTGGTATTGTAAACGTCAAATCCGACGGTCGTGGGGGTATCGAGGAACCAGGGTTCGGTGAAACTCAGCGAGAAATTCGTTCTGCTTGTACCGAATTCCCACAGAAATTCCGATTCCCATCCGCGACCGAGCATATTCGGCCAGCCCACGGAAATATTGCCGACCAGCTTATCGCGCGAGTTATAAGTAACGCCTATCTGGAAGCGGCCTATGGGTTTTTCCTCTACATCTACGATGAGATCGACGTCGCCGTTGGGAAGAATCTCGAAATCCGGGACTACGTCGTTGAAGTAGTTCAGGTAATAGACGTTTCGGACGGAACGCATCAATTTGCTACGGACGAAGGTCTCGCCGGGATATATCGCCATTTCGCGGCGTATAACCTTCTCATGAGTGCGCGTGTTGCCGGCTATCTCAATTTTTCTGACATGCGCCTGCTTGCCTTCGGTAATCGACAGATCGAGATGGACGGAATCGCCCTCGATTTTGCGCTCATCTTCGACGTTGGCATAGATATATCCCTTTTCCTGATACAGAAAATATATCTCAGCTAAAGAATTTTGTAATTTCTCCTCGCTGTAAACGTCGCCGCGCTCGAATTCAAGTTCGTTATAAACGCCGTTGGAGTCGTAAATCGTGTATCCGTCAATACGGGTATCGCCAAAATAGTATTTATCCCCTTCATGTAGCCAGATATCAATGTTCAGGCGCGAGGTGGTAGTGTCTGTAGAGATCGAATCGCCGGCAACGGAGGCCATTAAATAACCTTCGTTCTTGTAGAATTCCTCGATTTTGGCCAGGTCTTCATCGTATTTGAGCTCGTTGAATTTACCGGATCTGAACAGGGATTTCTGTTTCGTTTCCATCTGACGGCGGAGTTTTTTATCGCTAAAAGCTTCATTGCCGTGGAATTCTATCGAGCCGACCTTTATCTCCTCCCCCTCCTCGATAATGAATTTGAGATCCACCCGTCCGGCTTGCGATTCTATTACTTCGGTCTCCACTTCGACCTGCGGATATCCTTCTTCGGAGTATTTCTGTTTAATGTTCCGGACGGCATAATACGCATCGGCGGGGGATAGAAAATCGTTCAGGGCGATATCCGCCGCTTTAATAAGGTCCTTTTCGCCGACCTTTTTATTTCCCTCGAAAACTATTTCGGAAACCTGCGGTTGTTCCTCTACCTCGATTTCTACCTCGACGTAATCCCCCGTTTGTTTTCCGCGAATGACTACATCGTCGAAGAAGCCCGTGGCATAAACTTTTTTTATCGCGTCCTCGATAACCGCCGAAGCGAAGGGCATACCCTCGCGCAACCCCGAGGTGTTTATCACCATAGTTTCGGAAGCTCTCTCCAGTCCTACGACGCTTATTTTGTCGATAGTCTGGGCCTGGATTGCCCCCACGCAGACAGTTACAAACAGGGCAATAGTTAGAAGCTGTTTATTGAGATTCGAGGTCACCTTTATCCAGCGATAATCTCTTCGACCATGAGACGCGTGTGATCCTGTCTGTGCCCCTGTTTTTTGTGATAGCCCGTTCTTCGCTTCTTTTTGAAAACGATGATCTTTTCGCCCTTGTAATGATCGATAACTTTGGCCTTCACGTGCGCACCCTCTATTACGGGCTGACCGATAATTGGTTCGTTCTCTCCGGAAATCAACATCACGCGGTCGAAAGTGAGTTCGTCGCCGGATTTAGCGTCGGCCATGAAAGGCACGACGACGTCCTGCCCCGGCTCCACCTTCACCTGTTCGCCCTGAATTTCGACTATAGCATACATCTTTTCCTCCATATATGAGTATTTTTTTATCAATTTGACAAACGAAACAATATATTGCCAAATTCAATTATGTCAACGCTTTTGTAGCAGAAAATGCGCCGTTTGGCTTTTTATCGACTATTTAGAGATAAAAATCGCCTAACGGAAATCAAAGAAGGCAGTAAACATGCCAGATTGTCGGGATTTATTTTTCCCCCAGGACTACACACCGATTCGAATCGGAGAGAGCGAAATCCTCGCCTAACGCGTTACCCCAGTTCCTTATCGGTTTAATTCCGGCGATGCGGAACATATTGTAAATCTCGTGGAGAGAGTAGATTCTTAGGTCCACCGAATCCTGTCTGATGACCTCGCGGTTCTTAAGATAAATATATTCGACCTCGAGACAACTCGTTTCCGGGAGGAAACGCCGGTATTGAATCAATTCCATATCGGCTTCGGATTGGATATCGAGAGGGATAAACTCGGCGATAATCCAGTCGCGGTTCATTACCTCCAGCAGGAACCGTCCACCGGGTTTCAGCGCTTTATGAACCTGTTGCAAGACCTGGAGGTCTTCCATGTCCGAATAATAACCCCAGCTCGTGAAAAAATTGAATACCGCGTCGAATTCGTTCTCGAAAGGGATTGCTCGCATATCGCCGACAAGGAATTCGCATTCGATTTTTTTACGGGAAGCTTCCTCGGTGGCGCAATCGATATAGTATTTGGTCAGGTCGATCCCGACGACGTCATAGCCTCGCTTTGCCAATTCGATAGAATGCCTTCCCGTTCCGCAACATAGGTCGAGTATTCTATCCCCTTTTTTCAGGTCGAGGGCTCTCGCAATAAAACGAGCTTCCAGTTCGTTTAAATCGGGATCTTTGTTATCGAACCCGAAAATCTTGAAATATTCCGCAAAGAATGTCTCCGTCCAATGTGGCATATTCACTCCTTGATTAATCCCCTCAGAACGTTCAGGTTTACCCGATCCATATCCACGTCGCTACCGTCCCGGGTATTAAGGCCTTTTGGCGTTTCGAGAACCATTGGGATGTTTATCAGGTTTTTATCGTTCATGATATTCCTGAAACCGTCCAGGTCGATAAATCCTTTGCCTATATGTTCGTGCCTATCCTTGCCCGCGTCAAGTTCAAATTTGCTGTCGTTAAGATGAATAACAGCGAGCATTTCCCTGTCGATAATTTCATCGAACCGCGCCCAGATTCTTTTGTAGCTTTGGTTAGATCGAATATCGTAACCCGCAGAGAAAGCGTGGCACGTGTCGAAACAGACCGCTAATTTCTCGCGACAGTCACAAATATCGATTATCTCCGAGATTTCCTCGAAAGAACTGCCGAGATTCGTTCCCTGCCCCGAGGTGTTTTCGATAGTCAAAATAGTATCGAACTCCTTCTCGCTATAAAGCCTTGCAATCGATTCGGCTACTCGATGGATGCCGCGTTCCCGGGAATCGGTTGTATGGCTTCCGGGATGGAATACGAGGTTGGGGATTCCCAGATCATCGCACCGCTGGAGTTCGATTTTCATTGCATCATAGGATTTCTTATATAATCCCGGCTTTGGTGACGCGAGGTTCGGCAGATAGGCGGCGTGCGCAACAACATGGATACCTGTTCTGTCGGCTTCGGCGTGGAATTTGTCTATTTCGGCGGAATCGAGAGGTTTAGCGCGCCACTGGCTCTGGTTCTTCGTGAAAATCTGGATAGCCGTGCAGTCGCATTCCTCTCCCCTTTTGAACGCCGTGTGCGGCCCTCCAGCTATGGACTTATGTGCGCCGAGGAGACGATCACCCATTTTCGTCCCCAAGGACGTTCTTGAGCCTGAAAGCCTCTTTTTTCGCTTTCAGGCGCAATTGCCGTTGCCTTATTTCAATTTCCGCCAGACGGGCGTTCATAGCGTCGATTTGCGCCTGGTAAGCGCGGGCAAGCTGTTCTTCGGTGGTCTCATACTCGGCGAGAATACTGCTTATTATCTCGCGGTTGCGGTTTTCGATGGCCTCATTTCCCTCTTTTTTCGCGTTTTCAATCTTGTATTTCACCGAAAGCAACCGCTGATATGGATGATCGGATTCCAACGAAGCGCGTTCCGAGACGATCCTGTCGTGCTCGTCTTGAAGACGTAGATATTCGGGATTTCGAAGCTCGAATTCGAGGACATAACTCTCACGTTTTTTCCTTAGATACTTCATGAGGAAAAGAATGAATATGAAGAGAGTCCCGAGTCCGAGAGCGATATACATGAACGTCATCAACATGGGCGATCAACTAAACCTTATCGTAAAAGCGTTCGTCCGATATAGGTTGATAAAATACGGTTTGCAAAACGTTAAAGCAAGGCTATTCTATTCGCCTGCTCATCGTCAATCAGGCGTTTATTTTTCGGGATTAGGCAGGGATGGGTAATGACGGGAGCGAAAACAGTTTTTCCGTTAAACTGTTTTTTCGCGATAATCGCGCGGGCGGACAATCCTATACGCTCCTTTACGGGCTCTTCGACACGGTCTCGGACTCGATCCGCAGGGTGGAAACGCCTTCCCGGCAGTTATTTTATCCGGCGGATTACCCAATTAATCCCCCACCTCGCCGATATTCGCCGATAACGCGACCGGACGTTACGTCCTCGAACCTCAGGAATCCCTCGAATACTATTATTCCCCGAAATAACTCTCGACTTCTTTATTCGATTAGACCTCGATTTCATCATAGTTATTCGATTTTTTATCGAATAGGTTAAAGATCTTACTGTAGCACTCCGAAATCCCATTGAAGCCTGAAAAAACTTTTTGGAGTTCGGAAATAATTAACAAGACTGCGGAAATATAAGAAAAGAGCACGGAAATGACATTTCGGAGTGCGGAAATGGCATCATCGACCGCGGCAATGACACTTCCGACCTCGGATCCGGGATTATCGTATGCGCCGATGCTCCTCCCCACCGCCCATTTGTCATTCCCGACCTGATGGGGAATCCAGTATTCCACTCAATTTCCGTATTCCCGTTTTCATTGGATTGACAATAGAGAGATGGAGGCCGTAGGCGGGTTTCGTAGAATAATTCACGCCGTAGTCAGCAGTGCTATTCCCCCCACTGTGAGGATCATCCCTATCAACGTTTGCGGGGTGAGTTTCTCGCCGCCGTATAGTATCCCCAGCAGAGCGCCGAATAAAGGCGAAGTGAAAGCTATCGGCATGACTTTCGACAGTGGCGCGCCCTTTATCGCTACGTAGAAGCATAACATCCCACAAGCTCCGGCGACTACACCCCCTCCTATTATAATATAGAGCAGGGCTTTTGAACCTGCTTGAGGTATTGTTTTCCATTGTGGATGGCTGACGGCACCGAGAATGACGAGAGCTATCGCCGTGCGGATTGTAATGCCAATTTGCGGGGAAAGATTGCCGAGGTGCAGTCCCTTTTTTTCAAAATAGCCGCCCACACCCCAGGCGATAGCCGTGATAAGTGCGAATATCTGTGCTTTCATGAACGCTTTCTATGACGATTGGTCTAATCCGAAGACTCGCCAGCCCATTTGTCCAGCACGTCGATTAGTTTTCGTGCCTGGCGGTCGCTGGAGATATTGAATTTGGATTGCTGGCGGTATTCGTCGTTGATCTTGCGATAGCGGCGTATCGTGTATTTCTGTTTGCTATACCGGTTATTTTTTCCGTCCCATGTCTGGTATTTGAAGATAACCGTCGCCCATGCCCCTGCGGAAAGAACCTCGCTGTCCAGGACTTTTGTTAGAAGAATACCGTCTTCTTCGTATTCGATCGTAATGTTTTCGGCTTTCGATGCCATTGCGCCCCCTTATTTTGTTTATCTTACAATTATAATGTCCAATTTCGGTTTTGACAACATGAATTATTTTTCTTTGTCTTGAGGAGGTCGGTAAATTCCCCTTATTTGATTCGAATTGGAAAAGCGACAGGGAGATTGCCTCCAGATAAGATAGCTCGCAGTTCCTCCGGCGTTCGCGTGAAGTAGTATAGGTTGTATAGGCAGAGAAAAACGGCGCGAAATATAATTATTCAGGTTTATGCTTGCTTTTAGTGCGGGATTGTAATAAATTGTATTAATATGATGGATAATAACGCTATTTGGCAGACTATGAAATTCAGACTAATCATTTTTTTTCTCGCGGTTATTCTCGTTACTGTTTCTTTCGGCTCGCGGATGAGGGTAAAACCGCCGACGATTCTACTTCAGGAAGCTCCTGTGGGCGAGTATTATGATTTTGGGCTCCGCAGAGGACAACATATTACGATAGGCCCGATGCCCAAAGACCGGATATTCAAATTGGCGGTGGAACCGGCCAGCCAGGGCGGCAGTCAGGCGACGGGGTATGTGGATTTCCCCGAACCGACGTGGTTCGAACTCGATAAGGATTCGGTTTTCGTGCAGGCTGGAACCGAGGAAACCGTCGATATGTGGATGAGCATTCCGGAAGATGACGGCCTTTATAATCATCATTGGCTGTTGGGTATCGCCTTGAATCCCGTAGCGGTTCCGGGGAACTTCGAGCAGATACAGACCGGCGCTTATTTACTATTTAGAATCGAGACGGAAGCGAAAGCCGGCGTCGTGCCTATTTGTGCCGATAACGAAATCGTGTCGGCACCCAGTATGGTCGTTTTTAGCGACGTTCAACCGGGCAAGGAGACATCGCAGACCATCGAATTGTTCAGCGGTTTCCAGAAATCCCAGCTCGTTTCGATACAGCCTCTCGATCCCACCTCGCCGGTAGCTCAGTTAACGATACTCGGCACTTCCGGTTTCCCGCGGCTCAATAATCCCGAATGGCTCGAATATCCGGCTGAGACCGTTATCCCCGGCGAAGAGGAGGGCGGCGGTCCGTTTCCTATCACGCTGAAAATACCGCAGGACGAACAGATAAGGCAATTCGAGGAAATCCTTATAATAGAAAGCGAATACTGCAGACCGGCTTTTATAAGGATTCTGGTTACGACAAAAGTAAACTAACCGAATGATATAGCGCTTTTACAATCAATTATGTAAAAAACGGAGGACAAAATGAAGAGACTGATAGCCCTTCTCCTTATTGTGGTAGCGATTTCCACGATGGCTCAGACTTTCATCGAAAGCGAAAACGAGCTTATCGGTGTTGGGGCGGATCTTCCCGGTATGTTCAGTATCGGGGTTCCACCGGAATCTCTGGGGGCCCCGATTCAATTCCTATTGAATTCCAGCTATAGGTCGGCAAGCCCTTCGGGAGCTTATGCCGGGTTTTACATCGACAGCGTGATCTATTCGACAAATGCGATGATCAATATGATTTACCCGGACAGCGCGGTTTCGCTGATAGATCACCAGACATTGCCATCGACGGTGGACATTATCAATAAATGGGTAATTACCGAATGGTTCATTGAGGAGGATCCTCACGGAGCAGATTCTCTCTATATCTCACAGGTTCTTCAACCGCAGGAGAGCGGCGACGCAGGGACGGTTGTTATGCGTTGGTTAATCCGAAACGACGGCAGTGTTCCGCACGACGTGGGCGTGATTTTAGCCATGGACACAAAAATCGGCGACAGCGATTCGGCTAAAATCTGGGCACCGGGAGGAATACCTTTCTCGGACACGATCCGTGTTCTACCAGATTCCATCCACGCGTGGGATATGCCGCCGTTCTGGGAAGCTTATGAATACGATCCGCCATCTGATACGCTCGGCCTGGTGGCCAGGGGAATTCTCAGCACACCGCCGAATACTACTCCGGGTCAAATAGCGATGGCCGACTGGAGAAGCCTTCTGGGCAAATTCTGGAACGTCGAACTGGACGAAACGGATACTTACGAGGATTCCGGAGTTATGCTCTGGTGGTATCCGGTTACGATTCCGCCCGGTTCTCTGGTCACTTTCATAACCACCTATGGGCTTTCGGACAGCTCGGCAAGTATAGGCGGTATATACGGGCTTTCCATTTCTTTTCCGAGGAATCAGATTGTAACCGGATGCAGATTGTATCCGAATCCCTTTAATCTCATTGTAAGTGTAACGAACAATTCGGATACTACGGTCGATAATATGATGGGCGTTTTCAACGACGTGGGTTCGGCATATATTACTCTCGCCCCTGGCGACACGGCTATAAAAGACGTTATTCCTTCCACGTTAGCTCCGGGGCAGGTCGGTTTCGTTAGCTGGAGCGTCATTGTGGATCCTCTGCCGGAAACAACTTATGTGGATTCCTTCCAGGTAACCGCTCGAACGGACGATCCCGATACATTTACGACTTCTCCCCCCATGCCGATTAGGATCGGGGGATCCGATTATATGGGGCCTTACGTAGAACTGGTCGAACCGCTCAATAACACGATTACCAGCGATTCGCTCCAACCGATTAAAATATACCTTTACGACGAGGACGTTGGAGTAGATACGAACCGAATATTCTTCTACTTCTATCCTACGCCGACTGAGGAAATCGGCGTGGATTTATCCGATCCGCGATTGTCTTACGAGAACGACACTCTATTCTATCAACCAGCGATTCCTTTATTAAACGGCAACGTGGTCAGGTTCCGGTTGGCCAGAGCTGAGGATTGGAACGGCTGTCCGTCGGATTCGATGCCGCTTTCTCAGTTCCGGGTCGATCTCGAAGGCCCGGAGATAACGGGTTACTTCCCGCCGGATAGTTCGATACAATCCGATTCGTTATTGGAGAACTTCGTTCTCTGCTATGACGTTTATGGGGAGTTATTGTTATCGAGTGCCGAATACGGACTAACTCTCGACGATTATCCTCTCGGGACATCAGTTACCGGTGCCGATGCGGACGATGGGGTGAGTATAGCTGTTTCATCCGGCGCGGGTATTTCGGACACCGTCTATTGGAAACCTGCGGAATGGACTTCTGGCGCGGGCAGGATAGCGGACGGCTATGTCGAAATATCGTTAGATAATATAACCGACGCCCCAGATTACGGTATACCGAATCCATCGCCTGATACACCCTTTGGCTGGATGTATTTGATGAATTCCCACGGCCCGCGCGCGCGTTCGGTTCTGCCCTACGACGGCAACTACGTGAGCGTTCCCGATACGGACATGGTCTATTACCTTTACGACGGCAATTCGCTGGATATGTCCACGGCGATTATCAATTTCGACGGCGAGGACCTCGCGGTAACCGGGAGCAGTAGAGATAGCCTACATACGGTCGTTGTTGATTCGATGTATCCAGACTGTTACGAAGTATTTGCCGAGGTAGTTTACTGCGACGACAGCCTCGGATCTCCGCTGGACGTTACCAGCATGACGTCCTGGTCTTACACTATCGATATAACTTCGCCCTATATTACCAACTGTTCTCTCGGCGACGGCGACACTATAGGTAGCGATATTTTCGATTTGACCGTAAGCTTCGGGGATATTTGCGCCGGTGTAGCTCAGGATAGCATCATAGCTTACGTCGATGGCGAATTGGTGACGCTGTATTCATGGGCTACGGATGACGAGGTTACATTCGAGGTTTCGGCGACGGAAGAATCCGTTATAGTCGATATCGATATATGCGATTTAATCGATGTCGGGCCGGCGAATTGGATGGATACAACCTACGTTTTCCACATCGAAATGGAAGGACCGAGAGCTTATTTCAGATACTCGGAAGCTGGATATATTTGCAGTGCCACCGGCCCGATAGTCTGGTATCTATACGATGTTGACGGTATCGACGACACTACGGTTCAAGTTACCGTCGAAGGCACCGTGTATACACTCGATTCGCCGGAACTCGCTTATGACGACGTAACTCATCTTCTGACATTCACTCCCTCCAGTGCCTGGACGGACGGCCATGTAGTTACGGCTTCACTGGACGCCGTAATGGATCCGCTTGGATATTCGCTTTCGGCTCCGGTCAGTGGAATGTGGACGGTCGATCTGGACGGCCCCGAGTGGACGGAAACAATCGAAGAGGTTCATACATCCACGGGCGGTTCCAGCTACGATATATTTGATTCGCTTCTTCACATTCATTTCGAATGGGGCGATGGCGATATGGATAGTATATCGCTCATTTTCGGGGATGATACTTTGATAATGGGCAATCCCGGCCTGGACATCACCGATTCAATGATCAGCTTCAGCGCGCCCGACGCCGGGATTATACTCGATAGTAGCATGACCTATGAATTAACGCTCATCGCAAAATCGATTTGCGCGTTCAGCATGGGCGAATGGGATACGCACACGATCTCATTATACAGCACGGATGTCGAGGAAATGGATAACAAATTGCCGAAAACCGTCCAGCTGTTGCCAAACAGACCCGATCCATTCAACGCCTCGACTGCCATTCCGTTCGTCTTGCCGCGAGATGAAAACGTCCGGCTGGAAATTACCAATATACTCGGCCGCCACGTTGCGACCCTCGTTCATTCGCGGATGACCGCCGGACGCCACGAGATTATCTGGAACGGCGTGGACGATAACGGACGGGAAATGCCCAGCGGAGTTTACAACTGCAGGATTATCGTTTCGGATAATTCTGAATCGCAGAGAATAACTCTAATACGATAGCCCGGATACTCCGATAGCACGAAAAGGCCGCGAAATGATCGCGGCCTTTTTTGTTCCTTCTAAAATTTCACAGTTCCATCAAAACCGTCTTTAGACGACGCGTTGACAAAAGGTTACGATTTACCTATATTCATTTAATATGCAATATGTTAACCGGAGGATAAAATGAGGAACTTTATCGTATTCATCGTAATGATAATCATATCGGGACTATTGTTGGCAGATACGGGCGGCCCCGACGGATTTGGATATATGTGGGCGGATCAGGAGGAACCCGAAGTTACGTTCGAGTGGATCGAACCGGATACGTCCTTAGCTGGCGAGGCTTCATTCGCCACCACCGACGATGCGGCAACGTCCGTCCCGATTCCTTTCCCCATAACGTATTACGGCACAACGTATTCGGATACTATCATTGTTACGACGAACGGGGTTGCGGGATTCGATATGACGGAGATAGAAGAATATATTAACGATTCAATTCCGACAATAACGACACCAAATTGTGCTCTCTATATCTTCTGGGACGACCTGATGGCTTACGACAGCTCAGTCGTCTATTATCACACTACAGGAAGTTCCCCTGATCAAATTTTCAATATTACGTGGTATCACTGGTTCAGGAGGGGTTATTCCAGCGATCCGGAGGATCCGATATATTTTCAACTTCAGTTTTTCGAAGCCGAAGACGACAACCCAAATACTTTCCAGTTCCAATATCTCGATCCAAATTTAAGTTCGATTTCATATTCAGGTGGGGCTAGCGCAACTGTCGGGATCGAAGATCCTTCGGGCATGGACGGCCTTTTATATTCATATAATACGGCGTCTTTGGATTCTGGAAGCGCGATAAAATTCTGGTGCGCGGCGACATCAAACCACGATTGCGGCGTGGTTTCTATAATCGAGCCGGAGGAGAATATCGTAGCGGGTTCCTCCGCCGATGTCGTCGCTCTTTTGCGGAATTTCTCCTCGGAAGACGAGGACGTAGTCCCGACATTCCTGAATATTTTCGACGAATCCGGGGATACGGTTTTTAATGTTGCGGAGACGACTGCTATTGCCGCGTGGGCCTTCGATACTCTGACATTCTCCGGCTGGCTACCCACGGAGGGCGGGGATTATATCGTCGAATGTTATGTCGATGTCGAGGACGATACTATTGGAGATAACGACGCGATCGCAGATACCGTAACGGTCTGGGAACATATATCCCGCGGCGGCCCGGATATCGCCGGATATATGTGGTTCGATTCCTACGACGAGAGCGGGCCGTTATACGTTGCGCCGCCCGTGTCGGAAGGAACGGCTATAACGGAACTCGAGGGCGACGACGAGTTCGCGACTATCGATTTACCGTTCACGTTTACTTATTATGAGGAAGACTTCACCTCTATTGGAATATCTTCAAACGGCTGGATAAGTTTCGATTCGACGGTATCGTCTTCATATTTCTCAAATGACAGTATTCCGGATTCAGATACACCAAACGCATTGCTCGCAGTTTACTGGGATGACTCGGACTGCGACGTTACTGCGGATCCAGACGCGGCAATAATGCAGTATTACGATACCGGCACGTCTTCTTTCTGGATCATCTGGAACCGAATCCAATTGCCCTATAGCTCAACGACCTCGCCGATAACTTATGGAGCCAGGCTATTTATGAACGGCACGATAGAATATCATTACCTCGACGCTCATGCCGACGACGATCCCTATCACGATTATGGATTATCCGCCACGGTCGGTATCGAGAACCTCGACGGCACGGACGGGTTGATTTACGAATTCAACGGTTGGCCTCCGGGGAATCCGCTGTTCGATCACTTCGCGATTCGGTTCGTTCCGCCCTGGATTGGCCCGGATACTATCGGCCCGGTTATATCCCACGACCCTCCGGACAGTATTTTCGCGGACGTTCCCGGTTTCTGTATCGAACTCGAAACGCAGATACGAGATTTCAACGGAATAGAAGAGGCCGCTATTCACGTGCATTATCCAACGCCGGGAACCCGACCGGCGGATACGATAGACGGAGAGATTTACACTTTCAGGATTTGCGGTTTGCAACCGGGCGATTCCGTAAGCTACCATTTCGAGGCAAGCGATACACTGGATAACGCCGCGGTCTCGCCTAATTATAATATTCACGTCCGGAACCCGCATCAGGGCGGTCCCGATATTACGGAATATTATTTCGTCGATTCCTGGGCGGAATGGGATTCCATGTCGCCGGCCCATAACTGGGTAGAGTTAAATCCGGATTCGGGCGGGGTGGGCACCGAGATCGCTCTCGGTTTCGGCGGGCTTTCCGAGCCAATTGGATTCTCGTTCTTTGTTCCATTTTATGGAATAATCAGCGGCGGAGTAATAATCAGCGAGGATGGCTGGGCTTTGATGGATACGAGTTTATCCGGCGTTCCTGTAGCAACTCCTCCCCCGGTTTTTCCCAACCCCGATCCTCCGAATGCTATTATCGCGCCCTTATGGACCGATCTCGAACCAGAATACAGCGGGCTTACAGGCGGCGGAGTTTACTATTATGATTTCCTCGATGATTCGCCGGGCGTGAGTTGTTTCATTATCCAATGGGACATGTATGAAACCGGAACCACGTCGCCGGATCTGATGAGATTCCAGGCGAAGGTTTACTACGACGAGGAGATTTTCGGTTCCCGGATAGAATATGTTTACAGGAACATCGAAGATTATGCCCTCGATGAAACCGGTATTTGCATCGAGCATGAAACGGGTTACGACGGCCTTTCGTATGTATATCTTGACAATCCCGAGGACGCCCCCGTTCCCGTCAGCGGGAGTTCGGTTTTATTCTACAATCCCGAACTACATGGAATCGGGGAAGCCAAACTACCCGAAAAATTCGCTATAACCGCTTATCCTAATCCATTTAATGCCTCGGTTGCCATCGATATTGCATCGCCGGCACCGGACGCGAATCTGGATATTTTCGATATAAACGGGAAAAAGGTAAAAAGTTTCAATGTTATCGGTAGCGAAAGGATTATCTGGCGCGGCGAGGATTCGAGTGGGCAACCACTCGCTTCCGGTCTCTATTTTGCCCGATTGAAATCCGGCGAAAGAGAAATCACGACGAAATTAATGCTCCTCAAATAACTATAGGTTAAATGATTGAAGGAAATTTACTCCATAACCGATGGAGTAAACACCGGATTTCTATTGCTATCGCCAGTAGATAATCTTATAATAGTTAAATGATTTTTTTTAGCTAATCTAAATAGATGGCTGTTATCAAGATATTAATAGCGATTTTCAGCATAATTTGGTTTCTTGTCACGCTTCGTCTCGATTCATCCAGGAAGCAGAAGGTTTTCGTCGGAATAGTGATGGGTATCCTGGTGATTGTATTCCTTATAGTCCCGATCATCAAAGCGTTTTCCGGCGAGGAAGAGCAACCTCTACCAAAAGCCAATATTTACGCGGATACGACAGGAATTCCGCAATATTACGAAAGCCTCGCTATCTGGGTCGGGATGCGCCCGCTGGTTTATAATAACGTAGATTTCTCCAGACCGAGACTACTTCAGCCATTCAGGAATCTGGACGAGGCATTAGATTACCCGATAATTATCCAGATCGACGAAACGGGACAGTTACTCATTTCCTGCGTGGTCAGGAGTCTGGACGGAACCGTATCCGGCGAAATTGTCGATAATGAATTCACGGATAATCCCGGCGGTTATTTCGACCGTAATTATTCAAAAAGCACTGTCGAAGTTATCGGGGGGCGCGATATACCAGTTTTACAGGTTTCTTTTGATACCGAAAATGTAATGGAAATCTACGGTGTTTTCTATTTCATCAAGGACGGCGAAAATATGCTCGCGTTTATAGGTGACGGTGCGCATATAGTTGGAGATTATAAGGTCGCGAGAGATCGTATCGAGGAATTATCCGTCGGCAAGATATTCGAATACCCCAGCGAAAATCAACTGGGGGCACTGAATCCCAACAGGCCTATTAGAACCAGAGATTATAAGTAGGGTTACTACCAGCTAGGCCTTTTTCCACCATCCCAGAGGACGCCGTTTTGGTCGATTATCAAATCGCGAACTCCATAGACAATAGCGCCATCATAAGAATCAGGGAACCACGACCACGCTTCCGCGCGAAACCTCGGCCCGCTTCTCGTTATCACGTAAGTAAATCGAGGATAGCCGCTTGGGGAATCGACCGCAAGACCCGGTAGTTTGTTCCAGTTTTTGTTTCTTGTGGCGGCGTTGTTAAACATCCACCATCCGCCGAATCTTGGGGAGCCGTCCCGGTTACACGGTGGGTATCCGCCCATTTCCATGTAATATACCCGTGCGGCCTGGTAGATATTTTTTAACATCAATCGGGCTTCGGATTTCTTGGATTTCTGTGTGGCCGTCCTGAATCTGGGAAGAGCCATAGCCGTAAGCAAGCCGATGATGACTATTACTATCATCAACTCTATAAGAGTGAAACCCTTATTCTTTTTTGTGTTCCTCATAGTATTATTTTATTTCGCAGATTGCATACCATATTTAGATCACTGCTATACAGGAGTTTGCGGACGCCGATATAATTGAATTAGTCGCATTTTGCAAAACGCAATTGTTTTCAGAGATAATTGGTAGCGGTTCCACCTGGTGGGGAATATTACTCATCCCCTGCTCTGGTCGAGAAACCGACGATTTCGACGAGTGTAAGCTCGACGTCACGGATTTTTAATTGATTTCGCTTGCTTATAACTCGCCGGTCGTTTATTATGCATTTCTACGATTTTTTTCAAAACCGACTGGAGGATAAAAATGACAGTAAAAAGAACGCCGTTTTATGAAAGACATATCGAGGCCGACGCCAAGATAGTCGAGTTCTTCGGTTTCAAGATGCCGATGTTTTACAAGGGGATCGTTCCCGAGCACAAAAAGGTTAGAGGTTCCGTGGGAATGTTCGATCTATCTCACATGGGAGAATTTAGCGTCAAAGGACCCGGCGCGCTTTCTTTTATTTCGAGAATCACCACCAACGATCCGTCACAATTGGAGATTGGCCAATGCCAATATAGCGCTATGCTTTACGAAAACGGAACCTTCGTTGACGATCTGCTCGTTTACCGTCTCGGCGAGAGCGAATATATGCTCGTTGTTAATGCATCCAATATCGATAAGGACTGGGAATGGGTGGATTCCCACTCGCCGTCCGAAGGGATCGAGGTGAAGAACGTTTCTGACGATCTCGGCCTACTTGCTATTCAAGGGCCGAAAGCCCTGGCTGTTATGGATAAACTCACGGATTTCAATCTCGATTCTCTGGCTTTCTACCACAACGCCTATGCAAATATTGGCAGTCATGACAATATTCTTTTTTCGAGAACAGGATACACCGGCGAAGACGGTTTCGAGATTTACCTTCCCCCCGAAATATGTCTCGAACTCTGGGACAAAACGGTAACAGCGGGGCAGGAATTCGACATCGAACCTATAGGTCTGGGCGCAAGGGACACATTACGTCTCGAAATGAAATACGCTCTGTATGGAAACGACATCGACGACACGGTAAACCCCTGGGAAGCGGGACTTGGCTGGATTGTTAAATTGGAAAAGGGCAATTTCATCGGAAGGGATCACCTTATCGACGCGAAGGCGAAGGGGATCGGTAAAAGGCTTATTTGTTTCCGCTTACTCGAAAGGGGCTTTCCGCGAAAGGGATACGACATCCTTAAGAACGGTCAGGAAATCGGCAGAGTTACAAGCGGGACGTTCTCTCCTTCGCTGGATACCGGAGTCGGCCTGGGTTACGTGCTTTTCGGCGAACACAAATCGGGTAATCGAATACAAATCATGATCAGGAATCACCCAATTGCGGCCGTAATCGAGAAACCGCCGCTTTACAAACACGGTAGCCATAAATAGCGACATTACAATAACTCAAGATATCGAATTTGCGTATAGACGTCCTTAATACGAGGTTTTCCCTTGAACATGTCGCGGAAGATTATCTCGATGGAACTTCATGCGTTGTAATCGACGTCCTACGGGCTTCATCGACTATAACCAAAGCGATTTATGGAGGGGCTTCAGAAATTCACGTTGTAGAGTCAGCGGAGAAGGCATTCGCCTTAAAAGATAAGATGGGCGAAGACGTTCTTCTTTGTGGCGAACGCGATGGCATCATTATTCCAGGTTTCGACCTAGGGAATTCTCCACTCGAATATAATAAGAAAGAAATCGAGGGTAAGCGACTCATTTACGCATCGACTAACGGCAGTAAAACCTTACTTGCCTGTGCAAACGCTTACGACGTATTCGTTGGGGGATTCGTTAATCTCGGCGCAATAGTCGATGAATTAGTCCATGCCGAATCGGTGATACTGGTATGTTCCGGCAAATTAGGCAGATTCAGTATCGAAGACGCCGTATGCGCAGGGATGATCATCGATAAGCTATCGTCAAAAGGTATTAAAATAGAATTGCTTTCCGATTCCGCGTGGAACGCCTTCTGGCTACTCGAACGATATATCTCGAATCCGGAAGAGACACTGGAGAAAACCGAGCATGCCGTCTATCTTGCGAGGGAATTGGGATTGGTTGAAGATGTTGCGTTTTGCACGGCTATAGACCTTTTCGATATCGCGCCGCGTTTTGATAAGGGCGTTATCTATCCATGAGCGATATTTTCCGCAAACTGACTCCTTCCAAAAGGAAAAAAGTCCTTCTCAGGGAAATCAAACGGGCGGTTGGTAAGTTCGATCTTTTTAAGGAGGGCGACCGCGTTCTAATCGGAGTAAGCGGCGGTATCGATTCGTTATCCATGCTCCACTTACTCGCGGATAAATCGCCGTGGTGGTCGCGGTTTGTCGATTTCATTCCCGTTCACATATTCTCCGGTTTCCCACACGAAGAGGAAAAATTGGAGAACATTATAGTATTTATCGAGAATCTCGGCATGAAGCTGGAAATAATCAAGCGTCCCGAGATAGCCGAAACCGCACTCGGCGATAAACGACCGCAAAACCCCTGTTTTATTTGCAGTCGAATGCGCCGCAAAGCCCTTGTTGAAACGGCTAACGAGATGGAAGCGAATAAAATTGCACTCGGACATCACCGTGAGGATGTTATAGAAACATTTCTAATAAATATCTTCTGGGGTAGGGAAATATCGACGATGATGCCTAACCAGCCGCTGTTTGACGGGAAATTTCGCATCATTCGCCCTATGTTCATGATAAATAGGGCGAGAATTAGTAATTACGCCAAATCGCATCGTATTTTCGACCAATCCGCCGACTGCCCGATAGAAGGCGAAACCAAACGGGATTACGTTTCCCGCCTTATCGATAGGCTCGAAGTGGAGAACCCAGGGGTTAAATCTAATATTTTTCGATCCTTGTTCCATCCCAAACCGGATTATCTTCTTGGAAGATACGCTCGTGGTGGTAGGCCCGAAACTAATGAGGATTTCAACTAAATTGTGATTGGCGATTATCCATCAACCAGTTGCACTTTGCAAAATGCAACTGAATTTCGGCGTTTTTCAATATCGACATCAGACGAATACCATTCCTTAACTCATTGCTATACAAAGGACTATGGTTATTTTCCTTCTTTGGCATGGACTATGCACCAATACAAAGTGGCTTTGAAAACTAAACCATTTCCTAAGGAGGAAACATGAGGAGGAACAAGGGATTTACACTGATCGAACTTATGATCGTGGTCGTTATCATCGGTATTCTGGCCGCTCTGGCTATACCGAGATTCATGGCGGCTTCCAAAAAGAGTAAGATCTCCGAGGCCAAGATGGTCGTGAAACAGATCTGGCAGGCTAACCAGGCTTATTATGAAGAAACTGGAGCCTATGCCACGGCAACGGCCGACATTTTCGGAGACGGAAGTATTCCGACTGGACTCATCGTTGATACGCCGAGTGGTGAACCGCGTTTCGATTATGACATACTCGCAGATGGTGCGGCTCAGGCTGTACCCAACACCGATGTTGACGGCTCCCTCGGTGATGTATCCAATATTGTGATCAGCACCGACGGAGTTGTTTCAGGCGGCACGTTCTAAGACTCGATCACAGCGAGCACAAGGGCGGAGTTTTACACTCCGTCCTTTTTTTATTTGATTTTCGCGCCAGTATTACCGATACTGGATATATGTTGAAGCGTAATTTTCCAATCTTCATACTTTTCCTTTTGACCGTTCTGATTTTTTCGAGCGGTCTTCCCGGCGAATTCGTCATAGAGGACATCCAGAATATCAGACATAATCCTTCTCTGGCCGATTCCAATCTACCGGGATTTATCTTGAACCGTATTGGCGATTTTCTTTTTGATAGTAAGGCTAACCCTCCTATAATAGCACTTACTTATTGGGTAGATCTGCGGCTATGGGGATTTAATCCCTGGGGATTCAGGATCACGAATCTGGCGATCCATCTTTTGGTTATAATCCTGCTTTTCAACTTCCTGCGAAGACACTTCTTTGATGACGATATCCTGAAATCCACTATTGGCGCTGGATTTTTCGCCCTTAATCCAATAACGATATACGCGATTAGGTATATTTCTGGAAGGACAGCTCTTCTTATGGGTTTCTTCGGGATAGCGTCGATACTTCTCTACGCCTCCTACAGGAGGAAAAAGAGCTACTTGAAGATTGTGGGATTGACGATTTCCCTGATAATGGCCTTTCTATCGAACGCCAACGCAATTGTTATCTTACCTGCGCTATTTGCTTTCGACGCCTTTATTCGGTCAAATCGCAGGGCACTTGTTCCATTTATCATCTTAACTCTTTTTGTATTTGCGGGGCTTATATTGCGAACCTCGATAGCTCAATCCAATTTGGCGGGCTGGGGATGGTCGATAATCGTTAACGTTCCGTTTTTATTCATGAACAATATGGCGACTCTCTTTTTTCCTATCGGTGCATCTCCATTTGACACTCCCGAATCCTTTTTCGCTGGAAGTTTGGTCGCTATTCTTTCGGGGATAGTCTTCCTTTTGATTTACCATTTCGTTCTTTATTTGTTCTGGAGAAAAGGGGGGGGGAAATCAACTTACGCGATGATTTTGGTAACTCTCTTTCTTCTACCATCGTTGCCGATCGTCAAGCATGATTCGATCGATTTCAGTTCGATATATCCGGCTATAATAGGCGGTTGTATTATTTTCGCTATCACATTAAGACGTATAGGCGACATGATTCGGAAGAAATGGCCTAATTTAACGCCGGAAATTGTCCTGGGGATTCTGGTTTTCATCCTGTTTGCGAATACCACATTCATCGATAATTTCAAATGGATCAACGCAGTATCGTTGGCTCGGGAACATCTCGATAACAGAAATATTTCCGTTCCGGCACTTTCTTCGCTTGCAAATTCGATGCTGGAAATCGGTGAATATGATTCGGCGGGAGTTCTGGCAAACCACGTGGTCGCAATAGATTCGGGTAATACGGCTGGCTGGCGAAATCTCGCTAACGCATATTCTGGAATGGAAATGAATAAAGCCGCGCTATGGGCAACGAACCGGTGGGCAAGGATTTCTGGAAATAAATCGCCCGAGTGGCAATATACGACCGGCGTTGTTTACATGAAAATGGGCAAAACAAAAAGGGGTAAACAATCGCTTGCCAGGGCTTCGGAAAAGTATGCTCCGGCGCAGTTGTTTCTTGGTAAACTCTATTTCGACGAGGGGCATTACGAGAAAAGTATTGAAATCCTCGAGTTAGCGATAGAAAACGACCCTTTTAACGCTAAAATACATTATCTTCTCGCGGACGCCTACGAGGCCGTAGGAAACAATGAAGACGCGCTAAAGGCCTGGCGCAGATACCTCGAATTGCCGGGGATTAAAACGCCCGAATTTATTGGCTATGAGCGACTTCCCGGCGTTTTGCCGGGTGAATACATGGAGGATTAAATGGACTGGTTACCGATGCTAATCGCATTCCTATTCGGATTACCTATAGGCAGTTTCCTGAATGTCGTAATATGGCGGCTTCCACGGAACGAAAACGTGGTTTTCCCGCCCTCCCACTGCCCTATTTGTGATGCTAAGATCCGCCCTTACGATAATATCCCGATAATCAGCTATATCATACTGAAGGGTGAGTGCCGGGCCTGCGGCACAAGGATATCGCCGCGTTATCCAGTAGTAGAATTCGTAACCGCTCTCCTGTTTGCCGTTGCATGGCCTCTTACGGGAGCCACACTGAACTGGGATTTTGCGGCGGCTATAATAATGTCGGGACTCGGAGTGGCCATCACGGGCATAGATATAGATCACCGGATTATCCCGGATGAACTGTCAATTGGGGGTCTGGTAGTTGCGCTGATACTCGCTCCTCTTCTTTCGGGATCGTGGTCTGGATTATTATACGCCTTTCTTGCCGCGGCTTTCGGGGCGGTTTTACTGTTGATTGTTCGTCTAATTGGAAGCGCTATATTCAAGAAAGAAGCTATGGGATTGGGTGATATTAAATTGATAGCGATGATCGGAGCGTTCGTTGGATGGAGGAATGTCGTTTTGACCATATTCATAGCTTCTATTCTGGGATCGATAGGTGGAATAATCGCAATAGCCGGCTCGAAAAAAATGCGCCGGGACAGATTGATACCTTTCGGTCCTTTCTTAATGGCGGCGGGGATTATCTGTTTTTACTTCGGTGAAAGGATAATCGAGTGGTATGCGAACACCTTTCTACCCGGTGGGTAACGTCAGCTTCCAGAGTAGAGAGTCTTTCTTCGCAGGTTTCTGCAAAGGATTACCCAGGGAATCCAATTTTACAGGTTCGGAAAGTTCGGCGTCATAAATTGTCCATCTCATATTCTTGCGTCTGAGTTTGTTTAATACGGTAATTCTATTATCGGTGAATTTTTTAGGGCCACCCTCGTCCCTTGCCGTGACCATACAAATAACCTGAGCTTTGTCTCCGACCCTGGTAAGAGTTGCGATTGTGTCTATCGTATATGACACATCGTAGTTCTCGAAAAACTCTATGAGCAGATCGCTGGCAATATCGGCGCGAGCGCCGCTAACCGTTGACATATACAACTCAAAATCCTCCTCGTCCATTGCTCTATAGTATTCCCTGACTACCCTTTCCGGATCGTTTTCCTGGACACATGCCATAACAAACAAAACAATCACCACGGCAATAAAGAATTTCTTCATTTAGACGTCTCCTTTTTGACGAACCTGACGCTATCGGTTACGACATTTCCGCACACATCTCGCGCTGAGACTCGCCAGACATGCAAACCGGTTTCGATTTCTTCGATATCGACCATTATAGTATTGCTTTCTGGATCATATTGAGTCGGAATCCATTTGTTATCGATATAACTGTTCGGCAAAACTTCGCGTGAAAAACCGGATAGATCATCTTCGATATCGGCATGAAGAGTTTTCGATACAAGAACGGTATCCCCGATGTTCATTACTAAATTAGGTGAAATTGAGTCTTGCGCAAGGATAAAAGTTCCCAGAGCGCTAATCGAGCCGACGATTCTGCCTTCGCCGTCGATTTTGTTACTTACGAAAAAAGTATCTTCGTTCCATAGCCTAACTATACAAGCTTTCCCGCTATCCGCGGAAATAGCCGATATATCGGCACTGAGTAGGGAGGGCCTTTTCAATACTACCCCGGGCGGATCGAGTCTGAGTCTTTTAGCTCCGGTAGAATCTACCAGGATCGTATCGTCGGCGATGAAGGGTTCATATACGCTATTCTCAGGTATTTCTATTCGCCAGCCGCCCTCAAGTTCGTATTCCATGCCCGATTCGAATCGCCAGATACCGGGAATATAAGGAAATTCCCTATTACCAACGCGCAATATCAATTCCACGCCGGGTTTCATGTCGAAAAGACGGTAGGAATAAGACGAGTTGCTAAGGGAATACGAATAGACGGCGTTCTCATTCCTGTATAAAACGGGAGGCGTCGGGAGTGGGCAATTTAATTCGGCCACGATTACCATGCATTCAATACCGAAAATCCGATGAGATATGCTAACTTCAATATCTGGAATACTGTCTGGCAATATCTGTGTAGTCAAGGAATCGGTCTGGGGAAGCAATGTGAAACTTCTCGCAGTAGAATTGCCGATATAATCTTCCGCTTCTATTCTAACTTTAATCGTGTTCTCGGTGACGTCTATTAATCTCAACGGTTCGCTTTTAAGCATACATATTTCGGAACAACCGGGTGTTTCCATACGTAGCAGAGGTTTTCGATATGCGAATTCCTCCTGATGACCGAGTTCATATATAAGGCCTATCTGTTTCGTTGTCGAGTAGGAAATCGTATCGGCAATGAAGTTGAATAGGGTATCCAAACCGGCTATAGCCCTCACAACATAAGCTCCGTATGTATTGCGATTTTCCTCGCTTTCTCTGTCTCTGATGTCTATAGCTAGCGCTATTAAGCCTTTTGCCTTGATTTTGGGATTCTCACCTGCCAGCGCTGTTTTATTTATTCTATATGGAATCGGGCGACCTTTGATTGTCGCATTGTCGCTTCGCGGGATGAGCCATATTTCGTTAATCTGCGGTGCGAGAGTATCTTCGGTAACGTATCCAAGGTCCATGGGGTTGATTGGCTTATCCATACTTATTCGAGTTTCAAAATGGAGATGTGGCGATCCGGCTCCCGTGCTTCCTGAGAAGGCTAAAGTATCGTGAGCATAAAAGGGTAAATCTCCCTCCTTAAACCACATTTCGGCTGTGTTTGACTTCTCGCGATATTTTTCCGCCTTGATTATCTGCTCGATCGTGTCGTTAAATACCGACAGGTGCGCAAAAACCGCTGTAATGCCGTTATCCATTTTGTAATAGACTACTTTTCCGTAACCCCAGGGCGTCTCGCGGACACGGACGACACTACCATTCCGGGGTGCTATAATCGGCATTCCTTCGCCTTCCGGTGTTCGGAGATCGATACCCGCGTGGAAATGACCGACGCGGAACTCGCCAAAGGTGCTCGTCAGTTCCGGTTTGCAAATCAACGGCCAGATCAGAGAATCCTGTGCAATCATCGCTGAAACGATTGTTAGAAGCAGAAATGAGATAATAGTCGATGCCCTCAATTTGAGTAGCTTAACGTTACCTGATGGCTTATTCCGAGGTTTTCCGAGTAATTTGTGAGCGCGTAATCGAGATTGAAACCCGCGTATTTCACGCCCAGGCCAGCGGAAATATTACGTGTATCGTGGCCGGGCGTGTATCCGGCGCGGAGAGTTAAATAGTCCTGAACATATCCTTCGATACCGACGGCAGTGTAGCCCGACATGAGATCAGGTTTGACGTAATCGGCGGTTATCATTCCATAATCGAGGATTTGCGCCGAAAGCCCTATGCGGTATGTAACAGGATAGTTTTCACGGTAGTCCTCGAAATAGACTTGTTTGCCCCCAAAATTATTGACCGCGGCTCCAGCTTTTACGAATTCGTATTTTCCCGCCACACCAATATCGAAGACCCATCCCTGGCGGTTGTATTGGTCGATTCGTTCATGAATATATTTCGCTGACGCGCCAGTCGATATTAAGTCGTTAAACGACCTTGCGACTGTGAACTGCGTGTAAAGCTGGTGAGTATCGAAAAGGTAATCCGGTTCGGACGATGGCCCACTGCGGGCTTCGATATCGCCCGAATTAACCAGAAATAATCGGACTGCTCCGGCCCAATCGCCGAATCGTTTAGTTGCGAAAAGGCCGGAATTATTAGTTTTCTCGCGAATATAGCTGTAATTGGCTCCCGCAGTTAAATTTGGGATATCGAACAACACGGCTGGATTCGCCCACCCTGACGCGACACCTCCGTTGGCCGTAGCCGAACCTCCCAGGGCCTCGGTAGCGGCGTCTCCAGAAAGCCATAAAAAAGCGCCGGGCGGCAATTCCGTATCGCCATAAATCGTTTGGCCATAACAGATTATCGCGAAAACAAGTAATGTGAACGTTATCGCTCTTTTCATATCTCGATTGATAAGCTAATTCCGTGCCAGATAGACTTCTCCCCCCGGTCGGCGCTTTTCCGTTGGCACGCCACGAGCTACGTTCTGATTTGTATTTTCCTCACATTATGCAGAACGCTCGCGTCGCGCCAACGGTTCCCCTGCGGTAATTTCACCGTTTTATATATCCGTTTCCCAGCTTCCCGTAACGCCGCCGCCGACGGACCACGAACCTGAATCGCCGGGATTGGCCAAGTCTTCGATTCGGTATTTCACACTCACATCGATTCCGAAATGGCCTTCGGGTTTCCAGATTAGGCCGCCGAGTATATCCGCTCCGATATCGAGTTCGGGATCGGCTTCTTCGGCCTGCCGGTAATTTACCCCCAATCCAACACCGACATAAGGATCGAAGATGTTTGTTCCAAGCGGATGCAATTCTCCATCGACGGATACGGGGACGAATGTAACATCGACGTCGCTGACCTCATATTTCGTCCAGGAACCGCTCCCCACTATGGCAATGAAAGCGTTTAAACGGTAGCGTGCCTGAACCGTAAGCATCGGTGCAACGATATCCTCGCCGGGGGGATTGTAAAGCTCGGCTTTGGCATTAACCGAAAGATGCCCTTTTTTAGCCGAAAACGCAGGCATCGTTAATAAACCAAAGATACATAGAATAAGAATTACTCTTTTCATTTTTAGCCTCCTGAGTATTCTGGTAAAGCTATTATTCGAGGACGATAATGTCAATAGCTAAGGATAGTATAAGGGGAATTTTTATTCGAGTCCTGTCGGGGGTTTTGAAATATTACGGTTTTGTTACACAGCCGTCCATGGAATAGAGACTGTCGAGAGTGATAATAACGCTATCGCCGTCCGTCCAATTGTCCCATACGGCGACTGTCGTATCGGATGAGAAATCGAATATAATATTGGGAAGCGGCGATTCGAAGATACTCGTATCGGCTAAACCGGAGGGATGGTTTTCTATTACGGTGAAAAAGGCGTTCATCGTGTCGATACCAAAACCTGCAGTGTCGTTTATCTCGAACACAATCGAAGCGCTGGAACACGCGACGAAAGAATAGCAGGGAAGTGGGCATATCACGCTTAAATCCAGTGGGCGGCAGGGGGTTATGAAATAATACCAGCATGTATCCAGGACATTCGGCGGACAGTAATTAGCGGTGTCGTTCGCGGTCACGCAGATTTCGATTGTGTCGCCGCGTTCGTAAACGAGGGAATCGGTGGACCATTGGAAAAACCAGCCGGCACCGGGGGAAGTTATATAGGCCGTTTCAGCGTCGGTTGCCACCGTGAAAACTACGTTACCGGTGTCGAGTCCGGCAATCGAATCGATCAGGTAGAACTCGAAAGAATCCGGGAGAACCGCTGTCATCGTGTCGGGCGGCGGTTCGATGCCCCAGATAACCGGCGGTTCGAGATCGACGAAGAATGTAACGCATACGGTATCTCGCAAGACACCCGCGCACGTATCGGATACCGCCTGGACGCAGGCATATACAGTATCGCCATGCTCGAAAGTATCAGGCGAAACAGGCGTAAAAGAGAGAATGGAATCGCCATCCCAGGATAATTCGGGATCGAGAACCGTGAAATGATCGCCATCGACCGTAAAATCGATTGTTGTTTCGTCGATTTCCCCGCAACAGGGGCTGGAACAGATAACGTATAGTTCAAAAATCATCCCGGCAATGCCGCTGGAATTATATCCCATAATTGTAACAGTATCGACGCCGCCGTGAAATTCGTCGGTCAAATCGAATTCGTGGAGTGTCCGCCAACCTGTCGAACCGGTTCCGGGATTGCCATGCGTGGTGTCTATGTATGTTCCGTTAGCGTATATCGTGCCCTGATTATCGACCTGAATACGGATGAAAGCTGTGTCGATGGATTCGCAATCGCTATCGACGAGGACTCTGAACCAATCGCCGTGGCTGGACGAAGCCGGATATTCGCTCCAAACCCAGTTGCAACTGTCTGTGTCGAGATGAACCCAGTATGTGCCCCAGGGCGTGGGATCGAGGTATAATGCGGGTTCCCATGTGCCGGAGGTCGAATCGTAATATTCGACGGTTGAGTCCGTGGAGGTGATTTTCGTGGAATCTCCTCCTCCACAACAGCCAATCCAGAAGTCTATTTGCTGATCCGAACAGGAAGTAAAAGAGCTATCGTATGGAACCCTTGTTTCCGCGCAGACTTCGGTCGTTTCGATCAATTCGGGTTCGAGACATATTTCGTCGAACATAAGGGAAACGACCGGGCTATCGGGATGCGCCCAGGTAAACACAAAATCGACGCAGGGGTATTGCGGCCTGTTGAAAGCCGGCCATTTACTTCCGCGGGCGTTCGGAAACCTGGCTCTTGTATTATTCTCCAGGACGGTATCCCTATCGAAAGTAGCGCCGAGATCGGAATACACGCGGCACATTACCGAATCGTTATCGTGATAGAAGATATAGACATAGCCGTTATCGTCCACTACAACGTCGCCGGAATTATTAATATGCGAATCTGTCGGGCCATTGCCGTAGATCGTTTTCAGGCCGCTCCAGGATGATATGGAATTGATATATCGCCTGTAACGGACGGAGTCGGGATTGGACGCGAAGGCTTCCATCCATTGCCATACGGCGTGGATATTTTCGAGTGAGTCTATGAAAATCGAGCTGTATTCGACGGACGCGGTTATATCGTCGAAGTCCAATGAATCGTGGTTTTCACCGTTAAACCCTACCCACGCTCCGGCATCTTTCATTCTGTGAGCGGCGTGATAATGGCTTGAATATTGATTTCTATAAATTACGTGAGCTATATCCGTAATATCGACATCCACGGACGGCCACCTGGAGGGCGTTCGAGGGCCGACGTCCTCGTTGGGGCCCCAACTGGAGGTCGCTCGGTCATATCGAGCATATCGAATGAACCAACTCGACGGGCATCCCGTCCAGGCAACGTGAAGATCGTCATCGGGGCCTACTGCCAACGAGGGGCAATACGCTCCGGGATATCCTGAACGTGTGCAAATCGTAGTTACGGATGGATTAGGATAGCGGGTGTAGAGTAAATCCGCGTCGTCGCCCGAGACTATATCGCCACGCCAGACAATGTGCAATGTATCGTGGCTGTCGATCGCTATCGATGGATCCCGATGATTGCCGCTTAATGCCGAAGTTAAATCCGCCCATGTTGATTCCCACGATGCTCCGTCGTCGGTGCTTCGCGCGATAAAGACTTCTATTTCCGAACCGACATTGGCGTCGTATGCGACATAAAGATAACCGGCGGAATCGCGCACGATAGACCTCTGGTTGCTTCTGCCGGAAGATATCGCAGGAACGTCCCTGGCAATACGCACAGGTGCGGCTATTGTTAAAACAATCGTTAATAAAGCAAAAATTATCGCGATATTTCTCATATCACCTTAATAATAAAATCGTCCCGTTGCAAACCACACGGCCACCTGAACTTAGAATATATATATATAATCCCGGTTCGGCAAGTTTGTCTTTGTTATCTCTGCCGTCCCATAACCTTCCCGGTGCCGATGACATATCGGTTTGCTCGGGGATATTCGATCGCCAGATTTCCCTATTACGGGTATCGAAGATAACCAACTCCGCCCGTTCGGAATACATGTTCGGATAATAGAACAACGCGGCGTCGTTTATCTCGTCGCCGTTAGGAGTGAATGGATTTGGGATAGCCTCGCATCCGACTTCCGGCTCTATCAGAAATTCCCATTCGAAATAATCGGTGTTCGGGCCGCATCTATCAGGTGAATCGCCGATTTCGAGACTGACATGAACCGTCTCGCCGTTTATGAATATAAGACCGATGTCTTCAGGGCGGAATACAAGCTCCCCGCAGGGGATATCCGGGGACCATTCGAGATCGCCTATATGATATTCGATACCGTCGATAGTAAGAATAGCGGAATTGGGATCCACTCCTGACAAGCCGTCGCAAATCCAGAGGATTATGTCCTGGTTTATGTCACGGGTCATTTCGACCGCTGGTTCGGTCATCGACGCCGTCGGCGGATCGTAATCGACTATAAACGACCATTGGAGCGCTGTCGAGATGTCGTTCCCGAATATGTCGTAAGCGTGGTTCAATGATATGTTTATCGTATCGTCGTCCGGCCAGCCATTTGCGGCATAGAAGGTCAATATCGGCTCGTTCCAGCTTATTTCGGGCGAATTGACTGTGTAAATATCACCGTTTATTTCGAGTTCGATTGTAGTTGAATCTATTCCGTGTGGATCTACAATCTCGATGAGGATCGATTCGGGCACGCAAGTGCTGTAAATCCAGGGATTCGGTTCGATTATCGACGGCACGGGCGAATCTGGATCGCGCATGAACCATGCGTAGCGGACGGTATCGACGTTCCGGTCGCATATATCGGGCGAGTCTCCTGCGATGATTGTGATAATTATCGAATCGCCGGGCGACCATAGCAGGCTGACGTCTCCTGAAAGGAAAGAAAGCACGGTATCGATGTATTCCGATCCGTATTCGCCTACGACGAAAGATAAGCCGTTGACATCGACCTGTATCGACGACGTGTCCAGACCGGAGAAGCTGTCCCATATCGCAAATGAAAAACCCGCCGGCAGGGAAGTGAAATCGCCCATTGGCGGAGTTTCCAACTCGATAGTCGGCGATGCGAGGTCGATGTAGAAAAAGAGTGTGGCGTCTATCAAAGACGTATCCAGTTCGCCGTTGCAGGTGTCGGCGACATAGAGTAATTCGGCGATGACAGTGTCGCCGTCCTCGAAAGTATCCGGCGGTTGCGGGGTGAAAATCAGTGTAGTATCGCCGTCCCAATCGATTCCCGGATCGCCGTAGGAAAAATGTTGGTCATCGACGACAAAATCTAACGAATATGGGTCTATTTCGCCACAACATCCTCCAGGATTATGGATAAAGATATCGAATGCGAGCCCCGCCCATCCGCTGACATTGGTAGCCAGGAAAGTAAAAGTATCCACGCCGCCGTGGATGTATTCGGTCAGGTCGAACTCGAACATAGTCCGCCATCCCCAGGGGCCGGTTCCGGAATAGCCATTTGTAGTATCGATAAGTTCGCCGTTACAGTAAATCCAGGCTTTGTTGTCGCACCGGATTTTTATAGTCGCCGTGAAAAACTCGCCACAATCGTGGTTTAAGTATGTCCGGAACCAATAACCTCGACCGGCGGTTATACTGCTTCCCCAAACCCAATCCGCGCCGGGGACTATATACGGCATCCAGATAGAGGAATCCCGTGGGGAGGTCGGTCGCCAGGTGCCGCTGGCCGAATCGTAATATTCCACAGTCGAGCCGGAACTGAAGAGATGGGTCGAACAGGGTTCCGGGCAGGTGATGTAAGTCGTAATGGATTGATCGGAACAGGCCGATATAATGCCTTCCGGCGGATCGACTATCGCCGCTAATATGAAACTGGTATCTTTCTGGCCGCAGGTATTATCGTAAATTAAGTATCTGACGGAGCTGTCGGGATGATTCCATGTATATACATAGTCTATACAGCGTCCGGTGCGGTTGGTCGGCGGCCACAACGATCCTCTGGCCGTGGGATATCGTGCCTCGTAATTGCCATGGCTGACGACGCTGTCCATCACAAAACTCGCGCCGTCGTCGTGAGAGATAGCCACGTAGCATGAATCGTTATCGTGATAAAAGACGTAAATAACTCCCGCGGAATCGACTACTACGTCGCCGTTATATGCGGTATGTGAGGCCGAAGAGTCGTTGCCCCATATAGGGAAAATGTCTCCCCACGCATAGTCGGAATAATCGAATCGTCTGAAGCGCACGGTATCCGGATTCGACCCGAAGGAGGCGTTGAATAGCCATGTAGCGTAGAGGTTGTCTTCCGTGTCGATATATATACTCGAATGTTCCAGAGACGACCCCGTCGCGATAAACTCGTCAAGCGTATCACGGTCTTCTCCGTTGAATCCAGCCCAGGTTCCGCCGATTTTCGTCCTATGGGAACAGCGATAGTGGCTTGGACTGCCAAATGTGTTTCTATAGACTACGTGCGGATTGCCGTCGGTGTCGGCTTCGACCGAAGGCCATCGTGAAGGCGTCATCACGCCGACGTCCTCGGTCGGCCCCCAACTCCCCGCCGAAACATCGAAACGCATATAGCGCACTCGCCAGCTCGAAGGGCATCCGGTCCAGACGACGTGCAGGTCGTCCTCCGGGCCGACCGCAAGGCTCGGACAATACGCGCCCGGATACCCGGACGAAGCGCAAAGCGTTTCTATTGTGAAATCCGGCCATTTGGCATAATAAAGATCGGTGTATGAACCTGCGCCGTCTCCGCGCCAAATCAGGTGGAGAGTATCCTGAGAATCTATCGCCAGGCTGGGTTGATAATTATCGTCCGTTCCCGTAGTTATCTGTCGCCAATCCGAATTCCACGTCAGGCCGTCGTCGTTGCTCATCGCGATATAAATCTGATAATTAGCGCCATCGTAGCCCGAATAGGTGCAGTATAGTATCCCGCCGGAATTAATGACGATAGTTCGCTGGTTGTTTAGACCCGATGCCGTGCCGTGAACGTCCCGTGCGACAATCACCGGTTCCGCGTGAAGTATCGATAGTGTTAGCGCAAGCGTAAAAAAAGGGAAAAAACTTGTTCGGTAATCCAGTATCTTCATGTTTTTAAGTTTAATGAACATCACGTTGATAGTCAAGTGTTACCACGAAAAAAGGGAGGTTTTGCATGTATGGCGATTGAAAACCTTTTATCGCAATATTAGCAGGCTGTTCTCGATGCCGTCCTCGAAATCGGTGTCCGGGTTGGACGGATCCATCACCCAGCTAACGCGGTCGATGATATATTTATATTGATATCTTCCCGGTGGTAGGTCGATCTTTATTTCCCATATTCCGTCGTCGTTTACGTCGGACATTACTCCGATAGATGGGTCGAGGATTCCGCCGGTGTCCTTCGTTCCGCACCAATTATTGAAATTCCCGCATAGCTGGACGTGTTTAGCGGCGGGATATTCGTATTGGAAAAGCAATTCGCCGTCCACGCGATGCGGTGCGGGAAGCCTGTTTTTAATCGCATTACCCACAGAACACGCACAGAAGGTAAGAATAATAACAGTTGCAAACAATTCGATTTTTCTTCTCATAACGATTTCCTAAAAGTCGATTTCTCCGCGGAATCCTATCTGGCGGACGTCTTCGAGTTCCTCCCAGGCGGTGGCGAAGGACGCGTCATTTTCGCGCATGTAATCGTCGATGAATTCGCGACGTCCGGCAACCCAGCCGTTGGCCATAGCCGGGTGGACACCCCAATAGATTTGCATACGCACGTTTTCGACAGGGCTATATTGGATATAAGTAAAGACCGGAATCGAAACGTCGTCCCACATCGTTGTGCCATCCGAAGAATCGGCTTTCATCGTGTGATAAACGGCATCGATACCAATATACCAGTTATCCGTTAGATTAAGCGATAGAGCGTATTTGGACAGGAATTCCAATTGAGTGGAGCCGTCCGAATATTCCGCGCTTGCCCAGTCGCCGTAGATATCATACAGGAAGAAATCCCACAACAATGAACCCTTTATGGCGAATCCGAATTTATTAACATCGCGGCGAATACTTCCGAAGGAGTCGTCTATTTTCTCCAGACCGCCGTAGACGGTTAAGGGCAAATAGCGGTTTATGCCCACGCTAACATCGAAGCCTTCCCACCATATAACGGAGATGTCCGGGACGATTCCGTAGTATCCCATATCGATCCTGCCGTCGCCGTCGGTCGATGGTTCGGGATTCAGATAGAAACCGCTGTCTTCGGGGGCCGAATATATTAACGATGAATACTCTCCGCCTATCTCTATCAAATCAAAAAACCCGAATTCAATTCCTGCGCCTGCGAGGTGGCCGTCGCGTGCGCCCAATTCCAGGTCTATCGGGCCGTTGTTATCTCTCGCGTCGTTCTCCCGATTGCCGGCGACTACTCCGCCTTTGTAGCTGTATTCGACATATTCCGCCCAGGCAGAGAGGAAATCCAATTCCAGATTTACGTCCCCGCCGTATAGCATTTCGGTTTTGCCTACCGCGAACCAGTCGCTTGTAGAGCCAGTGGAATCTATCCAGTCGTCGAGAGCGGGCAAATCCAGATTGGCGTAGGAATACCACCAGTTGCCGTAATCCCTTCGCAGAGAAGCCCCTATATCGATCGGGCCGAAAGGTCTCGAAATTCGTCCGGCGAGGATGTCTATGGCATATTCCGCATATTCATTCGGGTCGGGCGATGGCGTTATTGCTTCTTCAATGAAAAGCCCATATCTTGGTCTTCCCAGATCATCTAACAGCGCACCCGAAGGAAGCTGAGCCGCGCGGCTATCAAATCTGTCGGCATATAAAGCGGTCAGAGTGGCTCCGAAAAGCCTGCTCTCGGCTTTAAGGCCGCCAGTTCCCAAACCAAAAGGCAATTCGACTTCGGGACTGCCGACTACCGCCGAATTTCCAACGACTTCCAACGGGTCGCCAAGTCCGTCGATAGGCCTATTATAATATATCTGGGAATAAATCTCTTCCGTTTCCAATTGCACCGCCGCGCTATCCATAGCCAGAGACGTTTCGTAAATTCTGTCGGCGTCCTTCGTATCGAAACTCAGAGCGCCGAGAGCCTTTACGTTATCGCTGACGGTAACCCGCATATATGCCTCCATCCTGTGGCGCGGGACGTCCAGGCGAAAGCGTTTGTCGCCGTCACGGTTCCAACGGCTCTCCATGATGCCGGTGTATTTGCCGCCTATATAAACCCGGCTGTTGGCGAAGGTATTAGACATTCTTTCTACAACTCCGGTTTCCTTCTCAAGCTCGACAACCTCCCCCGACTTGCTTATCTCGATTATCGAGTTGATTCCACCGTAGCCGTCCGATTTCGTTCTGGGATTATTCGGATCCGGTTGCCAGTTACCATCTACGACGAATTTATAGGCATAGGTTCCCGGTTTCAATGCCATAGTTTTCGACCAGTTGCCCTCGCCGTCAGATTCCATTTCCGTAGCATTCGGCGACCAGGAATTGAAATCGCCCGCTATATGAACCTGCCTCGCGCCGGGATTGTAATACTCGAAAGTGTATTCAGCCTTTCCGTGGACGACTTTCGTTTCTGGTTGGGTTTGTATTTTCGATTCCGGTTTTGATTCCATTTCCCCAACAACGAGCAGGGAATTCTCTCCACCATAGGGATCCGGAACGGTTTCAGGATTTTTCGGGTCGGTTACGTAATTGCCATCTACTACGAATTTGTATTCGTATTTTCCCGGTATTAGTTCGATTTTCGTCCGCCATATACCGTTCTCGCCTTTTTCCATCGGATTCACATCCGTTGACCAATCGTTGAAATCGCCCGCAACCGATACCTTTTTCGCGTCGGGTGCGCTGTAGCTGAATTCGGTTAACTTTGCATCCGGGATTCTTTCGATAGGTTTTACCCTGTCCGCAGTTGCGTCCTCGGGGATAGTAATTCCTGAATCCCCGCCGGACATCGGGACAAGGAGGACTGAATTAACTCCGCCGTAAGGATCGGGATTAGTTTCCGGGTTATCGGGATCCTCCACATAAGCTCCATCTACGAGGAATTTGTATTCGTATCTTCTGGGTTCTAATTCCAATTCCACGCGCCAGATACCGTCGGTTTTCTCCATAGGGGTCGCGGTCTCCGACCAATCGTTGAAATCGCCGGTGAGGTAAACCGATTCTGCAGAGGGCGCTTCCAGGTTAAAAACGACCGTAGAACCTTCGACCTCGACCGCCGCCGGTAAGATTCCAGGTAGCAGGATCAGTGAGAGCAGAATTATTTTTAGATTATATTTCATCGGTCTCATTTTCATTTTTCACCCCGCGCGGATAGGGGATTTTATGATGTTTGTAGCTTGCGCCGGCTATTAACCTCGGCAAGCCGGCGCTGGAAAAAGACAGTCCGATAATATAGGGGAACCAATACCATCCGTTCCACCGGAACAGTAAATATGTAGCCTGGCGAAACGGTGTTTCCGAGAGGTATCTATACCAATAGAAATTATAGGATATCATCAAATATATTACCGGCAGGAGAATCGATAGGATAAGGAAATAAACCGTTCGCTTCCTCGCGCCGCTATTTCGAAAATACGGCATCCTGAAACTGGCCAGGGGGCCGTGTAGGATTTCGTCCCACGACTCGCCGATCGCCGTTAGTTCCCATTTAGCCGCCGGTAATCCGGCCAAAAATCCGATAATAAAAGAACCTATCATCCATAACCAGCGCGATCCCACGGAGAGGCCGAAGGGAAACACTATTGCGAGTAATATGATATAGACGGGGAGTAGTGCCCACCATTCGAAGTCCAGAGGTAGTCTTTTTTTTGTAGTCATCAGAAATACACCTTTACGAAAAGTTTAATCTGTTTGTTCACACCGTGACCGGCTGATTCGCTGACGAAATCGTCGTCGTTAGTTAGATCGTTATCCGAATCGCCGGGATTACCGAATTCCAGAAATACCTCCGCAGGACGAAAACGTTCATATCTAAGCTGAACGAAGGCAGTCTGACGGGATTCGTAGCTTTCTGCGGCGTTGACCGCACGGGCGTATAATTTCAAATCGTTAGTAAGGTTCACATTAATTTCCGCGCCTGTGGCTATTACCTGATATGGCGTTCCGATATCCTTAGCACGAATCTGAGCACGCACTTTGGCCAGATTATTCTCCAGACTCACCTCACCGAATAGTGTTGGGTAAGTTCTATTCTCTTCATACGTCGGATCCCAGCCGCGATAGTATTTATAGTAAACTTTCGATTTGATATTGTTCACCCATTCGATATAAACCTCGCCGTAAACTTCGTCGTATTCTCTCGCCGGGTTACTTTCGGAAATTCGCTGATTGCGGTTTTGTGGAGCGGAAGTATGCGAATAACTCGCGGAAAGATTTATGGCTTTAGTCGGGAAGAAATATACTCCGCGAAGATAATACCCCTCTTCGTTAAACTTCTGGTCGTAATCGAACTGGTTTGAAAGGTAGCTCCTAAAATCCACGCCGTAATCGTGATATTTCGCCTGTAATTCTAAATCGAGGAGTTTTAATTGCCGCAGTTCGATAGCCCATATAATATCATCGGATTCTTCCGGTTCGTCGGGGATTCTACTCATAGCTATTTGGCCGGTTATATCGATATTCCCCATAGATTGTATAGGCGGGATAATTCGTCCCATCGATAGCATTAAATCACCTTCGATCACGGCGTTGTAATCCGATGTAGATGTGCCCCAATCTTTCCGCGATGCCGTTGCGCCAAGTCGAATTCTATCCTTCCAGAAAGACGAGTTTATTCGTCCGACCAGCGCATCTTCGCGGCCTGCCGAGCCAGACCAGTCGTTGTAGTAAATCAGGCCGTTTACTGGGCCGAATCCCCAATAGTCCATTCTCAAGGCCTGAGTGTCGCCGGCGAGTCTGTCGGCGGTTACAATTTCAAAGAGGTCTTGCGAGAACCAATATCTGTTTTCCTTCGCGAAGGCTATCACCTCGAAATGTTTCGGCCAGCGGTATTTCAGATGTCCTTCGAGAACGGTATATTCGTGTAGCTGGCGTTCGGGGTCGTTATTCTGCATACGTGAAAGCTCGGCGTAGAATTTGGTGAAGGCCTCCGTATTTTGCCAGGGAGAAGCGTGCAACCGTAATTCAAACCTATGGCTGGGTTCGAAAAGTTGCCATGTGCCATCCTCGGCGTAACGTGTCTGGATTTCGTAATACCCTCCGAGACCAACGGCAAATACAGCCGTGGCAAGAATAAGAGATATTATCGTGAGCTTCTTCATTTATATCGAATTCGCATAATTAAAAGGTAAAATGTTTGATTTGTTCGCCCTTTTCCGCAATTTCGGTCATCGCCTCGATACCAATCTGGAGATGTAGTTCGGCGAATTGTTCGGTTACAGATTTATCGGATTTCTCGGTTTTGACGCCGTCGGGTGTCATGGGTGCGTCGGAAACGAGAAGGAGAGCTCCTCGTGCAATATGATTCGCGTGCCCGACTATGAATAGTGTCGCGGTTTCCATATCGATACCGATGACGGAAATCCGTTTGAGATATTCTTTGAATTCCTTATCCCATTCCCAGATTCTCCTATTCGTCGTGTAAATTACCCCGGTTCGGTATTCGTGGTTATGTTCGATAATTTTTCCGGAGACGAATTTATGCAGTTTAAATGAGGGTAACGCCGGGACTTCCGGTGGGAAATAATCTCTTGAGGTTCCCTCGCCGCGAATCGCGGCAATCGGGAGGATAAAATGGCCGATTTCCGCGGCATGTTTGACTCCACCGCATTTACCGAGGAACAGGACGGCCTTAGGCCTGCGCGCACACAGTAAGTCCATGACCGTTGCGGCGTTAGACGATCCCATTCCAAAATTGATAATCGATAGACCATTATCGTTTGTCGCCGACTGCATCGGCCCGCCAACTCCGTGAATTGGAACATCGAAGCGACTGGCGAAATCGTCCAGATAATGCCGAAAATTAGTCAGCAATATCCGATCGCCGATTTCGTCGATATCAACGCCCACATACCTCGGGAACCAGTTCTTCGCTATTTCGTATTTAGTCTCCATATATCCTTCTATACAATCGTGTTAATCTTTTTTCCTCTCGTAAGTAACGCGAAAATCCCTGGTTACGTCCCTGACAAGTTTATCGGCCAGCTTGCCGTAGGCGTCGTTGGGATCCTCGGCGTCGAAATGGAAAATGCCGCCGTAAAAACCGGCGTCGGAGATTTCTCTTTCGTCTCGTCCCGATCCGCTCCACACGGTGCTACCGGTCGATGTATCCTTCATCTTTACCGTCAGCATAGCGGAAACCGACGATGACACGCTTATATTGCTTATGCTCCCGAAAAAATCGACGTCGGTCGAGGGTTCCGTCAGGTCGAGGATGCCTGTAATTACGGTCTTTATATCATAGTTTTCTCCGATAGCGCGGATGGCGTCCGGTCCCATGCTGGAATATCCAAGTTCGTCCAGAATTTCTTCCTCCGTGCCCAGTTCAATAACCATCGTTCCGGGTTGATCCTCCAGAATGGCCTCGAGGAATCGCTCGGTGATAAATGGCGTGAGGTTACCCTCCGAATTCGATTTGAATTCGACCAATCCGATTTTCTCGTAGTGGGAAAGGTCGATTTTCGGCGGAACCATAACTTTGGGCGCGCATCCGATTATTAGTATCATTATCGTAAGCAATATCGCAATAATTGTATTTTTCATTGTATTCCTCGACGGTTAATAATTCAGTATGAGTGAGAATCTGTAGATATTGCCCAGCCATCTGTGATTGAGTAAAGCGAAATCGAAGGTCCAGTGGTCGGCTTTCAAACCTGCGCCCATCCCGAGTCTCTCGCCTTTTGCTCCGGCACGCAGGGCTACGGTTTCGAAGAAGGTTATTTCCATACCCATTCGCGGCGTCCATTTCTGGAGGTTGCCCTCGTCGGAAACCAGGTCTAAGGCGAGGATTAAATCGGGGGCGACTTCCCACGCTGTTCCTGCGGCAATCTGGCGTCCGAGTTTCTCGCCCTCTTCGCTCGATTCGAGTAGTTTTATTTCGGGAGCACCGAAGCTTCGGGTGGAAATCCCGAATCGCCAATTATCGTGGGGCGTATATAATACGCCTAAATCCGCACAGGGGGTATATACTGCTCCGCTATAGGCCGGATCGTTCCAGGCCTCTGCGCCCGGTGCCGAAGTCATCAACAGCTTCGCCGTCAGGCCGGCACGTAAATCCCCCCAGAAAGTGCTGGATACGTTGAGAGCCACGGTGCGTTCGCCGTAAACGTCCACCACATTTCGTTCATGCCAATATGCCGCGATATTCATGCGTTTCATCGGATACTCAAATGCCACGGAATACTCGCTGAATCCCTGTAATTCCCATCTTGAGGAGTATGTCCCACCGAGTGATATTCTGTCAATATCCGCTGAAATTGCCGGATTGAAGGGCACGTCGCAAACGGAATTACCCACTGCTACAACCGTGCCCCCCATTCCCAGCATACGCGCGGGTGCGGTTTGCTCTTCGTGAAGAGCCATAGCGCAGGCCGCCAAGATCGCCAATATGCCGAAAGCCGTTCTCAACCGTCCTATTTATCTTTATACAGGTTGAACAACAGTAGCCTGACTTTGGGTTGAGCGTCTTCCGTCGCTTTAGCGAGGATGGATATAATCTCGTCTCTCTGAGAGGTTATATCACCATAAGGCGATACTCCTCTCTTGGCGAGGATTTCCGCCTTATCGAATCCGGTTATCGCCCTGGTTTGCGCGATTCCGTAATTCTTGTTCATTGCGCCTTCGTAAGCCCCGATAAACGCGTTTAACGTCATCCTCTCCAATTCGGAAATCTCTGCGTCTCTCCTGGATTTCTCGAACAGTTCCTGCAGTTCCACGTTTTCCGACTTGAGTTCCGCGCGTTTCATAGACATCGGAACGAAACTGATGAGAAATCCAATTACGAGCGAAATTAATATTGCGAGAAAGATTTTCATTTATTTCCTCTCGGACTAACGTTTCTTCTTGAGATCGCCCTTGCCCTTTTGAGTAATTCTGAAAGAGCCTTTTTCCGGGCTTTCTATTTTACCGAGTTTGGCCAGAAGATTAGTGTAAATGAGGAATCTCTTCCTTGTTTTCGGATTTAACGAGCCGATTTCTTCCATGGTTTTGAAATACTCCTTCGCCTCGAAAGGACGTTCCAAAAACGCCGCGTATGCGAGGATTGTGTATGGCTCATTCAGTTTTTCCGAAAATTGTTCGAGATATTTCGCGAAATCTTCGGCTTTGGGGCCGGCTTCCTTCTTTTCCTCTTTCGGTTCGGGTTTGGGTTCAGGTTTTGGTTCTTCTTTAGGCTTAGGCTTTTCCGCGGGTTTGGGTTTTTCTTCTTTTTTAGCTTTTTCGGGTTTCTTTTTCGGTTCTTCATCGACCGGTTTAGGTTTGGGCTCTTCTTTCTTTTCGGGCGGTTTTTCTGCGACTGCCGGCTTCTTCTCTATCTTAGGTTTGGATAATTTTTCCGCCTTCTTTTTAACCGCTTCTCTTGCAGTCGGTTTCTTTTTTGGTTTTTTCTTGGTCTTCTTTTCCTCCTCAGCCTTTTTCGGTTTTGGCTTTGGCTTCGGTTTTTCCTCGGCCTTTACTTCCGGTTCAGGCTTTTTCGCCGGGGCTTTTTTAACAGGTGATTTTTCCAGAAGAATACCGAGTAGTTTCTCGAGTTTCTCGGAAATATCGCCCTTTTCGATCTCGACTACAAGTTCGAGATCGCCGACTTTGACTTCTGCTCTTGACATCTTTACCTCCGTCATGTTATTAATTTTACTTAATGATTACAATCGGTTTGTTAAGTCGCGTCTTCAATTCGACGCCTTCATTTCCAATGTATGTATATTCAAAACGGACCGCGTAGATACCGGCCCTGTTAACATTACCCTCGTCGTCTCTGCCATCCCACCAAACCGTGGGGCTTTTTCCCGACTGGAAAGAAGAATTGCGATGTAATTCTCTTACAGAGCGACCGTTTATATCATATATATTTATATCCATACTGCCGTCGAAATTGGATTCCCATGTTATAGCCACGCGGTCATAGACGCCATCGCCGTTCGGAGAAAAGGGATTTGGAGAGAACCTGATGTTTCGCAAATTTCCAACAGTCTCTAATTCTCGCAAATCCACACCTACCGCCCAAAAACCGGTGCCCGGAAAAGCATCTCCAATAATAATATGGGAAATATCGTAATAGATCCCCCCATAGGGCCTGGGGGATATATCCTCGCCGTATTCGCAAAGCACCAGACTATTGTCGTTCAGGCCGGATGTTCTCTCCCCAAGCCAATGGAATCGCATGACCAGCGGGGTATCTTCCTCTACCCCGCTAACTTCGATTTCCCTGCAAACTTCGGATAACATCGCTAATTCGCCATCGGGAGAAGAAATATCGGGGTATTTTATCATCGCACAAACCTGTTCGCCTGTCGAGACATCTTCCCCGGCGACTTTTATCATGTCGCCCGTCGGGAAATCGAATAAGATTGTATCTGAGCTAAGGGGCATACAAACGACCAGGCTGTCCGCCGTATAAGGCGGACGTATCTCTCTGCCGGAATTATCGCTGTGAATCGCAAAGGGGTAATTCGGCATGATAGTATCGCCGTCATCGGGGTGAATGGAACGGTTGAGGGCGGCGTCGAGGGCGGTGAAATAGAACTCCAGCAAGTCGGGTATTTCGGTATCCTCTAATCTGCCTTCCACGGGGACATCGCCGAACCATGTGATTTCATCGTCGGATATACCCATCGCTACGCTATCCCAGGCCTGGGTAGTCCTGTAATGTAGCCAAGCTTTGTCCACGGCGATATCGTCCGTAATTTCGGCGCGAATCAATAGATGCCGTGTGCCGAAAAGGTGCGCCAGTTCGTGATCGATATCGAAGTCGATTACCGGCGGAGAAATATCCTGAGCCCGATGGGCGGAAAGTTCGACCGGAGTCGAAATCGTATAATCGAGTTGTGTCTCCTGCGGATCCGCCGGTTCTTTCGGTTCATCCGTTCCCGGATCCAGACCGGCGCTGACTGCCATATCGATGACGTTTGGGTCGATGTCTCCCTCGGCACCGCCGCCGAAATTCCATTGGCTGGCGGTTCCGGCATTCACCCACCTAACACCGCCAACACCGTCGCCATCGTGCCCGACGGACAACACGATGAAATCCCAATACTCGAATTCATTCCAGTTCGCGTCGCCCATATGGTCGGTAAATGCGGATTTATCGATGCGAATCGAGATAATGTCCGTCACCGTGTCCGCCGTCATCTCGATGTCGGTTACATTTTGAGTATAACCATCGAAAATGCTCTGTCCGTTGGACGAGAACATCCCGACCCACCATCCGTCGGCGGAAATCGCCCAATCCCAGTAATCCGTAGGAACAAAATTAGCAAATCGATTGGGTAACCCCTGGCTTGACCCGCCGCCGTGGGCATCGATATAAATATCGATCTTCTGCAAGTTCACCGGCGGATAATAGGGCGCCCAATCGACCACAGAAGCCGGCGGCAAATCCCCCATCTCGATCTCGAATTCGATCTGCCCGGCTTCCTCGTAATCCTTGATGCGAACTTCGATAATATCGAAAGCGTCCTCGACGAAAACCGGTTCGGTGGGATATGTATAGGTTCCGGGACCATAATCGTCGCCCGTTTCGTCGCTCCACTCTCTGAGCACGGAAGCGGCCTCCAGATATATCTCTATCTCCGTAGTATCAGGTTCTACAACGAATATCGATTCTACCGTCGTGGCTGAATAATCCGGCGAATATGGATATGCGGTTACGTTCCAATAGGTCTCCTCCAGATGATCGATGACGAAATTACCGCCGCTATCTGTGACGGCAGACATCGTGTATTCGCCCGAATCGGACGGATTGGTGAAGACGGCTCGCAGGGAACACTCTACCGTCGGGATTACGTTCCCGCTTATCGCGCCGGAGAAGGGTTCGAGAGTAACATCCAGTGTGTCGTTCGGCGGTTCGGTAACCGGAACGCCGTTTAGATATCCGCCTCGATAACCGGCGGCTTCCACGATTAAATAACTTATCGTATCGCCAACTGCGTATCCGTAAATCTCCCAGCTACCATCATCGGGAGAGGATTGAACTACCGACCCCTCGTGTGGCGACAGCGTAGCGATCGGAAAAGGCGGCGCATCGACATCGGAGAAATGAACCGTCCCGGCGATATACGTCCCGGAAAAATCGGGCACGCCGTCGCTGTCGGCATCTACCGAAACGGTATGGAAATTTTCCAGATTATCCGGTCCTTCGCCATCGCCGACAGTTGGTTGGTCGGGCATAGCATCGGCGGCGAAATAGTCGTCGCCGCCCATGATAAGTGCCGTCATCACCAATTCGGCTCCAACAGGCATCCCGGAGGGATAGACTCGTTCCCAGGGAATACTCGTTTCGGCTTCCAGACCGCTTCCAGTAGCCGACTCGCAATTACCGCTGATATCGGTCGAATTCGTAGCATCGGCGGTATATACGCTCATCTCGGCGCCGTCCCATCCGCCGAGAAAAATATCGATTTCCCTTTCGGAAGTAACATCCCGAGGCCATGCGCCGGTCCAACCGTCCTCACCGCGAAAACTGATTGTTCCACCCTCGCCGGCATCGATATAGACAATTAAACCGTTTCCTGATATAGAATACTGGATACCGATATAAAGGTTATCCGCGTCCCATGTTAACCACAGTTCCCTTAATTCGTTTCCGTCCCAGGGGCTATCGTCGGGGGGATCCGACAGGATATTTTCGTCCGCGATCCAGTCCGCGCCTATATTCCCGTCGATAAAAGGCGAGTTATACGGAGCGGTCGCGTATATAACCACGACAATTCCGAAAAGCAGTAATTGCAATTTAGTTAGATTAAGATACAACTGTCCTATTTCATTAATAATAGTTTCGAAATGTGATTTTTCTCATCGACGTTAACTCGGAGGAAATAAATCCCGGATTGTTTTCCCCTCGTAGTCCATATCAAAGTATTTTTACCGGACGGCATAATTCCATTGAAGAGTGTCGCAACGTATCTTCCTTCAATATCAAATATATTAACATCTGTCAATCCGGGTTCTTGAGTATTAATAGTTATTGTAGCCGCGGAGTTGAAGGGATTGGGAGATATTCTAACCGATAATTCCGAGGGCAATTCCGTTTCCCGGACGAATTCCAGTTCGCCAAATACGTCCATTGGTAAGAACTGATGCGTGGAATCGCCCAGCTCGAAGGTGTGGTTTTCAAAGGGCGGCAACGGCTCATTGTCGGTGCCGTCGGTTGTGTATTTATACTCCACGTTTCGATAACTTCCGGGCGGGAACCATATATGAGCGCCGTAAACGCCATCTCCGGAAGAGCCGTCGTCGTGGGCGCCGTCATCATATAGCCTCAGGCTATCGCTCCATCCCACGTCCCATCCCCAAACCAGTGGAAATACGCTACCTGCGATATAGGGATCGGTTACGGTTTCGTCGGTCATATCCACGCTGAAATGCACCATTATTTCTATATCGGTATAATCGGCCGGATCGCGGTCCTCGAAATAGGCTACCGGCAAAATTTGAGTTGGCGATGAATCGTTGATCGTCAGAATTCTATTGGGCGTAGTCTCATAAGTGCCGCTGTTTACGAATTTGTATTCATGGCCGGGGGAACTTCCCGCCGGGAAAAGTATATCTACGGTATAAATATTGTCCATGTCAGGGTCGGTAAGTGTATCGGCTGTAGTATTCCAGCTATTGAAAGAGCCGGAGACAGTAACGACGTCCGTAACCGTCTCGATAGTCATATCCACCTGGAAAGTTACGGTTACGTCTATTTCTGTTACATCGACGATATGCAGGACTCCGGGTGTAGTCTCGTTTAGTTCTACGTCGTTCTGATCGGTGCCCGTCGCGGTCATCATATCGGTCGAGTCCAGCGCTTCGCAGTAGAATTCGATATCCCCTTCAGCTGTTGGCGCAGGTATATCGCCGGTATATTCGTCGTTGTTGACGATATCAGTATTATAGGCCATCGTTACTTCTTCCCACATCGTCGAACCGGCTTCTCGCCAATATATTTTAGCCGAGATACTTTCTCCCCTGCCCGGAGAGTCGGTTACACCATCCTTCCAAATCTGAAAATAAACGGGAATAGTTTCATCTACGGGGTGTTCGCTTTCTGAATTCGGCCATATCTCGCCACACCATCCTATTTCCGCAAAAATACTTACCGCGAAGATCGCTAACCACACGAGCATTTTTATCGCTCTCATCATCTCCCCTTTCGGAATTGACACAAGACACCAATTCTGGCATCGAGGATTACTTCTTTACTCTGACAACTAAGGCAGGCTACCTTTACGTTGCGACCGGACTTTATCTCCGGCTATTTTTTTCCACAACAGAAAATGTCCACACTTGATAATATAACTCATTCGAGCTTTTATGCAAGGGAGAATTTTCCCTATTTTAGCGAGTCTCGAATTGGGATATTCTATTATTTAATAACAACTTACCTGGAACAAAATACGATATTCTTGACAATATTTATCATTTAAGATAAGTTATTTTTACGACATTCCCGCCTTTTTTAATCCTGATTAAATATATGCCGGTGGGTATATTTTTGTCCGGGTTCCAGGTTCCCTTACCGTTAACAATATCCACTTCGTCAACGCGACGCCCTTTTATATCGTATATTTCCACGGTTACCTTTTCCCGGGAAAAATATATCAATTCTACCGACGAGTTGAAAGGATTCGGTAAAGCATTTAGTCGCTCTATTTCCGGTTTCGGTGGATTTATTTCGTTTACATAAACGACATCGAAGAAGTCGTCCGGCAGTCCGTCGCCGTTAGCGTCAATTACCTGGACATAGAAACTATCGAGTATGGGGAAAGCCGACGACGCCTGATTCGGGATGCAATCGCCGCCGAGGTTATCGTCGTCGTTCGTTCCGGCGATACTGGCGCATAATGCCAGATGAGCGTCTGGATCGACGAAACCCTCTCCCAAACCGTAGATTGCGTCCCAGCTAATCGCTACCTCGCTTCCCGGGCGTGCGGCTGTCAGGTCGGTATTGACGATCACGCCATCCGTCATATTTTCCGCGTGTATCGCGCTCTGAATTTCCCATACATCGCCGTCCAACGCTCCCCAGCTACCGTATTGAATGTCGGCCAGAAAACCGCCGGAAAATTCGGCGTTACGGTCCCAGGCGTCGATTTCCGTGAGGTCCGCCTGGCCGTTGCTTCCGCCCCAATCCGTATCGAAATATATCAGCCATGCATTGACGAAAAGGCTTCTCGATGTCTCTTTTATTCCGTGCAGACCGACGTAAAGATAGGTGGCGTCCCAGAACAGGTAAAGGTCGTATAGTTCGTTCGAAGCGCCCCATTCAGAATCGTCGTCCGGGTCGTCGATTACTCGCGTGGCGGATACCCACTCGGTAGTATCGATGAAGCCGTCGATGGTTATACTCGTGTTCGGCAGAACGTTCAACGCGACGCCGTCACCCACGGTGGCGGTTTGTGTCGAATTAGGATTATCCCGCAGATCGACAAAGGCCCCGGAATTAAGCCAAAGATATGGGTCGGTCATAGTCAAACCGTCCACTTCCGTCTTCTTCGCCGGAGACAGCGTGATTCTGATAGTTTTAGCGTGCGCGGTATTGATAATCGTGCAGGTGCCGTCCAGGGTTACATCCGAGGCCCCGTTGCCGTCGCTGTCGATACCGATATTCGCCATAACGACGGTGTCGTATTTGACTGTGTCCCCGAATGCGATTTCCATAACTCCCGTTCCGGGATGGTAGCTGGCGTAATATGCTTTGGGCGGATAGACATCATCCAATCCGCCTGCTAATCCGTCGAGTGTAGGCGAGGTCATTCCCGTAACGTCGGCCAGTTCGCCCGCGAAAATCAAAAAACCGAAACCGCCGCTACCCGTAACCTCGTCGCCCTTGAGTATTGTGCTCTGGAAATCGGTCGAATGGACAGCGCCGCCGTCGCCCATGATAATAGCGGCTGAGGCTTTCGTGTTCGGATTATGAAAGCCGCAGTAATTCCCCGCGTTCCAGAGTCTATCCATATCCGCGTTCCAGATGACATCGACCAGGTCCGGCGTAAACCCGTTCTTAATATATGTTTGATCCGGGCCGGTATCGTAATAAACGCGAAAATAAGGTTCCCCCGGCACAACCTTAATTCGCTTATGGAAGTAATAATTCGTGAACTCGATAATGGCGGAATCGGATCCGCTGTAGATTATCTCCGAGCCGTAAATGCTGTGTTCGTAATCGTATCCTCCCACGCCGACATCGGACAGTGGCGCGATGTGGTTTGCGTCGTTGTAATCGCCCTCGGTGCCTTCCCAGTAGGCGTTACAGTTACCTGCAACCGAACCTTCCCAGCCGGTTCCGCCTCCGCGGGCGAATATCCAATGTGCCCTTCCGCCGACATGCTCGAAAACCGCCAAAACCCTATCGTTGCTGATTACAACTTCATTGTCGCCGTCGTGATCCCAGTCACTATAAGTCGCGCCGGTGACCAGACCGAGATCGCCGTTTGCCCATCGTGAGGCTTCCGCGTAAACGTTAGCGTTCTTGATGTGCGTGGAATGTTTCATCTCCCAACCGGAAATATCGCCGCCCATGCCGTCATGCCAGCCGGTTTCGTAGAGCATGGACATAAGGACATACCATGCGGATTGCGCGGTATTGTTATCGGGGCAGGTCGAAAGATTCGTGTTGACATCGCTCCAGATGTATCCGAAATTCCACTGCGGGGCATGCTGGTCAGACGGGCTGGCATATCCCGCCCAATGCGTGTACCAGCCGTTGTTTCCTCCGCCGTATCCGTCGGTTCCGCCAATAGAAGAATGTGTTCCGTAATCGGGCGTTACGGTCGAGCCGTTAAAATCGGGGTCGCCCACGGCGTCGGTCAGTTTCCATGTCGATAGCCATGCCGATTCGATACTGCACTGTTGGATAATCCATTCGTAAGCATCGAGAGCGTTTGGCATTGACGAAGCCCATTCGCCCATCTCGGCGGCCATCTCCCAATCGTCGGCATAAACTGCAATTCGATTGGGACCGCTGGCGTCGTTTGCCATCGCAACCAGATTATTCAGCGCTCCGCTACCGTCGCCTTCGTGGAGTTTTCCAGTAAAATCGTTGTCCCTTGGGATTAATCTCAGACTACTGCCGCTTAAATAATGTATCTGATGGTTATCGTGTCCCGACAGATGGACGTTATCGTCGAGTATTATCGCATAAACTCCATTATCGGCGAAGTCGTCAGCAATATAATCGCTGACGCCGGCGTCAGGGTAATCGCCACCGGGGCCGTCCAGAAATACCCGTTCCGGAACCCAGGCGACACGAGGCTCGAAGCCATAACGTGCGAGCACCATATCCCCCTCGATAACTACCGCCCAATTGTTCATATTATCCGCGACGAAGGGCATGATATGTTGGGCGTAAGCGCTGGTGTTCACCTCGACCCACCCGGCGGTTACTCCATCGGCCACCCATGTATTGAAATCTGGATCATACCATTCTGCCGCAGAAATAAGAGTCCCGCTGATATGGAAATTGCCCGGTATCGAATAGGTCTGATGAGCTTCGAGGACTTCGTCGAAACCTGAGGCATCGCCGCCGTAGCCATCATCCCACCGACCGCGGAAAACGTCGGTATAAGATAAGGATTGATTGCCGTGGTGCATGAACGCACAATTGGTCGTATATGTCGGGTCGTAAGTCGGATCAAAATATGCTACATCCGCGGGTTCGCCGTCCACGAAAGTCTCGATTCGTACTACCGGGCGCGCATCGAAGCCATCAGCTTCGACAGGCGGGCGAATCTCCACTTCGATAGTGCCGTATTCCGGCTCGAATAAAACGTCGGCTACCTCGACCTCCCTGCCGTCGACGGTTCGCGCGGAGGTTCGTCCGTCTGGTTCGACGGCGATAGTTATCCCTGAACCTCGTTCGGGCGGGAACGCGTCGTCGGACTGCGCGCCCGGAAACGCTACTACTATTTCCAGACTCACTTTTTTATCGGTAAACTCGTTCTTTTTTGTGATGTAATTCGTCATCAATGGAAGTCGCACGCGAATCCGATTCGATTCAATTTTATAATAGCAGGACAGAATATCCGCGCAAGACGGCGAATTGCCCTCCGCCGACTCGAGATATTCGACCCCGATGAGAGTATTCCTGTCCCATGCAATAGGCGCAACGTTATCCGCGAGGCAGGATATCGCAAGCACAACGATAATAAGAACAACCGCGATTTTATTCATTATTGACTCCTTAGTAATTATTAACTATGCCTTTTTTGCGATTAGCTTCCGCTTTGCGGGTTTCGACGATCCCATAGCTCTTGCAATCATTATCGTTTCCGGGTTTTGCTCGAGGATAATCTTCATTAAAACTAAAAGCGGAACTGAAAGGAGCATCCCTACGATCCCCCAGATATACCCCCAGAATAAAAGCCCGAGCATCACTGTGAGAATATTGAGTTTCAATTTGTTTCCCGTCAGAATCGGATCCAGAAAATTCCCCACGAGCATCTGAATCGAAATTAAAAGCGCCGCGAAAAGGAGAATCTGGAACCCGGAATCGAGATAGATTAATCCCATCAATATTGGCGGGATTGTAGCGATAATCGATCCGATACTCGGGATAAAATTCAAGGCGAATCCCAGAAATCCCCAGAAAAGAGCGAATTCGATACCAAAGATTACACAAATCAACCAGAAAAGCAATCCGGTTAAGAAACTCACGACGAATTTAACACCCATATAGGTCGAAATCGAGTGCATCACGTCCTCGAAAGTTTTCAGGAAAGCCCTTCCGTTTTTTTCTCCTCCGACATACAAAATGTATTTCTCATAATGATTGAATCCGGTTAGGAGAATAATAAAATAGAATGAAAAGAGGATAAAACTGCCGATAAACGATCCGAGAGATTTTGCTATCGAACCGAGCGATCTCGTTATCCACTCGGCGGACATATTTTCCGTTATTAACCTCTCGAAATACTCCAGATTAAGTTTCGATCCGACGAGATTATTGAACCAGTCCAGAGCCATCGTCGCTTTTTCGGTGAGCCGCAAAACGAATTCCTTTCCCTGGTCGGCGACCTGAGTAGCCGTGCTGTAAATTATTGTAACAAAAGAAAATAGCAATAATAGCGTAATTATCGAAACGATAGTTACCGAAAGCCAGTTGGGGAAATGTTTTTCGTTGAGGAACGCGAGTATCGGCTGGAGAACCATCACCATAAACAAGGCCAACACAAAGGGTATGAGAAGGTTGGAGAGTGTCGTAAGAATCCAGAATCCGATTACTACGAGTAATATTATTGTTAATATTCGATTTGAGTCCATGTCAATGCAACTTTGAATTCGATACTAACACAATATAAGTAAAACCGGCTTATAATCCAGTTCTAAATTAATTTCTTCGTAATATTAATCAAATAAAAAATGTTTTTTCTGGAAAATTTAATTTTAAGGAATATATTGGATACGAAAATGAATAATTGGTCGTTAAACATAACGCGAACAAACGGAGATAAGGTAAATAAGGAGTATTTGATAAGCGACATAATTACCAGTTAATCCGGGTCGGGCAACCGCCCTAAATGGGAGGAAAGTCCGGGCTTGGGTGCAAGCGTGCCGGGGATAAACCCGGGCTTCCGGGTCGCAAGATTCGGGAGACGGATAGTGCCGCAGAAACCAAACCGCCCTTTATGGGTAAGGGTGAAAAGTGCGGATTAAGAACCCGCTCGGTTTGCCGAGAGGCAAAACCGTGGTAAACCCCGCGTCAAGCAAGGCCAAATAGGAAGGTAGGGATTGCGCCCCCCGACGACCTTCGGGTAGGCCGCGGAAGTATCGGGGTAACCCGATATACAGATAGATGGTTGCCGCCCAATTGGGAACAGAACCCGGCTTATAGACCCGGATATAATTTTCCGTTTTCGCGTGCAACCCGAAAGGGAAGCCATGAAATGGAACCTGGCAGAGCAAAATAGCCCGAGTCTTGCCAGGGAGATAGCGCGCGAGCTCGAGATACCTCAGGTAATCTCGCAAATCCTTGTTAATAGAGGAATCGATAATGTCACCGACATGAAGCGATTCTTCTATCCCTCCCTAGACGATTTATCCAATCCAATGGAACTCGAAGGCGTTCCAATTGCCGTTGAACGTATAATCAAGGCACTGGCAAATCGAGAAAAAATCATCATTTTCGGCGATTACGACGTTGATGGAATAACCGCCACCGCACTTTTATATCTCGTAATGAACCGCTTCGGCGCGGATGTGCTCTATTACCTGCCGGACAGAATAGACGAAGGTTATGGTCTATCGCGTTCCGGGATAGACGAAGCCGCCGATAAAGGCGTATCGTTGTTGATTTCGGTCGATTGCGGTATTACAGGCATCGAGGAGGTCGAATACGCTAAAACGCGAGGGATCGATTGTATTATCACGGATCACCACGAGCCCGGCGAAAAACTCCCTGAAGCCACCGCCCTGGTAGATCCAAAACTCTCGGAAACCTCGTCCGTTCACGATCTGGCGGGGGTGGGCGTGGCATTCAAACTCGCTCACGCATTATTCGACGAACTTGGCGAGGATAAGACCGAGCTTTACGAGCATCTCGACCTGGCCGGCCTTGGGACTATCGCGGACATCGTTCCGTTGACGGGTGAAAACCGTATCCTGGCGAAATTCGGCCTTCGCCAACTCGAATCCACGAAGAAACCGGGGCTTAAGAGCCTATTGCAGGTTACGGGTTTATGGGGTAACGAATTATTCAGCTGGAATGTCGTATTCGTTCTCGCACCTCGGCTCAACGCGGTCGGCAGAATAGGTTCGGCGGAAAGCGCATTCGAGTTACTTACAACCTTCGACCACACTCGAGCCATTCAGATGGCGCGATTTCTCGATGAGGAGAATATAAAACGCAAGAAACTCGACGAACATATTTTCGCGGAAGCCATCGATATGGTCGAGAATAATATCGATCTGGAAAATGAGAGGGCGATAGTGCTGGAATCTTCGGATTGGCATGTCGGCGTTATCGGCATAGTGGCCAGCAGACTCGTCGAGAGATACCACAGACCTACCGTCCTGGTTTCCACGACAGACGGGGCCGGGCAGGGTAGTGCAAGGAGCATACCGACGTTCCATCTCCTCGATGCCGTCAAAGAATCTAGCGATTTTCTGATTAAATACGGCGGTCATAAATACGCCGCCGGGTTGTGCATCGATCCGGAACAGATCGTTAACTTCCGCGAATCGTTCGTCAAGGTCGCTAACAAGCAGTTAACCGCCGAGGATATGATACCACACCTAAAACTGGACGCCCAACTCGACCCCGACGATATCAGCATGGATCTGCTCAACTGGTTGAAGCTCTTCTCCCCTTACGGCCCAAAGAACATGCGGCCTATATTCCTGCTGGAAAAAGCCGAGATTATAAAACCGACTAAAATCGTCGGCAAGAATCATCTCAAATTCAAGGTATTAAATTCCAAACGCGGTTTCGATGCAATCGGATTTGGTATGGGCGATATGAAGACGAAAATCGACAACGCGATAGAACCCGTTCATCTGGCTTTCGTGGTCGAATCGAATAATTATTACGGTTATCCCCAGGTGCAACTCCGATTAAAGGATATCAAAATCGGCGAGCGAACGACATAATGCTGATTAGCCGCGTTCAGATATACACCGGGAACGGTAAAGGCAAGACCACTGCCGCTTTTGGGCTTGCTCTCAGGGCAATTGGGCGAGGTCTTAACGTGATCGTAGTCCAGTTTCTGAAGGGAGGAGAGCCTTCGGGAGAGGTTATCGCCGCTATCGAAAAAGGATTGTTTAAAATCGAACGCTTCGGGGCGGAAGGTTTCTGTTTCGACTGCGACGATAACCTCGAACATAAGGAAGAAGCCGAACGAGGACTGTCCTGTTTGACAGAATCGATGGAAACAGGAGTTTACGACCTAATCATCGCCGACGAATTGATAACTGCAGTGCACGTTGGATTGTTAACCGAAGAACAGGTTATCGATTTGATCGATAAAAAACCCGCATGCACCGAATTGGTTATGACAGGTCGTGGCGCTACGGAAAAAATTATCGCGGAGGCCGATCTGGTTACCGAGATGCGCGAAGTGAAACACTATTTCAACGATGGTATTCCGGCACGCGAGGGTATCGAATATTAAGTATTAATATTATCGCGGAAAAAGCAGTAAAATTAAAAATCGCTTTGCCTACTTATTTTCGTTCCTTATATTAGTTATTATCTATGACTGCTAATTAACAACCGGAGAGGATATGAGAAAATTCATCTTATTAATCTTATGCGCGGCGGCGTTCGCGCTGACGGTTCACGACATCCAGTATTCCACCGACGGGTCGTCGCCCTACGACGGCGAGACGGTCACGGTGAATGCGATTGTCGTTGCAACCGGCTACAGCGGCGATAAATATTTCATCGCCGATCCCGGCGGGGGGCCATGGAGCGGCGTTTACGTCTATGATTGGTCTTTTTCGGGGAGTGTCGGCGACTGGGTAACAATCGATTGCGAAGTCGATGAATATTACGGCCTGACGGAACTCAAAAACGTTTCATCGATTACTGTCGATTCCAGCGGAACCGTCCCAGACGCTTACGTAACCACATGCGTCGAAGCGGACACATCAGAAGCTCTGGAAGGTGTCCTCGTAACACTTTCCGACTTGATCGTTACCGAAGATACTTCCGGGGTATGGGTGGTTTCCGATGGCACCGGCGAACTAATCGTCGCGAATAATTTCGACTACGGCTACAACCCATCGGTCGGCGATTCGATTACATCGCTTACAGGCATGATGCAATACGACTGGGACGAATTCCGAATAGAACCTCGTTCCGACGGCGACATCGAGGCGGTCGCGGACACCTCCGATACGACCACACCGGGCGAATATCACACCATCGCTGAACTTCAAGCTAACGTATCGACTTATGAGGGCGAGGAAGTTTCTATCGAAGGCATCGTAACTATCGGCGCTTCACTCGTGGATACATCGAGACTCAAAGTCTATGTTCAGGACACCAGCGGGGAAGGTATCCAGCTCTACAGCGGGTCTATTTCCTCTGGCGCGAGCGAACTGGTTCGCGGCGCGATGATCTCCGTAACCGGCACTGTAGATGAATACAGCGGCAACCTCGAACTAACTTCGCCCGACTGGGAAGTCCTTTCCACCGGCAATCCAATTCCAGACCCCGTGGACGCTTTCTCGGAAACCAACCCGGAAGATCGAGACGGCACGTGGATGAGTGTGGGCGGCACGGTAACCTATATCGCAACTTACAGCGATGCAAGTAATATCACGGTTGAACGTGACGGAACCGAACTCGCTATCCGCGTTTGGGGAACAACCGGCATCGATGTAAGCGATATTTCCAATGGCGATTCCGTTGTAATCGAAGGCGTTTCCAGCGTTTATAGTAGCGCTTTCCAGCTTCTGCCCGCCTATCAGGAAGATATTTTCGTGGAGGGAGACACAACGACACCCCCCGATACCGGAATCATTCCGATAGCCGATATTCAGATAAACATTTCGACATACGAAGGCCAAACCGTTACGGTTCGAGGTGTCGTTACCATTTCCGCCGGATCTCTGTATGAAACACAACTTAAGGCATACATTCAGGACGAAAGCGGTATGGGAATCCAGCTTTTCGAATTCGACCTGACAACGGAGATGGAATCACTAATCGTTCGCGGGAATGTAGTCCAGGTTACCGGCGAGGCAACCGAGTATAACGACATAACCGAAATAGCCGTCGAATCCTGGGATTACATCGGCACGGATACTCTGCCGACACCGCTCCCATTGGAAGACATCGTCAGCGACCGGACGGCATGGGAGGGCACCTGGATAGAGCTTTCCGGCCCGGTGGTCGATAAATACAGCGCAGGCGGCGGGCTTAATCTCGATGTCGATATTTCGGGCAACATGACGGATATAATCGAAGTCCGTGCATGGGAAACAACCGGAATCCCGGAGGACATCGCTGATATCGGCGATTACGTTACCGCACGCGGAGTCGGAGGCGTTTACAGTTCAGCGTTCCAGCTTCTTCCCGGCCAAATCGACGATATCGACACTGTGTCAGCCACTCCTTCTGAAGGCATAATGCTGGATGTGGAAGAAGGTGTGCTGGTAACATCTTACGGAGAAAAGCTCGAAATTGTTTTCTCCGTCCCGGAAGGACATCGGGCAATCCTTCGCGTATTCGACCGCATGGGACGCGAAGCAACTACGTTATTCGACGACGACCCGGTAGGCACGATTACGTTAAACTGGGACGGCAGAGACGAAACCGAACAGTTCCTGCGGCACGGAGTATATATGCTTCACCTGCAATCGGTTAGCACCAGCGGAGACCGCGAAACGGAAGCGGTAACCATAGTAATAGGGAGTGTGTTAAAATGAGGAATACATATTTAATAACACTATTTACATTAGCGATAACCTGCGCCCTCGCGGTCTTTGAAGACTATATCCCGGATGCCGTGGCGGCTGGAATGGGCGACGCTCCTCCCGCTATCGGTTTTGGACAGCATTCGCTCTTCGGCGAAAATGGTATCTCCGCCGGCGGAGGGTATCGCAGAGTTTTTAGCTATTCGGATTTCGACGAACTCGGTGCCTGGGCGTCATTCACAGATGAAAAATACGGCCGAACCATGCTCGAAGTATCATCCTTCTCCGTGGAAAACTATTCAAGCGAAACTAAATTCGGGTTGGCTTATTCGAGGCCGCTATTTTCAGATATTCACACAGAACTCGGACTCGCGGCGAAGGCGAATATCTATTCACTGAGTTACGAGCAGAGCGTATCCGGCACGGAACTGGGATCGGCGATGGGATTCACGGTCGATTTCGGCGCGGAAGCTATAGTATATGAACGAACTCGAATTCGCGTCCTCGCGGAGAACCTGACAGCAACTAATATGGGCATCGAGGGCGACGTTGAAATCCCGAGGGCGGTTACCGGAGCTATAAGCTACTCTCCATATACGAGGACTAACATGATATTTCACGTCCGCCGCGAGGCTGGTGTCGATTTCGTTTACGGGTTAGGCGTTTCGGCCAGTCCGCATGAAATCGTCGAATTCAGGGTTGGCGCGGCGACTAACCCGGATAGAATAACCGGCGGGATAGGTCTGAAATACGAGATGGTTCGTTTCGATTACGCACTGAAAAGCCATCCGGTTCTGCCGTTGAGTCACACTATAACACTGGGGATCGATCTTGCACGCTAAAACAATAATAGCAATAATCTTGCTCTCGATACCGATATTCGCGGTTCAGGTCGATCTCGTTTATGGAACGTGCAACGACCTCGATGAACTGCCTATAACCGAGGAGCAGAAAGAGGCTATCTGCGATAAGATGCGCTTCGGCGGGGGGTTCGAGAGTGTTTTTGATCTGCTCGATCTCGGCGTGTTTACGCCGGAAGAATTCGCGGAAATCAAGCCGATGGTTACTATCGGCAAGATAACACGCGAACAATCGGCGTTACAGCGAATCGACTCGCTTTATTTCCGCATCGGCGATTGGTTGGGCGGCGAGAGCGTGGATGACGAGGTTATCGATGAATGGATCAACGCAATCCGCGAACGTCCTGCCATTTCAGAACTCGGCTACCGCGACCTCGTATCGCTTCAGAACCTCGACCCGTCGGACGCTATCGCATTACTAAGGCATCGCAGAGATGTAGGATTAATAAAAGACAGAAGACAGCTTCGTTCAATTCAGGGGCTTTCCGCGAGAGGATATGTCTCTGTGCGAAGCTATATTGGATACGGTGAACCTCAACCGATAAGCTGGGTTTCGGGAGGTTATGCACAAACGCGCTTCGGCGGTAGTGCCGGTGAAACCGAGCCCTATTCCACGATGAAGATTCGCGTGGACAACGGCCCGATTTCGGAGGGTATCCGTTTCGGCAGAGACGAGGGCGATACTCTCAAACACGGTGAGTGGGCGAATCCACTGGCATATCCCGATTTCAAATTTTTCGCGGGGCTTTCGAGACATCAACTTGGCCCGGTGTGGATAAGACGTATCGTGCTGGGTGACTATTCCGCGGGCTTCGGCGAGGGAGTTACCTTCGAGAGCGGCGATTATTTCACATCACGCCGATCAGGAACGGGATTCGATAGCAGAAGATTGGGCGTCTTCCCCGACCTATCAGCGTCGCAGACTTACGCTTTACGTGGCGGTGCAGTCGAGATGCAGATAGGCCCGGTCGAACCGACGCTTTTCGTGTCGCATAGGAAAAAGGACGCGATACTCATAGTCGATACGACAGATTTCGCGATAGATACGATAATGTCCGGCGATTCGATCCTCACGGTAGATACGACTTTCGTGGCCGATACGTCCGCTTTCGCCGACCTAATAACTGGGATTTCCAATTGGGATCAGAAGGTTTCGGAAACTGTCATCGGCGGCGATGTTACGGTCAGTCCGTTGTTCAATCTCAGGCTGGGAGTAACCGGATATCGTGCGAATTACGATCTTCCATGGGACTTACAACCCGGCGCGATAATCGACCCGAATGTCCTTCCCGGCGGAGGTAATCCCAAAGTCTCCGACGTCGATGCCGAGCTTTTCAACGCGACCTACAGGCAGGACTACCGATCCGCTTTCGGAGTCCACGGAATGTGGAATATAGGCAATCTTGCGCTCTCTGCGGAATACGCTGAAATCGTCCGCGATAGCAATATCACAACGAATTGGAATTCCAACGGCGCGATAGACACTATAATCGGCGAAGCCACTTCCGCACTCCCAATCGGGGACGATCCATACGGGCTTGTAGCCAAAGCGCATCTGGTAACAAACCGCGTGAACGTCCTCGCGTTATATCGGCATTACGACCTCGGCTTTGATAATCCATACAATCGAGGTTTCAGCGAATACGCACGCTACAAGGGAGCATTGGTCGAGGACGATTATCGTCTGACCAATCCGGATTTCGTTTCGCTTGCGGAGGAGAATCCGCGCCCGATGGCGGAGGACGGCTGGTATATGGAACTCTACGCGCGTCCATTCCGGCAATTGGCGACCACGGTCGAATACGACGCATTCACACGACTATCGGACATGGCGGATTACAGGCGCATCGTGCTGAAGGCCAATTATTACCCGAATAACAACATCTCTTTCAGGCTCTGGCGGAAATGGCAAGGGCGCGGTAAGGAAAATTCACTTACGCCGATGAGCTTCACGGTCGATGAGATACGATTGACCGGCGAAACGCGACTTTCGGGCTATTCGCGGCTTGGGTTCACTGTCGTGCATAGCTACCTGGGCAACCCACCGAGACCGCGTTTCTACGATTACGCAGATCCGCTGGCGGACGAACCAATCGAGGGCGGCGTGATGGACATCTCCGACGGTCTTATGCTCAACGCCGAGGTCAACGTCTCCAATCACCTGAACGTATCCGGCCAAACCATCGTATATAAAGGATGGTTGTGGAATTTCGAGGATAATGAATTCGCGGAATTGGAGAGCGTAATCGACGCTTTCCGGTGGTGGGTTGCGGTCAAGGACCGGCTCGTAAAGAACCTGTCGGTTACTGCTAAATTCACGGTGGATACGCCGCTTGCGGCTTCTAATATTGACGTGCGCGATATTTACGAACCGGAATCCGAGATCGAGGGCAGTCGCGTTCTCGAAACGCGCGCCTGGTGGAGAATACAACTGGATTACTTTTTCTGATGCCTACGGGCGGAGGTAACATGAAATACATCATTACAATTGCTCTACTTGCAACTTTAGCTTTAGGTTACACTTATCACGGAGCTTATTTACTCGACGGCCCCATTAAATCGACTAACGCCGCGGCTTTCGGCATGGGCGGTCTCCGCGTTTTGCCGCCGGAAGGTTCGGCGAACGTCCTCTGGGCACCCTCGGCACTGCCACAGTCCGGCATCCACGCAGGATTGGATCTCGCGCTGACCCACGCTTCGGAAAACCGCGCCATGCCGCTCTACGACTCATTCGATGACCGCATCGGCTGGATGCCATACGTTAGCATAGTGCGGACCTATGCCGATTTCTCGATTACTGCGGTTTATGGCTTCGAGGGCGAATGGGTACCCTCCGTCGCCGCAGGATATGTCCCGGTTTACGACGCTAGATATATCTATCGCGAGCAAGTCCGCGCTGGAGAAGGTTCCGCGCAGGATATGCTTCTGGGCGTGTGGAGTATCGATAGCGACGGCGGTCTCGCTGGGCCGGTTATAGGAATTTCCGAGCCTATTATGCAATACGCGACAATAGGCATCTCAGCGACCATGCTATCGGGCACTATCGAGATGCACAGAAGCCCAACAGCCGCCGATTCGATCACGCACAACGCCGAACCCTGGGAAGCGCCTTTCGATCAGGACACGGTGTATTCCGCCGTCCTTTCGGGCACTATGATAAACGCCTCCGTGATTATCACGCCTACAGATCGCTGGCAAATCGGCGTTCGTTATGTCCCTAAAATCGCTTTCGGCGACAGCGTAGAAAACATAGATGGCGAAACCGTAGAGAACCTTTACATGAATTCCATGCCTTCACGGTTTGGAATAGCTGTCGGTTATCGCCCGTCAGGTTATGTCATGAGCAGAATTGTAGTTGAAGCCGAGATGATAGGTTATGGGGTTTTAGCCGAAGAAGACACGGCATTTGGCGTCCTTACCGACGCATGGGAATTCAGGCTGGGACTCGAACATCTCCTTACTAATAGCATTCCAATGCGTATTGGAGCTTTTTATAACAAGATTCCGTTGGCCGATCCTATCACTAAAACCGGTTTCACAATCGGTAGCGGCGTAGGTTTTGGCCCGGCAATGGTCGATTTATCCGCCGGTTATGAGATGAGCCGTTACGAATGGCATGACCAGTTCCCGGAATCCTGGATAGGAAGCACAGGTGGCGACCGTGAGGAAAATGACCGAGTCGAAGAGGGCATTCTAATTGGATCGATAAGTGTTAAAGTCGAATTCTAAATATATCTTCATCTTCACAATTATCGCGGTTTTTACGATAATCTTGTCCTGCGTGGCACCACAGCCACCATCCCGTGAGACCATGGATACTGCGGAAAAAATGATATTCGATGAAATTAATCTCGACAGAAGATTAAACGATATACACGGTCTGGAAAGAAGCCCGCGACTGGATTCTGTCGCAAAAGACCTGGCTCTGGACATGTTATCTATTAATTATGCTGACGATCCTCTGGCGCTATCTCTCGATAAAAGGGAATTACAATCCGTGATGTCGGTAGCACAAATCGGCGTCGTCTATGAGAAAATCCCCCTCGAAGCCGGATTATACAGAGACCTTTTTTACGAGGACATGTGTTTGGAAGATACAAACATCTTTCGAGATAAAATTTACAGTAGCGGCGGCATATCGGTAATATTCGATAACAACGCGGTTTCCGCCTTCGTCGTTCTCGCTCAACTTGCGGACACCACTGCTGATGGCGAAGCCGTGCCGACTCTCGCGGGAAAACTCTGGCCGTCCGATTCCCTTATTTCGAGAGAGGAACTCTTATTTGAACTTGTAAACGACGAGAGGAGTTCCGCCGGTCGCCGGAAACTGGTTCTCGATCCGCATTTGAGGGCACTCGCGAGGATATACGCCGAAAAAATGCTCAAGACAGGATTTTTCGACCACAATGAACCAAGCGGAAAAGGCCTTCGCGAGCGAGTCATCTCGTCGAATATGGAGAAATACTCGATCTGGGGAGAGAACCTGGCATCTCTATTAAATCCGACCGACCCGGCTGTCGAAGCGCACGAGGGCTTGATGGATTCACCCGGTCACAGACAGAATATTATGGCATCGGACTACACGCATATAGGTATCGGTGCCGCGACGGACGGCAGTTGGTGGATTTTCGTTCAGCTTTTTGCCAAGGATTAATATGTTAGCGAACAGAATAGTCAGATTTTCGCTTTTATCGATGAGTATCATTGTCTTCTTAGTGGGATGCGGACTTAATCCCGCGGAGGAGGAAGACCTGCTCCCCAGGTCTCAGGTGCGTCCACTGGAGGACGATCTCTTCGAGCTGGTCAACATCGCCAGAGATGACGAAGGCGTGCCCACACTCGTTCACGATGAGGATATTCGCGAAGTTGCCTATGAATATTCCGAGGATATGTATCGGCGCAATTTCTTCTCCCACGTCGATCCAGAGGGAGACGATGTAGTCGATCGGTTGGACGCCGCCGGAATCGATTTCACTATGGCTGGCGAGAACATCGCATGGAATTCTGGTTCCAGCGACCCGGTGCGGGCCGCACATGATAGTCTGATGGCTTCCTCTGGACACCGTGCAAACATAGTCAACGAAAGCTTCACCCGTATCGGTTGCGGAATAGCCACCGACGGCGATCTTTATTATTATACCGAAGTTTTCACCGACGACGCAACTTCATATATGTATTACGTGGATTTCGAATTCGATATTCGCAAACAGGAAAACCCCTGGGTTAGAACAACCTCATTCGAAAAGGCCTGGAAATCATGGCAAGAATAATTTTTCTGATAATCATATTCGCGCTAACTACCCCCCTGTTCGGGGATAGTTGGGGAGTTAACGTATTTTTTAATAACGACCGTCACGGTAGCATTGGCCCCGGCGAAGCGACCTTCATGAACCCCGAAATGCCACCGCCTCTGGGCAAGTTCCCGTCTGAGGTCGCGATACTGAAGAAATATCGCCAGTTGGCAAATGAAAAAGACGAAGGTTTCCTCTATCTTGACCAGGGGGATATCTATCAGGGCGCTCCGGTGGGCTCGCTAACAGAAGGCGAGGCTATCGTAGCGGCATACAACACCTTCCCGCCGGATATCGTTACGGTAGGCAACCACGAGTTCGACCACGGCCTCGACAAGTTCCTCAATATCGTTGAAAAGTCCGATTTCACATGGCTGGGAGCTAACCTTATCGACAATCGCACCGGCGAAATCGTGGAAGGAGTCAAACCTTTTCTCATCCGCGAATTTGAGATGCCCAACGGCAAGACACTCAAAGTCGGCATTATCGGTATCACAACTCGCGATACCAAGACTATGTCCTTCCCGGAGAACACCGAGGGCATTTCGATCCTGGACGAGGCCAAAACCGCTACCGCCTTCGCAGAAACATTAAGAACTAAACATGACGTCGATTTCGTAATTGCAAGTTGTCATATGGGACTTCCATTCGACGCCAAGACTTCTTACGAGGAATTCTCCGAAATTGGTGCACAATACGACGAAGGTCATTACGGCGGTATAAATATGGTCGAGTTTGCCAACAGAGTCGAAGGTGTTGATGTCGCTTTTGGAGGCCATATTCACATCGGATACCACAAACCATGGGAGGACCCCGAGACTCATATGCTGGTATTCCAGAACTACGCCCACGGCACCGGACTGGCCGGCGTCAAATTCCTCTTCGACCCGAAATCCAAAGTCTTCCTTGGCTATGAACCAATCGCCATGGACGACGCGCTGGTTACATTATTCTCAGACGAATTCTGGCCAGATAAAGATATGGCGGCCATAGTAGAATCACTTCAGGCCGAAGCGGAAAAGGGGCTGGCCGAACCGGTAGCCAAATCAACGGCGCTTATCCCGCGAGGGGACGCATCTACCAACAAAGTCGGCCACATAGTCTGCGACGCAATGATAGAAGCTGGCGACGCGGATGTGGCGATATCTAATATGGGCGGCGTTCGAGCCGAACTCCCCAGCGGGACTATCACCCGCGCCGACGTTTTCTCAGTCATGCCGTTCGATAATAAAGTAGTTGTTATACCGTTAAAAGGTCAGGCCGTAGTCGAAGTAATCGAACGAATGGCCGACAAATATAACGGCGCACTGATTGGCGGCGCAAAAGTGGTTTATAATATCGACAAGGGCACCGTTGAAAAACTAACCATCGACGGCGAAAACGTAGATTCGTCGGCAACCTACGATTTCGCCACAACCGATTATGTCTATTACAGCTATGGCGTTCCACAACTGGAGGCCGTCCCGAAAAGCGAAGTCCGTTTCACGGGAATACTGCTACGAGATGCTATCGAAAGGTGGCTAAAGAATAATTCCCCGGTAACTCCGGAAGTCGATGGCCGATGGACAGTACATGAAGGGCAATAAAATGCGAAAATCTCTGACCATAATCCTGATAACAATTTTTCTCGCTCTTCTTACCGGCTGTAAGAAAGAAGATCAAACTAAACCCGAGAAACCGGCAAATGAAATTGGCGTGGACTTCTACTTCCCAAAAGCGGAGTTTTCGGAAGGCGAAGTCGTCTGTATGCGGGTTGTTTTTCGCAACGAAACCAGCGATACGATTTCCCTGTCTGAATATCCGTTGAAAAATTTCGAAATAGTCGCAATCGATGCACCTCCTGTTGAAAAAGTTCAACGAGCGGCATATATAACTCCTCCGCGAATGTGGCTCGTTCCAGGCGACAGTTCCTGGGACGTGGTTAATTTAACCGGGTTCTACGAAAATTCCGGGCCGGGTATGCTTGCTCCGGGAACTTATATGGTCAAGACGCATTCTTTTTTCTACGCTGGAGAGTATATACATAATCGCCTGCGCAAATTCGGCTACCGGGATTCTACGACGTTCAAAATCGTCGAACCTTCCGGCGAAGCCGCAGAAGCAATGAATGAATATCGTGAAATAATGGCCGAAGTCGGCGGTCTGGATTCTCTCGTAGGAAATACCGATATCGATTTGCCCGACGAAAGCCGCGAAGAACTCGATTCGCTGGCGTTCAGGTATCCCTTAACTCCTATCGGCCAGAGAATTCTTATTAACGATCTGGGGATATGGTATCGTTCTGTTCCTATATCCAGATATTCAAAATTCTTCCAGAAGGTCCCGCCGAATTGTCCGTGTTGTCTCCATAGATACGTAATCGACCGAATGATAAAGAGATATGTCCTCAAACGGGAACGCGAGGATCAACTCGACGTCGTTGAAATCGGGTTGGAAAAATTTCCTCCAGAATCGCCAGTAGGAGATTATCTAAGAAGAGCTTATTCTTTCAGGATGGAGGACGGTTTTCTGGTTCGATGAGCAGTGCACCTGACAGCACCAGAATGCCCTACGAGCTCTCCGTCGAGGAGATACAAATATACGTATCTCCCCTTCTCGGCCTGGGCAACTCAAAACCTCGAAACAGAAAATGGCTAAAACGGTGGGTTCTGACCAACGCCGAAGTAGTTGAATTCGACGGTTCCAAACCGGTAGTCGTTAAAGGTCTTCGTTCGCCTTTTGACGCTCAGGCGATCATCCGTAGAGAATTACCGCCGGATGTTAACGGCCTTATGCCCTTTTTTTACGGCGATTTCGTGATACGCGACACTCATTTCATGATCACTGCGGTCGCCGGGGGAAGTCAGCCTGAAAATTCAAGTGACCTCCCGACCATCGCCGATGGCTTGCTTCAACTCGATGCTTTTTTCCGTCAATTCTGGGGGGAACGCGAGCTACCCGGTGGAATCGCACAGACCGAAATTACGATAAAACCTTTAAAATCTGCATCCAGAAGACTGCCAGACGATCTTTCACAGCGATTAATTGAAATCGCCGAAGAACTCGAAAATTACCCGCTAAATTGCGTTACGAGTTATCCCACTGGCCTTATGCACGGCGATCCCGGTGTCGATAATTCTTTTATTTCCGACGAGGGCGTTGTCTTCATCGACGGCCCTGGCGAATTCGGGCCGGAAATAGTGGATTTAGCTTATTTGATGCAATCCGCGGCGGCCACACTGGAGGATTTCGATCCCGAACCGACATTGAAAGCCCTCGCTGAACATTACTACAAGCCAATCGATGAGTTTCGAGGAGATATGTTAATCGCGGACATCCTGGCGCACGTAAACGTCATCGCGTGGTTCCACCGATGTAGCGCAGAACTTCTGCCGGAATACGACGAATTATACGATCATCTCATCGAAGACCGAATCCGCGCGCTCGAAAGACTTTTGTCCGAATGACTATGACCGCTCAGAAAGAGACATACGTAGCCATTATCGGCGACCTTGTGGGGTCGCGGAAAATCGAAGATCGACAGAAATTACAGCGACAGCTTCTCGATTCGTTATCGGATATTAACAATAAATTCAAAGACTCTTTACATTCCGGGCTTATTGTAACCACCGGCGACGAATTTCAGGGGCTGGCGAAGGATCTTAAGACCGCTTATAATTTGACAATTGAAATCAAACATCGCCTTTTCCCATATCGAGCCAGATTTGGAATCGGTCGAGGCACTCTCGATGTCTTTCCGGAAAACAAAGAATTCGCCATCGGTTTCGACGGCGAGGCGTTCTGGCGCGCGCGGGAAGCGATTCAGGAAAGCGAGAAGAGCCGTGTGTCCGTTGTTTTTCGCACCGGCGAAAAATTCGACGATATCCTGAAATCAATCCAGAGCGGAATCGATTGGATTGTTAATAACAGGACGGAGAAACAGGCTAAAGCCACGACTCTATACCAAAGCGGCCTCAACCAGAAAAGGATTGCACAACAAATGAACACTAAACAACCTGGAATTAGTCGAATTCTAAAGGAAGGCGGTTGTTTTGCCGAAATTAATCTGAAGGAAGGATTTATCAGGATTATTGATAATTATTCGGATATTACTTATTAGAGTAATATTGCCAGGATATAACGCTATAGCGTTATAATAAACCGACATAACGCTATGGTGTTATATGTCTTATTGTTGATATATTTAACAATTATATCGCTATTTCGATATATTTTCACACTCGAAAAGAACCGGATATGAGTAATCAGACTAAAACGACACTAAAAAGACTATTTTCGGTCCTGCTAATCGCTCTCGCGTTAGCGCTGGTTCTTGTTCCTTTCAGTTTTACGAACTCAATTTGGTTTCGTTATTTAATAGCTTTTCTGCTTTTTTTCTGGGGTGTTCGCGGATGCAACTTCGCAGTGCGCGGGATATTATCACAATCGCAGTGCCCGACTGAATTAAGCGCCGAAACCGCTCCGGGAAGACAGGGCTTTGCAATAGGCGTTCTTGAACGATTTTTAATTATTACGATTATGCTTCTGGGCCGATATGAAGCGATAGGTTGGTTAGTCGCCGCAAAAGCACTTGCGCGGCACGAAATAAAGAAGGATAATAACATATCTGCCGAATGTTTTCTCATCGGCACACTGTCCAGTTTCTCATTCGCCCTATTGGCGGGTCTTTTGATTAAGTTCGTTTTAGGAGTATGAAAAAACCACGGGAGGTCTTATGCACAACGGCTGGTTGACTTATCTTTATCAGTTCCTTGTGGGCGGGCTGTTTTTTGCCGCGGGAACTATTTTCGTCGTCAAGGTGAAAGCCGCCGATCTATCTATCAAGGCGGACAGAACCTGGGTGACAGCACTTGTAATCGGTTATCTGGGGCTGGCGCTTGTGTTCGGCGTCTGGACCTGGCTGGCTATCAACACGTGAGGAGGTAAATCATGGATTTGATGGGAACTCCTCTCGATTATGGTATTCTGATCGTTTACTTCGCCGGGATACTCGGCTTCGGTGCCTATTTCGCTCGCTACACGAAATCCACATCAGATTTCTTCTTCGGCGGACAGCGTTTCTCATGGTGGTTGATCGCGGCGTCGCTCGTCGCAACGGGCATCGGGAGCTACAGCTTCCTGAAATATGCACAGACCGGATTCACCGCTGGCATGAGCTCAACCATGACCTATCTCAACGACTGGTTCATGATTCCGCTGTTCATGTTTGGGTGGTTGCCGATAATCTATTTCAGCCGAATTAAATCGGTGCCACAATATTTCGAACGCCGATTCGACAGCAGAACCAGACTGGTGGCTACTATTTTCACGCTATTCTACCTGATCGGCTATATCGGTCTGAATTTTTACCTGATGGGACTGGCTCTACAGAGCCTTCTTGGCATCAATATGTGGATTGCAATTCCGGTCGTAGCGGTAATTAGCGCGATATACGTAACTACGGGCGGCCAGACGGCGGTCATCTTTACCGATTTAATACAGGGACTTTTCCTGTATATCGCCGGAGCTATTCTGCTTATTATCGGTCTATCGCATATCGGCGGCCTGCAGGAATGGTGGCAGAATATCGATGTTGCCCATCGCCTTCCCTTCCCCGGTTTCAACCGACCGGCTGAATTCGAATTCAGCGGCATATTCTGGGGTGAGGGAATAGTCGGCACGCTGGCGTTCACGTTCATCAACCAGGGCTTTATCATGCGCTATCTGGCGGTGAAATCCGTGAACGCGGGCCGAAAGACATTGACATTTAATACTCTAATTCTGATGCCCATCTCGGCAATCGTGGTCGGATGTATCGGTTGGGTAGCCGCGGCTATGGTTACAAAGGGCGAAATCAACACGGGTGTCAACGCCAAGGAAATATTCATGATTGTCGCGAACGTCGTGGCGAAACCGGGGATTTTCGGTTTCGTCATTGCGGCGCTAACAGCGGCATTGATGAGCACCATCGATACGCTGATCAACGCGGTGGCGGCTATCGGAATATTCGATATCTACAAGCCGCATATCAAAAAAGAAGCTTCCGAAAAGCATTATCTAAAGGCCAGTCGCGTAGTATCAGTAATCGCGACAATTATCGGCCTGGCGCTGGTGCCGGCATTCTCGCAAAGCAGAAGCATTCTGCAGGCGCATTATGCGTTTGTAGCGATGATTACGCCGCCTATGCTCGTGGCAATCTTCCTGGGTGTGCTATCGAAAAAATTCACTCCCAAAGCGGCTTTCTGGAGTATGATAATCGGCGGGATAATTATCCTCTCCAGCGTGATATTCCCGCAGATTATTATTCCTATAGCCAAAACTCACGGTCTAACGGACGGTAGCGAAGCTAACATAGTCTTCGAACGAATTGAAGGCCGGGAGATTATGGGGCCTCGCGCGGCGTATAACTGGAAAGAGATTTTCGGGCAGGAGGAAGGCAAACCGACGGATTTCGTAGTTCAATATGAACTTAAAAGCGAATTCGACGGGACATATAGCAACGAGCAGGAAGTATATACGAGGTTCGATACATTAAACAACACCGTAATTCAGCGGTATTGCGCGCCGTTGGGAGGTTTGGTTCCGCGTAGTAGCTATACTTTCCGAGTCGTCGATAAATCGCCGGAACCCGCACTTCCAGAAGCTCCGCCAACTACGGAAGAATCCGAACCGCTTACGGCAATCGACGATTCACTCGCTCCGGAAAAGGAAACACCGCCTCCTCCGGCAGAGAGAATATACGACGGCGTTCTGGACCTCGGCAGGGGACATGACGAACTGCCTATAGTCGAAATAGTCGCCGAAGAGGACGTCCCGGACAGCCTGGAGGACGATTTCAGCCATTTCGGTTTTAAGACTGCCGGCGATTACGGCTATTTCCGTTCAGTGTTCGGACTTATCGTCTGTATGATAATCGGCATCGTAGTGTCGATTTTCACGAAACCTAAAGACAACGTGGACGGTTTGACCGTCAGTTCGATAGGAAAAGCCAAAGAATTCTTCAAGGGCGGAACGCCTAATGAAAAGGCCGGAAAGACAATTCGCGCTAAAATCGAATTATATGAAGGCGACGAAACAGTGGTTCATCTCGATAGTCACGATATGAAAAAACTGGCCGCCGAACCGGGCGATTTATTATATGTAACCGATGCCCGATGGTGGCTCGGCGGTTTGCGTTCGACTCATGTTAAGGCCGGAGAACCGCACGATCAACCCGGCCAAATTCGTATGTCCGAAAAGGTCTTCGAAGAAGCTAATTTCGTTGTGGGCAGGACGGTTAGAGTCGAAAAGATCATCTGATCTAACGAGACCGCCTGCATAGAATTGATTAAACCAGGGGATTGACGTTGATCGATCTTCATATACACTCAGTTTATTCCGACGGCACCTGGACGCCCGAGGAAATCCTTGTTAACGCCGCGAAACGAGGGTTATCTGTGATAGCTCTAACCGACCACGATAACGTCGCCGGCCTGCCCTCGGCCATTCGATTGGCTCCGGAATACGGTGTAAACCTTATTCCGGGAATCGAGATAACGAGTTACCATCGCAATGTGGAAACCCACGTCCTCGGTTACTTCCTCGACTGCGGCAGTCTGGAATTCCAGGGAGTGATAAGTAGATTAACGTCATACCGGAATTCGGCGATTGCGGAAACAGTTGCCATTCTGAATAAAAAGGGCTATAATATATCTATGGACGATGTTATTGAAACATCAATGAGCAGATATATTGGAAGGCCTCATGTCGCGCGGGCGCTATGTAATAATGGTATTATCGATCATATCCAGGACGCTTTCCACGGCGGTTTTATCGGGGATAAAGGCGAGTGTTTCGTGCCGATGAGCTATTTGACTATCGAGGATGCGATCTCCATAATCCTCGATGCGGATGGAATCCCCGTTATAGCTCATCCGGGGGCGTGGCCAAATTCGGGCAATCTATTTCCCGAGAAGGATATTCGCCGTCTAAGAGATATAGGCCTGGAAGGCCTTGAATGCAAACATCCCAGGCACTCGAATAATATTCGGCGACATTTCGAAGATATCGCCGAATCTCTGGATATGGTCAAAACAGGCGGTTCCGACTGCCACGGAGAATACTACGATCCGGTGAAAATGGGGTCGGTTTCGATCCCCGCCGATTGGCTGGATAGACTTAAATCGAGAATAAAAACAGGAGGAAAGACATGAGAATTGCAATCTTATCGTCGGTTATTATCGCTGTGGCTTTTGCGATTAGCCCGGGCGACGTTGTCGTAAACGAGATTATGTATAACGGCCCGGAATCCGGCACCGACAACGAATGGATAGAGCTATACAATACTACCGGTTTGGATATTGTGCTCGATTCGACCTTTGAACTCACCGACGGCGAGGGAAGCTACTACTTCGAGGGCGTTACGATTACCGCCGACGGTTATTTGACCGTCAAAGTCTCGGAAAACGACGTGGAACCGTTTCCGTTCACGCCGGATGTAGATGCGTCCGAATCCGGCATCGCTCTGTCGAACTCGAGTGACGACGTCATACTTATCGAGGGAACTACGACGATTGACGCCGTTACTTACGATGACGATTGGGGCGCTGACGGCGATGGGCCTTCGCTCGAGAGGATAGACCCGGAAGGGCCGTCGATGGTGGCGGAGAATTGGGGGCCAAGTATCCCGGATGGTGGAACTCCAGGCGAAGAGAACTCGATTTACGATCCGGGTGGAGATTTTCCGCCGTCGATCACCGACATTATCCACACTCCCGAATACCCCACGCCTACCGATGAAGTCGCCGTCACCGCGAACATCACCGATGCGGGAACAATTACCAAAGCAATGTGCTTTTTCAGCATCGACGACGACCCGGATGATTCACTCAACATGTTCGACGACGGTTTGCATGGCGATTCTGGCCCCGACGACGATATCTGGGGCGCGATTATCGATCCCCAATCCGCCGGAACGAATGTCAGATACTACCTGGTGGTCGAGGACGACGGCGCTCACTCCGAAACGACATGGACTTATGCATACTTCGTAACATCGGGGGACACTATCGATGCGAACGTAGTCGTAAACGAGATAATGTATAATCCCGCATCCCCGATGGGAGATGCATATTACGAGTATATCGAGTTATTTAACCGCGGCTCATCCTCGTTCAATATCTCTAACTGGATTGTCAAAGACGATAACGATTTCAACACCTTCATAATACCCGCAAGCACCATTCTCGGCCCGGGCAATTACCTCGTTCTCGCAACGAACCCGGATTCCATTGAAGCTTATTACGGCATAACCGGTGTGCTCGGCCCCGTCGATTTCAACCTCAACAACACCGGCGACGCGGTAAGACTCTACAATCCACTGGGGTCGTTGATGGATTATGTATATTTCAGCGATATGGATCCCTGGCCAACCGAACCTGATGGCGGCGGTCCCTCCCTCTCGCTGATCAATGCCTCCCTGGACAACAACGATCCCGCAAGCTGGGAAGCGAGTTCCGGCGACGGCACACCGGGTACGCGAAATACGAGTGTCAGGGAATCTGATTCCAAACCGGACAAACTCGCCATTCTGCAACTTAGCCCGAATCCTTTTAACGCAACGGTCATGGTCGATTTCCAGCTTATGAAAAATTGCGAATCGAAAATAAATATGTATGATATTAATGGTCGGATGATAGGCTGTTTCTGGGACGAAAAGACTTCCGGGGAGAATTCTATATCGATCGAGATGAACGATCATCCCGCGGGAATTTATCTCGTCGAACTGGATTACGGCTCCGGTGCGATAGTAAAAAAAGCACTGCTTATCAAATAAATTGGAAACAAAGGAAACAATATTATTTCTGCTGATCACGGGGGTGCTTATTTCCGCACCCCCGACGATTACCAATCTCAATTTCCTCGAGGAAACCGACTGCGACGGCGTAAACTACGTATTGGTCTGTTACGAGGTCGAGGACACCGACGGCGATTCTATCAATGTCGAGTTCAAGGTTTACGACTCCGGCCTGCCAGTCCCAACCGCTACTACACACGATATCGTTGTCGGTTATCCCCCGCCCAATTTGGGGTGGGTTTATTCCGGAGTCCATTGTTTCTACTGGGATATGAGTGCCGATTACCCCGGTCACGAAGGCTGTGATTTCGATATTCAGATAGAAATCATGAACGAGACAACTGAGATTCTGACCGTTACCGATTCTTTTCCTATCCCCGATGCCGAGGGTGTCGCGTGGGACGGCGAATATTTGCGTGTAACCCGTAGCTGGTATGACGATCCGTTGGATACGCAACGAGTTTTCCGCGTCGATCCGACAACGCACGAGGTTTTCGCCGATTCATGCATCACCGACGATTTATTCGCCGGTTATACAGCCGATTGCGAATGGCATGACGGCTATCTCTGGATTCTCGGCGGCGGCATGTCCGGCCAGCGCGCCAAACTTTTCAAATTCGATGTCTCGACATGCACGATACTCGACTCTTCGGCGGCGCTAATCCCCCCAACCCGCTGGGGGCAGGGAATTGCGTGGTTCGGAAGTCATTTTTACGCGACCGACTCGCGCGGCAAGATTTATGAGGTCGAATCGACGCCGCCATATACATCGACGCTGTGGCTCGATCTCGAGACGATGTATCCGGCTTTATTTGGCGGCTCGGCGACAGTGGATGCGCTTGTTTTCGCTCATGGATTTATCTGGTTGTTGCGGAATCCCGGTCCCGCCAATCATGTGCTTCTTCAGGTCGATTTGGCCGGGACAATTATCGACAGCTTCGCGCTGGCTTCGACCGCGACTTACGGCCCGGAGGGCATCACATTCGACGGCAGTTGCTTCTGGTACACCGATCACACCGACGGCCAGGTTTTCCGAATATGCCTTTACAGCGCTTATGACACTTTAAATATCGGCGGTTGCCTTGATTCGCGCGATCCCGTGGTCACTCTCGATTGCCCGATCGTCCCGACCGCGTTGAGCGATTCTCTTGATCTTTCCTGGCACGTCGATGACATGTTTTTCGATTTCGATCCCTGCAGTCTCGTTGTGGGAACGTCTATGGAGGTCGATACTTACGTTGTAACGGATACTTCCATAAGGATTCTCCCGCCCGCCGGCTGTGATTCCGCTTATGTTTACATCCAGGTGCCGGACAGCTTTTGCAATTGGGGCACGGATTTATGTTCTTTTGCGATTTGCAGTGAACAGATAACCCGGTTGGTTTGCGCGCCCTGCGGGGGATTCTCTTCCTGTAGCACGCAGACTGCGGATTTCATGATTTCAGATTCGCTATGCGCGTCGGCTATCCAGAGCGTATTCTTTACGATAAAGCTTTTCCATCCGATTGGAGACAGCACGATAATTTTCCGGGAGGGGCCGGCACCGGGCGTTATCCTTACACCGGAAGCGGACTCTACGAGAGTGTCTCTGACCGATATCCTCTATTCCGACGGCGATAGCATCTGGATTTCGTTCGACAGTCTTTTCACAGCAACCGGTTGTAAAACGGTTCCATAACTACCCGGTGATATATTCTTTAAATCCCGGTATTTTCGGATATTGATCCGGCTTCTCTCTCAATCCCACTAACTCTACCTCGCCATCGCGGATTTTCCTGAAAGTCCTTTCCAGTTCCGGCGTTGTGAGAGTTTGCAAAGATAAAAGGTAAATCTTTTTACGTCGGAATTCCCTCGCTTTTCTGGCGGACCTTTTCCACGCCTTCATCCTGTGATCCCTTCTCTGTTTTCTTTTCGACATGATTCACACTCCTCACGCTTCTATTCGATATTTGTAAGCCCTTGACATATACTCGATTATTCTCTATATTGTTGTTTCGCAACGACGAACGAAAGGTGCCTATGGAAATCGGAAATCTCGAGGGAAAGACAGTCAGGATAACTCTGGTCGGGCACGAAATGCTCGATCGCTTTATACGTCCGAAAATCGAATCCAATCTTCCCACGTTTTCCCTTGTCGCGTTGGTCGAATCGGTAAATGATCAACTCGGTCTCTGGATAAAAATCCCGGAATATCCCGTTTACGACAACGTCGAGGGGAAAAAGGAATTGCATCCTGCCCTGATGCTGATAAGATATGAATATATAACGTCTATCGTTCATTTTCCCGAAGTCCTTGAGGACGAATCCAAGCGCCAACGTATAGGTTTCAACGCCGAGGACGAAATCGTATAGGCGGACATTTGTTCGCCTATAAAATAACGTCGTTTTTCAGTCTGTCAAGGGCTATTTTCACTTTTAAGTGAAATGTTTATGAGTGAGAAAAAGAACTCTACTTTCGCTAAGAACGTCCGATTTATTCGCAAAGCTCTGGGAATAAGTGAAATGGGCGCGCCTTATTCTCAAACGGAATTCGGAGAAAAAATGGACGTAACCAAGAGATCGGTGGTGCTCTGGGAAAGCGGTAACGTTCCCAACAGTAGCAACCTCCGCAAACTCGCTCAACTGTTTTCGTCTATGTTGGGCGTGGATATCAACGCGAATCTCCTTCTCAAAAATGACATTACGGACAAGGTTGAACTGCTCCCGAGGAGCGATTTCGAACGGGAGTTTTCGCCCGAACACCGGAAGATATTGAGATCGCTTTTTCTTTCCGCCGGCAGTTTGAACAAAACCCAGCTAAGAAAAGTAGTGAAATACGTCGATAAAATTAAGAAGAAGTAGTTTTTTGAAAACCGTGCTAAGCGGGGGGTTGGCGGTCCCCTGAACCCGAAATCCGCCATACGCGGGGCTGAAATCCCGTCTGAGGTTAACCGGTCGCTTTGGATACGCTTTTTTGCGACGTTGATAGTCTGGCCTACGCGCAACGGACGCCTCCTGAACCCCGCCAGGTCCGGAAGGAAGCAACGGTAGGGAGTAGTGGCCGTGTGCCGCGTAGATACCGGGTTTGAGCCGCAAATGCGATTGAAGATGATGAACACGGGAATCGAGGACGGGGCACGGAAATTTATCGAGGGAAATATCGCCCCTTTGAAATTATGCCTAAAAAAACCCCTCTGGACATATTCGTTCTGGCTGTTTTAAGCGACGGGCCACTGCATGGTTACGACATAATCGCGCGGATGCACAGGGAACATTTCGAAAGATGGATCGAAGTCGGAGATTCTTCGATATATCAATCGCTTTCGAGACTCGAGAAAAAAGGATATGTCAAAACCAGCGAGATACGTATCGGAAAGAACCCGCCGAGAACGGTATATGAAATCAATAAGGAGGGAGAAAGATATCTGGAAGACGGTTTGCTGGAACTTCTTAAAACACCGCCGCTTTTTCCAGATGGACTCAATATTCCCTTGTTCGCCAGCAAAAATCTGAACAAAGCGGATTTAATTGCGGCTCTCGAAGAGCAAAAACGAATTGCTTTGTCGCGTCAAAAGGAAATCGAAGAAGAACAGGAGAAAACCAAAGACCAGAACAGCGATATTGGTATGCAATTGATTTATCAACGATTATTGGCGCTACACAAAGCGCACGTCCGCTGGCTTACCGACGCCATTTTCCTCATCAAACGACGAAGATAGACTTAAACGACTCGTTCCTCTGGGTTTTAGTGAGAATTTCTGTATTCGCGTTCTACGTCTTCCGGGTCGCGGCTTTCCACGCCGTTGCGGACGAATCCGTCTGAACTCGAAGCGAACAGGCAGTTCTTGAGATACTCATAATCGAGCATAACAAAACGGTCGCAGACATGGCGTAAATACGACGACACCTCATCGGGGAAGAAGGCGTTGATAACGTTCAGTCCCATATCCTTAACGGCCTCTACCGCAGGCGAATAATCGCCGTCGCCGGAGACTATTATGGCTATGTCGTAATTTATTTTCGAGCCGAATCTGACCAGGTCCACGGCGAGCTGGACATCCACGCCTTTCTCGATAAGGCTATCTCCCCTACGCTCGACCCGTGCCGTAACGACCTGCATATTGGGGACTTCCTGGAGGTAAGTTATGAATTTTTGCTGGCTTTCGTATATCTTTTCATCGTCCTCGCGGCGAAATTCCGCCGTGTAGAAATAAGCTCGCACCAGATCGTACTCCATGGCGATTTTGGTGATGAATTTTTCGTAATTAAGATTATAATTCCCGATATTCTTCTTCAATCCAAAATAAAGGTTATTGCCGTCGATGAATATCATAGCTCGTTTTGCCATAGTAACTCCTTTTTTAGCTTCTAAACCGAGGCCGGAAAATATTATATCGGGTTGATTTGATGGAAATCAAAATTTGACGATAACTTCCCGAAAAATTAAACTTAAAGGCTTCGGTCTAATTCGTCGGGGGGCTGTATTTCGCCCCCCGTGTTAATATTCAGTTTTATAAATCCTCGGGGATAGGCCAGATTATAACCTTTGCTCTCGCGGCTTTCCCCTCGTCCAATCTGCCTATTGGGGTTTTCACCGGCGCAGAATGGAGAATCTCCGGGTTTTCCTTCGCCTCTTCGGCGATATTGATCATAGCCGTGGCGAATTCGTCCAGCGTTTGTTTACTCTCCGTCTCCGTAGGCTCGATCATAAGCGCCTCCGGAACGATCAACGGAAAGGACATGGTCGGCGCATGGAAACCGTAATCCAACAGGCGTTTGGCGACATCCGTGTTTCGGATGCCGTAATCTTTCAAAGGCGTGCTGTCCGCAACGAATTCATGCATGGGAGTGGAACTGTATTTTAAGCCGTAATGGTCTCGTATCTTCGAGAGCAGATAATTCGAGTTCATCACCGCCCATTCGCTGACTTCTCGAATTCCCTCGGCACCGAGCATACGCAGATACAGCCACGCTTTTACCATCACCAGAAAATTTCCGAAGAACCCGCCGATTTTACCTATCGACTGCGGTTTATCCCAGTCGAAATATGCTACCCCGTCGTCGTGTCTGCCGACAACCGGAATGGGCAGGAAAGGCTCGAGATGCTTCTTCACGCTGACCGGTCCGGAACCGGGCCCTCCACCGCCGTGCGGAGTGCTGAAGGTCTTGTGTAGATTGAAATGCATGACGTCGAAACCTATATCCCCCGGGCGGACAATACCCATCATCGCGTTCAGGTTCGCACCGTCCATATACATCTGAGCGCCGACGCCGTGAACCATTTCCGATATCTCCTTTATCTCTTTCTCGAAGATTCCGAGTGTATTCGGATTTGTTAGCATAATCGCGGCAGTATCCTCAGAGAGGGCTTCGGCGAGATGATCGAGGTCGACCATGCCGTCGTTTCTGCTCTTGATTTGCACCGGTTTGTATCCGCTGAAAACGATGCTGGCGGGATTCGTGCCGTGGGCACTATCCGGCAGGATTATCTCCTTACGCGGATTGCCGTTACTTTCGTGGTATGCCCGAATCAGTAGCAGACCTGCGAATTCGCCGTGAGCGCCCGCCGCTGGTTGAAGCGTGATAGCGTCGTGCCCAACTATCTCGCAGAGCATCTCCCCCAACTGCGCCATGAGTTCGATAGCGCCGGAAGCGAATTTGCTTCCCGTTAGCGGATGAAGTCCGGTAAAGCCCTTGTTGGCGGCGGCGGACTCGTTCGCTTTGGGATTATATTTCATCGTGCAACTGCCGAGAGGATAGAATCCTTTGTCCACGTGATGATTCAGGTTGGACAACCTGACGAAATGCCGCATGACATCGATTTCGGCCAATTCCGGCAAGCCTATATCGCCCTTTCGACGCATATTATCTGGAATATTTTCCATAGTTTCCGGGACGTCCAGTTCCGGCAAATTTGTCCCGCGAACGCCCGAACGTGAAAGTTCGAAGATCGTCTTTTCGATTATTCTATCCGCCATTATTCTACCTCTTCAGGTTCTACATTTTTTTCCAGTATTATTTTCTCGAGTAATATCATCCGATTTTTCGGGGATTTATACGCCCGCAGTAAATCTCTCGCGACGGAGTAATCTTCTGTCTCGATCCAGCAATCACTAATCTTAAGAGTTATGTCATAAGTAACGTAATCGCCGTCCTGAGAAGAATTTACGGTTATCTCGCCGAAATTATTTGATATAGACATCGGTTCGCTGACCCATGCAATTCGATATCCCGGCGGGATTTTGACATCGAAATGATATTTCTCCTCGAAGGGCGTCGAGAGCACAAGAGGTTCTTCGCGTTCGTCGAGGCTCGTAACGATTTCCATAGTCGCAAAATCCAGAGGGTTTTCCGGGAAATTGAAGATCATCATTTCATCCTGGATAAAGGCGTATTCTTCCGTTTCGAAATCGACTTTCAGTGTCGGTGTATCGCCGAGATTATCGATACCTTCAATCTCGAAAGGTTTTTCACCCACCAGTTTGCCTCCACCGAGATTGGACACGAAACTCTCGACTTTCTGTTCTCGTCTTCGCGGCGATGCGTCGTGGAAAATATCCCGGTAATCTATGGCATAATTGCCGAAGAAGGCGGCGGCCATACTTCCGGTCATCTCGCCCCTTTCACCTATTTCGATATCGAAACCGAGGACAATATTATTTTCCCCGGAATTTATTTTCGGCACCTCGACGAGTTCGCCTTTGCCTGGACTGACCAGCAGTGCGGTCTCGCCGTCAAAGCCGGGTAAGTAGCCTGCTGGCGTGTATTCGTCCTCCGTCCAGAGCCAGATTCTCTCGCCGTTATCCGGGTCGTTTACGGTAACTATCATCCTCGATAACTGCCCTATGGCCGGAACGTCTTTTTCAATTTGCACGTTGCGCGGCGAAAGCAGTGCGATTTTCGGATCGAAACCACTTGCTTTCAGCAATGCAGAAAGGACTACGGTTCTGTCGCGAGTATCGCCGTAGCCGTTTTCGAGGACTGTGGAAGCTTTGTTTGGTATATATCCAGCGTCGCCGAGTTCCAGCTCGATGAACTTGATATTCCGCGCCACCCAGTATGTAAGCGAGTCTATGGCCGTTCTACCCGCGAGAGTTCCCAGAATCTCATCCGTTTTGGCCTGCACAGTCTCATCCACGAGAATCTTCGGTGCAACCCGCTTCTGGATATAGTCCGCGGCGAGTGTCCAGTTCTTTATCGTTGTGTAATACACCGCCGGGAATACGTTCCTGCCGCGCGGTCCTTGCGGTTCGGGCACAAAGCCATCGTAATCCTCGATTGTCCATGTATATATGTTACCTTCTATCATCGGTTCCGGCGCGCCGTTGGCCGATTTGAAAATAAGTTTCCGACCTTCAGGGACGATTATCGTGAGCTTGTAAAATAGAATCGGAGTCTCCTGAGCGAGTATCTCGATGCCGCCGAAGGGCTTTTTAGGCGTGTCAGTCGTGATTATCTCCGCGCCGATATCGACTATGGACGAATCGTCCACGCCGGGTAAAGTTACAACGCGCTGTTGAAGGCTGGCATAGATTCCAGCTCCGGATAATCCGGGCGGTGTGATGTCGTTGATTTCTGTTTCATCGCTAACAACCACAGTGAAAATCGAATCGACGGCGGGTGTTATACTTCTTGCGCGTGTGATATTAATCGATTCGAAATCCGTATCGTAGGTGTATTTGACATTGGACATCTCCTTTTTGCCCATGAAAGTCAGAACCTGCGTTACGTTACGCCACTCAATCTTATATCCGCCGTCCGGGAGAAGCTCGATAGTCTTCTCGCCCCATAAAAGGACGTGTTTGGCATCGGTGTAATCCTCGCGTGTAGGCGCATCGATCGCCATATCGAACGTCTTTTCGTCGAGAACAGTGTCGGCCTGAGAGGGCACCGCGTAAATTCCGGATATGATAATCGCGATTGAGAATAGTATAATAATCGTCCTTCTCATTACGCATCACCCCCTTTTTCGAGTATAATCATCCCCTGACCGGCATTCTCCATTCGTTTGACCGCCTTTCGATAATCTGGATATTCGTCGGCAGGAATCACAGGCTTTTTAATCATAAAGGACGATTTATAAGTAACGACGTCGCCCTCCAATGTGTAATCCATTGCGAATGAAGATGGAGCTTCATCGAGCATAATCCTATCGGGAAGCGATTTTGCCGCGTAACCTCCGGGAAGCACGATTGTCTCTTCCAATATACTGCCAATTGTAAACTGTATGTTCAGGGGAAATTCCCTCTCCGTTAGAGTCGTTGTTTGGGTCAATAATAAACCGATTATATCGAAAGCGTAAGTCGATAGGGGCGATTTCACCAGAAGATAATCCCCCGCGACAATCGCGTAATCGGGTATCTCGTATTCGATCGTCATGTTCACGGGTTCCCAGAGGTTATCGATAGGCTCAGGGGAAACTTCGAGTTTTGTGATTTTTGCCGAGGGATGCACGGCATTCTTGACCATCTGCGTCCAGAATCTTTCCTGTTGGGTAGGTTCCATTTGCTGGAATATCAGTCGCAGAACCTGATCGTAAAAGCCTTTGGCGTTGATAGTTACAGCGCTCTTAAACGTTCCGTCGGGGAAGATTTCGCTGTTCGCTGTAATTTTGCCCGCCTGCGTTTCCGGCGGTAGAATCGGATGATACATCAGGTCCTCGCCCTCCGGCGTGCATATCAACGCGGCTTTCTTCATGTGATAGGCCGGAAGCATATCCATGCAAAGGGCGTCCGTAGGATCCATCCAGTGCTCGTTGCCCTCGCGGTCGTAACAAACGACTATCATGTGGTTGAACTGGTTCGCCGCAACCTCTTTATGCACGTGATTTAACGGATTCGATAACGCCACGTAGGATTTAAATCCCGCTTCTTCTAACATAACCGCCAGCAGGGCGGATTTGTCTTTGCAAACTCCGGCCTGTGCCTCGAAAGTCTCGCAAACGTCGTGCGGGGTGATCCCCTCCTTCGCACCGAGTGAAAGCCCGATGTAACGAATATCCTGCGCTGTGTAATACGCTATAGCGCGAATACTGTCGATGTCGCTTTTCTGATCCTTCACCAGTTCGGCCACTTTAGCTACTATAACTTCGTTAGCTATCATATTCGGTTGAGAAAGTTCGTAAACCTTGCGCGAATATTCCTGCCAGGTTACGTTCGATGCGAGGATTTTTGTCAGGAATTCGCTTACTGGCGGCATTCCGTCCTCGGTGATAGCCATCGGGAAACTGTCGCCTTCCCAATGGTAAATCCGCAGGGAATCCTCGATAATCTTTTCGGCGAAACTCACTCGTCCTTCCGGGTCATTGTATATTTTCCAGTTCATTTCCTCGGAATATGGCACCACGAGTGCGGCCTCCGCGTGCATTACGGGTTCGGTGCTCTGGAAACCGGCGCGGTAATCCATCATATCTTCCAACATTGGTTGGACGGTTTCGAACCTTATAGCGAACTCCAACCCGCATCCAACCTCGAGTTCCGGCAGATGGATCACCTTCTGGCGTAGGTTCGACCAGTAGATGTCCATCTCGGCGTAACCTTCGAGAGTTTCGTCGGTTATGTCCTCTTCCCCGACCGTTACTACGCTGGAATCGGGATATATAACGCGGACGTAAATGATATCCAGCGTCATCTGCTGTGTATCGTAACCGATGGGAATCGTCGTGTAATCCTTGGTAGCTTTCATAGTGAGTAATTTCGTCAGAGAGTAAGATGACGAAACCTGGTTGCCGTCTGGATGGAAATAGGAAGAATCGGACTGAAACACGGTAACTGTATGGGCATTCGGCCAATCGTGGCGCGCCCCGGCGGACTCAAGGAGTTGCATAATTTGCGGGGAAGCTTTAGTTACAGGCTCTCTCGACCATCGATCGATGAGGAACGCTTTGCCCCCACCACAACCGGCCAGTATGAACGCCAGCGTAATAGCGATAAGGATTAGACAATTATTTCTCTTAAGCATTAAGAACCTCCGTCGCGACCTCGACGAAATTATCCATTTCGAAACGCGATCTCTTTTCAGTTACTGCAATCAGTAACTCGTTTTCCCTTTCGGGATAGAACTTTCGCATTGGAATGCCCGCCAGAAAACCCTCCGCCGCCATCGTCTCTACGAATTCCGTCGCAGACATGGGTAGTTTTACAGCGAATTCGCGGAAGAAGGGATCGTCGTGGAGTAATTCGATTCCATTTATTTCGGTGAGCTTTTTCGCGAGGTAATGCGCCTTATGATAGCACTGCGAGGATATTTCCACGAATCCTTTTTCGCCTACGAGCGACATGTAAACGGTTACCGCGAGAGCGCACAGAGCTTCGTTCGTGCAGATATTGCTGGTTGCTTTCTCGCGGCGTATATGCTGTTCGCGGGTTTGGAGCGTCATAACGAAACCGCGGGTGCCTTTGTCGTCCGTGGATGCGCCTATAAGGCGCCCGGGCATCTTGCGGATGTGCTTTTCCCTCGCACCGAAGAAACCGATATAGGGTCCTCCGAATCCGACAGGATTGCCCATCGACTGGGCTTCGCCGACGGCGATATCCGCGCCGTATTCGCCCGGTGGTGTCAGCATACCCAGCGAAATCGGATCGACCGCGGCAAGAAGTTCCGCGCCGGATTCCTCGATGGCTTTATCAAAAGCGAAACCGTCCTCGATACATCCGACAAAATTCGGATTCTGGATTATCGCCGCGGCTATCGTATTGTCGGCCATTTCGGCGAGTTTCGCGTAATCCGTAACGCCGCCCTTCGCGGGCACAGTAATCAGATCGATTCCGGTGGGATATGTATATGTCCGCAGGACTTTCAAATAATGGGGATGAAGATGTTCGGGCACCAGGATTTTTTCGCGGCGTTTCTCGCCTACCGCCATCAACACGGCTTCCGCGAGTGCCGTCGGGCCGTCATACATGCTGGCGTTGGCCACGTCCATCCCGGTTAATCTGGCAATCAGCGACTGGAACTCGAATATCGCCTGAAGGGTTCCCTGCGATACCTCCGCCTGGTAGGGAGTGTATGCCGTCGCGAATTCCGGTCTCGAGGTTATATGTTCCACCGCCGCCGGGATATAGTGATCGTAAGCCCCCGCTCCGAGGAAACTCACGAAAGCGTTCGAATCTGCATTTGTCGCCGATAACGCCCAGGCTTCGGCAAGAGCTTCCATTTCGCTTATCGGCTCGGGAAGTTTCGGTAATCGTTGCGATATTAGTTCATCCGGGACGGCATCTCGAATGAGTTCTTGAATCGAACCATAGCCCATCGCCTCGAGCATCGCCTTGCGGTCCTCGGGCGTGTTTGGTATGTATCCCATAATACTCCTACTCGATAAGATCCGTGTAATCTTTCGCGGAAAGAAGCTCGTCCAGTTCGGTAGTATCGGACATCTTAACCTTGATGAACCAGCCACCCTCGTAAGGCTCCTGGTTGACCAATTCGGGTGTTCCCTCGAGAGATTCGTTTATCTCCATAACCTCTCCGGAAACAGGCGCGTAAACGTCATTTACGGCCTTTACCGCCTCAATCGTTCCCATCGATTCGAACTGGGTAACCATATCTCCTATTTCGGGTAACTCGACGTAAACGACGTCGCCCAACTCGCTCTGGGCATAATCCGTAATACCGATTGTGGCGATATCGCCATCGACCTTTACCCATTCATGTTCTTTGGTGAATTTTAGATCCTGAGGAACCATGTCTCCTCCTCTTCTGGTTATATGACCTATCGGTCATTTTCAACTCATTTAGAACCTTAAATATAGGAATCGTTTTATTAATTGCAAAGTATTTTTCGGCAAATATATCGCTAAAAACATCTTGCGAATCCCGGTAATCGAATTATATAATTAAATGTCAACGATTAGACCCTGGAAATGGAACCGAAAATGAGACGTGAACAATTATTACAGGCCCTTGAAGAACTTGCCGCAAAAATCGGCATCGAAGTCCGTTATGAAAAAATGGGCACGATTTTGGGTGGGCTTTGTCGTATCCACGACGGTAAAGTTATACTCATCAATAAAAACCTTTCCGACGCGTCCAGGGTCGAATTGCTTTCCTCCGAACTTGCGCTGGAAAGCGAAAAACTCGAAAAGGTCTATGTTCTTCCTGAGGTTCGCGAAATACTTGGTCTGTCGTGAAACCCGCCAGGACTCCCCCAACACCTTTACTTATGGCCTTTGGTCTAATAGCGGTCGGTATCGTCTTAGCCAGGATGATATTTCCCCAGAGCGAAAAGGGCATTATCGTATTCGGTGCGATATCCATTCTCGCCTGCGTTGTAGCAATTCTGACGGCTTCATTCAGTAAAGGGAAAATCAAGCTGGCCGCCTTTATTACCATCGTTATTGGATTAATTTCGTTCGGCGGTTATCGTTACGAGCTGTGGAGCCGAATTCCAGAAAGCGACGTCAGTCGTCTCAACGGACGTGAAGTGCGGTTATACGGCGCAATCACAAGCGACATCGAACTTAGCGAAGATCGTCAGCGGTTCGAATTATCGGCCGATTCGGTCGAAATCCAGGATACTATGGTCATCGCCATTGGTAAAATCCGCATTTATCTTTATCAGGCAAGACCACTCGCTTACGGCGATTATATAGCTATTAACGTGAAACTCCAGGAACCCTGGCGCGCGACAAACCCTTATGCCTACGATTTCAAAAAATCCCTGGAATCCAAAGGAATCCGTTCGATTGCTTTCGTCTATCGGGATAGGAATGTTAGACTTCTCGATAGTTCCGGCGGAAGCTTCTTTTTATCGGACATCGTCAATCCCCTGCGCCGGCACATTGAAAAGACAATAGACGCCAATCTTCACGGCGACTCGGCGGCACTGTTGAAAGGCCTTATGCTGGGGCTTGGACGAAAGCTCCCCGACGATGTCCGCGACGCTTTCGCAGATTCTGGAACGGTGCACATCCTTGCTGTCAGCGGTTTGCACGTCGGCATTATAGCCGGATTGGCGTGGTTACTTTTCGCTTCGATAATCCGTATTCCACGGGGAATAAGCGCGGTTATGACAATCGTGTTGCTCGCGGTTTTCGCCGGGCTGGTTGGAGGAAGGCCATCAGTTCTACGTGCGGCTTTCATGTTCTCGATTATTATCGTCGGTGCTTCGCTAAATAAGCCCCCCAATTTACTTAATTCGATAGGTGCGGCAGGCGCGGTTCTGCTCGCAATAAAGCCAATCTGGATAGGCGACATAGGCTTTCAGCTTAGTTTCGGCGCTACGCTCGGAATAGCCTATTTATTGCCAAAATTCCAATCCTGGCTACCGGAAAAATATCAGAAAGCGAATTTCGCAGGAACATGGATCATTTCCCCATTCCTGGTTTCGCTTTCTGCAACCCTTGGCACCGCGCCGCTTGTGGCCTGGCATTTCCACCGTTTCCAGCTAATTGGCCCCATAGCCAACCTTGTCGTCCTACCGCCGCTTGGAATAATTATTGGTTACGGAATCCTGGCTGTGATATTCCAACCGATTTTGCCTTTTTTAACGAAACTTTTCCTCGCCGTAGATTGGTTATTCTTGAGGATTTACCTGCTTAATGCCGTGAAGTTTTTCGCGTCGTTACCATTTGCTTATTTGACATTTCCCCACCCCTCTTTTACCTGGGTGGTTTTCTATTATGTAGTCCTCGTCGCAAGCCCGGTATTGCTCCAGAAACTCAACCGAAAATATCTCGCGGCGATAGGTTACATAGCAATTACCGCGTTAGCCCTGTTGTTGGGCAGGATAACTTCGGTCGAGAGACTTGACGAGGACATTCGCGTAACATTTTTCGACATAGGCCAGGGCGATTGTGCATTGATTGAATTCGACGACGGGCGTGAGATGCTTATCGACGGCGGTCAACCAGGTAACGTGGATTTCAGTGTTGTGCCATATCTACAAGCACGGGGATTAAAACGAATCGACGCAGTTGTGATGACCCACTCCGATGCCGACCACGTCGGCGGGTTACGCGACCTGCAAAACGATTTCGAATACGGCACGATCTATGTCCCATACGCAACTTACACCAGCAACCTGCATCGCCGTTTCATCGAATACGCCGATTCGCTCGGCACACTTGTCGAACTGCTTTCCCTCAGTGAACATATCCACGATTTCCCGGAATTGGAAGTCCTCTGGCCGGATACGTTATCCGTATCGCCGGAAGGATCCCTTCTGGTGAATGCCAACGAGGGATCTATCGTTCTCATGTTGAAATCGGGCGAAGCGGAAGTTTTCTTTGCAGGAGATATCGGTATCCCCACCGAACGAAGTATAGTCGAATTGGCGGACATCGAATGCGATGTCGTGAAAGTCCCTCATCACGGAAGTAAATACTCCACCGCCGAAGAGATGGTCAAAGAAACAACTCCTCTTCTGGCGGTAATCTCAGTCGGAGCTAAAAACCGTTTCGGTCATCCGGCGGATAGGGTTATCGAAGACTACAGAAAAGCCGGCAGTGAAGTCCTCCGCACCGATAAGCATGGCGCGGTGATTCTATCAATCGATAAGGGTAAGATTAAATACCGAAGCTATCTTGGCAAATCCGGAGTCTTTAACGCAACCGACCAACCTCATCAAACAAACGTCGAATAAACCAAATTTAAAATTATTTCACTTCTAAATTGACAGGGAGAGGTATTTCATATAATATTGAATATTATGAAAGAAAATCACCGCAAAACGGTTTTAGACAATGGGATTACTGTCCTATCGCTTCCTATGGCAGGCAGAGCCGGAGTTGCAGTCGGCGTCTGGCTGGATGTCGGTAGCAGAGACGATCCGCCCGGACGCGAGGGCATGGCTCATCTCGTCGAACATCTTATGTTTAAAGGCACCGAGAAACGGACATCACTGCAAATAGCTCGAGAACTCGAATATGTCGGTGGGAGCGGCGATGCCTACACCTCCCGTGAAGAAACCTGCTACTACGCCTATGTCCCCTCGCGTGAACTTCCTAAAGCACTGGATATTATCGGCGATATGATAGCTCACTCACGCATCGACGAGGTCTCTTTCCAGCGAGAAAAAAGCATCGTCCTGGAGGAGATGGCGGAAGTTCAGGATTCGCCTCAGGAGATAGCGCAGGAGTATTTCCCCTCGATTCTGTTCGGCAATCATCCGCTTGGCCAATCGATATTGGGAAGCCCAGAAGGTGTGAAAGCAACTAAGCGGAACGATGTAATCGACTTCATGAACGCCAATTATACCGCCGAAAAAACGTTAGTCGCGGCAGTTGGGAAAATCGAACATGGTGAACTCTGCGAACTCGCCGATAAATACATAAATCTTCCAAAGGGCATTTCAACAACCTCTCAGCCCGCACCACCCCTAAAGCCGATAGGGGAAATCGGATTATTGAAAAAACCAGCCGCGCAGGTAAATATTATAATCGGCGGGAGACTTTTCCCTTTCAAAGACGAACTAAGATATCCCTTCGCAATACTCAATAAAATACTCGGGCAAGGGGCGTCGAGTTTGCTGTTTCAGAGGGTTCGCGAAGAAGCCGGTATCGGTTACGACGTCCATTCTTTCGACGAATATTTCAAAGATTCCGGCATGTGGGGCGTTTTTGGAGCTTTCGAATCGAAATCGGTTATGAGTTTCCTCAATATTCTCAGATCGACTATGGATGAGATTAATGACGGTCTTATCGATGAACAAATTCTGCGCGATACTATTAACGGGCTTTCCGGCAACGCGGTTCTCCAGAAAGATTCCATAAGCTCGATGCTGAACAGGCTCGCGGAAAACGAACTCCAATTAGGCCGATTTATCCCGGTAGAAGAGAGTATCAACAGGCTGAGAGAAGTAACGCCTGAACAGATTCGTGAACTCGCATCCGATTTATTCAACCCCATATCACTGGGCGGAATTGCAGTAGGGACTATACATCCAAAGGACTCGCCGAATTGGTTGAAATGGAAGGATATGGCATGACTATTGCGCCGATTGTCAGAGTTAAACTGCTTCGCGACTGCGCATATGCACCCGAATTCATGAGTGACGGCGCGGCTGGAGCGGATTTGAGAGCATGTTTGAATGAGAGTATCGTTCTCGAACCCGGGGAACGTGCGCTTGTTCCAACCGGGATTATAATCGAGATGCCGCCGGGTTACGAGGGGGAGATCCGCCCGAGGAGCGGGCTTGCTGTTCGATATGGAATTTCACTGGTCAACTCGCCAGGCACAATAGATTCCGACTATCGAGGCGAATTAAAGATTATTATGATTAATCATGGCTACGAATCTTACGAGATAAACAACGGCGACCGAATCGCGCAACTTCTCATAAATAAAATCGAAAGACCGAGATTTGAAATCGTGGATGAATTGACAGACACAGAACGAGCGAGTGGCGGTTTCGGTAGTTCCGGAAAGTAGGCAAAATGTTAGAGACATTAAAAAAGATTGCCTTTGAAAGGGTCGGCGGAACGCCGGAGGAATTAGAAGCTTTTGAAATCCTTGCCGGTGAAGTCGGTAAAAGGGATGTGAAAACTCATATGGAGCCTTTCAAAGTGCGCACATTTCGACTCGGTGAGGGTTCGGTTGAAATTCTATCCGATCCACCTCAGAATTTCAAAGCCAATCCTATCGGCCTAACCGGTTCGGTGGACACGACGGCGGCGGCACGATATGTCGAAATCCCCAACCTCGATAATATGGACTCCGCAGAGGGTGAAATTTTGTTGCTCCATAAAAGAATGACCTACGATATCTACCGTAACCTGACTCGCCTGAAACCCGAAGCCTTCATCTTGATTAACGAACCCGGTAAAACCCCCGGCTATCCGATAGTTAAAGAGTCACTTATCGATGAATTCGGCAAAATTCCCGGCGCGGTTATGAGTTACGAGGCCGCGATAAAGGTGATTTCCGCAAAGGATGAAAAAATCAGACTCAAACTCGAACAGAGCGATTTCGAAGGCACCAGCCACAACCTTATAGCCGAAATCCCCGGCGAAATCGAGGAGGAGATAATCGTAATCGGCGCGCACGCGGACAGCGTGGCCAGCTCCCCCGGCGCTGTCGATAACGGCGCTGGATGCGTCGAATTGCTCGGTCTTATCGGCCATTTCGCAAAGGAGAAACCCCGCAGAACTTTGCGTTTCTGCTTCTTCGGAAGCGAGGAACTGGGATTGCTGGGAAGCCGCGAATATGTCCGCGCACACGAGGACGAACTGGACAAAATCCGCCTGATGGTCAACCTGGACATGGGCGGCGATATTTTCGGCGAGGACAAGGCGATTGTCACCGGAGCCAACGAGCTCGCTAACTACATCGACTCGCGCAATAAGCTGGTGGGCATGGGATTACGCGTTTCTCGAGGCACATACTCCAGCGACAATATGCCCTTCGCCCGTGAGGGCATCCCTGCGGTCAGTTTCGGCAGATCCGGCCTTGGCGCAAGCCTGGGCCATTCTCGTGACGACGACATGCGCAATGTCGATGAGGAATCCCTCCGCTCGATGGCAAATATCGCCCTCGCTTTCGTCAAGGAAATAGCCAACGCCCGCACTATCCCCTTCGAACGCACCGTCCCGGACGACATTATGGAGAAAATCGACGAATATTTCTACAATAAAACCGGCGAGAAGAGGCAAAAGTGAGATTCACGCCATATATAATTGCACTGGTCATATCCTCGACTCTATTCGGTATCGTCTGCGGACTGCCGGAAATCGCCAGGCGACGCGCACCTTTGATGATGCCCCGCCCTACTTCTCTGCTATATTTTTACGACTCACCGGATAGCAATTTCAGAATATGGTATAATCCCAAATCCGAGGACGAGGTAAACGGCATAGACGCTACCGATTGCGATGCCAGCGGTTACCCGGACTGGGTGGAACATGCCGGACAATATCTCGAAAAAACCCGTGCTTATTTAGTCGATACCCTCGGCGCGAGACCGCCTATCCCCGATTCGGGACGTGGCGGGGACGACAAAACCGACGTATATTTCGTCAACCTCGGATCCAGTCTATACGGCATGACTTACACCGACGGCACTCTCCCGGACGGCACGGCGTCGGCCTTCGTGGAAATAGAAAACGATTTCGCGGGACACACCGAATATGCCGGAAGAGAAACCGATGCTCTGGCGGTAACATGCGCACACGAATTCTTCCATACCATTCATTTCGCATATACCACCGAAATGAGCAATGTCTGGTGGATGGAAGCCACGGCGGTCTGGTCGGAAGAACAGAATTTCCCGGAAATTAACGACTATCTGAACTACCTCGATTATTTTCAGGACTACCCCTCAACCGCCCTCAACGACGACACGCCATCGGGTAGGATTTACGGCACAGTGTTGCTCCCGATATTTATCGGAATGAACTACGGCGAACGCGCCGTTATCGATATCTGGGAACGTGTTTTCGACATGAACATCTATCAGGCTCTGGAAGACTGGGCGGATTCCGTAGGCGTAAATCTGAACGACTTTTACGGCGAATTTGCGCGATGGAATTTTTTCGTTGGCGATAATTATCGCGGGTGGGGCTACGATGACGCTGAGATAATGCCCGAACCCGCGATAGTCGATACTCATAATATCCCCGAAACATTGCCCGGTGCAGGTGCCGCAACTTATATTGATCTTTCAATCTTCCTGGATGATTGGGGCGAAGATTACACTGGCGGTTTCTGGGTTGAACTTTCAGGCGGCGACAGCGTAGGTGCCCTTATGGTAGGGCTTCCGCCCGCCGAAAATTCCGATACACCTGACACAAATGTCAATATTCTGAACGTCCCGGACACTATACCGGGAATATGGCGTTACGATGCCGTCGTTGCATCGATTGGACATGTGAAAAGCCAGTTTATCGTCCCGGCACACCTCGGCGACCTTCTTACCGGCCCGGCGACTTCGGCAAAGGTCGAGAGATTCCATAGCATCGAAGAGCCACCTTATCCAAATCCTTTCTACTACGGCGGCGAAAGCGAATATGTCTATTTCCCTTACAGCCTCACCGAAAACAGCGACATCGCCCTTTATGTCTGGACATCCGCCGGAGACCTTGTATATTATATGGAAAACGCAACCAGCCGGGGGCTTCATCTCACAACAAGCGGCTCCCTGGGTTGGCAACCGCGAAATATGCACGGAGAAAGACTCGCAACCGGTGTTTACGTCTATCGACTCGCAGTCGAAACCGACGAATACATCGGGAAAATATCGATAATAAATCCATAACGGAGGAAATATGAACTGGAAACTTCTGGAAGAGCTTTGTAATACCCCCGGAGTCCCCGGGCACGAGCGCAAGGTGGCCGAGATTTTCAAGCGCGAAGCCGAGGGGATCGCGGTGGAATCGTGGTTCGATAACGTCGGCAACTGCATAGTGCACGTCGGCGGGGAAGGCCCGGTAGTGGCGCTGGACGCCCACACCGACGAGGTCGGTTTCATCGTCTCGCACGTCGATGACGAGGGCTTCATTCGCGTGGTCCCGCTGGGGGGCATCGACCCGCGAGTTTTTTACGCGCAACGCGTCGTCGTCCACGGCACCGAGGATTTGCCGGGCGTTGTAGGCGCGGTTCCGCCGCATCTTCTGAACAAAAACGCCGACCGCGACAAGGCAGTGCCCATCGAGGACGCCTTCATCGACCTGGGCCTCCCCGGGGATAAGGTCAAACAGAAAGTCCGCATAGGGGACGTGGTCACCTTCGACAGCAAGTTCGAGGATTTAGGGGACGTGGTCATCGGGAAGGCGTTCGACGACCGGCTGGGCCTGTTCGTCATCCTCGAGGCTATTAAAAAAGCTAAGAAAATCGCCTGCGACCTCTATCTGGTGGCGACGGTTCAGGAGGAACGCGGCCTCCGGGGCGCGACCTGCGCGGCTTTCACCGTCAACCCGGACATCGCCATCGCACTGGAGGGGACTTTTGCGAACGACCTGCCGGGAGTGCCTTCGCACAAGCGGCTGGCCACGCAGAACAAGGGCGCAGAACTCCGCATCACCGACCGCGCCGTCATAGCCGACCGCGCGCTGGTGGACTACCTGGCGGAAATCGCCGACGGCGGCGGCATCGACCACCAGTTCGTGGTGAAAAACGCCGGCACCACCAACGCCACCGCCATCGAGCTTGCCTCCGGAGGCACCCGCGTGGCGGCAATCTCCGCGCCGGTGCGATATATTCACAGCCCCATCGGCATGGTCAACAAGCACGACATCGAATGCCAGATAGACCTCCTGGCGAAATACCTGGAAGTCGCCGACAAAACCCCGCCGCGGCGGTAGTTACGCTACCCCTAAAAATTTCCCCCGGCTCCCGCGCTCCGCGTGGGGGCCTTTTTTATGCTCGTATTCTTCTTTTCGAGATAGTAATCTGTTTACTGGAGGAGCGAAATGCACATAACAACGGGGAAAAGGGGCGATCACAAGGAATCGCCCCTACGGTTCGCACGAAGCGTCTTATCCGGTCGCGAATCCACCGGAGGTGGTTGAGCACAAACGGCTGCGGCCCTGCCGCCGGCTGGCTGGAAATTGAATCTTGACAGAGCTGAGAACAACGCTAAATTATTATTAAGATGAAAAATAAGGAACAAATAAAATCTCTGATCTCGGCAAACCTGGCGACAATCAAAAAGCGGTTTGGCGTTTCCTCCATCGGCGTGTTCGGATCTTATGTTCGCGGCGAACAGACCGAAAACAGCGACCTCGATATAATTGTCGTTTTCGAGCCGGGACACAACGACCTGTTCAATTATTCCCGCCTGAAGACCTATCTTGAGGAATTATTCGGTCTGGAGATCGATCTGGTAATTCAAAACGGCATTAAGCAAGAACTTCGGGATAACATACTCGGAGAGGTTCAATATGCCTGACAGCAGGAGAACCGACCTCCATTTTATTGAAGACATCCTGGTTGCGATTGAGAAGATCGAGCGCTATGTTGGGGATATGGATTTCGAGAGTTTCGACGCTAACGATATGGCCAAAGACGCGATTATAAGGAATTTTGAGGTGATCGGGGAAGCGGCGCGGAATATTTCGGATGAGATGCGCGCCAGATATCCTTTTGCCGAGTGGAAAGAGATGACCTCCTTTCGGAATGTTCTTATTCACGGCTATTTCACCCTGAGCACCGAGACGATCTGGGATACGGTAAAAAAGAACCTCGAACCGCTGAAAGCCCACCTGTTAGAGATTAAAAAGGCCGAAACAAGATGACCATATAACCCGGCGACGCCCAATTCGCCGACGGCGGCGACATCGAATGCCAGATAGACCTCCTGGCGAAATACCTGGAAGTCGCCGACAAAACCCCGCCGCGGCGGTAGTTACGCTACCCCTAAAAATTTCCCCCGGCTCCCGCGCTCCGCGTGGGGGCCTTTTTTAATTCTTGCACTCAATACCACTATGCTGTATTTTGTTTTCAGGAGGCCATCATGCACATCACAATCGAACAAAACAAAGTCATCGTCAACCTCGACGAAAACGAGTTCCCAGCCTTCGAGGCGATGTTTCGGAACCTCGAACTGGACAAATTCGTCCAATGCGATTTTCGGGATTTCGATTTCGGGGATTACGGATCGAAGCGAAAGCTCCTGCCTATGCACCTATGCCGAACAATCGGCGAGGCGAACCTTGGAAGCGACCCCTTCGCAACCGTGTCGCTCTATCCCTTCTGGAAACACGGTTTTGCTTTTGGGGCGGATGATAACCTGATAATCGCGCCGGGAGTGGAGGACCCACACAAGAAAGCCGTTGCCGCGGACGAGTTCGGCATGGGCTTCTGTTGCTGGGCGATGGAGGAGCTGTTCAACTGCGACACCTGGGCGGACTGTTCCGCGCTGATAAAGATGGGCGCGGTGTTTCCGGTGGGAACGAAACGCCCGGATTTCGTATGCACCCTCCCCGACGGCTCCCTCGGCGTGTTCGAGGCGAAGGGCACGACCGGCACGGCGGGCAACCTCGCGCTAAGTCAGGGCAAAATCCAGACTCAGGGCATAACCGCAGACGACCCAATCTCCCTGCGCGTGGTTGTAGGATGCGCTCTCGGCGGCGACACCACGCGAATAGTTCTCCTCGACCCGCCCCCCTCGACTCCCCTCGGGGACCGGCCCTCGAACGGAGAACGGGACGAAAGGTCGTTGAGCGGAGCCGAAACGAACGGTGTGAAAACCAACCTGACCGCCGACCTCGTAAAACGCGCGGCGAAAGGGATGCGCACCCAGACCCAGACGCTGCAAACCGTATTCCGCTCCCCCACCGCCGAACTCAACCTCAAACGCAAGGATTACAAAGACGACAAAGGCCACGGCTGGCTGGAGATTAATCGATAAACAATGGTATGTTAATAGCTTCGATGAGAATGGATTAAATATATAAACTTCATAAACAGCTTGACATTTGTTTTTAAGGAAAGTAACTTTGAATTAAGTTGGTTCCAAAAGGGGTTTTCCAAATGAGCAGTCCACATCAATGGCTTTTAGATTTCCAGGAAACTGGAAATACGACTATTGAAGGGATTGTCTCGGTCGATAACTATTCCCTAAACGACTTGCCTCCCGATTCTATCCCTATAATGGAAAAAGCCGAGGAATACGGAGCAAAAGCCGTATTCTTTGAAAAGGAGCGGGAAGGCAGACCTCCAATTGCACAAGCCTTCATCTTTGTTTGCGACGAACAGGCCGATAAAGAAAGATTTGCTAAACTGCACCAGCGGATGTGGAGCTGGGGCGGCGTTCCTCTGGTCTATAGAGTTACACCGGGCAAGGTAGAGTTGTTCCGGTGTGCCCATAAGGCGGATTTCGAAAAAAACGGTGAAATCAGTTATAAAGCCTACAAGACTTTAAAAACTGCTGCAAAGATTGCGAATGATCCGTGGTGGGATTCTGACCGCCTTTATTATGGAAGTATATGGGACGATCCGACAGCTTGCAAAAAACTCCTATCAGGTAGCCGGGCGGCGCAGAATACTTTGATTAAAGAGGTAAAAGCCCTCAACACTAAATTAGAGGAAAAAAGCCACTTAGATAGGCCACTTCAGCGCAAACTACTTATTTTGTCTTTGATGATCGCATACCTCGAAGAACGGAAGGTCCTTACCGAAGATTATTTCTATAAGTTTAAATCCGGGGCAAACGAATTTTTTGAAATACTTAAAGATGGCGAAGCGCTGGTAAATCTCCTTGAAAATCTCGAAGAGAGATTCAACGGCCAGATTTTCACTTTATCGCCGGAGATGAAAACGGAGCTACGGGAAAATCCTGACCTTAGCGAATTCGTGAGGCTTATCGAAGGAATAGAAGACACAAGCGGACAATTAAATCTTTGGAAAAGGTACTCGTTTGCCGATTTACCAGTCGAATTAATAAGCCACGTTTACCAGCTTTTTGTCGAAGATAAAGACACTGCCGTTTATACCCCGCCTTTCCTCGTGAAATTAATGTTAGGAGAAGTTCTCACCAAAGAACGGCTGGATAGACTAATAAAAGAGGAAGAGATTATTCTGGACCCGGCTTGCGGCTCTGGCGTCTTTTTAGTCGAAGCTTATAAACGCCTTGTGCTACATTGGAGGGCCGAAAAAAATTGGGAAGAGAAACCAGGTGAAGATGACTTAAAAGAACTTTTAACGAAATACATCTATGGCATTGATAAAGATAAAGGGGCGACGGAACTAACCGCTTTCAGCCTTTGCCTTGCGCTTTGCGATGCACTTAAACCGGACGAGATTAGTGATAGTAGAAAGATATTCCCTCCACTTCTGGGCAAAAACGTTTATGCCATGTGTTTCTTCGAAGCGAGAGAACAGAACAAGATAGAAAAGGACGTCGGGATAATTGTCGGAAATCCGCCCTTTAAATCTGAATTAATGACTGATGGGGCTAAGAGCGCCTATGAACGATACAACAAGGAATATGCAGATGAAAGAGGCAAATTACCCGACAAGCAAATAGCCTATCTCTTTCTCCATAAATCGATGGAGATGCTAACTCCGGGCGGTGTTCTCTCGATGCTCCAACAATACAGCTTCTTGTATAACGAACAATCGATAAGTTTCCGGAAGAAGTTTTTCGAGAAATGGGATGTTCGAGAAATCCTCGACATGGTTTCTATAACCGGCCTTTTTAAAAAAAGTAAAAAGAACACAAAGGTTGTTGTTATCGTGGCTGAGGCGAAAGAACCATCTCCAGAGCGAAAGATTCTGCACGCTACTTTCCGACGTAGCGGTAGAACTCATGCCGAACAAGGTTTCAATATTGATTACTACGATTTACATTGGTTAAAACAGGAAACTGCCGTTGAAAGCCCCTGGATTTGGCGTTCGGATTTGTTTGGAGGTGGTCGAGTTTTTAATCTAATTGAGAGATTGAAAGAGTACCGGACTCTAGAACAATATGCAAATGAACAGGATTGGGACCATGGGGAAGGCTTCATCAAGGGAGGAAAAGTAAAAAGAAAACCAGCAAAACATATAACCGGAAGCTTATTAATTAGACCTTATCAATTAGAAGAAGAAGAGATTAACATTGAGACTTTACAAAAGGTAGAAGAAACGAATTTTAGGTCGGCTTATTCTAAGAAGCGATTTACTGCTCCTATGGTTCTTGTTCGAGAAAACGAAAACCTTGCGGTTAAGTACTTTTCATCTGGTTATTATACTTATGAAGATAAAATCGTAGGCTTCTGTGTCGGAGATGGGAAAGATGATAATTTATCTTTGTTATTTAATTGGTTTAAAAGTAATCGTGAAACACTTATAGCCTTGGTTTGTGCAGGAGGAACTACCAACTTTACTCAAAGAGATTCGCAATTAAGCTTATCTGATATACGAAGCTTACCGTCCCCTGACATCGACTTGGATTTATCGTTTACCGAGAAAATCGTCGTATCTGATATTGTCGAATATTACCGTGAGTTAATTAGAAAGGGCCAAAATTCGGACGCGATGACAAAACCGGGCATAGATGCCCTCCCTGATTTCAATGGAATCTATACCGGTCAGATAAACGCGATCTATAAAGAGAAAAAACTAAAGGCACTCGAACCTCAAACATGGGCGGGGTTCCTATGCCAGCCCTATGTTTTTGGCGATGGGGAAGTCGATTGGTCGGGTTCGGACGGACTGAAAGACAAATTAGAAAAACTAATGAAGGAAAAACGGCCTTATGGCCTGAATATTTATCGAATAGCACGGATTTATGACGGCCCATTCATTTTTCTCTTAAAACCAAACGTTTTGCGTTATTGGCTGAGGTCTATTGCCCTACGCGATGCCGACGAAACCTTGTCCGATTTATGGAAGCAGGGCTTCTGATGTGCAGGAGAATGCTGTCTGATATTGAGCCCATTGCACATTCGGGCAGAATAGGGGAAGAGGTCCTTGCACGGAATACAATTCGATTCGAGCTTATCGAATTTATTAGAACGGAATTACCAAAATGGCGCGATGACCCGGAAAGGCCTATGGAACATGCCGAGACAGTTTTAACCAGCCAGCTTTGTAGCCATATGAATAGCGTATCAAGAATATCAGAAGCATGGCATAGGATTCAATTTGGAACAGAAATCCGAGATGAGAATAATAAAAGAGGGACAATCGACTTTGCACCAAAACCATGTTCTGTGGTTTTGATAATTGAAGGTCGCAAATATACTCATTTTGATATGATTTTCCCAATCGAGTGTAAACGCTTACCTACTCCGGCCGGTACAAAAAGAGACGAAAAAGAATATGTAATTGTGGATAGTGGGTCTACGGGTGGGATCCAACGATTCAAGTTCGGTTTTCACGCATCGGATCATGATTTTGGTGCAATGATAGCCTATGTTCAGGATGCCATTGGTTTTAGCCGATGGCTGACCAGAATAAATGGATGGGTTCACGACCTCGGGCAAGCTACTGATTCTGTTTGGTGCGACGAAGATCGTTTGGAGCTTTTAGAAGAAGATACGGATAACCGTGTTTGTTCATTGAAATCGAATCATCATCGCCAAAACGGCCTCGACGACATCGAGCTCCGACATTTATGGATTGATATGAATTGAAGTAATTCGCGGGGAGCGAAATTCCCCTTGACAAATGACAGTTCGTATTTTAGCTTTTGTGTAGCGGTTTGGTTATGTGGATGGTCTTTGATAATGTTAAGTGTTCTCGGGGGGTGGAAAATCACCTTTTTTGGGATTTTGGGAGCGAAACTGGGGGTTTTTACGTAAGTGGTTGATTTATAACGTGTAGGAGCGGAAAACACGGGCGCTTTTTGATGGACACGCGCACTTTTCGTTAAAACACGAGCATATTCAAGAAAACATGGGCGCTTTCTCCAAATACATTAGCATTTTCTCCAAATACACGGGCACTCTACCAAAATACATTGGCACTTTCGGGAAATACACGCGCACATTTCAGAAAACACGAGCACTTTGCTCAAATACATTGGCACTTTCGCCAAAAACATTAACGCTTTTGTAACCGGGGAGAGATCATGGCCAAGAAAACAAGAGAACCAGCAAGGTTAGGGCACGCGGACTATTGCAAGTGGTTCGAGCAGATGATCGGATTCAAGGAAGATCGTATTGCCGACGGAACCTGGCCGACTCATCTAAACGCAAATTTCCAGGCACTGTTCAATGAATTATGGGACGCCTGGGACACTTACGATCGTTTGAAAAATGAGCTTAAAGGGACGACATACAAGGCGTATGACGATGCCTCGAAGCCGGTTTATGATCGGTTAGTCTCGCTTCGAGAGCTAATTCCGACGCTTTTCGACGGCGACGACGCGGTTCTCGGCGAATTCGGCATGGCTCGAAAAGTGCCTCGCGACAAAGAGGATTTGTTCACGATGGCGAGCGGGTGCCTGGAGCATTGGGACGACATCACTGACCCGGACGTCCCGCCCGAATATGCGCCCGTTGCGGATATGTTCGCGGAGTTTCAGGATGAATACGACACGTTTCAGGCCGCTTACACGGCGTATATCGCCAAAACGCGAGATGTCGAGGAGGCTCAGAATTTATTGCTCGAGAAACGCGAGCTTTGCCATCACAAGGAGCGTCTAATTTTCCACTGGTTCAAGGGATTACATAAGGACGGCGAGGCTGAATGGTGGACCGCGACGCTCTGGGGCAGGACTGGTGGCGGTTCTGGCGGCGGGGAGGAGCCGGGGCCGAGTAGCTGGGAGGATGCGCCGACGAATTTCGTCTTGAAAGAGGGTGTTGCGGGGTCGGCGTTGCTTCAGGCGGATGTCCATGCCGATGCCGACGGATGCGCGGTGTTCATGGCCGAGACGGAACTGGGCGTGGCGGAACCGCCTATGCGTCCGGGCGAGCCTCTCGAGCCGCTGATTACGCCAATCGAACCCGGAAAGTTTTCCTATAATTTGAATATTACGCCGAACCGTCGGGTGTGGTTTTGGATCTGCCATGTCAAGGACGGCGCATGGGGCGCGATTGCGGGGCCGGAGTGGATCGAGATCGAGAAATAATATAGAATTTATAATGTAGAATGGCGTAGGGGCAATTCATGAATTGCCCCTACGATTAGTTTATAGGCGGCTCGAGGTGGTCGTCTTTTTTTATCCCTCGTCATTGCAATGTTATATTTTAACATTAAAAGATCGAGCGTCTCGCTCGATGTGCGGCGAGACGCCGCACCTATTAATTTCATAAACCTATTATATTAGAACCCTCCGGCCTTCGGACATCTCGCTTGTTGAGGGAGGCATAAGATTGGATTCGCGATCGGGTCGGGAATGACAGATGTCAGGAAGTTTTTTAGCTATCCTGAGGAACGCTCCGATTAAGTGGCGATGGCAGAAATATTTCCTTGCCCTCAAGTTCTTTGTGCCTATATTGAATTCATGAGTCGAAGACGAGAAATATTATCCATTCTGCTTGCGTTCTATCTATTGTTCATAGTCGTTTTTGCGGCTGTTCACACCCACGAAGACGGCAGGCACCATTCGGAATGTCAGCTATGCCAGATAGCTGTGTTATCTATCCTTCCGATATCTACATTCATTCTTACGACCAATTTCAGGCGTTGCTATTCGACTTTCAATTTGGAAAACCAACTTGTCGAAGACCATCGCCCTACATTTGTCTCCAACCGTTCGCCACCGAAGCCTTTCGATAAATAAGCTGTCTTAAACACAATTATCGAAAGGAAAAACATGAGAATACGTATGTTATTATGTGTGTTCGCCATTGTTTGTTCTGTCGTCAGCGGCTTCGATGGAAGCGTTTTTGACGGGCAGAGCGGCGAACCGTTGGCCGGTGCCAATATACTGGTAATCGGCACAAATATCGGGACTACAACTAATATCGACGGCAATTTTACCCTCGATATCGAATTGCCGGCGGAGATTTCCGTATCCTTCGTCGGTTACAAAACAAAGGTAGTCGATGTTACGGAAACCGACATAAAAATCGAGGTTCACCCGACCGCCCTCGGAGGTTCCGAGATAGTTGTAACCTCGACGCGTGGTGCGGCGGAATCGTCGAAATCGCCTCAGCCGACGTCCAGCATAAATTCAAGGCAGATGGCGATGCGAAATATTATCACACTCGACGACGCTCTACGGGGCAGTGCCGGTCTGACATTGAACACAACCGGTTCAGGGAGTATTCGCCCCACGATTCGAGGGCTTTACGATTCCCACGTCCTGACGCTCATGGACGGTATCCCTCTTATGGACCTTCGCCCCGGCGGCGATCATGTCCTGCTTATTGAACCAAGCCAGCTTGGGCGAATCGAGATAGTTCGAGGCCCGGGATCGGTTCTTTACGGCTCGGACGCTATCGGCGGGGTCGTTAATTTCATCAGCAAGGAATTTGAACCCGTGAATGACGGCACGGGGATTTCGGGCGAATTACGCGCGGGATATTCCTCCCTCGGCGACGGCTACAATGCCGACGTGTCGATAGAGAAGCCTCTGGAAAAGGCGAATATCGGCGCGGGGTTCGGTTACAGATCCAACGATGATATATCGGATCCGAACGGCGAGATTCCGAGTAGCGATTACTCCGGCTACCACGCCGATTTATCCGCAAGCGGCAGTTTCGGATCGAATAGACTATCTTTCGGTGCGCATTATATATCCGCTGACGTCGGAGTGCCGATTAGCCCGAGTATCGAGAGTTCGCATTTCGAAGGGGAATCGCAGTTGCTAAGCCTCGTCAAATACGAGGGCGTGAATATATCGGCCTTCAAAACCCTACAGGCGAATTTTTCCTGGCAGAAGCACCATCGGCATTTCCATAAGATATGGCCTTCGGGCGATCCGAACATGGACGCACAGGTTTGGGTCGATGTCGATGGCTTGACCTTCCAGCTCCTGCCCATGCTTGACCTGAAGGGCTTCGTCATTCAGCCGGGAGTAGATGTTACTTATCAATTCGCCTCTTCCGACAGAGTCGTGCAAATCACGGCAAGCGGCGACACGATCCTCGACAGTCCTGTTATCCCGAATTCGGATAGACTACTCGGCGGATTTTTCGTGCAGGCGAGCAAACCGGTCGGGGCTTTCGACTTCGCGGCGGGGGCAAGATACGACGTCGTAACTTCGCATGCCGATGCCCGTGCGCCGGAGGACCCTTTCCAATCAGATGAGTATGATGTTACCGACGCGGATTTTTCCGGAAATCTTTCATTGCGATACGAACACGAAGATGGGATATTTGCGATAGCTTCTGTGGGAAGGGCTTTTCGCAGTCCGACACTGCTCGAACGATATTTTCGGGGGCCGCATACGACCGGCGTCGATCAGGGCAACCCGGAATTGAAATCGGAAACCTCGTTTAATTTCGACCTCGGACTCGGATGGAGCTCGGATATTGTTAATACGAGGCTCTCGGGTTTCCGTAATCAGGTCGATAATTATATTTTCAAGGAGAATTCGGGCGATACCACCTCGGATGGTGCGGAGATATGGGAATGGAAAAACGAGGGCAAAGTCGAACTTATCGGTTTCGAAGCTGAGGTAAAAATCTCGCCCTCTGACTGGTTCGGCGCGTCGGGAAATCTGTCCTATGTCGAGGGCAAAGACGAGAATGACAATTATATGCCGAACATCCCGCCCTTAAACGGCAATCTTGATTTGCGCTTTGAGAAATGGGGTTTCGCTACGGATTTGTTCTGGCTGTTCGCGGTAAAACAGGATAAGTTAGCGGATAGCGAAACTGCTACAGACGGCTGGCTTACCCATAATATCAGTCTCTCCTACGACCTGTCCAAACACATTCCCATTGACGCGGAGATAATTCTAACCGGGAAGAATCTCACGAACGAGGTTTATTACAATCATCTATCCCGAATCAAGGATTACTGGGCCGAAAGCGGAAGAAGTTTCACGATTTCGTTCGGTATGCAATTCTAAATGTAGAGGATTGTTTCGCACTGCTATTAATAGTCATCGGGAATGACATAAAAGAACCGCGCCCTCAAGGATGCGGTTTAGTAAGGCCGCCCGAAAAGGCGGCCTTTTCGTTAGTATTCGCGATTTTTTATTCCCTCGGGCCGAGGGGCATTAGATAGAGCGGCGCGCCGGGGACATCGAAGAGCTCCGCGACTTTGTCGTCGTGGAAGGCGCCTATCATCACCGTCGAGAGGTTCAGGCCCTCGGCAATCAGATGGACATTCTGGCCGATGTGGCCGGCTTCCATGTGGACATAACGTTCCGCGCGGTCGCCGTAACGTCCTGCTGTCCGTTCGTAGATTCCGAAAAGGGCGACTACCGCCGAGGCCTCTTTCAGCGCGGGCTGGCCAAGAGCTGAAGTGGCCAGGTCGAGGATGAAGTTCCCCGATTTCACCAGTTCCAGCGCGTGGTCCTGTTCGATGTATTTGTAGATTCCCGGTTCGATGCCGTCGATATTGCCTGCGACGAGGTAGGTGTCCATCGGGTATGTCGCGCCGGCGCTTGGAGCGGCTCTGAACCTGCCTCTACCGGTGATTCCCGCCGCCGACCACATGATTTCGCTTGCCTGATTGATGGTCAGGCCGCCATCGCCGTAACTGCGTCTGCTACGGCGATTGGCGATGGCGTCGTGCACGGAAAGCTCCGCGCCGGGGGGTTCGGGGAGTTGAATTGTCTGAGCCATTATGCCTCCAATGAGCATTAATCCAAGGATAGTTCCGAGTTTCAGCATAGGCTAACTCCCTATTAGTCCAGGACTTCCACCTTTTCCATGACGATGGTGGTCTGGGGGACATCCGAGGGGAAGGGCGATTTCGGGCCGGTGGGGGTTTCGGCTATTTTATCGACAACGTCCATGCCGTCGATGACCTTGCCGAAAACCGCATATCCCCATCCTCGGGCGTTCTCGCCGGTGAAGTTCAGGAAAGTGTTGTCTTTGTGATTGATGAAGAACTGGGCCGTCGCCGAGTGGGGATCGTTGGTGCGTGCCATGGCGATTGTGCCCCGGTCGTTTTTGAGGCCGTTGTTGGCTTCGTTCTTGATTGGGTCGTGAGTGTCCTTTTTCTGCAGATCCGCGGTGAATCCGCCTCCCTGAATCATGAAATCTTTGATTACACGATGGAAAATCGTGCCGTCGAAATAATCCTCCTCGACATAGGTGAGGAAATTTTCCACGGTGATTGGAGCTTTTTCCGGGTAGAGTTCGACATCGATGTTGCCCATGTTGGTCGTGATTCGGACTACCGGGTTGTTACCAGCTTCCATTTTCGCCTCCGATTCTTGCGCAAAAGCCACCCCGAAAGCCAGCATTGCGATTATGATGGTTGTTAGAATTTCTCTCATTTTGTTCTCCTTTTGTTTTTGAGGGAAACCGAATTACGGCGTCCCCTCGTATTTATCAATTTTATCTCTTGCTAAAGCTACTATCGAATCGTTGTCCGAGGTCTCTATCATCCAATGCCACACCATTTTGGCATCGGGGATACGTTCGCGGAACTCCAGAGCCAGAGATAAACTATACAATGCATCCTGGTCGTCGCTTCCGGCGCAGGCTAATGTATCCCCCGGCATTGGCAACAGAAGTTTCAAAGCCTCATCGACTTCTCCTAATCTAACAGCAATCTTGCCAAGTTGCTCTCCGAGTTCGCATCGAAAATCTCCCGGTGGCAGAGTATCATATACTTCGCGGGCGATATCAAAACCTCTCTCGTATTCCGCCATCTTATAATAAACACGCACGAGTCCCATGAAGGCGTTAGTTCTGAGTGTCTGTGTCGCACCTGGATTGTCTCGGAGGTTATTGAACAGTATTCGAGCTTCGGGGTATCTGCCGAGTTCTTCGTAAGTCACGGCGAGTCGATATTCCGCGATGTTTAACTGCGTGGTGTCCTGCGCCTTTTCGATGACCTCGTTGTAGGCCTCCATCGCGCGGTCGATTTCGTTCTGTTCCATGAAAAAATCGCCGAATGCGATCATCCCGCGCACAGCCACCGGATAGTATGGGAATTCGCCCAGCAACTGCGAGAAGATCTCCTCCGCCGCGGACGTATCCCCCAGGCCGAGATAGCATAGCCCCATGCGATAACTGGCCTCAACCCAGATTGAGTCCGGGATGCTACGCATTCGCAGTCGGTCGAAAGTAATAGCGCCCTTTTCGTAATCGCCGATTTCGCAGAGATAACTTCCGACATCCAGCAATATCTCGCCGACTAAAGGCGAATCCGGGTATTTTTCCAGGAAATTCTCTGTTATCTGCATCGGGTCTTCGTAGATACCCAGGGCGTAACGGGCGCGTTCGGCGGAAAATCTTACCCTATCCGCAGTTTCTCTGGAAACCGAATAGAGTTCGATATCGTCGGATAGGCGGATAATATCTGAATATTGTTTGCGGGCAAGGAGCATGTCGTTCAATCGCGCTACGACATTATCGGCTCTGCGATTACGTCGATAGATGGATAGGAAATCCCAGCTCCTGTCTATTACTCGAAGCGTATCGCCCATGGCGTCGTAGCATAGGATGAGGTCGTAAAGGGCTTCGTCGCAGACCACGCCACGACAGGTTTTCAGAAAATCCTGCAACTCCTGAGCGGCTCTTCCGGGACGTCCCTCGGTCAAAAACGTTTCGGCATATATCAGCCGCGCGTGTTCAGCGAAATCGTCCTCATGGCCGGAGAAGATGGCGGAGAGATAGATTCGCGCGTCGTCGTAGCGGCGATTGCGGATATGGCACCACGCGATTCCCCAACTCGATTCGCGTTTACGATCTTCGGTATAATCGTAGGTAAGCTGGAAAAACGACATCGCCTCCCGATATCTGCGCCTTTGATAAGCCGATTCCCCGGCGAATAGATATCCTTCTCCCTTTAAATCCGAACTCTCGGCGACTTCCGCCGCCCGGATAAAATTATTCTGTGCGGCGGACAATTCGCTATCCTGCAGGAACAGATACCCGATTCGTAGAAGGACGTCGGCCTTTAAATCGGGTGCGAGATTGGCTATAAGAACACTGTCCTGATCGGCACGAGTGGCTTTAGTCTCGATCTCCCCGAGAAGCGAGAGGTAAGGCAGTCTGCCGATGTATGGTGAATCGGGGAATCTCTGCCGAAGCCTGCCGAACTCTCGCATCGCAACCAGATGCCTGTTCTCCATAAAATCGACAGCGCCGAGTAAAAACAGAGCCTCGTCCGCCCACCAATGCGCGGATTTGCGCGAGGAATTATCATAGAACTTCATCGCGGATTCCAATCGATGGCGGCAACCCGCCCAATCGGCCTGTGTAAAATCGATTGATCCCATGCGGTAATTTATTTCACCCTCCAAAAGATTTCTCGGATATTTGTCCAGCAGGTTTTCGAAGACCTTTTCCGCGCGTTCCGCCGATCCCATTCTACTTAAGGACAATCCCTCGAAATATCCTGCCATAAGCCGCATTATCGCCTGTCCCTGGATACCGTTTGCCAGCGGATGGAATATCGTCGATGAAGAATCGTAATCTCCTATAACAAAATGCCATACGCCCAACCAGAACCTTCCCCAGGGGGGGCTTCTAACGGAGAAGACTTCGCGGAGATATTCCTCCTGTCCGCTTTGGTGAATAATGTCTCCGATCCAGAAGGCGGCCCAATCGGAATAGGGATCGGAGTAAGGAGGTTTTATCGCGGAAGAATAACTCTCTATGGCACGGCGATTCCATTCGAGGGCCTGGTAGCTATATCCTCTGATCAAGGCCTCGCGCGCGCTCACTTCTCCGTCAAGATCACAGCCGACGAAGTAATGCGCCACACCGGGGTCGTTACGGATTATCTCCCGTGCCCAGTAGTCTTCAAATGTCTGATTCGATTGGGATTGTGCGAAGCATAACGAGATAAAACACAGCGCAAGCGCCTTAATCAGGCCGCTCGAGCGCGGTGTCATCCTCTTCTTCTTCTCGGTTGGGAGCATAGAGTTGTGAAATGCCTGCACTTATTGAAGTTTCGTCTTTGCCAAAATATGTGGCTTCAAGTGAGATAACATAACCTTTTCCAACGTCGATGTCAAGCCCCAAGAGCGGTTTAGGATATTGCCCCGGGTCGGTGAAAAGTTGTGTCGTCGAGGCGTATGGTTCGGGGTTTGACGAGAAATAATCGATATATTTTCGACCGGTGATATAGGTCCAATGGACGCCGACGTAAGGCTTGATTCTGCCGAATTCCCAGCTTCCGTAGAGAGAAAGATCGATGTTCTGGAATCGATAATTGACGTTCGTATGTCGAGTTGTTCCGAAGGGGATAGTCCCGGACGTTTTTGTGGTTAGCCACGTTGCGGCGGCATACCAGCGAATGGGATAATAACATGTCTGACATCCGAGGTTCGGGTAAAAGACGGCGTAGTGTAACCGCGTGCCAAGACCGAATGCCATCTCGCCGCTACCATTGAAATCGCTCTGGGGTATATTCATATCGGTAACGCCGATATAACCGTAAAGATCGAGGAACTTCAGGATACCGAGAGACGGTTTGGCCAGAATCCTCTGCGAAGTTATTTTGAAATCCGTTCCGGGATAACGGATTTTCCACTTCTCATAGGTATATTCGACGGCCATGCCGAAACGTTCGTGTGGCGTTTCGGAAGTCGGGTTTGCGACCATAATCGCCTTAAGCGGCATTGCCAGAGCGATTACACCTAATACTATGAGGATAGTCTTTTTCAACATATCACTCCAATCCACCGGCGGGAGCCAAAGCCCCCGCCGGTTGAGCTTATTAATCCTCTTCTCGGATATAGAACTCGTTTCTTCTTATCACGGCCCTTTCAGGAACCGTAGCTGAATCGGAAACTTCGGGGTCGTATTCCGGCCGCCGTCTTCTCGATACGTATGTAACCGATGTATTAATAACGGCACCCGTGCTATTTATGGTTACCATCAGGACATCGGTGCTCGGAGCGGTGGAATCTGGGGCTGTCAGTGTCCAGCTCGTCTCGCCGGTTGCGCCGGTTACTGCGTTACCGCCGCCGGATGCGCTTGCCGCGGAAAGCGTTACGCTCTCGCCGGCAATTGGGTTATCCCATTGATCGACGATACGCGTGCTGACCAGATATGAAGTATTATATGGAACTTCAGACGGAGCCGTTATCGACGAATGACTGGAATTCGGTAGATCGTGCTTCAGATATACAACATTATTAGCAGTAACACCGCCAATATTAGCCGTAACGTCCACTATACGAGCCGTATCCTGGTTTGCGTAATCATCCCGGAACAGGTTAGCGCCGGTATAATTACTAATTGCGTAACTGCCGTAGCATTCGTTAATCGAGGTAACCGGCGAGGACGCCGTTCCCCAATCCGCGATAACATTCACGCTGGTTCCGTTAACTACGGGACGGCGGTTAACGTCCCAAATCGAGACCTGGATTTCCGCCGTTCCGGTAGCATCGGCATATACCATATATGGCGAGATGGAAATACTAATCGAGTCCGCCGGGCCGCTGTTGTAGAAGAAAGTAGTATCGGCACGGGTTCCGGATGTATCTCGTGTTTCGGCGGAGATAGTTACGATGCCGCTATCCCTCGGCGACGATGAATACCAGGTAGCGAAAGCGAATCCGGAATCGTCCGTCACCGACGATGTTGTAACCGCGCCCTGTAACGCGGTGAACCATACTGCCGTTCCGGGCGCAACCGGGTTATCGTAAACATCGGTAACGATTGCCATCACTGAGTTCGCTACGCCGTCGGTATCGAAACCCGGAACATTGCAATCGCCTACGGAGACCGAAACATGATACGGTAATCCGCTTCCTATAGTAATCCTCGGCGCACGCGAATCGATAGATCCGCCGGCAGGAATATATGCCACCGCCTCGATGACCATAGACCCAGATCTGTCGCCGCTTCGTGCCGCGACGCTGGCGCGACCGGCCATCGTATATACCGTATCGCTGACCAATCCGCCGCCTGGAATAAGTTCCGGATTGATAGAGCCACCGATCGGGTAATCGACGATTCGGAATATTACTGCGCAACTATCGCGAACCGGATTATCGTATTGATCGAATATTACCGCCTCTATAACCGCCTGGTCTATTTCGCCTACACCGCGGATATAAATAAAGTCTCTACTGACATCGATATCCATCGTATGAGGTGGGCCTGCTTTAAGGAGAATATTTGCGTGCGCTGTGATTTCATCGACGGTCGCCGTAACACCGGTCATACCTGCTTTCAGGCCGGGCGTGTAGAACGTCGAGAAGTAACCGCTGTCATCGACTGCGACTATCGGATCGGCGATACTACCCGTTCCGATGCTATCGACAGTGAGATATACATAAGTTCCCGCCGCGACGGGATTTCCCACGCCGTCGGTTACCATACCGCTAACCACACTCGACGTTGTGCTTCCGACTGTAGCCGTATCGGGCACAACGGATAACTCGATATCCGCTGGCGAGCCGGCTTCGTAGGTAACAGCGACCCTGGACGTTTCTCCCAGGCATGTCGCCTTTATAGTATCCACGCCGCTTGTATCGGCGGCTACCAATAAGGCTTCCGCGATACCTCCCGATAGATAATCGAAAGGAGTAATCAGGCCGAGATCCGCCGTAAATCTCACTATAACTCCGTTTGCAATCGGATTACCATCGGAGTCGAGAACTAGCGCTCTGACATCCGCAGTTGAAGATCCGTCGGCAGGCAAGCCTCGCGGAGTAATGCTGAGGATTATCGTATCTACCGAATCTGGCACGAAGTCGATAGGCAGATAACCTGTCGCTCCGCCGCTTGTAGCCATCAGATATGTCGAGCCCACAGAATCGGGAGAGGTAATTCTGAATCTAACTCCGCCGTTGCCGTCCGTAACCGCTATCGGTGGGCTTACGTATCCGAATTCGAGTGTGAAGTTCACCGCCTGGTCGGGGATGGGATTGCCAAAGGCATCCTCTACCCAGGCGGAATCGCTGAGCGTATCCGCGCCATCCGCAATTAATTGGACGAAACTCGTATCGAAACGCACAACTGCCGCTTCACCGGGACTGAAGTAAACGGACTGCGTATCCGAACATACGGTATCGCTTCCCATTGGTATATATGCATAAACATAAGTGCTTCCCGCTATGGTTGGTGCGTAAAGTTCGACGGTGGCCTGTCCGCCTTCTGTGTCCTGCCTGTTCGGGACTATTAAAGCCTCTACGTTTCCCGGCGGGACGAGTTGCGTGAATCGCACAATCGTGCCGTCGGCTATCTCGAAACCGGTCGAGTCCGTTACGAAGGCTCTAACGTTCGTGCTCGAAATACCGTCGGCATCCATGTATCTTGTGTCTATCGAAAGGCCGATATCCGCTACGGTAGTCGGCATGAGTTCTACCTGCGTTATACCTGTTGCCGAACCACAGTTAGCGGTAATTACGGCCATTCCCGCATATCTACCTGCTCTGAATCTTATATCGAAAGCTCCGGTATCGTTTGTAGCGGTAACAGGTGTAATCGTGCCGTAATCAGATGGATTGATGCTCAAATTAACTATTTGTCCCGCATTCACCGGATTGCCTTCTTCGTCGTAAACGACTCCGTAAATACGCGTTGTATCCGTTTCATTGGCAAGTAGCGATGAATCTGCCGGCCACATGCGTATCAGATACGGATCGCCAGGCACGAATTCTATTGATACTGTGTCGGTGGAATCGCCGCTGGTGGCGACGAGGGTATCCCACCCAACGCTTGTATATGAAGTAACAGTCCCATAAACTACGCCATCGACAGTAGTGGCAAACAACGGCGAAATACTGCCGAGATTCAATTCACTGAATCTCACGGGGGTGCCGTCCGAAACGGGGACACCAACGGTATCCAGGACATAACAGGTAACTCCCGCCGTCGATGTTCCGTCGGCTGTCAACCTGGACGGCGACACCGTGAGTAACACGTCGCCGACGTCGGTGGGCGCAAATTCGATAAGTATATTCGCGCCCGTGGCACCCGCACTTGCGGTTATGTTACTGAAACCGGCGGACGTTCCGGATAGTAGTCTCGCTCTGGCTCTGCCCAGCGTATCGGTATATGCGGTCGATGGAATAGTTCCCAGTGAAGCTGAGAAATTAACTGCAACTCCACTACCGACCGAATTACCGAATATATCCTGAACATAGACCATTATCGATGTTGTGTCCGCCCCATTAGCGACGATAACCGTGTCGGAAGCTTCTATATACATAATTTCCGGCGGACCTGGGATAAATCTCGCCATAGTCGTATCTACCGCGGTCGTTCCCGCACTTGCGACCACGAATACGGAATCGGAAGGCGTAGTGCTGGCGATGAGCGTGCTGGTAGCAACGCCTCCTGCCGTATAACCAATCACCGGCGAGACAATACCGTCTGAGGTTGAGAATTTAACGATAGTCCCATCCGAAACGGGGTAGCCCGACGTATCGAATACTACTGCAGTCAAATCCGCGTTATCCGAACCGTTCGCCGTAAGTGTAGGAGGATTGACCACAAGATACAGTGTATCGGCTATCAACGGGATGAAATTCAATGTAGCGTAACCCGCGGCACCTCCGCAGGTAGCGGAAATACTCGCCGTTCCGAAATCGGCGCTGGAAACTACTACAGCAGAGGCTCTTCCAAGAGTGTCCGTTGCAGATGGGGAAGTTATACTTCCAATCGTTATCCCGAAGTTTACGGACAGACCAGGCGAAACCGTGTTTCCGAAGGCGTCGGTTATTTCTACCGTAACGAGTTGTGTATCCGCACCGTCGGCATACATATCGCGTATCGGCGGGATAAAGGAGACTATAGCCGGCGGTCCGGGAGTAAACTCAACAACCGCTGTATCCGCAAGCGTAGCGCTAACGCTGGCTATAACAGTGTCATAACCGGCGATAACACTCGATAATAAGGCCGTGGTTACTTTGCCGCCTTCGGTATAACACGTTGTAGGACTCAATATTCCGCTTCCAATATTCTGGAAAGTAACAGGCGTATTATCAGACACAGGTCTTGTTCTTCCCAGGGAATCGATATTGAATACCGTTGCCAATACATTACTCGTAGATACGCCGTCCGCCGTAAGTCGCACGGGATTTGCGACTATGCTAATTAGATCCGCATCGAGTGTTGTAAACTCGTAAGGTTTACTTGCCACCGCTCCCTCACTTCGTGCTGTGATAAATGCAGGACCGGCTTCCGTGCTCGAAACGAGCGTCCTCGCCGAACCGCTGGTCGAGTCCACCGCAACGGGCGAAATTATTTCTCCCCGGCTCGTCTCGAATGTAACAGCGGTTCCAATATCCACGGGGTTAGTGTATTCATCGTAAACGTGGACAACGACGGGATAGCCTGAACCGTCGGCAGGCAGAGTCGTGGTATACATCGTATCGAAGATTATTATAGCAGGTTCGCCCGCCTGATAGGTTACCTCGAAGGTATCCGCGACAGTAGCGCCGACGTTGGCGATTATCCTGCCCGTTCCGACGCCGATTGGCGCGGTAAGTTCGACATGCACCGTGCCGGCGTCCGTGAATACTATCCGTGGGGTTATAATCCCTCGAATGAAGCTACCTGAAGTGTCCTGTGTGAACGATACCCTCGTGCCGTCGGAGACGTAAAGCCCACTGGAATATACCCATGCCTTAACATTGGCAGTCGATGTTCCGTCGCCCTGGAGAATTGCGGGATTGATAGTCATTACTATTTCATCCGCGATGAGCGAATCCAGCCGAACATCGACGAATTGAATCGCTTCCTGACAACGGATTGTTATAAGCGCGTCGCCAACTTCGGTTCCGGCGGTAAGTCTGGTGAATACATAACCAGCGGAATTCGTATATCCTGTCGGTATAACCGAGCCGAGAGTCGTCTCGAAACTAACCGGAGTGCCCGGTCTAACGGGATTAGAGAACCGGTCGTAAACTGTGCATTCCACTGCGGTAACTGAAGCGCCGTCGGCATACAACACCGAATCCTGGGCATAAGCGATTATCCTGTTGGCGACACCGGGATCGAGTCTTATGTTGACTGTTCCTGTATCGTCGTCGGCTATGGCTAGAATCTGCACACTACTTGCGGCTATCGTATCCGCTCTTATAGTTGTTATCGCTATCCCACTGTCGGTATATGCTTCATTAGGTTCGGCATAAGCGAGCCCCGACGGCACGACGAAATCCACGAGAGTCTCATCGGACACGAGGTAACCGCCCGGCGAGTAAACATGCGCGCGAACCGAAGTCGAAGAAACGCCGTCCGCCGTAAGCGAACTACTGTCCGAATATACGATTATATTAGATACAGTGGTAGGCCTGAAATTAATCTGGTTGTAACCTACAGCCGATCCGGAATGCGCCATTATAACAGCGTCTCCAGGATTAAGACCGGACGTAAGGACAACTCTCGCAATACCACTCGTATCCGTAATCGCGCTTGAGGTAATCGTGCCGAGGCTAGTTGTAAATGTAACTTCTTGACCGGCTCTCAAGTGGTTGCCGTATTGGTCGTTCACGCGGGCATATACATACATGTGATCCCATCCGTCGGCGTTTAGGGTATCTTGTGGAACGTGAGTTGAATCTCCCCAGATTTCTATTGTCGCCGCGGAACCGGGATGTATAAATACGCGGACGCTGTCCATAATCGAGTCGCCCGGCGTGTAAACTTTGCCTACAATCCATGCCTCGCCGTAGCCGACATCGGTACTCGACGTGAAGCTGGTAACGCACGAACCGCCCAGAGTTAGTTTGGGCGAAACGACCGTCCCGCCGGTATCGGCCGGATGCACCTGGAAATAAACCTCGGTGCCGTCCGATGCCGGACTACCCTCCGTATCGTAAACGTCGCACGTGAGGACAGATTGCGACATACCGTCAGCCGTTACTACTACCGGATCGGCCGTCATCAGGAGATACCCGACGTCGCTTTGCCGTATGGTTATCGGTGTAATCTCGAATGCGTCTCCGCTACTCGCCCATACACGGGCAGTTCCGGGATCGGTTCCCGCGGTAAGCGTGGTGAAAGCCTCTCCGACGGAATTCGTCATCGTAGAGGTCGGGTAAATTGACCCGAGATCGGTGCCGAAAGAAACGTTATGCCCGGACATAAGTGGATTATTGAAATCGTCGTATAACGTAGCCGTGAGGCCGGTATTATCCCGTCCGTTCGCCGCGATTACGTCTGTATCCGGGATAAAGGTGATATATGAAAGATCACCCGGAAGAATCTGGACGAGCACCGAATCGCGGACGGAATCCACCGCCGCGCCTACTGCGCCTTTAATCCAGACCCTGCCTCTGATAGTCTTCACGCGGAACGTTGTATTTGCTTCGCCACTCTCTGTGTATCCGACTTCTGGAATCAAGTTTCCGAAAGTATCCGCTGGCGTGGGCGGAGATGTAAAACCGTCGGGAATCATCGAGAAATCGACACGGGTTCTATCGCTCATCGGATTTCCGAGAGTATCATATACATTGGCTTGAACGGCCGTTTGCGAGAACCCATCCGCCTGTAGAATCGGGTTTTCGACTGTAATCGCGATATCATTCACCGCGGAATCGCTACGGGTGAACTCGACGAAGGTATCACCGCGCGCGTCGCCCGCCCTTGCGGTTACCCTGGCGACACCCACGTTATAAGTGCTCATCAGGTCGAAAATCACCATGCCGCGCGAATTCGTTTCGTCCGAAGTCCTCGAAAGGATGCCCATACTGGCCTCGAAATCGACCTCGGTGCCGGCGGTCATAGCGTTGTAATATCTATCGTAAACATATACACTACAGGTCGCCACCGAGAAACTATCCGCGGGAATAACCGCAGGCGTTGGCCAGATGTCTATAATATGCGGATCGCCCGGGATAAGCTCGCACCACGTCGTATCGGCGATTGTATCGTTGCCTATATAAACCTCGGCGACGATATCGCATACACCCGCAGTAGTATCCGCACTAAATTCGGTTACGAATTCGCCGCTGTCGGTATAAACGGTCGCGGGAGAAATAAATCCGTAATTCGTGCCTGCGCTATCCGGTATCGGATAGAGGTGCACAGGTGTCATATACATAATAGGATTACCGATAGAATCACGAACCACACCGCTAATCGTAGCGGTTGAATGCCTGTCCGCCGGGATTATATCCGGTTCGATGGACACGAAAACGTCGCCGATACCAAAGGGCACGAAATCGATATGTCCGATACCAATAGCTCCCTCGCAGGTTGCCGTAATCACGGCGGTTCCCGGAGTTGTGCCGCTTCTGAGCAGAACGGTCACTACTCCTGTGCTATCGATCAGAGTATCGGTAACCGTAACGCCCAGCGTATCTATTGTTCCCAGATTCGATTCGAATATGACAATCTTCCCGTTTTTGACACGATTGCCCTGGACATCGCGAACTATCGCAGTTACAGAGCATGTGTCCATTCCATCGGCGATAAGACTCAATTTGGATGGGGTTACCTCGATAACATGTGGCGGACCAGGAACGAAATTAATAAGGGTCGTATCCGCGACAGCCATGCTGTCCGTCGGATCCCAGGGATCTCCGACGTATGCGATTATCGTATCCGGCTCGAGATTCGATCGAGACGGGCTTCTGAGAGTAACCACACCCTCGCCCATCGAACTGTATCCCACTCCCGGGAATATTGTTCCGCCCGATGAATAGAAATAAATTGGTGTTGAATCCGAGACCGCCGTTCCTGAATCATTAAGCGCGTAAGCATGAACGAGACACGTGTTTAGACCGTTGGCCGTCATAGAAAGGCTGTCAGCGAATACGTCGATTTCTGCAACTTCGAGAGGCCTGAGTTCTATAAGTCCTGCACCGGTGGGCCCGCCCGAAACGTCCGCACTGATAACGGCTATTCCGGTAGATACTCCGGCCCTGAACGTAACGACGCTCGGAGCATCGTTATCTGTATAAACATAGGGCGGTATAACAGATCCCAGACTGGTGCTTGGACCGACCGTTATATCTACTCTCGTCCCAGCCTCCACCAGGTTATCGTATTCATCCATGACTTTGATTGTGCATGCAGAGGCGCTGACGCCATCCGCTGTAAGAATCGGATACTCCGGGATAACCTCGACGTGATGCGGTGGTCCCGGCACGAACCAGACGTTGATTGTATCGCTGAGTGTCGTATCGATTCTTGCGGAAACCCATGCGGTTCCTGTGCTCGGTTCGGAATATAGAGATACTACGGCGTTTCCATCCGTAGTAGTTTCCAGTGTATCGATAACGCCGAAATCGGCCCCGGTGGAATCCACGGAATGGAACACGACTATCTGGCCGTCGCTGACGGGCTGGCCGAGTTCGTTGAGAACCCTCGCGGTAATAACCGAATAACTTTCACCGTCGGCGGCTATCTTGCGCGGACTTGCCCGTAAACTTAGATACGCCGGAGGTGAAATTCCTATATTTACGGTAACCACGGCATGTATTCCCTCGGCGGTAATATCCACTCTGGCAATTGTAGGAACACTTGTCGCAGTCAACACGGCGGTAACTTCGCCGCGCGAATTTGTATATCCATAAACTGGGCTTATATTTGCACCGGTCGCCGAAAAATCTACTCGAACGCCTGAACCGACGGGATTATCATATCTGTCATACAGAATCGCATGGACAATAGTAAAGTCTTCGCCGTTGGCCACAAGAGCTGAATCTTCTGCCCAGGCATCGATACTGTCAACCGGGCCAGGCACCATATCTATAAATATGCCTCCGCAGGTAGTATCCACGGAATCGTGGGTGCAGGCTGTAAACCACACCCTTCCCGTCTGCGTCGCGCTCCTCACCTGAACCGCGGCTTCTCCGGCGACAGTAAATCCCATAGTAGGCGACAGCATAGCCATAGTTGTATCCGAGGGCGATCCGGCAATCGTATCGATACTGAAATATACCGGCGTGCCGTCGGAAACGGGCATACCTACACTATCTGAAACAAACGCGCGCAGGAAGGTGGTGGACATAGCGTCCGCGACGAGGGAACTGGTATCGGAAGTTAGAGTAACATAACTCGTCGCCGAATTTTCCAATACAATATAAGCTTCTCCGGTAGCGTCCTCGGCGTGAGCGCGTATTCGCGCTTCTCCGGGACGCCTTCCCGCCATAAATATTATATCGGCGTGACCACTGGAATTAGTCGTCTCATGGTCAGGATCGAGATATCCCCTGTTAGCGTCGAAAGTTAGATCGATACCTGCACCAACGGGATTGGCGAATCTATCGAATACTTCGACATGGATATTCGTCGTAGAGAAACTATCCGCGGGAAGAACGGAATCTTCCGGTTCTACCAGAATGCTATCGGGCGGACCGGGAAGTAATTCTACCATTACGCTTTCAACTACACCTCCGCCGGCATCTCCGACAATATAGGCAAGGCCCACATTGCGATTTGCAGTAAACACTGCCTCGAAATAACCGCTATCTGTATGGGCAGTCATCGGAGAGACTGAACCGTAAGGTCCTAACGAATCCGTCGTAACACTCAATAAAACCGGACTTCCATCGGAAATGGGATTCCCAATTGAATTGGTTACACGCCCCCAAACTCGCGCGGTATCGCGTCCATCGGCTATAACTTCATTAGGATCGATATAGAGATACATGAACGCGGCGTTTGTATTCGTGAAATTCACTGTAGTCTGCCCAATAGCGGTTCCGGAAGTTGCCCAAATCACCGCTGTTCCGGGGGTAATACCGGCATACAGGAAAACCGTAGCTTCTCCAAGTGTATTAGTGTATGCGAGTGTATCGATGGTGCCGAGAGTAGTGGTAAAGGTAATTGGAACTCCGGCGTTTACCGTATTACCATTAATATCATAGGCCGTAACCAGTATCTGTGTGAATGTATCGCCGTTCGCAGGTATAGTCGTTGGAATAGCATCAATATCAATCGAAGCTGGAGGTCCCGGGATGAAATCGACGGTCGTTGTTCCAAGAACACTATCGCCTGCGTCCCCGGTGATAGTCGCTGTTCCTACGGTTGTTGCGCTTCTGAGAGTCGTTACTGCCTCTCCATCTATCGTATAAGCTATACCGGGGAATATAAATCCCAGATCGGTGGTAAACCTTATCGGCGTATTATCGGGAACGGCGACCATATCCGAATCCTGAACGACCGCATGTATAATCGTCGAACTGAGACCGTCCGCGTTCAATTGAGCTGAATCTGACATCAGGAATATATACGCCGCGACCAGTTCAGTGAAAGTAAGTTCAGCGTAATCAACATAAGAACCGCTCAGAATACTCGCCATAACCGTAGTTGCACCGACCTCGTCAGAATACAGTTCCACCGAAATCTGGCCAAGACTATCCGTATTGCCTGTCGTATAAATGAAGGTTCCCAATGGGGTTGCGGCAAAGGTTACTGTAACTCTAGGGACAGGATTACCGTATTCGTCATAAACCGTTGCGGTTGCTGTAGCTCTTGAGAAACCGTCCGCAGGCACACTGTCGGGTGATACTTCGATATCGATTCCCGCCGGTTCTCCGGGTATAAACGATACAAGAGCGCTATCCTCAAGACCATATATACCACCAAAGACATGGGCATCTGCTGAAATAGTAGGTGCAACCCAATTCACATTTATCATTCCGCTTGTAGTAAAGGCTACATCCGGAATATCTCCAACCGGGCTTCCGTCGAGAACATTCTCGGTTCTAAAACTAACAATCGTGCCGTCTGCCACAGGATTGCCTGTTGAATCATAAGCCGAAGCCGTAACCACAGAGTAACTCGAACCGTCGGCCTGCACACGGTTAGGTGAAGCTGTTACATTGATAAAGGAAGCGATAGGCGGTATCTGCTCGACATCGAACAATTGAGTAGCAGTAATCTGGTTACGGTCATAAGTTGGATAATACGGTAAATCCCATTCGCCATAATCATCCGACACATGATTACCGTTACCGAAGAAAGCCTCCATTATTGCGGTTCCGACGTCGTTCGAGGCTCTGTATGTAGCCATAAATTGACCCTGGCTATCCACAATCGCAGGAGATGTAATGAAACCGGGGGCAATAGGTATATCTTCGTTTGCTTTTAATAAAATCGGCGTTCCTGGACGTGCGAAGTTTAGATAAACATCTTGAACCGTAGCATAAACGCGACTTCTGGATACGCCGTCTGCAAAGATAGTATCCGGGACAATGGAATCTATGTAGATATAGACCGGGCAGTCGGCAATGTAATGAACGAATATCGTATCCGCGATAGCTCCGCTATCCGCCGAAGCAATAATCGTATCTACAAGGGCAACGGTTGTCGCGAACAATTGGGAAGTCGTGTATCCGTCTGCAGTAAACCCGAAGGGCGGATCTATTTCGCCACGCGCGGCTGTAAAATCGACTCGCGTATCATCCGATATAGGTCTTCCACCTGCATCGAAAACGCTTGCACGTAAGCTCGTTGATGTTCCTACCGTTATCTTAATACTATCGGACGTAAGGACTATATATGCCGGGCCCGTCGGGACGATTTCAATTGGCACCGTAGCGACAGCGTCGTCTATTGAAGCTCTAATAACAACACGGCCAATTACGGTTCCGCTGGTGAACGTAGTCCGTGCGAAACCCGAGTCCGTCGCCATCGGCGAAATAATGCTACCCATAGTATCGGGGATAGCGTCGAATACTACGTCTCTGCCATCCTCGACGCGGTTGCCATAGGCATCGAAACATTCCGCGGTAATATCGGAAATCTCGCCGCCGACGGATAGCAGGGTATCCGGGTCGGCATCGAGTAAAATTGTCTCCACAGGCCCCGGTTTGATACGAACGGTTTGCGTATCGGCAATACCTCCAATAGAAGCGATAACGACACACGTTCCGGCTAAAGTATCCGGCCGGAATTCAGCTACCGCTTCGCCGCCCGCGGTTGATGGCCTCGGTGGGACTATATCCGCCATTCCTTCGGGTTCCACCCGCATCGAAACGAGTGTGCCGTCGCTTATCGGTCCTCCAGAACTATCATAGACTGTAGCCGTAACGTTCATCGTTCTGCCAATATGTATCGAAGTGCTGTCTATCGAGAGGAATATATCCTCTACAGGTAACGAGCCAACATAAACCACTTTCGTATCCGTTACTGCTCCTACAGTTGCAGTTACAAGACCGCTACCTTCCATAGTGTCCGAGCGGAATTCTGCCAGCGCCATGCCCGTATCCGTATCCACCGTAAACGGGACAACTCTTCCGATTTCCGGCGGGATTACGTCGAAATACACCGGCGTTCCGTCGCTAATTGGATATCCGGCGCTATCGAAGACTTCGGCTTTAACTCCCATCACACTCGACGGGGCTATACGAATGCTGTCGAGTGTCAATAGCACTGTCCCCGCGTGGCCTGCACCTATATATACGTATTTCGAATCGGATACCGCGCCGGAAGTCGCTATTATCAGAGCCTCGCCGGATAAAGTCCCGGCCTCGAAACTCGCGGTGGCGATACCGTCCATAGTGGTCGCATGTTCGGGAGCTATGCTTCCCATTTCATCCGGTTCGACGCTGAATTCGACTATCGAACCGTCGCTGATATGCGATCCGGAAGTATCGAACACCTCCGCCTGAATATTCATCGAACCTTCGATAGGCAGGTGTGTGCTGTCGGCCGTGAGATAGAGGAACCCCGATAAGGAACTTGTAAGCCAGATGCCTATATTATTGAAAACCGTCGGGTAAACGGATAATTTTGCTACAACCACTGCTTCTCCGGTAACAAAACGGCTTCGGAAAGTAGTTGTGCATGCGCTTTCAATATTCGTGTTAATAGTCGGGCGGAGGATATCGCCCATTCCCTCGCTACCAGCTTCCAATTCAAATTCGACCGTGATTCCATCTCCAGCAGGGTTGCCATGTGCGTCTGTAACCAGAGCGGCTATTCTACTCGTGCTTGTGCTGTCGGCGGGTATCGTATCCGGTTCCGCCGAAAGATGTATCATTCGCGGAACATCGGGTTTGAAGGCTATCATCATACTGTCCGTAACATCTTCGGTGTCGCTTATAGCCACCGTCGCCTTGACCCATGTAGTGCCTATAGTAGTTGGAGCAATGAGATATATACGTGCGAAACCGCTTTCCGTAGTAGTGCTGAAAGTGTCGTCCATTGGTGAAAGGAACTCGCCCGGGACAAGCCCGCCATCGGTCGATCGAGGCGATATCCTGCCGCGCGGCGACGTAGGTCTTTCAACGTCGTGAGAAATTCTGTTTTCCGCGTCGATCTTATTATCGGGTATATCGGGAGCCGGTCTGAATCTTGATGAATATGGGAGGAACGTTCCCAATTCCGTCGAGAAAGTAACTTCGATTCCGTCCGAGCAGGGATTATCGTGCTCGTCCACGACGTAAACACTTATAAGGACGCTATCCGCGCCGTTAGCCGTGGCCGAATCGAAATCGGCGAGCATACGTAGATCGCGTGGATAGACCGGGTAGAAATAAATATCGCCTATCCCCGCCATCGCACCGGCGGAAGTTGCGGTTATCGTATGCCAACCGGTAACGCGGGAACTTGTGAGAACGGTTTGTGCCTGCCCGGATGCGTTAGTATTGTCGGAGGGGGGATTAACCGTCCCGCCGCTACCATCGGGGGTAAAGGCAACCGACTGTCCCGCGCCAACGGGGTTATCGTAGGCGTCGTAAACATCAGCCCAAACAGTGCATGTATCCTCTTCGTCCGCGCGAATACTATCCCGACTGAAGGCAACCTCTATTCTATCAGGTGTTCCCGAGAGGAAGGGAATATAAATCGTATCCGCCGCCGTTATCACTGTATCGGCAATTAGCGTATCATAAGTTTGATACCACGCGGCTACCATACAAGAGTCGGCCACATAACCGCTTGTCAACAGGACACTGCAGAAACCGTCGTCGGTGGTTGCTTCTCGATAATCTACCGTGTAAATATTTCTGGTTCTGTTGGTCAGTAAGGGCGTCGCCCTATCGAAACCGACTCCGGAAAGCGAGCCGAGATCGGTATAGAATTTGATCCGCACGCCGTCGGTAACCGGAGTATAGGCCGAGTCCAGAACCTCTGCGGTGATAGTCGATTGGCTGAGACCGTCGGCGGGTAAGCTTGTCGGCGAGGCATTCAACTGTATATGGCGCGGTATAGTATTGGCTAAAAGGACTTCAGTATAACCCGATGCGCTCTGGCACGTGGCGGTGATTCTCGCATAGCCGGATATTGTGCCGCTGGTAAGCATGGTTGTTGCTTTTCCAAGTGAATCGGTAAGCGAACTGGAGGGGAAAAGGTCGCCCTTGTCCGTTGAGAAGCTTACGGTTAGTCCCGAGGAAACCGGGTTGCCATAGTCATCGAAAACCTGCGCAGTAATCTTTGTCGTATCAACACCGTCGGCCATAATCTGGCTTCTTCCCGGCGTAACAACTATGCTATGCGGAGAACCGGCCACGAAAGTAACATAAGTCGTATCTGAGAGCGTATCGCTTGTTGAGAAAGCGCTGGCCGTGCATTCCACACGTCCGGCGGTAGTCGAACTCCGCAGTTTCACCCTGGCGTAACCCGATTCGGTATATGCGGTAATCGAGCTGTTGGGACTTGTATTCATTCCCAAAGTCCGATGGGTGGCTTTTCTGGAATTGACTAAATCGCCTTTGCCGGGCCTTAAGCTGGATAACGAATATTTGGAACCGGTATAGGGCAAAAGCGCGCCGTTATCGGAAGTGAAGTATATCTCGGTGCCGTCGGGGGCAGGCGCACCGGTTCCGCCGATTGTAACATAGGCGGAAAGCGTTAATTCAGATTCGCCGTCGGCGTCGATACTCGTAGGCGATGCCGAAAGGTCTATGAAATCTACGTCGGGGATATCGAGAACCCAAATCGTGGTTGTATCCGCGATAGAGTCCGCAGTGCCCACGACCGCCGCGGAAATAATGACTTCGCGGGAATCGTTCGGGGCGGTAAAGGTAGCCTCGACTTTTCCATCCGAACCAGTAATGGGACTCCCACCGGTGAAATCGAGGATCAGGTCGCCCATGTTCCCCTGAAGGAACTTGAAGGTAACGGTCTTATTTTGTAACGGCGTATAAAGGGAATCGACGACTCGCGCGGTCAATAGAACCTGGCTGGTGCCGTCCGCATAAACCGTATCCGGCACCGCGGTGAGGAAAATGTATCCCGGATTGGTGAAGTTCGTGGGCAGGACGGTAATGGTTATCCGTTTAATCCTCTCCTGTTCCGCCGATACCTTTGCCGTTATCGTGATAGTATAGGTTCCGGAGCTGTCCGGCTCGGTCATAATAGTCGTTCCCGCTATGCCTTCGTCGTTCGTAATCGGTTCTGGTGAGACAATCGAACCGCCGTTCGATGTAAACTCAACCGGAAGGTTTTTAGCTGGATTACCAGAAGTCGCCCCTCTGACCATAACATAGATGTTGGTGAAATCGCCAGCGACAATAGTCGTCTGGTCCGCCCATATGCTGTCGATGATAAAATCCGTGTCGCCGCCCGGGTCGATATTGCCCTGTGAAGAACAACCTGAGAAGAAAACAACGCTTAGAGCGAGTATTAATACCGCCCCAAGAACGAATTTAAATCTATTAGAGTTGGTCATAATAAAACTCCTCGAAAAAGCTAATATACGAAAGTTCCTATATACCTTATGATTATACTAATTCTCTTGAAGTGATTTGTCAAGCACTAATTCCAAATAATTAATGTTTTAATGTATTGTCCGTGTTTGAAGCGCTCCGAAATGGCACGGATTAAAGCGAGCACGCATCTATATTATATATATATATTGGGATTTTACAACTTTTCGGACTCGTTTATTGACGGCGCGAGGAACGCCTTCGTTGGAAATAGGCGTTCGAAGCCCAAAAAGGTCATAAACAGGCGATTTGCGTGATATAAACGTGATATAAAATCAGAACTCGAGGCGGAGCGTATCGCGGAAAATTCCTTTAGCTCCGAAGCTTTCTTTGAATCGTGCAAGGCCAAAATTCGGCTCCATATCGAGAGTATAGGTGCCGAAATCGAACCATGAAAAACCACGTTTACTCGCCCATTGGAAAATTTCCCAGAAAAGCAGATTTAACGGGCGATATTCCTGATGTTCCTGGCTGTGGCTTATATAAAAAGCAATAACCGCCCGTGGATTTACCTCCCAGACAGTAACGCCGGCGAGGATTTCGCCGTTGAGAATAGCGTTGAACTGGTGTATTCGATCCGTGAAACGCGACTTCAAATCGAGAAGCTCTTCGAGAGAATGGGTTGGAGTAACGTTGTGGCGAGCGTATAGATTAGCTGATAAGACTTCATAGAATCCCGGAATATCGCCATTTAAGCTGATTTCAACTCCGGCTTTAATGGCTTTGCGCGTAGAGGTCCTCGCCGGCGGGCGAAACAGGGAGAAATTATCTTCGGAATCGGGGTAAATCCTGAGAACCGCAGTAAGTTCTCTCTTCACAAAACCGGCACCGCGAACGATCAATGCGAAATCCTGATGCTCTTCCGGCAGATCGTGGTATATAAGCGGAACTCTGGTAAATTCTACGCCCTCGAAATCGTTCTTTTTAGCCCATTCGATCCACAATTCTACCATTCGCGATGTCGCCTCGACACCGGCTTTACAGCTCAATGCGATACCGCCGAAACTGGCTCCGGGATGGCTCACATAAATCCTCTTGCCTTCGCGATTTCTTGTGGCTCCCGGGAGAACTCCCATCCAGCAATTCCGATGTTCAAAAACCAGATGTCGATGTTCGAATCTTTTCGGAGGATGATAGCCGAGAAATCTCTGCGTATGAAAAATCGTGCCGTTATTGGATTCCTCGACGAAGGCATCCCACTTTTTCGACATTTCGGGCTTGTATTCGACTATCTTCATCAATCGCTCCTTATAAGAGCGACTTTGCCACGCGATACGACCTCGCCGTTATTGGCCACAACCACGTAAACGCCACTGGCTACTGCTTCACCTGCTTCGTTTCTACCGTCCCATTCGGCATAGGCGAGTGAAACGCGTTCATCCGTTTCAATGGTCCTCACGAGAGAACCGTCCGGTGAATATATATAGACTTCGGCGTCAGAAGGAATTTGCGCTATTCTGACGTAATTACCGGCGAAACCGTCCCATATATAGGGATTGGGATATACGAGCAACTCCTGCCCCTGGTCGAATACACTTCCAATATGGAAGACGCTGATTGCGTTCTCTCCGCAGAACCAGACATCGCCGGTAACGGGATTATATGCCGTGGCGTATAGTAGTTCTACAGCGAGATCGGTTCGTTCGTAATCGTAAACGTCCTGGGCGAATTCGGTTCTAATCGCAATCCAGGTGCTATCCGCCCTCCTGAAAACGCCGGCACCGTTATCCGTCGATACCCATACGTTGTCGTCGTCATCTACGGAAACACCGCTGACAAAAGTAGAAAGATGTTCCGGCAAGACCTGCTCCGTAACCAGCCCCAGATATGGTTCGATAGAGACTACCCCGCCGGAAACTGCTACCCACGATATTCCTTCCGAATCCACGGCCACGCGATTGGCCATAGCTCCGGGGAGTCCGTCGGAATAGTTATGGACAAAATCGTCCGAATAGCTATAGATATCGTATCCCGGATCTATCAGGGTAACGCCCTCGTCTCTGAGAACCAGCCATATATCGCCGCCGGAAGCGGTTAACGACATTACATAATTGTTCGGCATGGAAGCGGTTCCGGTATAATATTCCGCAATAGGCGAGGTAAGATCGTCACCGGGGTTGAAAGCCGCCGCTGAAAGCCCGCTGAGGTTATCGTAGTTCGATATCCACATCAAATCGCGGGTTTCGTCGTAATCGAGCCCCCAACACAGCGGTGCGTCCGGATTCGCGGAGTATCCGTCGAGGATACTGTTAGTCTTATCGAAGATATCCCATCCTCCGGTTTCTGAATATCTAAACACTCCGTCGCCGGTCATCCCCAACCAGATGTTGCCGTTACCGTCGTATGCGCACCTGTAAACGTGATGGATATTACTTCGCACCTGGGAATATACCGAATCGTCGTAGTCATAAGGCATATATTTCGCGGTGATATTTTCCCACTCGCCATCGCTGTAAACGCAAGCGCCCTGAGCATTACTAACTACCAAAACGTCTCCGTTCGGGGCAATCGCGATATCTTTGAATGCCTCTCCGCTGGGGCTGTTAACCGTTCTGTGCCGGACGGTATCCTGGCGAAGAACTCCAAAACCTATTTCCATGGCAAGATAAAGCGAATCTCCGACGGCAGAGCCTCCGTGAATCGCCCAATGTTCATCCAGGCGAACCCGAACGAAATCGTCCGGGGCGGCCATTTTGAACAGGCCGTCGTGGCCGTGCGCGTATAACTCGCCGTCGTAATAGAATATACCGTCGAGTCTCCTGCTCAACATGAATGAATCTTCAACGGTATCGACGACCTCGCCGTCGAAATAAAAAATGACCGGCACATCGTCCGCATCGTCGAGGACAAACCAAACTCCGCCGGAATCGGCGAAAACATCGATAACAGCGCGATTAGTGGAGTCAATCGACCAGGCTTCCGGAACGAAGAGGTTACCGTCGAGGGCACCATAAGCCAATCCGATATCCGTAGCGAGCCACAAAATCGAGTCTCCGGCGGAAACCGCATTTACGGGGTAATTTCTATCCAGTTCGCTGATTTTGTTGAAATTTTCCGCGACTTCGAGGACCTGATTGCCGTATAACGGCCTGAGCTTGCTAACTCCCTGAATTGTAGCGACATATAGATAATCGCCGCCGACGGTGATGTCGTTGATGCCTACGTTATCCCGGAGCAGGTCCGGGAATATTTCCCACGAATCTCCTTTCAGCCTTCCAAGCGCGCCGTTGGAAGCGGCGTAATAAAGATCGCCCTCGTATTCTATAAGACCGCATACATCGAGGCCTCCAAGCCCGTGGACATTGGTCATGATTTCCCAATCCTCCGAGGGTTGACCGGGGATATATTTGATTATACCCCCGCGCGTTCCGACGTAAAGAACGTCGTCGAAGCCTACGGTGCAGTTAGCGTAATTGGCGTCGCCGAAAGTCTCCCATGTTCCCGGAACCCGGGCGATTATAAGAGATATTGCGAGCAGGATTATTAGCTTGTATTTCACAGTTTTAGCAATAGTCCGGTTAAAATCAGAATCAGCGGAGAAGCAAAAAAGCTGCCATAACCCACCCAATCTCCAATTCTGGTAAAAATAGTCGTGTGCGACCTGACGGGAATATCACCGACGATTACGCCTTTCGTGTTAAGGGAAAGTTTCCGTGTGAATCTTCCCGTTTCGTCGCATATCAGCGATATACCGGTCTGAGCGGCGCGTCCCACGCCTAACCTGTTCTCGACCGCCCTGAATCGGACAAAATTAGCGTGTTGATAGGGGCCTGGTGTCCTCCCGAACCATCCATCATTTGTGATATTAGTAAGGAATTCCGCGCCGGATAGCGCGTAATCACGAACCGTGTTACTAAACAAGATTTCGTAACATATAGGCGCGGAGAATTTCATGCCGTCGATATCGAACACGACCGCGGAATCTCCCATAGCGAAATGGCTCCCCCCGACTTCGATTTTCCGGAGCGCTGGAATTTGATCCTGAAAGGGTATGTGTTCGCTTCCGGGCACGAGGTTAATTTTGTGATACACGGCCATAGCGCCCTCGCCTGTAAATAGCCCGGAAGCGTTGTAATACAGGCGTTTTCTATCGGCGGGATCGTAATCCAGAGTGCCGCTGAGAATGGGAGCGTCAACCTGCACCGATAGTTTCTTCAGTTTATCTACGACGAACGGGTAATCGCGATGATAATAGGCCGTGGCGGATTCCGGCAGGATTAACAGGTCGATATCGTCGGCGATGTCGCGTGCCATTTCGGCGTAGTAGTCGATATTTTTCCGCCGGAATGTCCTTTCCCATTTATTTTCCGCACTTATATTCCCCTGCAATAACGCTACTTTGATTTTCTCCGAAGGCAACGGCTGTGAAAGACGCCATAGGCCGTAAACGAAAGGCAATGTAAAGATAATCGCCAGAGCGAGAATATAAATCCACCGTCTTTTTTTCGCTATTATTATGCCTATAATCAGGGAATTCAAGGCCACGATCCAGAAGCTGATTCCCCGATGCCCCACTACATCCGCCATCTGGATAATAATCCGGTAAACTCCCTGCGAATACCCGAGGTCCATCCAGGGGAAACCGAGCTGACCGTAGCCTCGAAGGAATTCCATACCCGTCCATAAAATGGGAGAAGCGGCGAGGGCGATAGTATAACTGCGGCGCTCTAAAAAACAAAAACCCAGCCCGAAAAAACCGTTATATAGCGACGCAATTACAACGGCGGCTATCATGCCGGGGAGGGTTGGAATAGCAATCCAGTATAACGAAATGAGATTCGACGTAAATCCCCAGAGGTAGCCAAGTAAAAACGCTCCACGACAGCTTTTGCCTTTCAAGGAGATGAAAAGCGGAACGAGGCAAAACCAGGCTAAAAACGATGTGTAATGCGGCGGTTGCGATGCCGAGAAAAAAACTCCACCGATTATCGCGTAGAGAATATCGTTTTTCGATATTCGCGTCCGAGGATCTTTCAAAGGTTCTTTCCCCTCAAAATCACGTTTCTATTTCCTTTGATTATCTCCCCGCAAACAACCGCTGAAACATCGTTCTGCGCCAGCGTTTCGACAGCACCAACGGAATCTTCCCCTTCGACGGCAATTACGTAACCGGCTCCCATATTGAATACGTCGAACATCTCGTCCATCTCGATTTCGCCTTCGCGACGGATTAATTCAAAAATTGGCGGCGCGGGTAGAGTCGAGACATCGAAGATAGCGTCACAATTACCCGGTAATATCCTCCTGAAATTGCCACGCAATCCCCCGCCGGTGATATGCGCCATCCCTTTTATCTCGAAATTCGGCATCAATTTTTCAATTGGGCGAAGATAGCTCGGGTGAATTGCCAGTAACGCTTCGCCGATGGATTTGCCATCCAGGATTTCCGGCCTGTCGTCTATTTTGAATCGTCCATCGTCCAGGAGGACCTTTCGCGCCAACGAATAGCCGTTAGTCTGGAGCCCGTTGCTCAGGAGGGCAATTAGTTTATTTCCGGGAGTAATGTTATCACCGGTAATCAGTTCATCTTCGAAAGCCGTTCCCACGATGAATCCCACCAGATCGAATTCGCCCGGATTATATATCCCCGGCATCTGAGCCGTTTCGCCGCCGATAAGGGATACTCCGTTCGCGCTACAAGCTATACTCAAACCTTCGACTATTTTCGTTATACCGTCCGGTTCGATGTCCGAATAGCCTACGTAATCCAGAAAGAACAGGGGTTTTGCGCCGAGTGTCAGGATGTCGTTTACGCAATGGTTAACCAGGTCCTGTCCAACGGTATTGAGGACATTCATGGCGGAAGCTACCTTTAGCTTAGTTCCGACGCCGTCGGCAGAAGCAAGAAGCAGGCTTCTCGTTTCGGAGGGGAATCTATATACCCCTCCAAAAGCCCCTATTTCACTCGTGACGTTGGCGGAGAAAGTCGATTTAGCCAGTTCCGCGATTTTTTTTGTGGCGATTTCGGCGGAATCGAGATCGACTCCGGCGGATTTGTATGCTTTTCCGCTCATGCCAGTTTTACTCCGTTTATAACAAGTTCGAATTTCGCTTCAAAATGAAGCGCCGCCATCTGACAGGCGTTCATACGTTTGAGGAAAATCTCGAAATACTCCATGACAGTGGATACTTCCGGATCGACTATTATATCGATTCCGATAATTTGTCCTTCTTTACCGATGTATAATTCGCTTTTTTTCGCGGCAAAATTCACGCGGTCGTGTATATCGCCGACGATATCCCCCGAAGCTCTAACTCGTGATTCCCTGACATCGGATTTATCCGCGAGTATAAGTCCTGCTGTGATATCCGATACGGGGTCCCCCTCGCCCTCGTGATGATTGCCTATTGCGGCAATTACCTCGTGGACTTCGTGCATGGGCATGCCAAGACGCAACAATATAGGTTTAGCGAGCAATGCCCCGTGCATAGCGTGATGTCTTCGATTTATAGTATTTCCGATGTCGTGGATCAGACCCGCGATGGCGCAGAGTTCCGCCACTCTCGGTTCTCGTCCTAATTGAAGCAGAAGTTCCCTCGCCCTCGACGCTACGACCTCCGTATGACTGAAACCGTGATCCGTATATCCTACCTTTTCGAGGTTGCGGTTCGACGTCTCAACGAGGTCTATTATCTCGGGATCGTTTCGAATAATTTCTATATTCACTTCCAACATCTTACCTCCATTTTTTCCTATCTTCCGAAATATATAATCGACCGGCCATAAGTCAAGGTAAAGGCAACATGTATTTTCAGAAGGATAAAGATTCTCAATATACACAAGCACGGGTTGACAAATCGGGTTTTGGGGTATTTATTTCGTTATTATGACGCGAGTTTTATTTATAGAGCCTTATTACGGCGACAGTCATGCACACCTCGTGGATGGTTTGATGAAAAGGCTTCCATGCGAGTGCGAACTACTCAGTATGTCGCCCCGTAAGTGGAAATGGCGGATGCGCGGCGGCACTATTTATCTGGCGAAAGAAGCGGGGAAGATCGCTCCGTGCGATATAATCTTCGCCGGTGATTTTCTCGATCTGCCCGTTTTTCTTGCTCTCGGGCCAAAATGGCTTTCCAACTGCCGTAAAATTGTCTATTTTCATGAAAACCAGCTTACATATCCGGTCCAGGTCGAGGACGAACGAGATTTCCATTTTGGCCTTACGAACGTAACGACGGCGCTGACCGCGGATAGAATCGCTTTTAACAGCGAATTCCATCGAAGGGAATTTATCGAGGCAATAGGTGAATTTATAAAGAAATTCCCGGATTATCGTCCAAAGGACGTCGGAAAGGAAATTAAACTTAGATCGTCGATAAATCCGATTCCTCTCGATATACAGAATATCCCCCGGAAAATAAATAGAACCGGTCGGCTTCGTATCCTCTGGAACCAGCGATGGGAATTCGATAAAGCGCCTGAGACGTTGTTTGAGATTTTGTTTTCGCTGGTCGATGCCGGAGTTGAATTCGAGATTGTAGTTGCCGGGGAGGTTTTTAAGGATTATCCGGAGATATTCGACGTTGCCGAAGGAAGGTTACGGAGCAGGATTGTGTCCTGGGGATATATCGAAAATAGGCGGAAATACCTGGAGACTTTAGCCGACTGCGACGTAGTGGTTTCCACCGCTATTCACGAATTTTTTGGGATAGCCGTAGCGGAAGCTGTAGCGGCTGGATGTCGCCCGCTACTACCGAGAAGACTCGCCTACACCGACATTTATCCCGATGAATTCCTATATTCCGACGAGGACGATTTTCAGGAACAGCTTCGGAAAATGGCGACTTGCCCGGAGATACTGAGAAATGACGATTACAGGAAATTAGTAGAACACCTCGATTGGCGGGAACAAATTCAGCTTTATGAGGATCTCATATTGAATTGGTAATTCAGGAAGTAAATTCTTATTTCCTGGATAGGCCTTCGAAGACTATATCGAGTATGCCGTTTGCGTGTTCCTCCAGCGATTTCCGGCTCTCGCCGTCAATGCCGTAATAATCGCCCATCGCGGGACTCACGGTAGCCTGTTGAAATCCCGTTATCAGGACGACGAGCTCGAACACGACCATATCCATATCAATATCCGCCCTGATTTCGCCTCGTTGCTGAGCCTTTTTTATTATTTCCCTCATATAATTCAACGAAGGTTCGGTCATAATACGGCTTATCTCGTTATCGAAGGGTATGCTTGTATCACCGACCATAGCGAAATAAAAATGCACCTGCGCCGGATAATTTTCCTGGAATTCCCGGAAGAATAACATGGTGCGCAATAGGGTCTCGCGGAAAGGCTGTTTTGCGACATTGCCCACAAATTCCGCCCGATGGGACATATAGGATTCTTTGACGTAGGAAACGAGGTATAGGTAGAAGTCTTTTTTGTCGTCGAAATATTGATAAATACTGCCTTTAGCGATATCGGCACGGTCAACTATCGAGTTTATGCTGGTCTGCGCGTAACCGTTCGCCGCGAATTCCTCTATCGCCGCGTCGATAATTTTTTTCCGTTTCTCATCTGGCAAGTTGAAAAATGTTTGTTTAGGCATTATATTCGGTTTCGTTTAGTTTATTCTTTTCTATTTTAAGTTCGTGAATTTACTCAATTGGCGGTTCAAGTCAAGGTTTTTTTGAGTTATTGCATATATGACCGGGCGGAAATATGGGATTCGACAGCATCGAGAACGCGGTGAATAATAATCCCGATTTGCTATATAGGCTTCTTCGGGATGAGACCGTCGATATTCGGCTTATCGCTTTCGACACTTTTTTGAGACTTCTCAACAGGGAAGATTCGAGTGCAAAAAAGGTCTTTTCGGATATTCTGACCGTCATCCGCGTGGAGCTGATACCCAACCTATCGGACGAGTCCGACCTGGACAAACGTGGCGGGTTGATCCACGTTCTCGATGGGATTCAGGGACTTTGTTGTTCGACGTTCAACGGCGGGAATTTCGTGCCGTTTATAGATACCTGTTTCGAATTGACAAAACACCCGTTCCCAAAGGTCAAGGCCTCCGCCCTACGAACACTGGGGAAACTCTTCATGCGGAATCCCGACGAACTCGACGATACGCGGGCAAATAAGATGTTACGCTTCTTCAGTTCCAACGAAGGCGTAGTTCGCACTGCGGCGGTGGGAGCCTGGAGCGATCTGTCGATTTCTGCTGTAGAAAAGGCGGTCGAGGCAATCAGCCCAATATATCGGCTTCTTCAGGATGATGACGCCGAAGTTCGCGCGGAAGCGGCGGGGTTCTTCCATAGCCTGGCCGATGCCGGTTGCGACCAGTGCGCGGTGGCACTCCCCCTACTAAGGCAAATTAAGAATTCCGATACGGATGATTTCCCACGGGAAAGGGCGGGTGCCGCAGTGCAGGCTATCAATAATTCACTCGGTAAATTAATCTGAGATAATTTCGCTTTCGTAACGGTCGATTCTCACTAAATTCTACTTATGCGTAATAAATTCAAATCGCTACATGCAGTCCTGAATACGCTCGGTTCGATTCTCGTCGCGTTGAGCTGGGTAATACTCATATCTACCGTTATAGTTTTATTTCACAATGAGACTGTATTATATCATTATAGAACTTTGATAGCGTTCATATTTTCCGCGGCGATAGCACTTATTATCGGATTGCTTTTGAAGACTTTTTCCCGCAAAGTGGGATTAAACCTCGTTCACGCGATGTTGGTTTGCAGTATCAGCTGGCTGGTTTGTTCTATAATCGGTGCCGTTCCTGTTATGATTATCGTCTGTCTCGCGACGGCCCGAAAGCGCCTTTCGATAACGTCGAAATGCTTTACTGGCGGGGTTTGTAGAAAGGCTTGTGAAGGCTAGTTAATGCCAACCGACGGCTACGCTCTCAGCCATCAGGGCGTTCTGAAACAACTGGAGTATAATTTTTGGGCGATTCTCTTTCAGGTCATGTCGATTCTCACCACAACCGGTTTCGGGACATCGGATATTGGAGGACCTTTTTTCGGTTATGTCGCGAAGCAATTGTTTCTTATAATGATGGTAATCGGAGGTTGTATCGGTTCCACCGGCGGCGGGATAAAGGTCTTGCGGGTGGCCATTCTTATCCGCATTTTAGAGCGCGATTTCGTGCCGGGTTCCGAGCTTATGGAAAGTTTCAAGCTGATTATGGAGAGGGAGTCGGGTTGAGATAGCACAATCCGTGCTTGACATTTGGGGTGTTTATAAATAATTTACAAGGTTGTATTTCGGGGCGTGGCGCAGCCTGGTAGCGCGCCTGCTTTGGGAGCAGGAAGTCGTAGGTTCAAATCCTATCGCCCCGATGTTTTGATGCAATCAACCTAACTTGAAATTACTTTATATTGGATTTAATATTTAGAATCGAAAACGAAGGATACGGATGTCGAAATCTAAGGATATTATGAAAGAAATCACCGCGCTGACCAAGAGACGCGGTTTTATTTTCCAATCGAGCGAGATATATGGCGGCGTGGCATCGACATACGATTACGGCTCGCTGGGAGTCGAATTGAAACGAAACGTGAAAGAACTCTGGTGGCGCGAGATGGTGCAACTCAGGTCGGATATCGAAGGCATCGATTCTGCGATTATAATGCATCCCGAGGTTTGGGTTGCAAGCGGCCATGTAGATGAATTCGTCGATCCGCTGGTCGAATGCAAGCAATGTCACCATCGTTTCAAGGCGGACGATCTCGACAATCCCGTCCAATGTCCCGATTGCGGCACGCGCGATAGTTTCACCGAGCCGAGGTTGTTTCACCTTATGTTCCAGACTTATATGGGGCCGGTTCAATCCGAGGATAATATCGCCTATCTCCGTCCAGAAACCGCGCAGGGAATATATGTAAATTACGAAAACGTCCGCACGCCAGCGCGGCAAAAAGTCCCATTCGGCATCGCGCAAATAGGCAAGGCTTTCCGCAACGAGATTACTCCCGGCAACTTCACGTTCCGAACCAGGGAATTCGAACAAATGGAGATGCAGTATTTCGTCCATCCGAAAGAAGCCGATAAATGGTTCGAGCATTGGAAAGAAGAGCGCCGGAAATGGTATATGGGGTTGGGTTTCAAGATGGAGAATCTTCATTTTCATGAACATGAGAAGCTGGCTCATTACGCCAAAGCGGCTGTAGATATCGAATACGATTTTCCTTTCGGAAGAAGCGAACTCGAAGGTATCCACAATCGGGGCGATTTCGATTTAACACACCATCAGGAACATTCCGGCAAGAGCATGGAGTATTTCGACCAGGCCAACGATGAACGGTATATCCCATATATAATCGAGACCTCTGGCGGCGTGGACAGGTGTATCCTCGCCCTACTTATCGACGCTTACGAGGAGGAACCGGAACCGGATGATCCCAACAAAACCCGCACGGTATTGAAATTCCATCCGAAGGTAGCGCCGGTGAAGGTCGGCATATTCCCGCTTGTTAAACGTGAAGGGATGCCGGAAATAGCCCGCGAAATAGAAGCCGATCTTCGGAAACACTTTATGGTGTTTTACGACGACGGCGGTTCAATTGGCAGGCGTTATCGAAGGCAGGACGAAGCGGGAACGCCTTTCTGTGTTACCGTCGATGGGCAAACTCTCGAGGACCGCACAGTAACCATTCGTGAAAGGGATACGATGGTGCAGGTTCGCGTAAATATCGACGATATCCCGAAAATGGTTAGAGAATATATCGAAACCTGGGAACGAAACAAGGGACTTGCCGTAGAAAATGCTTAATCATAGGGGCAACACGGTTTCCCGATAAATAAAAATACCGTTTGCGCAAAGCTTATTTTGATATTAAATTGAATTGATGAGGTAATGTTATGATAACATGGGCATTAATAATATTTATTCTCGACGCGATACTTTACTATAGCCTCGTTTCCGGGAAATGTGGGCAACAGTGTTCTCTGTTTTTTTGTATCGGTATCGCGGTTGCGGCCCTCGGTATCCTCATCAGGACTTTTGTCAAGATTCGCGCGGGACGTTTCGAGCAAATGGATAAAGAATTACGGCGGATGAAAGATGATAACAAAGAGTTATTGGAAAGGATCTCGAACATCCGCGAACAACAGATAATAGACCGCACCGACAAAGACCTTATCTAAAATCAATAAAAAATATTTTCAGGAATCCTGTCTTCGCGAACTACTTCTATGCAAAGATACTGTTAAGTATAGGGATCAGATCGTTAGATATTTCCCTGGAATACAATCTGACTACACTCGATGTAATTCCGGTGTCCGCTATTGCGACAATGAACGCTTCCGGCATGATGCTATGAATATGCAGGTTTTGGTGAGTCCCCTGGTAACTTGTTGCGGCGAATTTTTTCTCTCCCAGAGCGGACGCCAGCGCTTGAGTGCTCGATAGTCCCGCCGTAGCGAGAACCGCGAGAGAATTCACGTTAACGCCGGAGAAATCCCCGGCCTGGCTCAGGATAAAACCGCTTCGGCTGACCAGAACAACGGATTTAGCCCCGGTATCGCTCAAATATGTTACGAGCAGTTCGGTTAATTTCCTGCTGTCTTCTCCCTGAATAACTACGTTCTTCATAGTTTTAATTCCTCGGTTTGATATCCTCTAAAAGCTTCCTGACGCATATCCTGCAAACAGCGTTGAGCGTATCGAATACTTTCGTCCCGTTTATCGCTATCGATTCGAAAACGGGAACCGGGTTTGGGACATTATTCAACAACTCATCCATGGATTCTATTTTCGATATCTGTTCAAGATCGCGTTTATTGTATTGCAGGACGTAGGACATATCCGTAAGTAGAATCCCGAAATCCGCCAGGTTGTCTATGAGGTTTTGAAACGATTCCGCATTCGCTTTCTGTCTGTTCCATTGGGAATCCGCTACAAAAACGACCGCATCGGCTCCCTGAAGGACGAGTCGTCTCGTTGCATTATAATGAACCTGTCCGGGGACTGTATATAACTGAAATTTAGTTGTGAACCCGGGGATTATTTTCGATTGTATCGGAAGGAAATCGAAATAAAGCGTCCTGTCACCCTCGGTTGAAATCGATATCATTTCCGACGCTTCCTTGCAGGATATCTTCTTCCTAATATACTCCAGATTCGTGGTTTTCCCGGACATAGCCGGTCCATAATAAACGATTTTGATGCAAATCTCTTTGTCAACTACGTTTACTTGAGCCATTTTAATCTATGTATCTTTCAAAACGCATTTAGTTTCCTATCCGAAGGACGGTAAATCATCGTTGCCGCTATCGATCCAGGAGGATTCCGATTCGTCTTCCCCGCCGGATTTCAACAGTGAAGGATCTACCTGTGGCGCTATATCTTCCATCGGTAGCTGGACCTTGAGTTCCATTATGTTCGGCCCCTGTTGCGCGGCGATGAAATTCACGAGTTCTATCGGCACCATATTATATATGAAATCTACAGTAACTTCGACTTTCCCGCTAGGTAACTGGTCGATTATCATCCTCAGGGGGATTTTGAGATTATGGTCGGAACCTTTTCTAATCAATTTATCGAGAACGGCACCGCTCTCCGATCCCGCATTGTAACTGATTATCTTCCTCACGGATATTTCTATCTTGTCGGCCGGGTCGCTTGCGAGATTCATAGCCTCGGCCGGTGGCATTTCGGGTTGTTTTTCCTCTTCCTTTTTTTCCGACTCTTCCATGGCCTTCCTGAGTTCGTCCTCGGTGAATTCCCCCTTTTCTTTCTTTTCTTTGCCCGGAGCTTTTTCTTCAGGCTTTCCAAGCCCGTCCAGTTCGCTCACTATCTCCGCGATTCCTTCTTCATCGATCTTCTTCCTCCCGGGCTTTTTGCCTTCTTCTTCGTCGCCCGCCGGTTCCGCTTTCTCTTCGATTTCGACGCCGAGGTCTTCGAGAAGTTCACCTAAATCAGGGTCGAGGTCGTCCGGCAAATCTTCATAATCTTCAATAAGATCTTCCTTGAAATCAGAGACTGTTTCGATTTCAGGTTCCTCCCTTTTCTTTCTATGCGGTTTGTTTATCTCGGCAGTCTCTTCGGTTTCTTTTTCCTCCTCTTTCTGTTCAACCTTTTCCGGTGGAATTTTCTCCTCCGCTTCTTCGGGCTCGGGTTGAGGTTCTTCTTCTACTTTTTTCTCTTCCGGTTGTTCGGGTTTTTCCGTTTCATCCCCAGAAACTTTTTCGATAACTGGAGTTTCAGGTTTCTCCTCGGTTTCCTCTATTCCGGGTTCAATCAGTTTTTCTATATCCGCCATTCCACCGATATCTTCGATTTCCGGCTCGAGTTCTTCTTCGACAATGGGTTCTTCGACAACCGATTCCCCGGTTTCCATTGTCTCCATGGTTTCATGTCCTTGTCCTCGTTCGGTAACGATATCCTCGACGAGTTCTTCCGCAGATTCCGTAATTTCTTCGATTTCGGGTTTTTCTACAATCGGTTTCGGGATGATTTTCGGCTCGATTTCTTCAGTGGCTGTTTCCTTTTCCTCTTCAACAATATCTAACTCCGGCTCTTCGCTTTCGCCGGCCTCTTCACTTTCTTCGGTCTGCGATTTACTAATTTTGAGAAGTTCATCTAAGGTTTCGCCGCCTTTCTCCTCCAATCCCTCCGCTAAACCCGCATTAATAGAAGTAAGCCCTCCCGTATCGATTTCCGATTCTTCCCCTGAAACGCCTTCTTCCACTTCACTCAGGAATTTATCGAAAAGTCCGATATCCTCGATATTAGGTTCGCTACTCCACAGGTCTGTTTCGTCTTCTTCGGTCTCGGATATGGCTTCGTGGGTAAAGAATTCGGCGGGAGGCGGCGATTCTACAGTTCTTTTAGGGGATTCAGTTTCTTCCTCTTCTTTTTCGAGTAATTTTTTTTCTTCCTCGTGCCCCAGCGAGTGGATGAGGATAGGAAAAGCGAGAGCCGGGGAGAGAATCACCTGGAATACGAAAGTTGGCGTGTAGTCAAAAAGAGCGTTACGGAAAGATTCGAACAGAAAAAGTTCGGAACGGTTGAAGAAAAAGAAAAATATAAGGCCGTTGCCGAGAGCGAGTAATATCCAGAAAATTAAGATAACTATCAATCCTTTAAACCAGAGAAACGGCTCGAAACGATGATTCGAATAGAGAAAAAGCGCCAGGATAAAGACCGCTACGGCAAACGCTACTTTGATTTGCCACGGAATAAACAGTTCCGGGATGCTATCTCGCAAATCGTAGAGCAACGAACTCACGCCCACTCCGGCCACGAATAGGACGAGAATAAGTATTATTGCCGATTTTGTCGATATCTCTCTCATTTAGCCTTTCTATGACAACTTATAATATTAATAAAGATATACGGGGATGTCAACGTATTTGACTTCGGGTAAGCTGAAAAATCGGGGGAAGCCTTTTTTTTTGACGCTTGAGAATGCGCCTATACGAATATTTGAAAGTGCTCGCTCATAACCAAACGATAACTGCAATATGGTCAGAATAATTTCATGCACACGTGTTCCATTTTTATTACTAATTAAACTAAAAAAATCGATTCTTGCCTTGATTTAATAACCGCCTATCGATATTTTCCGATAAATAATCAACTGGAGGTTCCAGATGAGATATCGAATTTTAGTAATACTAATCCTCGTTTTCGTTTTTATCGGTTTTGCGCAATGGACGCCGGATCCGCGTTATCACACGGTGGATGATGTTATCGACGAAGTGTTAGCGCTTGCGGATACTTTTTCCAGCTATTGCCATATCGAAACACTCGGCACCGGCCCGTGGTTCGGAAAACCAATCCTGGCAATGCGGATTTCCGAGAATCCCACGGTCGATGAAGACGAGATCACTATCGAGATCCACGGAGGGCAACACGCCGACGAACCTCAGGGGGTCGAAACCTGTATGTGGATGATAAAGGATCTTCTTCACCGAATCGACGAGGGGGATAGCTCCGCGACATTATGGTGGCAAACCTATGAAATCTGGATAATCCCACAAGTTAACACCGACGGCAGAATTATGTGCCTGGATTCATGCTATAACGAATGGCGAAAAACCTGCAATGACCTTGATTCAAATGGCATTCTCGACGCTTACGACGACGGGGTCGATCCAAATCGAAACTGGGATTACGAGTGGGAAGAATACACTCCCGAAGATTACGACAATACCAAAGGTCTCTTCCCGTGGAGTGAACCGTGCGTGGTAGCTATGCGAGATTTCTTTGAAAGAGAACGGCCGCTGTTTATCGTAGATCTGCATTCCCCCGATTACACGGGTGGAAATAAACTCTGGACATGCTGGTATTTCGAGGGCGGCCCCTGGGATGCAAGTTATACTCCCGAGGGCAGTGAATCTTTTGACGAAATCCGATATTACCTTTCGCAGGCTATTCGCGACGAGGAGGGCGATCCTTACGAAGGATTATGGGCGAACCAGAACAAACCCAAACTTCAGAACTGGTGCTATTATAACCTCGGACACTGTCCAATATTGATCGAGATTACCAACCAGTGCTTCTGGCACGCCGACACGATCGATACTATTGCGGCGCGAGTCGGGCACGGACTTTATTATCTGATGGAACGTCCGATGGAAAGGCTTCTGGTCGTCCACGTCGTGGATACACTCGGCGAACCGGTTTTAGATGCGGGCGTAGATATAGTGGAGTTACAACACGATTATCTCCCCGTGCGGACAGTCGATCCGGTATTCGGCACCTGCAGGAAACTTGTGCGCGATAATAGATATTATACTCTCGAAATCACCGCCCCGGGAATGCCTACCGAAGTCCACGATTCGATATATATCCCACCGGATTCTCCTCCTTTGCATAGGACAATTATCATGGGCGACGCGTCGATAGGCGAACCGAAATTGCCCGAAAGGCTGGAAATGCGAGCCTATCCGAATCCCTTTAATTCGGCTGTTCGTATCGAACATGCCCCAGATTATGATAGCCGGCTGGATATTTACGATATTTGCGGCAATCGGATCGTGCGGTTAGATATGAGTGCCAATGGCGAGACTTTATGGCGGCCCGATCACAGCGTCAATTCGGGATTATATTTCGTTAAGATAGTCGGGTCGGACGAGGGCGCTATCAGGATGGTCTTTCTTAAATAGACTGACAAAAAACGGGCTATCAAGGGAGGACACAGTTCCTCCCTTTTTATTGGATACGTCGCGCTCCCGCGAACCTGGTGTCGTAATATGGGTCGTCCAGCGAGCTGATAGTTACGCCAAGGCTGGAACTGGCGTGGGCGAACCTCTTACCCCCCAGGGCTATACCCACGTGATCTACCTTGCGTCCGTCCATTCGGAAGAAAACCAGATCGCCGAACTGCGGATTAGATATGGACGATCCCACTTCGTATTGTTCGCGGCTGGTTCGAGGTAAATCTATCCCGGCCTGTCCGAAGACATTGTGCACGAAACCGGAACAATCCACGCCGTCGAATCCATTGCCGCCGTAAAGATAGGGCGTTCCGATGTAGAGGTTGATTGCGCCGAGAAGGGCTTCGCCGTCGAATCCGGAACCGCCGGCACCCAATGAATAAGCCGGTTTCCCCGACTGAGAAGGTGTAGTAGAAGAACGAACCACTTCTTTCGTTCCCTTCGCCGTCGAATCCGGTTGTTCCGTATGGGGCCGTTCAACCTTTTTCTCCATCGACGGGCGCGCATGGCCTATGTATCTGGGGGAAGGAGTGCAACCGGAGAAAATAGTCGCGCCGACTGCTATTAAGAAGATGAGTGTTTTATAGTGGGATAACTCGCGCAGGATTTTCTCAGCCAGCTCGATCGGGATCTTTCCCGCTTTTGATACCTTTTCCGGCGTGGAGTTGACTATTTCCTGCAGTGATTCAAACTCATTCAGCAAACGTTTTTGACGTTTCGGTCCGATACCTTGCACGGAGGCGAGTTCGGTAGCCTGGAACGCCTTAGTCCTTCGTTTTCGCTGGTATTGCACCGCAAACCTGTGGGCTTCGTTGCGGACACGCATAAGCAACCTCAACGCGGCGGAGTCTCTGGGCAACATTATCGACCGGTCGAATTGTGGGCGAAATACCTCTTCCATGCGTTTTGCTATCGAAGTTAATTCGATCTTACCTTCCGCATCGAATTCATCTACCGCCTTTTTCGCCGCGGAAAGTTGGCCCTTTCCGCCGTCGATTAGTAACAGGTCGGGAAAACTTTTATCCTCCTTGTTAAGCCTTTTGAGACGCCGGGATACGACCTCGTGAATCGAGCCGTAGTCGTCCCCCGGTTGAGCGGATTTTATCATAAACCGGCGATAACCCCGGCTATATTTTTTGCCATCGCGGAAGGTTACCAGCGACGCCACTGCATTCGTGCTCTGCAGGTGCGATATATCGATTGCCTCGATAAGGCGCGGCGGTTTGTCGAGTTTAAGTTCCTTCTGAAGCTCTATAACGGCGTAAGGCAGATGCACCTTGTTTTTCTGATGGACGAGTTCGGCCAGTAAAAGCTCGGCGTTTCGTTCAACTAACTCGATGAATTCGCGTTTCTGGCCGCGCTGTGGTCTGCGTATATCCACCGACGTTCCGCGTCGGTCGGAAACGAAATTCGATATATCCGGCGCGTCTTCGGGATCGACCGAAACCAAAATTTCTTTCGGCGGATTGGGATTATCGCTGTAATATTGTTTGAGATAACCGGACATCGCCTCCTCTTTTGTCATGCCGGACGCGACGGACATGTGAAATTCCTGGCGGGCGATAACGCGTCCCTCGCGAACCTGCATCGTTACAGCGACGGCGTCGTTTGGACCTATCGCTATGGCGTGTAAATCCCTATCCGCGAGATCGGTATCGATTTTCTGTTTTCTCCATAGCGTTTCGATGGCGTTTATCTGATCCCGTAGTTTGGCGGCGCGTTCGTAGTCCATTTCGGATGCCGCGAATTCCATACGTTCGGTCAATCGCTTAATAAGTTCGCCGTGCCGCCCCTTAAGCAATAATATTACTTCCTCGATACGTTCGTTGTAATCTTCTTTGCTGATAAATTCCTGGCATGGGGCGTCGCATCTATCTATATCGTAGTTAAGGCATGGCCGAACGGTTTTGCGATTCGGCAATGGATGTTTACACGACCGCAATCTGAAATATTCCCTTATGAGATCGAAGACCATCCGCCGCGCCTGGCCGTCAACATAAGGCCCGAAATATTCCCCATCCCTTGTTTTGTGACGTTCGATTTCGATACGCGGAAAAGGTTCGTTCGTTACGTGGATATAAGGATATCGTTTGTCGTCCTTTAGCTGGATATTATAACGGGGCTTATGTTTGCGAACAAGCGTAGCTTCCAGTAGTAGAGCTTCAACCTCGTTATCGACGACGAAAAACTCGACGTCAGCGATATGGCTGACCAGCCGGGCAGTTTTGGGGTCGGAGGGTTTCCCTGAAAAATAATTGGAAACCCTTTCCCGAAGGCTCTTAGCTTTGCCGATATAGATAATTCTGTTCGACTTGTTTTTGAACAGATATACGCCCGGTCTTTTTGGAAGAGATTTTATTTTTTCGCGTAATTCCATCAAATATCAACGGCTACGCCGCCCCAAAAGCGGATTTCTCTTGAAAAGCTCAGGGCTTTTTCGTCCCAGATATCGTTGCGGAGGAGGTTAGAAATACCGAGGTGAAACTCGAGCGTCCCATAAGTGTATTTTCCGCCGACACTTACGTCATTGATAATTTTTGGCGCAATCTGTGAAAGGTTTTGTCGTTTTCCGGAGGCAGTTAAGGAAAATCCGGCCCCAAGGTCAACACTAAAAGTATCCGCTATAACCTGGATAGGTTCGGTTGGCAATTGCGAACTCTGGTATTCATCACTGCTTATTGTCAGATTCAGGGAATTAGAGAACGTTCCGAAGTCGTTCAACAACCGCACGGTGAAAGATTGATGGGATATTTCCAAACACTCGATTTGCGGGGCTTCGTTCAAGGGGGAGAGCAGAACGGGGCGTCCGCGTGTCGTTCTATAATCCAGATGTCCCATCAGATATTGGTCGGGTTTGAGTTCGAGACGCCCCAGCACATCGACGAGGGTAGGAGTTATTATATATCCGGCGTTAACCGGAAAATCTACACGAGGCGAAAGATCGAATTCTGAGCGAACGGGGAGTCTGGATTCCGAACCGAGATAGGCCTTCACGTAAAACCTGCTCCCCACCAGGTGGAAATCCAGATGCGGGGCGATTATGGTTTCTTCCCATGTCTTATGTCCACCGCCCCCGACCTCGATTCGCAACGGGTCGGAATCGAACACCATCGCGCCCATTCCAGATAGAATCTGATATTCCCGATTCCATTGTCCCTCACAATAACGATCTGCACGCTGACCGCTTCCAGAGGCTTTGAAACCTGTGTATTCGCTCAATGTTCCCCGAATTATCATCCCCCCGCCGAAAGCGTTTGTTATTTGCTGTCTGTGCAAATCATAAGGTTGTTCGCGGTCGAGTGGCCCCGGACGCTGATACCAGGAATCTCTCTCTCCAAAAATAAAGGGCGAGAATAGGAAATTTAATAGGGGGATATGCCCTTTACCCGTAGCTCTAATGGAATATTGCGACGGTTCGTAAGCTCCCCGGAAATAACCGTAATCGGCCTCTACCATAGCGCCGTATGGAAACTTCCCCAGAATAAAATCCGCGTAGCCAGCCCGAAATTCCACATTCCGTAACATCTGCCGCGGTATATCTTCGCCAAAATAATATTGCCCTCCGTCCATATCGGCGAATATGTTCAAATAATGGAGCTCACCTCGTCCAGAGGCTTCCTGTTCGGAACTAAACATTATTATAGGATTAGCGGTTATCCTATCGGGCGTCATACGTAGAAATTCCTCGAAAGGCCCTCCGAAAAAATCGATCAAATCGCCCGGCGTGGTGATCCTTTCCTCCTCGACGGAAAAATCGGGGGGAATAAAGCGCGGGGTAGGATCCTGACCCTCGATAGCTATCAGCGACGCGGCTAAAAGCGCAAGATATGTGATTAAGCGAACCATTGTAAAATAATAATAATAACGGGCTTTATAGTCAAGCGTGGTTATGGATTCGTTCCTGCATTTTCCCGTAATAATCCGTCTCGATAAGCTCCGCTACTTCCCGGATATCGAGCTTGGATAAATCTATTTCGGCATATCCTGGCCGGTGCCTGAACCATGTAAGCTGGCGTTTCGCGTAGTTTCGAGTCGCCCGTTTTATCGAGTCTTTTACATCGGCAAGCGTCGATTTTCCAATAATGTAGTCGCAAATTTCCCTATAACCGATAGCCTCCATCCCCGTATCGTCCGGCTTAACTCCGGAATTCAATAATCCCCGCACCTCTTCAATCCAACCGTCCTCGAACATCTTTTCGGTTCTTTCCTCGATTCTCCGGTATAATTTGCCACGAGGCCGGACCATGTGATATTTATTAAACTTCCAATCCGGGACGGGAGATTCGGTGCGATCGCATAATTCCGTCATTGTGTTTCCGGATCGATAATAGACCTCCAATGCACGTATAATGCGGGGCGTGTTATTGGGATGAATCCTGTCGGCGGATTCCTGATCGACGTCCCGTAACTCTTCATAGAGATTTTCTCCTGCATTAGCCCGTTCGATGAGTTCTTCTCGTATCGAGTCATCCGGATTAGGTATATCAAAAAGACCTTCAACTAACGCCCTGATATAAAGGCCGGTGCCACCCGCGATAATTGAGACGATGCCTTTTTGGTTAAGGTTACCCATAATTTTCGCGCATTCGTCCGCCCACCATTTCGCTGTAGCCTTCTCGCGGGGTTCCAGAACGCCAACACAATTGTGCAGGATTACTTCATCGCGTGGTGCCGCCGTTCCAATCACCATTCTGCGGTAGAGTTGCCGCGCATCTGCGGATATTATCTCGCCTCCGAGTCTTTCCGCGACAGCGCAAGCGACCGTCGTCTTCCCGACACCGGTCGCTCCGGCGATAATAATAGCTATTTTGGGCTTTTTCTCAGTCAATCGAGTAATCGATTAGTTCCTCGTAATATGTCTTCGAAGTCCCGGTTACAGTGTGGTCGTGGCGCTTGACTTCACCAATGCTATCCGCGAACCAGATACTGCTGGAGGTAGTATTCTTCCCCATTAGCGACGAATCCTGCAGGAAGGCCTCTATTCTCAGGCAGTCGTAGAATGTGCCTATCTCGGTTTCGATGTCTTCGAGGGTATCCACGACTTTAACGGAGAAAATAATTTCGGCGCTGAAAGCTCCCGATCCCTTATTAATTATCGTGGCGAACGAGTCGTATTCTTCATAATGAATTGGAACAGCGCGTATCGGAACGAAACCGTCGTATCCAAAATCCACCAGGTCCTGGATGATCTCACCCATCCAGATAAAGTCGCCGTCGTCCTGATAATACGTCGATTCCTTATCTTCCTGGCGGAACCAGAGGATATTCTGGTTAAAGGGTGGATTGTATGTCGTTGCGGAATCGATCTCGAATTGAAGTGTATTTGTGATATTTTTCGTCTGGACGTATGTCGTATCCGCGCCGGTAGAATCCGGCTCCGTAACGCGATATGTCCAGCTTGTTCCCACGCTTAACGGGAAATATAGTTCCGGGCCTTCGGGTTCCGGGTCGGGCGTAGTTCCTCCGCCGCCGAAACCGCATCCGTTAAATACAGCAATGAATACAACCAAAATTAATATCGAAAAAAGTTTACGTGTCATAGTCTCCTCCGTTATTTTCTCTCGAACCTTTTTTCCAGTTCTGTTAAGGTCAGTTTTATAATCGTTGGCCTTCCATGCGGGCATGTATATGGTTTCTCTGTAGCGAACAGCCTGTCGAACAGGAAACTCATTTCCTCAATAGATATCGGATCGCCCGCCTTGATTGCCATCCTACACGATGCCATTTTAGCGAATTCATCCAGCGCTGTCAATTCCGATTTTCCCTCGGCCAGATCGTCGAGTATTTCGAGGAGAATATCGCCCTTTCGAAAACGTTTTATCTCCTCAGGGATCGCTTCGACCAGAATATGTCCGGGAGCGACGGGGCCGAACTCGAAACCGAGTCTTTCCAAAAGCGTTTTGCTCTCGATAAACTGGTTTTCCTGTAACGGCGTCAACTTGATTGCGATGGGGAATAGGAGTCTTTGCCCCGATATCTTGTTACGTTTTATTTTCGCACGGATTTCCTCGAAGAGTATTCTTTCGTGTGCGGCGTGCTGGTCGATTATAATAATCCCGCCCTTGGTTTCGGCCAGGATATAGCTATCGTGCACCTGCCAGAATGTAGGGACGGTCTGTTCAACCGTATCTTTCGTGGATGTGAACGACGGTTGCGCGAATATCTCTTCTTCCGATATCGTCGAGGGTGCGCTTCTCACAGATATTCCGCTATCGCCCGAAGAGGAAATCGGGAACCGGATATCCGTCTGAGACGTATAGTCTTTCCGAAGACTCAATTCTTCTCGACCCTTTCTTATTTTCGGCTCGAACCTTTCCATTGTTTGATCACTTGAAAGCGCGCTATTAATGGCTCTGACCACGGTCCGGAAAATTTCACTCGACCTGCGGAACCGCACCTCCAGTTTCATCGGGTGGACGTTAACGTCAACGAGTTCAGGATCGACCTCGAAAAATAATACGACCTGCGGGTATTTTCCAGACGGCAAAGAGCCTTCGTATGCCCTTTTAACCGCCGCAAGAAGTGTGGAATTTTTAACCGGACGACCGTTCAGTATAAACCTAACCCTGTTTGCATTGCTCTGGTTCACGGTAGGAGGGGCGGCGAAACCGAAAACCGCTATTCCCGGATCTCCGGCCTCTACTTCGAGCATTTCCTCGACCCTTTCTTCTCCCCAAATACCTATAATGCGGTCTTTGTAGGTATTAGCCTGTGGCAGGGAAACATAGGTTTTTTCGTCGTGTTTAAGGACGAATTTTATTCGAGGATAGGCTGTGGCTATTCTCTCGACGACGTCCGCGACATGACCGAATTCCGTCGAAGCTGTTTTAAGGAACTTTCTTCTCGCGGGCGTATTGAAGAAAAGCTCTTTTACTGTTACGCAGGTTCCGTAGGGCGCACCCGCCTCCATAACCTCGCCGATTTCGCCCTGGTCGATAATAATTTTCGTTCCCAGTTCCTCCTCGGCCTGCCGGGATATAATCTCCATTCGACCGACCGAAGCGATTGACGGAAGCGCTTCTCCCCTGAATCCCAGAGTATTGATATGATGCAGGTCTTCCGCTTTGGAAATCTTGCTTGTAGCGTGTCGCCGAAGCGCGATTTCGATTTCCTCGCGGCTCATCCCGATTCCGTTATCGCAGACCCTGACCATATCTTTGCCGCCCGCTTCGACCGTTATTTCGATCTCGGAAGCGTCTGCGTCGATGGAATTCTCGACAAGTTCCTTCGCCACGCTGGCCGGGCGTTCAACAACCTCGCCGGCGGCAATTCGATTGGCAATGCTCTCATCGAGTATTTTTATTCTGGATTCGGTCACTCGGTTTCCCACGGACGGGGATATGGTTTGATTCTATGATAAAACCTCACGAGAAGGCGGTTTTTCGATTCGTTGATTTCCTTTTTAATATCTTCCCAATTTTGCTTGTCCGAAGAATCCCGGAGTTTCAACCGTCGATAGATAGCCCAGAGCAGGTTGTTTTTTCTGTATATATAGCCCCTCTCGATTTCGCGGTATGCGTCTCTATCGAATCTATCGCGGGCATCGTCGAGAATAATCCTGGACACGCCATCCGATATCTGGAATGCGGCCAGGGCTTCCTCCGGGGTGGTAGCGCTATCCCAGATAGATTTGGCCTTGCAATACTCCTTTGCGCTTTCATCCGAAGCCGCGCCGAGGGTTATAGCGCTGAGATATCTGAAATATTCCTCGATTACGCATATATCGCTGTCTATTTCCGGCAGAATCCTTTTCTTTTTATACGCGGAAAGAGAAAGCAGAGAGAGCATCGCAATTATTGCGACGAGTATTAATATGACAAGTAACGCTACATACACTTTTTCGCCTTTGATTTTACGGAGTATTTTTTCATTAAGACAATCGGAACGGCGGCGATTTGGATATCGTTTTTTATTGCATCCTCGCTCTTAATTCGGCCAGAATCAACCTTGTATTCATTGCCTTAGGGGAATCGCCGTATTCATCGAGGAATTTTTCCATCAACTCGATAGCCTTTTCATTTTCAGCGGCGGCCTGATAATTAACCGCGGCGAGCCATAGTAAATTCCCCCGGTCGAAATATTCGGGATATTTTTCATATATCTTCTCGAATTCCTCAGCCGCGCCAGCGAAGTCTCTATTATTGGACATTATCGCGGCAATACCTGCTCTGGAGGCGGCCGTCATATCTTTATCCTCGAGATCGCTATTAATATACTTCCGCCAAAAGATCTTAGCGCTATCCATCTGGCCAAGTGCAAAATAGAGATGACCGAGTAGGTAATAGCCGGTCTTAGCGGCGTCGGTTTTTGGGAAAGACCTGGTCAACGATAGAAGCGAATCCTTCGCTTCGTTGTAGTTTTCCAGATTGTATGCTATCTGGGCCAAACCGAGTTTGGTCGCGGTCGCTTCTTTCCGAGTCGTTCGGGAATTACTCCAGATAACTCCGGCGGCGATAATTACGACGATTACGAGAACAACGATTACTACCGATTGAACGTTCTCGCGGGCATAAGCCGCGCCGCCCATAATCGAGGATACGAATTTATCCTCTTTCATTTCGTGCTTCGATGTTCTATGCTTCTGATGTTTTGCCATCTGTCCTCCAAATACCCCCGACAGGACTCGAACCTGTGACCTACGGTTTAGGAAACCGTCGCTCTATCCACCTGAGCTACGGGGGCCTGTAGCTTCATTAAAACCGGAAGCTCTTCGCAACAGCTTCCCATTAAGGCAACAAATTATGATTTATAACCAATAATGTCAAGAATAAACCGACGCTAAATTGTCTTATCGATAAAAAAACCGCCCCAATTCGGGACGGTTAAACTGATTTATTTAGATCGAGATTTAAAGGCTCATTACCTCGTCCTCTTTTTTCTTTCGGAGTTCATCGATTCGTTCTGTGGCTTCGTCGGTCATCTCCTGTATCTTATCGCTTGTGCGTTTAGCCGTATCCTCGGGGAGATCGCCATCATTCTGTGCATTTTTAATTTCTTCCATCGCGTCCCTTCGGATATTCCTCACAGAAATCTTCCCCTCCTCGGCGATTTTTCCGACTATCTTCGTTAAATCGCGCCTTCTCTCTTCGGTTAAGGCAGGAATGACGATACGAATGACATTGCCGTCCGACTGCGGAGGTAATCCGAGATCCGAAGATTGTATCGCCTTGGTTATCGGATCGATGGCGTTTTTATCCCAGGGCTGGATAACGATTAGTCGGGCTTCGGGCACGGCCACGGAGGCGACCTGATTAATGGGCAATTCCGAGCCGTAATAATCCACTTTAATTCCTTCGAGCAATGCCGGCGAAGCTTTGCCCGTTCTCAATCGACTCATCTCGCGCGCGGTGGCTTCTACAGCTTTATCCATTCGGTTCTTCGCTTCATTCTTTATCAGTTTGTCCATTTTACACTCCCTGTCTATCGAATTATCGATCCGATTTTTTCTCCCGCGAGGACTTTCGCGAGATTGCCTTTTTTGAATAGGTTAAATACCAATATCGGGATTTTATTTTCTGCGCAAAGGGTTACCGCGGTGAGGTCCATGACTCGCAGGTTATTTTCGAGAACCTCATTATACGATATCCTTTCGAGGAACTTCGCGTCGGAATTCACCACCGGGTCGTCCGAATAAACGCCTTCAACTTTGGTTCCTTTCAGGACGATATCCGCGCCTATTTCTATAGCTCTCAGAGCCGCGGCGGTGTCGGTCGTGAAATATGGATTGCCGGTTCCAGCGGCCAGAATGATCACACGACCCTTTTCGAGATGCCGAATTGCGCGTCTTCGAATATACTGCTCGGCGAGTTGGTTCATCTCGATTGCGGACAGGACACGCGTCTGTAAGCCCTTTTTTTCAAGAATAACCTGGAGGGCAAGCGCGTTGATAACTGTCGCGAGCATGCCCATATAATCTCCGGAAGCCCTGTCGAAACCTATTTTAGTTCCGGACAATCCGCGGAATATATTTCCTCCGCCGACAACGAGGCCTATTTCCGCGCCGGCCTGCCCGGCCAAGATTATCTCT
>CAZSHG010000005.1:0-153343 GCA_964606695.1 uncultured bacterium
TCGCCCTCGACATTCCCGTAGGGGACGGTTCCCCCGTCCCGATTAGCGTGGAGATTTACGATGTGAATGGGCGGAAAATCAAAACGGTCACTGAGCTTGTCGAAGTGCCTGTAGGGGAGGCCCTTGTGGCCTCCCGTGGCGTGGGTTCCAGTGTCAAAGAACGGGAGGGGACAAGCCCCGCCCCTACGGCAAACGCGGTCGTCTGGCGTCCCGCCCCGTCAATCGGTTCCGGCGTTTATCTCGTGCGGGCGCGTTTCGACCCTTCGGCAAGCTCAGGGCACCGCATGCTCAGCGAGCGAGAGGATGACGCCGTATCGAAGCGAGTCGTATATCTAAAATGAGAACATCGTAAAAATGAAATCATCGCAAATCAAAATAATCGAATAGAAGGAGGAACGATGGGGTTTGGACGGGACGATTACGAAACGAGATGTCGCAAGCGCAAGGAGAAATACCAAAAGCGCGCGGTGACAACGGCGCATAACAAGAAAATTGCGGTCGATCGAACAAAGACCATGATGAACGAGCTTGTCAGAATGATCAAAGAATCCGGACTCACGCAAACGAAGATATCCCAGATGTCCGGTGTCTGCACGGCGGCGATACCCAGCTTGGCGCGGTTCTTGCCTCTCGGAAATCAGGGGAATGTCAACTCAATTGATAGCAAGAACCGTGACAAGCGGAATACGCGTTAATAATATTTATTTCCTCGTTTAAACTTCATTCTCCGAAAATTTCCTCGAAAAGTCCTTGTTATTTTTCAAATCCCGCCTTATCCTTAGCGTCATTGTTAAGAGGAAGTTAATCTAAGGTTAATGATGATAGTTGATTTGTTAAGGATAGTCGGCTCGCTGGGGGTTTTCCTATACGGCATGAGGGTGATGAGCGACGGTATTCAAAAAGCCGCCGGTAGCAGATTGAAATCTATCCTTAATTATATGACCCGGAAACCCGTAGTCGGCGTCATGACCGGATTCCTGATAACGGCGCTGGTTCAATCCTCGTCGGCGACAACGGTTATGGTCGTCAGTTTCGTTAATTCCGGCCTGCTTTCTCTGGTTCAGGGTATCAGCGTGGTGATGGGCGCGAATATCGGCACCACGGTTACCACCTGGATCGTTTCCTTTTTCGGTTTCAAGTTCAAGATAACCTCGATTGCGTTGCCGGTCGTCGGCATCGGCCTTCCATTGATTTTTTCCAAACGCCGCAAATACAGGGATATTGGGGAGATTCTCATAGGCTTTGGCCTGTTATTCATCGGCCTGATGTTTCTGAAAGATTCGGTCCCGGACATTCAGAATCATCCCGATACACTCGAATTTTTGAGGAGTTACACCGATCTGGGATTTTTATCTTACGTGATTTTCATCCTCGTGGGGTCGATATTGACTGTAATCGTGCAATCTTCCAGCGCGGCTATGGCTATCACCGTAACGATGGCCTATCTCGGCTGGATTGATTATTACACCGGCGCGGCGATTGTCCTCGGCGAAAATATCGGCACGACCGTAACGGCGTATCTGGCTTCACTGGGAACGAATGTAAACGCCAGACGGACGGCTCGTGCGCATTTTCTTTTCAACCTGTTCGGCGTTTTCTGGATATCGATAGTTTTCAGGCATTTCGCCGATCTCGTCCTTGCAATCGCGCCGTGGAATTCCTCGTTAAATGCGAATTTTCCGCTCAACCTCGCGCTTTTTCATACATTATTCAACATTACTAACACACTTATTTTCCTGCCCTTCACCAGTAAATTCTCGCGGTTCGTGGAGTATCTGGTAAAACCCAAAGAACGGGATTTAGTAACGGAATATACGCTTAAATACATTTCCACGGGGCTTCAGGACACAGCCGATCTTAATCTCATCGAGGCGCGTAAGGAAATCGACCGAATGGCGCAGATAACGCTGGATATGTTCGAAACCTTCATGGAAGTCTATCATCATCCAACCGTAAAAATGGGCGATAAGGTCCAGAAAGTCCGAAAACACGAGGATTTGACGGATCGAATGCAATTGGAGATTTCCAAATACCTTGTGGACTGCTCCCAGGACGAACTCAGCGAGGCCAATATGCGCAACGTAAGCGCGTTGATTCGTATAGTAAACGAGCTTGAGAATATAGGCGACAGTTGTTTTAAGCTGATTCTCGTTGCGGAAAGGCGTTACGACGAACGGCTGAAATTCCACACGGACGCTGACCGGGAGATAGTCCAGTATTCCCGGTTGATTCTCGATTACGTGAATTTTTACCGCACGCATCTCGACGGGCATCTCGACCAAAATGAACTCGAATACGCGTATAAACTCGAATGCGATATCAACGATACGCGCGACGAATTAAGGGCACTCACCGAAAAACGCATGAAATCGGGATCGGATCCTCACGCCGAACTACTGTATCTCGATTTGCTGAAGAATTTTGAGCATATCGGCGACGCTTCGTTGAACATCGCTCAGGCACTCGGCAGGATAGTTGATTAACAAGTTTGATCAACATCAGGTTATAAGACTAATTGTCGAAGGAGGAAAACATAGCCACCAGTTATTTCGAAGATAAATCCTCGATGCCCGATGAAAGCGCTATGCAAACCGCCCTTGCCGATTCTTATCCATTGTGGAAGGAACTGAAGGATTTTATTATCGATAATTTCCCAATAATCAGCGAGGAATGGAAACACTACGGCGCGAAATCGGGGTGGGTAAAGAAGGTCTTTAGCAAGAAGCGCAATTTGATGTTTTTCACCCCGAAGGACGGGTATTTTCGAGTGGCGATGGTTTTCGGGGAGAAAGCGTTAAAAGTTATCCAGGATAGCGATTTACCCAGATCGATCATCGAAGAATTAACCAACGCCCGCAAATATGCCGAGGGGAGGGCTATCCGAATCGAGACGAAAAGCGAATCGGATATCGAAAACCTGAAGAAACTGCTAATAATCAAATATGACAACTGATCGAAACCGGCTAATCCTGATATGCGTTTCCCGGTTGGTATAATCCTCTACAGCGACCACTTCCCGACGGGCGGGACGATCTACACGGCAAGTGGCACGTCCGATTTAATCGACGCACTTGCCTTGTAGTCGATGCCGATCGAGCAATCGATCGAGGTTTCCGGGAAATCGGAAAAAGCATTTATGAATAGGGAATAGAAATTAAATAGTAAGAGAGCCGGCGCTCATAATTAATTCAGACTATATCTCCGGTTTGAACATCCCCATAGCGTCCCGAACCAACACCATAGTCTCCGCGGCGCGTTGGCGGGCGCGGTCGGCGCCGTCTTTCAAGTAAGCGTCGAGGATGGCTTTGTCGGCGAGGAGTTCGCTTCGTTTCGCGCGGAAATCTGCGAAATAATCTATTAACGCACCCGCGAGGTTCTTCTTGCATTTCACGCAACCCATACTCGGATCGCCTGAAGCGCATAAATCCGCCTGTTCCTGCGTCCATTCGAGATCGTAAATCGTGCGGTAGATATTAACAGGGCAATCGTCAGGGTGTCCGGGATCGGTTTTATGAATCTTCGTCTCGTCGGTGAACATCGACATTACTTTGCTCTTTATCTCGTCCTGGTCGTCGCCCAGCGCTATGAAATTGCCATAACTCTTGCTCATTTTCTGGCCGTCGGTGCCGGGGAGAATAGGGAATTTCGTAACAAGCGCTTCCGGCTCCGGGAAAACCTCGCCGTAAAGGTAGGTGAATCTTCGGACTATCTCGCGCGCCAACTCCAGATGCGCAAGCTGATCCTTGCCCACGGGCACGATGTCCGCGCGATAGACGATTATATCGGCGGTCTGCAATACCGGATAACCCAGAAAACCGTAGCTATCGAGGCCTAATTGCTCGACTTTGTCCTTATAACTCGGAACTCTTTCCAGCCAGCCTATCGGGACGATCATCGAAAGGAGCAGGTGCAGTTCCGCGTGCTCCTTGACGTGGCTTTGCACGAAAATCGCCGTGTGTTCGGGATCGAGTCCTGCGGCGATAAAATCCGCGGCCATTTCGTATATTCGCGGCACGAGTTTGTCGGTCTCTTCGTAGCCGCTGGTGAGCGCGTGCCAATCGACGATGCAATTGAACATCTCGTATTTACCGGAATCCTGCAGTTCGACCCAGTTTCGTAGCGCGCCCTCGTAATTGCCCAGATGTAGCGCACCCGATGGTTGCATGCCGGAAAGTAATACTTTTTTATCGCTCATGTTATCGTCCTTTTCGATAGTTTTCAATCGACCTTGAATTTATACGATTATTGCGAAGATTCAAGCTTTTTTCGGCGTTTTTTATTCGATAAATCCATAGCGATCCAATATGCCACCGCCCATTCGACAGGAAAACGGAATCTTCCGGAGCCGAAAAACAAAAGATGAAACAGAGTAATCCCGACAACGGCGACGATACTCAGCGCGAATATGGGATCGTCGCGGAAACGCCAGTTCTTCCCCGCGGCGATTATCCCCAGAATTAAAAATACTGCCCAAAGAATATGAAAAAACAGATCCCAGAAAATCGATTTCTCGAAAGCGAGCGTATTTCGCAGAAAAATGCCTACCTTCTGCAATGCCCACATATTGAGAACTTTTTTCGGAATTAATTTCAACCATTTGACCGGATTATCGACCATCCAATTCAACGCCATCGATGTATATTCGCGGTTGCGTGTAACCTCCGGCAGTGAATCGGGGAGGGTTTGTGCATCGGCGTTGTAGCCGCCGTGCGCGCTGTCGAAATTGCCTATTCGCAGGTTGATACCGGTGTTGGTCGATAGGGAAAGGGTGCCCAATCGAACCATATTTCTTATCGACCAGGGCGCGATTATTATCGTGAATCCCAGAATAAGCAGTATCGCCCGTTTCAGGAATGTTTTAAAAACGAATTTATCCTTGAGCAACCGATAATCGAACCAGAGGGCGATAGGCAGGACGAGCAATCCCATCGTCCGAAATAGTGTCGCCGCGCCAAGAATGAACCCGGTCTTGAAAAAGCCGAAATCCTTTTTACGAGTCGCCAGAACGATGAAAGCGGCGAACAACAAAAGCGTAAACGGCACCTCCGAATTCGGGAAACCCGAATACAATATCCCCGATGGGAATATTGCGAAAAGCAATCCTGCGATAGTCGAGATTTTCCTATCCGTCCCGCACACGATGAAAAAGAGATACGCCAACGCAACGGTCAGCGACGTCATCCCGGCGAAAGCTAAGTCTATAAGCCATCTACTGCCCATGAAAACAAAAGGAACGAGAATTATCGAAGTCCCCGGAGGCCGATACGCCGTGAATGAACCGTCGAAATCGATATACTTACCCGTCTCGCCCAACGACCTCGCAAGCTCGTAATATCTCCAGGGGTCGCTCAGAAGCGGACCTGCGGGAAATAGAGCGAGATAAATCAACCTTATACCGAAGGCCAGAACGAATAATAAAACCGCCCTGCGGATGTCGAATGGTATGTAGTGCCGTATTTTTTGCATCACGAGAACAACTAAAACCTTTTTTCAGCTAACGTCAAGTAGAAAGGGGATTTGAATAGATTTATTTTACATTTTGATCACATGAAAGCGCTGTAAATCCATCTGAAAAAACACGAATATTCAAAAAAAGCTTGCAACTCATAACTTTACTGTATATATATAATAAATGTTTGTTCTTCGAAAAACGGACCCATAGCTCAGCGGTAGAGCAGGGGACTCATAATCCCTTGGCCCGAGGTTCGAATCCTCGTGGGTCCAGTTTTTGAAAGATTGTTAGGGCGATTAGCTCAGCCGGTTAGAGCGCATGCTTCACATGCATGAGGTCAGAGGTTCGAATCCTCTATCGCCCATGGACACGCGAAAGGATCGAGATAGGTGAAGACCGGATTTCCACGACCCTTAAATTGTCACATAAGCGCGATTTCTAACGAAGGCGCACCGCTTGTTTGCGGTGCGTTTGTTTATTTTTCGAGGAGGGTATCGTGAAGTTATCGAAGATTTCAGCTCGTCTTCAGGAACTGTTTCCGCCTATCTGGGCGGAGAAATGGGATTACAACGGTCTCATCGCGGGGGATTCATGGGCGGATATCGAAAGAATAATGCTCGCGCTGGACCCCTTGTCCGATGTCGTCAAAGAAGCAGTCGATAAGGGAATAGACCTCATTATTACTCACCATCCACCGGATTTGAATCCGGCAAAACACATCGTCCGCGGCGACCCGGTCGGGTCGGCTATCTACGATTGTATCTCGAATGGCATCGCGCTGTATTCTATCCACACGCCACTTGATGTATCGAGAGTTTCCGCCAGTTTCGCTCTGGCGAAACTACTCGAACTCGAAGATACCGAAGTCCTGGTTCCAATGGACTCCGGAAATCTGCTCAAGCTCGTTACTTTTATCCCGGTGGATCATTTTGAAGCCGTCAGTAAAACAATCTTCGATTCCGGAGCGGGACATATTGGAAAATATTCGGAGTGCGGATTCAATATCCAGGGCGAGGGGACTTTCAAGCCGGGATCTGGAACAAATCCGTTTTCCGGAAAGCGCGGGGAATTAAATCGCGAGAAAGAAATTCGGTTTGAGACAATCGTCCCGCGGGAAAAACTCGCAGGCGTTCTGAAGGCAATGCTCACAGTGCACCCTTACGATGAAGTCGCTTACGATATCTACCCGCTGGAGAACGCCCCCGGTAGAATTGGTTACGGTGCGGTCGGTGTCTTACCGGCACCGATGACACTGCTCGAATTAACTCAACAACTCAAGGGTCTTCTTCCCGTTTCCGGGATAGCGGTTTGCGGCTCGGATTCGGCCAGAATATCGCGAATCGCCGCCTTAGGCGGAAGCGGCGGGGATTTCATCCAAAACGCACGTGCGAGTAAAGCGGACGTTTATATCACCGGCGAAGCCGGTTATCATAAGTTAAGAAGAGCACAGAATATCGGGTTGCCCGTAGTTATACTCGGCCACTTCGCCTCCGAATGGATATGCCTTCCTTTACTCAAAGGATTTCTCGAAAAGAAACTATGGGAAAAAACCGCCGAAGGCACGATAGATATCGCGGATACCGAACACGGGCCGATATGGATGACGTAAAAAATACCTTAAACCCTCGTTAGGAGGAATATGCCGAAGAAAGACGTAAAAGAGATACTCGAAACCTTGATGGAACTTCAGGAGATAGACAGCCAGCTGGCCGAATTAGAAGTCTCAAAGGTTTATTATCCAAAATTGCTGGAACAGCTTCGGACCGAGGTCTCGGATCTCGAAAAAGAACTCGTCGAAACCCGGGATGAAGTCGTCGATTTGAAAAAGACGATTAAATTAAAAGAACTGGAATTGGAACAGACCAGAGAAAAACTGTCCGCGAGTCAACAGCGATTACTGACAGTTCAATCGAATAAGGAATACGATGCCGTCCAACACGAGATTATGGCATCCGAGGAAACGGTGGCGCAACTCGAGGAGGAAACGATCCGCCTTATGGAAGACCTCGATATCGCGGAGAAAAAAGCCGAGGAACTCGAGGAGAAGCTATCCGCCGCCACTGAAAATAACGAAGTCCAGATAAAGGAAATAGAAGAAAAATACGCCAAAATCGAGGATAAGGTCGATAATATCCGTAAGAAGCACGATACACTGGCATCTTCGATAGATAAACGGATACTCTCTACGTATAAAAGGATACGCGAAGGCACACAGGGGCACGCCATTGTCAAAGTTGTCAGTCGCGCTTGCGGCGGTTGTTTCCAGACGCTTCCGCCGCGGCAATGTCAGGAGATAAAGCGAATGTCGAACATAAGCTATTGTGAGGCCTGCGGGCGTATTCTCGTATGGGACGAGGAAGTATCGCCCTGAGGAGTAAAACGAATCGTGGAATACAAATTAAACATAGATGGCGCAAGTCGCGGTAATCCGGGGCCTTCGGCGGTCGGGGCAGTATTAACGGAAAACTCCGGTAAAGAGATAGAATCGCTTGGAGCGTTTATCGGCGAGGCGACAAACAACGTCGCCGAATACACGGCATTGATAATCGGCCTTAAACTCGCTATTAAACACGATGCCCGCAAAATCACAATCCTATCCGATAGCGAATTACTGGTCAAACAGATGACCGGCGCTTATAAGATAAAATCGAAACAACTCATGCAATTAGCGACGGAGGCGGCCTCTTTAGCGCGGGAGTTCGAACGAATCGAATACAAGTATATTCCCCGTTCCAGGAATAAAAAAGCTGATAAAATCGCTAACGATACACTCGACGACGCGACAGGAATAACTAAAAAGAAGAGAGAATACAAAAACTCGAGGAATATTATGGATGAGAAACGTAGAGTTCCTGAGGAACCGAGTTACAGCTTCGACGATATCATTATCGAACCCGGCTATTCGGAGGTTTTACCACACGACGTTAATATATCGACGCGATTGTGTTGTAATATCACCCTTAACGTCCCGATTTTATCCGCGGCTATGGATACCGTAACTGAAAGCCGGATGGCGATTTCCCTGGCGCAAATCGGCGCGTTGGGAGTAATTCATCGTAATATGCCGCCGGAAATACAGGCAAAGGAAGTCGCTAAAGTCAAACGCGCGGAGAGTGTCCTGATACGCGACCCGATAACGATCCCCCCCGACCTCAATGTCGGCCAGGCTATCGAGATAATGAAACAACATAATATCACCGGCCTGCCGGTCGTAAAGGATGGAAAACTGGTCGGCATCCTGACGTCGCGGGATATTCGTTTCGAGCCGGATCCCGCCAAACTCGTTTCCGAGTTGATGACGAAAGACCTCATCACCATGGAGGAATCTGAGCCTATGGAGAAAGCTCGAATTTTACTTCACGCCCACCGAATAGAGAAACTGCTCATTGTCGATAGCGACGGAAGCCTCGTTGGTCTCGTTACGGCTCGTGATATCCAGAAAAAGGAGGAGCATCCTCAGGCTATTTTCGATGAAGAAGGACATCTGCTATGCGCCGCCGCGGTGGGTGTTGGCAAGGATTTACCGGAACGCGCGCAACTACTCATCGACGCCGGCGCGGACGTTTTAGTTACCGACACGGCTCACGGGGATAGCAAAAACGTCCTAAAAGCGATAGAGTTTTTGAAAACGGAATTTCCCGATGTTCCGGTCATAGGGGGTAATGTGGCCACGGCGGACGGCGCACTTCGTGTCGTTAAGGCCGGCGCGGACGCCGTGAAAATCGGGGTGGGGCCGGGATCGATCTGCACTACACGAGTTATTACCGGGGCGGGAGTTCCACAGGCATCGGCGATAGAAGAATGCGCGAGAGCGTTAGCGAAAAAGGACATACCTTTGATAGCGGACGGCGGGATAAGATATTCCGGCGACGCCGCGAAAGCGCTTGCCCTGGGAGCTTACGCCATTATGCTGGGCAATATGTTCGCCGGAACGGACGAAGCTCCCGGCGAAACCGTTCTATTCGAAGGCAGACGATTCAAGGTTTACCGCGGCATGGGCAGTCTCGGCGCGATGAAAAAGGGCGCGCGGGACAGATACCAGCAGGAACACGTTACGGAAATCGAAAAAATGGTCCCGGAAGGTATCGAGGGAAGGATACCATACAGAGGGCCAGTCGTCGAAACAGTATATCAGATAGAAGGCGGAATACGCGCCGGAATGGGTATGGCAGGAGCTCCTAATTTACAGAATTTTCGAACGAAGACTAAATTCCGCAAGGTTACTTTCTCTGGTTTACAGGAAAGCCATCCACACAACGTTCAGATAACTAAAGAATCTCCAAATTACCGAACGCAATAATAGATTATAATTCAAGAAAATAAAAGGCCTTATCTCAACTTATTTGTTAGATAAGGCCTTTATCTATATATATAAAATAAAGTGTTATATGATTGCATGTTCCTTTAATGCATCCGCGAGTTTTCCTGCAAGCTCTATCGCGTCGCCTTCCCAGATCTCTCCGCTTTCACGTTTGGGCGGCGTGAATATCTTCATTACCCTCGTCGGCGACCCGGACAGACCGATAAAACGCTCCTCAACATCGAGATCGTCCGCGGAGAACTGTTTAATCTCGGCCTTTTTCGCCTTCATCATTCCGCGTAGGGACGGCAAACGCGGGTCTTTGGGGAGTTTTATCACGGAAACTAACGCGGGAAGTCCCAGTTTGACCTTTTCTCTGCCGGTCTCGGTCAGGCGCTCGGTGATAATCTCGTCCTCTCCTAAGATCTCGACCGACCCGACGAAAATCCCCTGGGGGATATCCAGAAATTCGGCTATTCCCGGTCCTACCTGCGCGGTGTCTCCGTCTATAGCCTGTTGTCCCGCGAAGATGATATGGTAATCGCCGATAGCCTTTATTGCGGAAGCCAGAGTATAGCTTGTTACCCATGTATCGCTTCCGGCGAAGGCTCTATCCGTAATGAGTATCGCGCTGTCGGAACCCATGGCTACGGTTTCCCGGAGGCTTTTTTCGGCATGGGGAGGTCCCATACACAGCGTGATAATCTCGATAGTCGGATCCTTATCCTTTAATTGTAACGCCAATTCCAACGCGAAAGCGTCGAAGGGATTGATTATCGAAGGCACGCCGTCGCGGATAAGTGTTCCGTGTTCGGGATCCATCTTAACATCCGTGGTATCCGGCACTTCTTTAACACAAACGATAATTCTCATCTTGCATCACCGTCGCAATCGAGTTTGAAAGCGTGGGGGAGAAGTTCGCCGATTGTTATTTCGGTCCTGATTCCCTCACTGTCTGCAAGGTAAATTGGGGTCGAAGGTTCGGCGAACTCGGCTATAACCTGCCTGCACGCGCCGCATGGAGGGATCGCGCCCAGTGTCGAGATTATCAAAACCGCCCTGATACCCTTAGCGCCGTTACTTATCGCGGAAACGATAGCGCTTCGTTCGGCACATATAGTCAGCCCGAAACTGGTGTTTTCGACATTAACTCCCGAGAAAATTCGGTCTTCGTTATCGATAATAGCTGATGCCACATTCACTTTGGAATAGGGGGAGTAAGCGTTATCGAGCACTTGTTTGGCGGCTTTGAAAAGGATTTCTTTTTTGCTTTTGGAAATCATCAAGCTCGTCCCAGGTATTCGCCGGAACGCGTATCGACCTTAATCTTCTCGCCCGTATCGATGAATAGGGGCACTTTGACGGTCAGGCCGGTATCGGTCTCGGCGTTTTTAGTTACATTGGAAACAGTATCTCCGCGAACCGCCGGTTCGGTCTCGACAACGGTGAGAACGACCGACGCCGGCAAATCGACATTCAACGGTTCTCTTCCCAGAAGCAATATCGAATAAACTTCGTTCTCGCACATGAAAAATTTCGCGTTACCTATGGCATCGCGGTTGAAATTGAACTGCTCGTAAGTGTCGGTATCCATAAAATGGAATCCTTCGCCGTCGGAATACAGATATTGCATATCGCGCGCGGAGAAATCGCCCTCTTCGAGTTGCTCCTGTTCGGAAAAGACTTTTTCGAGAACCGAACCGTTGCGTAGGTTTTTCAGACGGGTCTTATACTTACTCTTGCCGCGCCCGCGTAACGACATCTGCACATCGATGATCTCGTGCGGTTCGTCCTTATATATCAATTTAAGACCCTTGCGAAAATCCGTTGGTTTATAAGCCATTTCTTTCTCCCGTTGGGGGTTTTCTAAAGGGCTAAAAATATGTTTTGAAACTGACATGTCAACTTCAAAGTGCAGGCTTTTCGTCCAATGCGATTTTATTCCGATTAAAGCCTTGCGATTTCACGAGTTCGGCTTTATTATTTCTATCGAAATGGATATGGAAACCGCAATAAGAATAGAGAACGCCACGAAGATATTTTATCCGCCGAAAGCTGAACCGGTGGTGGCTGTGGATGATCTATCCATCGATGTTCGTGTAGGTGAGATATTCGGCCTTCTGGGACCGAACGGCGCGGGGAAAACGACGACGCTCAGGATGATCTCAACCGTGCTGAAACCGACGTCGGGGAAATTAAGTGTTGCCGGTTACGATACGGTCGAACAGGCGGATGAAGTGCGTCGAATGCTCGGTTTCCTTTCCGGCAATACCGGACTATACAAGAACCTTACCGCACGCGAGATGGTGGAGTTTTTCGGACGGTTATACGGCATGCCCGAACCTGAACTCGCCGAACGCACCGATAATATCTTCGATTTCCTTGATATGACCGAATTCGCCGACACCCGATGCGATGCACTCTCTAGCGGGACTGTGCAGAAGGTCAATATCGCAAGAACGGTCATCCACGATCCGCCTATTCTGGTCTTCGACGAACCTACGGTTGGATTGGACGTTATGGTCGCGCGGACGCTGATAAATTTCATCGACGACCTCCGCGACAGCGGCAAGACAGTAGTTTTCAGCACCCATATCATGCGCGAGGCTGAGAGATTATGCGACAGAATCGGGATAATCCATCGGGGAGAATTACTCGCGGTCGGGACGCTGGCAGAGCTCCTCGAAAAAACATCCACGGATAACCTGGAGGACGCTTTCTTCCAGATAGCCGAACCGGAGAAGATCGAGATATGAAAGCCCGAAATATCATAACGATCTTCAAAAAGCAGTTGATAGAGCTTTTAAGAGACAAGCGGACGGTCTTTGTCATTTTTGTTTTACCAATCCTGCTCTATCCCATAATGGTCGTAGGTTTTTCCCAGCTTTCGATATTCCTCATCGGAAAAATGGCCGGAGAGACCTATAAAGTCGTCATCGAAAATCAAACCGAAGCGCCGAACCTGTTCGTAGAGATAGAAACCGACTCACAATTCGCCATCGTCGAAAAAACAATTCCCGATAGCGCATTGCAGAGCGGCGATATAGAACTAATCGTCCATATCCCGGAAGGCTTCGAATCGAAGATCGACATGGGCGAAAGCGACACATTGCGTATAGAATACAACGGAGCTAAAGAACGGAGCGACCTCGCCCTCGGTCGGTTCGAGGGACTGATCAACGATTATGGCAAGGGAATTATCGCCAGAAGGATAGAGGCCGCAGGTCTGGACGCGAACATCGTTCGACCGGTGGTTAAAGACACTCGCAACGTTGCGTCCGAGAAAAAAATGGGCGGCATGTTATTCGGTAGAATACTTGCACTTATAATAGTTATCATGGTGCTTACCGGCGCTTATTATCCCAGCGTGGATATGGTAGCGGGCGAGAAGGAACGCGGAACGCTGGAAACACTGCTGGTCTCGCCGGTCAGCCGGATGGAGATAGTCATCGGGAAATACGCGACGGTATTTGTCCTCGCGCTTGTCAACGCCCTGTTAAACCTCGCATCGATGGGACTGACGATAGGTGTCGGCCTTAAGGCTATGGCGGGCAACGAGATAATGGGCAAACTCGCCTTCTCGATGGACATCGGCACACTGCTGGTTATCCTCCTGGAACTGCTTCCGTTGGCCGCGTTGTTTTCGGCGGTTTTTCTGGCTATTTCGGCCTTCGCTAATAGCTACAAGGAAGCGCAGGGCTATCTTACCCCGGTGTTTTTAATAGCAGAACTTCCGGCAATGGCGGCGGTTTTGCCGGGCGTCGAGATTTCGATGGGCACGGCCTTTATACCGGTGATGAACGTCGCGCTTCTATTCAAAGCTATGATGATAGGGGAGTTCGATATCCTACTTATCGTAGCGGTGTGGTTCTCCACTGCGGTTTACGCGGCTCTGGCGCTGAAATGGGCGTCGTCGATACTGTCAAACGAAGAAGCTTTGCTCTCCGAATCGAAAACCTCGCCGTTAACGGGATTTTTCAGCAGGAAGAAGGAAACAATAAAGCGCGAAGCCTCCGCAAGTGACGCTTTGTTACTATTCGCGATAGTGATCGCTTTACTGATATTTATCGGTGTGCCGGTGCAGGCCTCCAATGTGTTCACAGGACTGATATTAACCGAGCTTGCGCTAATCGCCATACCGCCCCTCCTCATGACAAAAAGGCTGAATCTGAGTTTTAGGAGGGTTTTCAGGTTGAATAAACCGAATCTCGTGGCTCTGGCTATTACAGGTATCTTCGCTATATCCGGCGCAGTCCTTATTTCACAGATACAGGTTCTGATTTATAAAATCACAGGCGTGCCGATGGAATACTACGAGATTTTCGCCGACTTGCTTGAACAGATAAGGTCTTACGGCGTTTTACCCGCGCTTATCGTGGTTGGCGTTCTTCCGGCTATTTGCGAGGAAATTCTGTTCAGAGGTTATATCATGGACGGTCTGACGCATCGATGGGGGCCGACGTTTGGAATCATAGCGTCGGGGCTACTTTTCGGCGCGTTCCATCTGGATCCGCATCGCTTGATTCCGGCGGCGATTTTAGGTATAATGTTTGGGGCGATTGTGTGGCGTCGGAACTCGATTTTCTACGGGATGTTCGGCCATTTACTAAACAACGGCCTCGCAATGGGCGCTTTTATGCTGTCCAGTTCGCCGGTGGAGGAGTTAAAGGGCAATGACTTCGCGCCGCTTTGGCAGGTGTTTGTCGCATTGATTGTATTTAGTTTTGCTTTTTATCTTCTCTGGTCGGACAGGTTCATCCCAATGGAAGATAGTAAAGATGAAATGTTATAAATCTATAACAGAAGTGTTACAATTTAATAACAACGAATATGAACGATAATAATAACATACCGGAACGATTTGATTTAATTGGCCTTACGCGCAATGACTTGATTGAATACTTTAAGTCTCTCGGCGAAAAGCCGTATAGGGCGAAGCAGTTTCTGAAGTGGGCATATAAAGCGCGTCTGCACGATTTCGAGCCGATGACAGACATGCCGATCCCATTGCGGGCTAAACTCGCCGAACGAGCCAAACTGGGACGTCTGGAAGTTGTCGAATGCGTAACTTCCGACGACGGCGCAACGAAAATAGCACTACGCCTGGATGACGGCAATATAGTCGAAGCGGTTCACATCCCCGCCGACGGCCGCAATACTGCATGCCTATCGAGTCAGGTGGGTTGCGCTTTCGGATGTAAATTCTGCGCAACGGGCGAGATGGGGTTGGTTCGTAATCTCGATTCGAGGGAGATAATCGGGCAGATAATCGCGATAGAAGAGACGTTGGGCGTTTCCATGACAAATGTCGTGTTCATGGGGATGGGGGAGCCGTTACGCAATCTCGAACAAATCGTTCGGGTGCTTGAACTTTTCGCTGACGATTGCGCTTTCGGCCTTGGGCACCGTCGTGTAACTGTATCGACAATAGGGATACCCGATAGGATAGAGGAATTGCTTCAAACCGGCCTGAAACCGAAACTCGCCATCTCACTAAACGCCCCGATGGATGACCTTAGAAAGCAAATCATGCCGCGCGCTGTAAAAATAGCGAATATATCCGAAATCCTGAAATCGGCTTCTCGCTATGCCATAGAAACCGGACGTTGGTTTACGGTAGAATACGTCCTTTTGGGGGGAATCAACGATTCCATTACCCACGCTGACATTTTGGCCGGGTTAATACACGACCTGCCCTGCAAGGTCAATCTGATAGCCTTCAACGACTACCCCGGCAGTGAATATTCGGCTCCTTCCGAGGATGCCGTGACGAAATTTCAGGGCTATCTTCTCAGTGCGGGAATTACCGCGACTTTGCGGGAGAGCAAGGGACAATCTATATGTGCGGCATGTGGGATGCTCAGGAGAAAACTCGACACGGACTAATCGAACGACAGAAGAAAGGCACAAGTTACGATTATGAACTCTCCGAAAGGCACAACCGCAATACTTTTCATCCGTTTTACCATTTTTTATACTATACCCATAGTATTCGTATTATTTTTAATGAAAATTGTGTTCTCCGCGCCTTTATTCGCTTCGGTTATAGTTATTTTCTGGGATGTTATCGTCATGTCAGCGCTTTTTTCCTTCCTGCATTCGGTTTTCAGGTATCGATTCAGGGAGGGTGGCGGGGAAAAGTCGCGTCTGATGGTTACTCAGCGGATAACTGTGGGAGGCGACCTGGGCGCGATTAGAGAGAAATTAATTTCGGGGGTGGGGGAGATAGGTGGATTCCGATTCCTGGATATGGACAACAATCCATTAATAGGTATAACCGTCATGTCGTTCAATAGCCTCGGTGAAATAATCAGAATTGATATATACCCCGAAACCTCAGAGGTTGAGATTAGCAGTAGGCCTGCTTTCAACGCCTGTTTAGCCGACGGCGGGAAAAACAGGCGCAACGTCGAGAAAATAATATCGGCGATCCGGTAAAACCGCCGATATATATAATTCGTCTTATATAAGTTATTATCACAGAGGATACACAAAGGATAATCGCACTTCGCGCGAAAAGGTCTTTGCGCTTTGATCGTTGATAAGGCAATCGCTGAGTATAAATTCGATTTCGAAATCGGGGCGAACCGACCATTTGACTCCCGCGTTAAGATAACCCTTGCCTATACCGTAAACGCCGTCCTCGCTGTAATAATCGTTCATGCCTGCATCGTATTCGATCGATACCGCAAACATCTCGCCGAGATTCTTATCCAATCCAAGCCATACGTTCATCCCACCCTGGTCTTTTGTTTCAAAGGAATAATTGGTTCCGGCGTGGAGACCGATATTGCCACCTATGGTAGCCCAGTTCTTACTCAAGACGAGATATAGGCCCGGCGATTTCCTGGCGAACCGTTTATTTTCATTATCCCAAATGCCATTGCCCTGGTCGTCGTAGCCCAATGCAATAGCGGGGAATTTTTCCGATTCCTGAATTGGACGGAATTTGAATTGGAACGAGGGGCGAGGATACGCGGTAGCGAAACCCCTGCCCAAAACGCCATAAGCGCCATAACTAACGCCCACGGATATTCTCCCCCAGAGGCCGATTCCAAAATACGAAACCAGACTTCCCGCTTCGCCGAGGTGTATCTGCCCCATCCAGGCGCGGTCGGGCAGTAGGCCGGCGTTCGGCATATATACGATTCTGCGCGGTTGATAATAGTTGGGGTTCGTCCCCTGCGCGGTAATTAAACCGGTCAGCATAATCAGGATTAATACGGCATATTTTTTCATTTCCCGCCCCATTTGTTATAATAGACTATTTCATCGAGTGATTTTCTCGATTTCTCCCGCCCGCTTTCGTCTGGTATGCCCACGGTCAATATTCCAATGATAGATACCTTATCGGGTATATAGAGTATCTCTGTTACCCTATTTTGATAGAACGAACCAAGCCAACATGTCCCCAGTCCCAGAGCTGTAGCGGCCAACTGCATGTGATCCAGCGCGATTGCGGTATCTATAACGTCGGCGGGTTGGCCGCATCTCATCTCGTATTCTCCTATCGCGCACCCGACAATCACTACCGACGCCTGCGCAACGAAATCCTGGTTTCTGCAGGCCGGCACCAATCGCTCCTTCGTCTCTGTATCGGTTACGGCTATAAATGCCCATTCCTGGCGATTGCGAGCCGAATTAGCGAGCCTTCCGGCAGTAAGTATCTTCTCCAATACGCCGTCGGGTAAAGGCTCATTCCGGTATTTTCTTATCGACTTTCTCTTTTCGATAGTATCGAAAAATTCCATAAATTCCACCTACCTTATCTCTACTGAAAGTTCGTAATATGCCGTGTAATCGGCGGAAACCACGAGGATAATATATTCGCTGTCTCGATATATGAATTTATCTATTATATTCGGGCTTGGCCAATCCGTAGGGGGGCTGTCCACGTATTCTCCGAAGGTATCGTATAGATATAGATCGAGGTCCTGACTTCCGTCCCACCTGAGGTCTATATATAAATCCCCCGTCCATACCGATTGAAAACGGAAAAAATCGTGGTCTCCGGTGTAGTTCTCTCCATCGTAGCCGCCGCTGGATACGTTCCCGCTAACATGCATAAGGTGTATCTCGCCCAAATCCTGGGGGAAAGCCGAATCGTCGTTCGGTTCAAATTCCGTCGTCGATGTGTCCGGGGGAAAACCATATTCATACATAGGTATATTATAATTATTGATATGTGCGTATGTTGAAAAATTAAGCGCATCGTCGGTAGTGAAATAGCCGTCGCGGTCGTTATCTCTGAATCCGTAGAAATGAGGGGATATGCCGGGTTTGGTTTCCGCGCAAACGCCGAACCATCCCGCGCTAAAATCTCTGAATTCATATTCCGCGAGATAATCGAGTTCTACTGTATCCACATATTCCGGCGATCCGGCTCCGAACTCTACGAGGAATACGTTAATATCGCCGTGAGTTACCCCATATAATTCATCGAGATTAATCGCACCGGATATATAATTTTCCGACGGGGAGGGTCCCGACGAATCGTCACAGGCAATAAAGAGAATACTTGTCAGTGCAGTAATAACCAGCACTCGCCTGATTAGTATCAATTCGGCTCCCGAAGGCTACTTACGTTTTTTATCGAGGGTCTTTTTGCCCTTTTCGGTGATAATATATACGCCCTTCTTGACGTTTCTTATCTTGCTGGCCCTTTTGAGGGCAGTGAGTCTCGGATGGAAGCCTTTTCGGAGTTTATCTAACGTCCTTATAGGCACGCCGCGATCTTTTTCGACCGTCAGATAGTCCTTGCTCCTGAAAGGCTTTCCAATCCACTCTGCAAAAGCCAGAATAGTTTCCGGTTTGGAAAGCTTCCTGAAATCGGTTAGATATTTACCAAATGAAACCTCCGGGCCTTCCGTAGATTCCTTTCCGGTTTCAGGCGTTTCCGCAGGCGTTCCTTTAGCTTTCTTCCGGACGTTTCCACCATCTTTCACCATCGAAAAGATCTTTTCGAATTGAGCGACAAGTTCATCGTCGCCGGTTTCCAGAACAATATGAATATTGCCCTGATTGTAGTCTATCTTGCCCATCATGCTCCTTGCTGTTAATATTACTTATATTATGTCATATATACTAAAATATCGTCCTTATGTCAAACGGTTTATGCATTTTTTATGATAAAATAGAAGAGGAATTATCGTGCTATATTTTTATCTATATGCTGGATAAAGGATTACGTAGTAGTGTTAGAATGTTGAATTTATATGATTATTCTATATTTAATTCTGCAAAACCGAATCTTCCGATAACGGCAAAAAACCATCCGTCGCCGTCCATACAAGGGGAGATGCCGTATTCGTCTCCTCTAAACTCTGCACGCGAGAATCGTCTTCCCATCGTTAAACCTATACTGTATTTCCTACTCCAAACCCTTTCAACCCCAAAGGATGCGCGTAAATTCCACCCCTGCCCGTCGAAGACGAAGTCTCCTATCGAGGGACGATATGATATTCTGTAAGTTTGCCAGCCGCCATCGAGTATCATTGGAAACAGCCAATCGCCGCCCTCGTGCATGACGTAATTATATATAAATACACCACCGACCGACAGACCGATGAGTTTCGTAGGTTGTCCGGTAACGAAAGCGTCGCTGGCGATATTTATACGGCATAATCCTCCAAACGAAACAGTCTTAAAATCCCATAGCAGAGATAACTGGGGCGATATTTCGTCATAGAAGGTGCCCGTTTCCTCAAAATAAGCCGATCCATCGCCGAAATCGGTTATTGCGACGGTCGGAGCCCAGTTTATGCTCAATCCCATCTGCGGTGATGAAATAACACTGACGGTGAGGAATATAACGAAAAGGATTATTATTTTCTTTTTTATCAATTTTCTATTATAACACAGTCTCTTCCAGACGTCTTGCAACTATACATGAGTTTATCTGCTCTGTCCAAGAGTGTTTTCATATTATCGTCCGGCCTTATAACTGTGCCTCCAGCGGAAATTGTTACAGAAACCTGTTTGTCTACGTGTTCTATCGATGATTTCGATATTAGGATTTTAATTCTCGAAGCTATTTCCCGGAGCTTTTGTTCGTCGATATTTGGTAGAACGACGACAATTTCGTCGCCACCCCAGCGTCCGGCTCTATCGCCCTTTCTAAGATTATGTAATATCGTTTTCGTAACCGTTTTTAAGATAGCGTCGCCGCATTTATGTCCGTATTTATCGTTGACTTCCTTGAAGTGGTCGATATCGATGAAAAGCAAACCGAATTTCCATTTATATCTTTTATATTCGGATATCCGCGATTCGATTATTTCCTTGATATACCGTCTGTTAGGTATTTCTGTCAGAGGGTCGATTAGAGCGAGTTTGCCCAATTCCTCGATTTGCCTGGCGGTAGAACCGGCATCGTAGTCCTCTTTGAAGATCTCATACGCGCCGATAGTATCGCCTTTTTCGTTAATTATCGGTAGAGTTCTAATTAGGACGGGGATTCTGTATCCATCCTTATGCTGTAGATAAGCTCTCGATTCGTTGTTTTTACCTGTATTGATAGCTTTTGAAAGCGGACAGCCCTTCAGGCATAGACTCTGTCCCTCCGAATCGACGTGCACCAGTATATTATCCCAGCAATGCGTCCCTACGACCTCGTCTGCGGAATATCCTGTAATCCTTTTCGCACCGCTGTTCCAGGATATGATACGGCGGTCGTTATCTACCGTATAGACACCGTCGTTGAGGTTATCCAGGAGGTTTTCCAGGTCTGGATAGAGTTTATCCATCTATTCGATCATTCCAAACCATGGACCGGTTTCGAGGTCGCTCATAAAGAGTTTGTAATCTTCCTGACCCTCGATTTTTGCGCCGGCTTCGCGGGCTTTTGCGTAGTATTCCTTTGCTTTTTCTGTGTCGCCGGCACAGGCATAAGCTCTCGCTAAAGCCTCTAGTGAATAGGCTTTGTCGAAATCGACAAGAGCCAATTCTTCCGTGAAATGCCAACACCTTTCGGCGTGATACACAGCGGCTTCAGGATGATAGAGTACAGCGTTCACATGTGAAACCATCCATTCACCTCGCTGGATATTAATAGGCTTACCGATTACACTCCAATGATAAAGCGAAGCGTAAGCCTGCCAGAGCATCCGGTTGTCCTCGATCTCGGTTCGATCTGTTTTCACCAGTAAATCCCAGGTTTTATTGAAAAGATCGACGGCAAAAAATTGGTGAGCTTCTTCTTGTGACAATTTTTTCTCCTTATCGGTAACATCGTCTGCGTATCCATATTCTACTATAAGGAAAAAAATTGCCATAAGCAATACAATTATGCTATTTCTTCTCATCTTTTTTCCTTTCATATCTATTGAAAAAGAACATGTCTTGCACGGGTTTGCGTTCAGGGCGTCGTTTTTCGTCTTCGATTTGTTTATCGGATAGCAGGTCGTTTATCTTTTCGGAATGTTTACCCACGATAACCAGCGTAATGACCTGTATATCGTCGGTTATATCCAGGGCTTTTCTGACCTTCTTAGGGCTGTAACCGGCGATTGGATGCGCTACCAGGCCGAGTTCCGTGGCGCGGAGGATTAAGAACGCCGTAGCCATACCCGTGTCGAAGAGATTATAGGTGCGGTCATATATCTGGCAATCTAAATCCTCACGGCTAACGACCGCTATTATCATCGATGCTTTCGTCGCCCATTCGTTTCCTTCGCTGAGGGTATCGTGCATTTCATTCAACTTATTTTCATCGTAAACGAAGACGTATCTCCACGGCTGGTTATTGAAGCACGAAGGCGCTAATCTTGCGGCCTCGATAAGGTTTTCGAGCAGATCGTCGGTTATTTCCATTTTATCCAGCGAACGATATGCCCTTCTCTTATTTATTACGTCGATAACTTTCATATTTTCCTTTATATAGATATTACAAAGACAGATTTCATAAATCTATGTATAGTTCCAGGTCGAGCAAAGCTTCGGGAATGCAGTCGATGATATCGCCGGCTATCATTCCGCGAGCACCAAGCGCGGCTGTGGCGATGTCTCCAGCGAAACTGTGTATATAAACTCCCAATCTGGCCGAGTCGAGAGGGGAGAGGCCCTGTGCGAGAAAGGCAGTAATCGCGCCGGTCAGCACGTCCCCGCTTCCCCCAGAAGCCATCCCACTATTGCCGGTGCGGTTGATATAGATCGGAGTTTCGGGGCCTGCAATCGTGGTTGGCGCGCCTTTGAGAACGAGTATATCCGCTCCGAGTTGAGACGCCCATTCGTTTATTTTTTTATAACGTTGTTCAGCGACCTGCTCGATTGGAATATCCAGCAGACGCGATAATTCGCCGGGATGAGGCGTTAAAATCGTTTTACCGCCGAATTCGATATCGATGTTTCGACGCCGTAGTTTTGCGATACAATTTAATCCGTCCGCGTCTATTACCGCTGGTTTGGTGTTTTTCGATACGATACGCCCGACAAGATCGACCGTTTCGCGGTGCGTCCCGATTCCGGGGCCTATGGCTATCGCTTCGCAATCTTCGATAATCTTGAGGATATCCCCCAACGCTCTGACCGAAAGACAACGCTTACTTTTAACCTGTTGCACCGGACGAGAAACGGCCTCGCGAAATAAGATATCTACTGTATCTATAATACCTTCGGGGACAACTATCTCTACGAGCCCCGTTCCGGTTCGCAGACAGCTTTCGGCGGACATCACCACGGCACCGGTCATACCTGGCGAACCTGCGATTATTGCGGCTTTACCGAAAGTCCCTTTGTGACCGTTTGGATAGCGAGGAGGAAGCATGTTACTTAAATCCTCGGTCGAATCTACTCGCCAGTCAGGCGACATATCCTTATAAACGTCAGGCGGTATGCTTATGTCCACAACGTTAAGATATCCGACGTAACTTTTACCCGGATATTGGAATTGCCCTAATTTCGGAAGTCCAAATGTAGCGGTCGCGATAGCTAAAATAGCGTCGCCGGGGACTTCGCCCGTGTCAGCGTCCACACCGGTGGGATTATCCACCGCGATTACGTCGATTCCGGACTCAATCGTCCGCGATACCATTTCGCCAATCCCGCCACGCGGTGCACCTTTGGCTCCGGTGCCCAATAACGCGTCTATGGCCAGGTCGAAACCGTCGAGGTCGATGTTTCCCTCGGGGGAAATCCCATGTTCGATGCCGGCTTCGTCGGCTTGTTCATATGCCGTTCTCGCGTCGCCCTTTAGATTCTTCGGATCGACCGCCGATGCGACAAATACGTCGCAATTAGCCTGAGCCAGGTATCTCGCGGCTACCCAGCCGTCGCCGCCGTTATTGCCGGGGCCCACGAGGATTATTATCCTCAGGTCTTCATCGTCGGAGATGTAATCGAGTGCGAGTTGAGCGACGCCCATACCCGCGCTGTTCATCAATATCATACCGGGGATACCGCGTTCATCGATAGTAATCCTATCGATTTCTCGCATCATTTCGGATGTTACGACTCTCATTTTATCACCTCTCAAGAAAATAAAAGCTAAAACGCTTATAATCAAGCTAAATAGTAAAATATGAATGAAATTACTCATTAGCGTTGACGAACGCACTCCGATACCTTAGATTGTGATTAATTGAAGGAGTGAATATGTGTTATGAAATGAAACCGATAGACGAAATCGCGAAACAAATAGGTCTCGATGAAGAGGATCTATATTTCTTCGGTCCGTATAAGGCCAAAGTTTACCCTAAGGTCTGTGCGATGGCGGGCGAGAAACCAAAGGGCAAACAGATTCTGGTTACCGCTACCACGCCGACACCAGCGGGGGAGGGCAAAACCACTACTTCCATCGGGCTTTCTATGGCACTCAATAGGATTGGGACGAAGTCGATAGTAACTTTGCGCGAACCTTCACTGGGGCCGGTTTTCGGCATCAAGGGCGGCGCTACGGGAGGAGGTAAGTCGAGAGTCCTTCCCGAAGACGAGATCGATCTGCATTTCACGGGAGATATCCACGCCGTTACCGCCGCTAACAATTTGCTCGCCGCGATGATAGATAATCATATTCAACACGGTAACCGGCTCGATATCGACACGCGACGGATTTCATGGAGCCGCGTAATAGACATGAACGACAGGGCACTGCGGGACATCGTGATCGGTTTGGGTGGCCGACAGAACGGATTCGCGCGCGAGGACAGGTTCATTATTTCGGTCGCGTCCGAGATAATGGCGATTCTATGTCTGGCGAATAATTTCGGAGATATGAAAGAGCGTCTCGATCGTATAGTAATAGGGTATTCCCGCGAACGCAATCCTATAACTGCGGCGGATTTGAAAGCTACCGGGTCGCTGGCGCTATTACTCAAGGACGCCATCAAACCGAATATCGTGCAGACTTCGGAGGGAACGGTTGCCATCATCCACGGAGGGCCTTTCGCTAATATCGCCCACGGAACAAATTCTATTCAGGCGATTCGTATAGCGCAAGCGTATTCGGATATCGCCGTTACAGAGGCGGGTTTCGCTTCCGAATTAGGCGGCGAGAAATTCCTGGATTTCGTATCTCAGGTGGGGGATTTCAATGTTGACACGATTGTGCTCGTAACAACTCTGAGGGCGCTCAAATATCATGGCGGCCAGGAAAAGGACGAACTCGTGGGTAAAAATATAGAGGCATTAATCCGCGGTTTTGACAATCTGGACGCGCATATTGAAAACATGCAGTTATTCGGCGTGCCCGTTGTTGTAGCGATTAACAAGTTCGCCGATAACGATCAGGAGGAACTCGAAATCACCCTGAAACACGCGAGAAGCAAAGGCCTGTCCGCGGTCGTTTGCGATCCATACGGTGGCGGCGGCGAGGGATGTATCGAGCTGGCCGAAGCGGTAAAGGACAGCGTCCAGAGCGGCACTGTAGTTAAGCCGATTTACGATCCCGAAATGTCCATACAAAAGAAGATCGAGACGATAGCCCGAAAGATGTATGGCGCGGGCGAGATTATATATACACGTCAGGCCCGCTGGGATATGAAACTGCTGGAAAGGCTGGGTTTCGAGAAACTCCACGTCATCATCGCAAAAACTTCCGCATCGTTATCCGACGATAAAAAGCTCCGCGGGCGTCCGAAGGATTTCAATTTCGACGTGGACAGGGTTTACGTCAACGCAGGCGCGGGTTTTCTGGTTGCTATATGCGGAGACATTTTGTTGATGCCCGGATTGCCGTCCAAACCAGCGGCGGAGGAAATCGATATCGATTCGAAAGGTAACATTACCGGGCTGTTCTGATAAATGGAACTCCGAAATCACCCGGAAATTATTCGATAATGGAGTATTTTTCGGCGGTTCAGGTGAACAATATGATGGTCCTTGGAATTGAAACATCCGCTTCGTTAGGCTCGGTCGCATTGCTGGATACGATCGCAGACCGGATTATAGGCGATATTTCGATGGATATCCATACGGGACATTCCGAGAAAATAGTGCCTTTTATCGATTTTATCCTCAACGAAACCGGGATTTCCATAGAAGATATCGAACTCGTCGCTGTATCAATGGGACCGGGATCTTTTGCCGGATTGAGAGTGGGGATTTCCAGCGCCAAAGGAATAGCGTTATCCCTCGACGTTCCCGTAGTCGGCGTGGATTCGCTGATGGGATGCGTCTATTCTCATCTTTTGCTATTCGATCGTGTTGGGGCTATTTTCGACGCAAAGCGGGGGGAGGTTTACGGCGCGGCCTACTGCTCGAAGGATGAAGACATTCCAGAAATCCTTATCGAACCGAATATTTTTGAAATAGACGACTTCATCGATAACTGTGTAGAAATGGAAATCGATACCTTTGCAGGAGACGTTTATAGAGAGGATATCCGCAAATCGATACCGGAACGTTCTACTTTACCTGAAAAGGGATTTGAAAAGCCTAATGCACTATCAATAGCTATGTTAGGTCATATTATATATAGTAAACATGGAGAAGATAATATAAACGATCTATCTCCCAGATACTTAAGGAAGTTTATACCGGGGAAACCACGATGATCGATAGTCCGGAAAAGGCTGTTAAATGGCTGTATAATAACGGATTGGATAAATCGCATATCATTTCGATGGCCGTAGTATGCGGATCCGGGTTGGCTCAGGCAATAGACAATTACGTGGATAGGATTAATACATGGGACTACGAAGTCATTCCCGGATTCTCGCGAACGACGGTGTCCGGGCACGGCGGTGAACTAATAATAGCTAAATTTAAGAACAGTAATAAGATAGCCCTTGTCTTCTCGGGAAGGATACACCTATATGAGGGAATCAACGCCGACCCGTTGTTTTTTCAGGTAAGGCTTGTTAAGGCTCTGAATATCAAGAGGTTAATACTTACGTGTTCCGTCGGTTCGCTCATAAACGAATCCGAACCGGGTTCACTCGGTCTAATACGGGACCAGATAGATTTCCAGATGGCGAATGTCGCTGTAGAGCAGACCGGGAAGGGCAATCCCGTCCATCCGGTTTATGACGACGAACTCGCGGAGATTTTGTCCAGATCGGCTCTCAAGACTAACATAAAGCTGACCGAAGGTATATTTTGTAGCGTATTGGGGCCGACTTACGAGACTCCCGCCGAGGTATGGATGTTGAGGAAAATGGGTTGTAGCTGGGTATCGATGTCAACGACTAAAGAAGCCGTAGAGGCTAATTTGCTTGGATTAAGAACTGCGGGGATAACGGGAATCGCCAATACGATGAAAGCCTATTACGGCGAGGGGGAGACAACTCACGATGAAGTCCTTTTCGCGTCGAAGCGGTCCTCCGACGCCCTCTGGAAATTGCTTTCGACGGCGAGTTTCGATTTAGGTTGACATAGCTGATAAAGGGATTATATTCACGCAAAATTAAGAATAGGAGATAAACGATGTCCTGGTTTAAGAGAAAGAAACATTACGGGCCGGTCGCTCAATCGCCGAGGGAAGTCCCCGACGGCCTTTGGGCTAAATGTGACGCATGTAGTGAAATAATCTATAAAAGGGAATTGGCCAAGAACTTCTGGGTTTGTCCCAACTGTTCAAATCACTTTAGAATAGGATCGAGGGAATATATCTCGTTTCTCGTTGACGAGGGAACTCTCGAGGAAAGAGATAAAGATATTAAATCTGAAGATCCTTTAAAATTCTACGATTCAAAGCCTTATACGCAAAGAATTGAATCGGCTTATAAGAAAAGCGGACTTAATGAGGCTATTATTACCGGATTAGGTGAAATAGACGGAATACAGACGAGCCTCGGTTTTATGGATTTTAAGTTCATCGGCGGATCGATGGGTAGCGCTCTGGGCGAGAAAGTTACGAGGGCTATAGAACGCGCTCTCGAACATAAAATCCCGCTGGTGATTATCTCGGCAAGCGGCGGCGCTCGTATGCAGGAATCTATCTTGAGCTTGATGCAAATGGCAAAGACCGGGACGGCACTGACACTTCTAAACGACGCGGGATTGCCCTTCATATCTGTGCTGACTCATCCTACGACAGCCGGTGTTATGGCCAGTTACGCCAGTCTCGGCGATATTATCGTAGCGGAGCCGGGAGCACTGCTCGGTTTTGCCGGGCCGAGAGTTATCCAGGAGACTATCGGCGAGGAATTGCCCGAGGGTTTCCAGAGTTCCGAATTTTTCCTCGATCATGGATTCCTGGATATAATTAGTCCGCGTAGTGAATTGAAACGCAATATCGCATTATTATTGGAATACACATATAATCCGGTTTAGGATTTGGTTTGGAAAACGTCTTCTGATAGCTATTAACCCCCATGCAATCTATCATAAGGAATATTATGTAAACCTATGAAGAAAAACCGGTTTCCTTCCTTTTTCTCTCCCCCCTCCCTCGTTCTGATGTCCAATAAAAAACCGCGAAAAAAATCCGCGGTTGATATCATTATTTGAATTAAGAGACGTCTATTTACATGGCGCGCCGTTTTTGTTGACCACGATATAGACGTCGTCGCCGAACTCGAGCATCTCGCCATTCTCACCGTTGAGAGTATAATAGCTCCCTTGGTTGGTTCCGCCGTCGTGGAGAAGATCGGGGCCGACATATACTACACCGATCCAGCTTATTCCTCCCTCCATCGACCATTCTTCATAGTCATAAACTGCGTTCAGGGGGTCTCTATCGGGTCCCGGCCATTCTTCGAGATAATTTGGGACAAGGCCGGGCGGTGTTATATTCGGCCATACGTCGGGCGGATAGCATCCTTTTTCGGCATAGAAACTCTCGAGGGCTTGATACATCCTTTTCAAATGCAATCTTGCCTGCGAATATTTCGCGCGTCGTGCGGCTTCTGAGAACCGGGGTATCGCAATAGCCGCCAGAACACCGACGATGACGACGACTATCATCAATTCGACGAGGGTAAAACCTCTTTTTTTCTTATTTATTAATTCGCGCACCATCTCGACCTTTATTGTGCAATAGCTGTGCCATTATTCTTCAATCTCTAATTCCTTATTATGTAAGGACTTATATATGTGTGTCCCGAATAGTGTTTTATAATTGACCACGCATTTTGCAAAACGCAATCATATCAGGAGCACTATTTTATATAGATTAACTCTTTGCTTTCGATAATTTCTTTAGATTGCGCTCTTAAATAGTAAATCCCGGACGGCAATCCTCTGCAATCTATATTTAACGTATGCTCTCCCTCAATTAACTGGCCCCGGAATAATTCGCGTCTCTTGCGTCCGAGGATGTCATGCAGGGAAATATCTATCTCCGGCATATTATCAGGTATTACGATAACGGCCCTGGCTATGCCGTTGAATGGATTGGGGTAGATTACGCCTATCGCGAATTGACCCGGTTTTCGCGTTCCTTGCTCATCTATACCTGACAGACTGAAAACGAAATCGGCATCCGTGATAGTCGTATCGTCCGGCAGGTTTTCGATTATTATTAAACGGGGTTCCTGGATACCCAGGCTTTCTTTATATGTCCCCACGAACCATGAACCTTCCCACGCCGGTAGGTTTTCAAAGGAGTATTCTCCAAACGAATCCGTGTAAGTCATCTGCCACGCTTTTTTAAAAGCGAGTTCGTTGTTGTTCACAATAACTATTGCGCTATCGACCGGGTCTTCGTCGATATCGACGACGTTACCTGAGATGCTGTTATCTATCCATGCCTCCCCCAGGACGAAATTATATCCCGTTACTGTATCTCCCATCTCCACCGAAATATCGTCGTATTCCCATGGATAAACGTCATAACCGTAAGTTTCCAGTGTAAGATTGTAGGTCGAATCGCCGCCGGCTCCCTTCACCGATATGAGAAAAGAGCCATCTTCGGCCGTTCTTGCGACGAAATCGCCGAAATCGTCGGCGTCGGCGTATATCCATAATCCTTCGTTTTCGGCGTCACCATGTATCGACGAGTCGATCACGGTGCCGCTAATAGCGGCATCGAGATGCCTTAAGTCGAAATCGATATCATATACGTCGCCCGTATCGGGAACCAGGATATCTCTTCTTGCCGGGTAGCCGAAATATCCCGCAGGGAAACTCTCATAATCCAGGAATCCGACTCTTGTGCTTCCGGGCATAGCCGGCACCCGGTATTCGCCTGTAATCTGGTTATGTATTGCCGCGGTCACGCTGTATGTAGTCGTATTAAAGGCGAGTATAATAAAGAATCCCGGCACCGGCGTGCCGCCGTCCAGAGTGATATTTCCCCGGATATGTTGAGACAGAACCGGACACGTGATATCGGCTCTGACACTATCGTCCATCGAACCGAATTCAACAATCGTGCTCGCAACGATATGGTCGCCGTCAAGCGGGATAGCCTGAATCATATAAGAGCTATCTCTTTCGGGAACGGCAATAAAAAATCTGCCGGTAGAATCCGTTAATACCGGGTCGATATCGCTTTCGGCGAGGACACAATATGCGGGATAAACGACCTCCGCGCTGTCCTCGGCGGAATAAACCGTTCCATAAATATAGGGTATTTCCGGTTCGATATCGGGTTCGGGAGGGATTACTTTCATTATAGCGGTATCGACGCTACCGTCGCCGTCGTCCTTCGCTACGAGGAAAAAATATATCGTATCTACTCTTATCGGAGATAACGGCGGGTCCATATCGATAACCGTAACGTAAGTCATCTCGCCGTTTGCCGTGGAATCGAGGTCTCCACGGATGTGATCGCCGGTGAGCCAGCCGATTGGCGGAACGCCGTCGATTATTTTCATAAACTTATCCATTTCCGTAAGATTGAGAATACGGTCGCTGTTTTGGTCTATAAACAGCCGGACGGTAAGAGATTGCCCCGGAGACGAGAAATCCGCGGTTATATAAACCTCCTGTGGCGGATCGATTACCACACTTTCCGAGCCGTCGATGAGCAAGTTAGGATCGGCGTGGAGACAGAGTGCCGTCGCTATCAGAAATAGAAAAACATGATTCACTTTCATATCGACCTTCCCTACATTAAAAGGTTATTTGACCAATATTAATTTCGCCTCGTATTCGCGGTTACCGGTTTTCGCTTTCGCGAGGAATATTCCCGACCGCATGTTTTTCGGAGGCGTCCACACCACTTCGTTGTCGTTAATTCTATCGAATTGTAGCGGCGAGGAGACGATATCGCCTTTGAGATTGTAAATTGCTATGATCGAGTTAGTCGGCAACTCTATCTTGCAGGAACTATTAAATGGATTTGGACTGACTCTCAAGGATTTTTCAGCAGGCAGAATTTTCTCTTCCTCAATACCGAATTCGGAATTTCTGAGGATCAATAGGGCGTCCCTATCGGCGACGAAGATGTAATTCAAATCCGCGTGGACGTCGTTGGCCGCGCCGCCCGTTTCGAATGGATCATAAGCGACCAGAGAATCTCCGGGAGCTATTATCTTGAAAGGCTGGACGCCGTCACGATCCATTGCGATATAGAGCCATTCGCCGGAAATAGCTATGCCCTCGGCATCGTCCTCCGTCTCATATTCCGCCACCAGTTCCGGCGAGGAGGGATCCGATATATCGAAGATCAATATACCGTCGTCTCCAGCCGAGGCGTAGGCATATTCGCCTACCACGTTGACCTCGGAATAATCTTTGCCTGCGCCCGCCGGTTCCTCCGCATATCTGGTCATCGATAGAGGATCGAAGACGAGGAAACCATCGGTTCTATCGCATATATAAACGAATTCTGGAGTTGCGGCAAAGGCCTTGGGATTCGGTGCGACCGCTTCGGCTATAAGCGAGGGACTCGTAGGATCGTAAACATTGACCTGCGCGAGCCCCTCAGTAGTAAGGACGTAACATAGCAACATGTCGAGCTGGACGTCGAGGGCATTTCCGCTAACTGCGACCGAAGTAACCGGCGTGGGAAAATCGTATAATCCAGCGGACTCGAAGATCATAAGGTCATCCGAACCGGCGGCGGCGTAGATATAATCAGAGAGATAAAATGCACCGTCGAAACTCATTCCACCGCGATAGTGGAAGGTATGATCCGGATCCTCCATGTCCGCGAGGTTAAAACCATCGATACCGAAATTACCAGACGCGGTAAGCATTCTCGAACCGCTTGCCCAGATATAGTCGATATAGGAATGGCGGTCCTCCCTGCTGACGAAAGTCAGATTATCCGGATCGGTGGTAACATCGAGAACCTGCAATCCTTCCGGAGTGGAGAAATACACGAGATTATCGGCGTATTCGACTCTGAGAACGGTAGTAATACTCGTGGGATAATGGTCGATATATTCCGGGGATGTCGGGGAACTAACGTCTATAGCTACGACACCGTAATTCGACGCCGCGGCGTAGATTGTATTACCGTGCAGAGTAACTCCAGTGACCGCTCCGGAGGTAGGCGCGGGGTAGCTCGTTACCGAGGTGGGCGTATTCGGATCCGTTATATCTATTATTGTTACACCGGTGTTATCCGATGCTACCGCGAGGTAATCGCCCAGAACAGCGGCCTCCCGGAAATAGGAAGTCGATGAAATACTCCCGAGGACATCCGGCGCGGTCGGATCGCTAATATCGGCTATTGCCAATCCGCCCAAACCCCTGATTATATACGCGTAATCGCCGTCCACCTGGATGTCGCTCATTCCGCCATACATTGTTACGAAAGCCACTCGCCACGGCGACGTCGGCGAAGAAACATCTATTATGTGAAAACCCGAAAGTTTTCCGCCACAATAGGCGTAATCCCCCTGAAGCTCTATAGTAACTATTTCGTCCATTACGTCGGTTTCGCCGACAAAGGTGAGGTGTTCGGGGTCGGTTTTATCCAGAATAACGACTCCCCTATTGTGCGCGGCGACGTAAAGGTAATTTCCGGATACCGCGATATCGGAGACGTTCTCGCCAAGATAAAACGTGGAAATGACGTGGCAATCCAGAGAATCGGAGATGTCGAAAACGCCCACGCCGTAAGGGAACCCCGCGAACAAATAATCTCCTTCGGCGTTTATGTATTCGAAATTCGACCACAGTTCGCTCCCGATATAAAGCAGTGGGGTTTCGGCGAATACGATGGCTGTTAGAACCAGCGCGATAATTATTATGCCCATTTTCATCAGATATTTCCTTTCATTAATTCGGGTATCGCATTGTGATATATATTATCAAGCTCTTTTAAATCGATTGAAAGAACGTCTTCAATTATCAATCTATTGCCTGCTACTTTGCCTATATTATAAGCAGTTAGATCATAATCTATAAGTAATTGCTCGAAAAAATACGTGTTATCATCTTCTATATTAATGAGATAGCGTGCCTGAGTTTCCGAGAAGAGGAATTTAATTGGGTCATTATATTCGGGTAATTCGATTTTTGCGCCGACGTTTCCCCATATACAACATTCCGCCAGAGCTACGGCTAATCCGCCGTCGGAAATATCGTGGCAGGATTGGATTATTCCGAGTTTGTTTGTATGTCGGATTAGCTCGAACATCTTGATTTCCAACGACATATCTACGCGTGGCGAGTTGCCCTTAGGATCGCTTATAAGTAACTTCTGGAGAGCGCTTCCGCCAAGTTCAGACTCTTCTGTTTCGCCGAGAAGATATATAGTGGAACCTTCGACAAAGGGCGCACGAATGATATTTTCCTCATCCTCGAGTATGCCGATCATGCCGATTGTTGGTGTCGGATAGATCGGGCCGTCGGGGGATTCGTTGTAGAAGCTGACGTTACCGCCGGTAACGGGTATATTATAGGCACGACAGGCGTCCCCCACCCCGCGGATCGATTCAACGAAAAGCCAGTATCGCTCCGGTATTTCCGGATTAGGGAAATTCAGGCAATTCGTAATTCCAATCGGCGTCGCACCGGTCGCAATGACATTTCTCGCCGATTCCGCTACAGCCTGCATAGCGCCCATGCATGGGTTCAGATAACAGTATCGCCCATTGCAGTCGGTGCTAACGGCGATAAAACTGTCCGTGCCCTTGACTCGCATCAACGCTGAGTCGTAACCCGGAACTATGGCCGTGTCCGTGCCCACCTGATGGTCGTATTGCTCGTAAACCCAGCGTTTGGAAGCGATTGTCGGCATAGAGAGTATTTTGAGAAGGGTTTCTCCGGGATCGAGACTGCTGGAATCGAGTTTATTTGCCGTCCAACCGCGGATTTCGTCGATATAGTCCGGTTTTCGGAAGGGGCGGTCATAAACTGGCGCACCACCGCCCAGAACGAGAGAGGATGCTGGAATATCGCAAACTTTTTCGCCGTGCCAATCGCAGATCAAACTATCGCCCTCGATAACCTCGCCTATACGGTCTATATGCAGGTCCCATTTATCCGCGATTTCGATTATTCTGTCGGCAAACTCGACCTTAGCGATAACGAGCATTCGCTCCTGGCTTTCGGATAGAAGTATTTCGTAGGGTGTCATTCCGGATTCGCGCAGGGGGACGTTGTCGAGATCCAAACGAATGCCCACTTCCCCGGCCTCCGCAGTTTCCGACGAACTGCAACTTATTCCCGCCGCGCCCATGTCCTGTATTCCGACGGCGTAGTCCTTATCTATTATTTCCAATGTCGCTTCGAGAAGCTGTTTTTCGAGGAAAGGGTCGCCTATTTGCACACTGGATCGATCCTCCGCGGATTGTTCGGACAAATCCACGCTGGCGAAGGTCGCGCCGTGGATGCCGTCGCGACCGGTGGAAGCGCCCAGAATGAAAACCGGGTTGCCGATTCCACTGGCTTTCGCGGGCATCATCTTATCGACATCGACTATACCAACCGCCATCGCGTTTACAAGACAATTGCCACCGTAGGCTTTGTCGAAGACCACCTCACCCCCGACCGTCGGGACGCCAAAACAGTTGCCGTAACTTGCGATGCCCTCGACCACGCCATTGAACAGATGCTGTTGCCTGGGCGATTTCAGTTCGCCGAATCGAAGACTGTCTAGGGCGGCGATAGGACGCGCGCCCATGCTGAAGACGTCGCGCAGAATTCCGCCGATTCCGGTTGCCGCGCCCTGAAAGGGTTCCAGCGCGGAGGGATGATTGTGGCTCTCGATCTTGAAAACGACTGCCTTGCCGTCGCCTATATCCAGCGCGCCGGCGTTCTCCTCCCCAGCGCCCGCGAGAACTCGTTCGCCCTCACGTGGGAATGTCTTGATATATTTTATCGAGCTTTTATAACTGCAATGTTCGCTCCACATCACGGAATAAACGCCGAGTTCGGCGAAGGTGGGCGTCCGACCCAGATATTCGATAATGCGGTTGTATTCCTCTTCGGTGAGTCCGTGTTCGAATGCAAGTTGCAGATTGACTTCGGGTTGTTTCATGAGATATTTCCGGTTAGAATTAACATATATTAAATATAATTTCGATAGACCTAAAGGTCAAGTATTTCCGTTTAATTGAACTTAAAACTTGACAGTGGCTGTTTTTTCTTTTTCTTAGAAACAATATGGGTAGTGATTCGCATTATAACATAAAAAAGAACGTCACTCTTGAAGAACTTATGGCCGAGGTCGCATCGATGAAGACCGTGCACGAAAAGGCCGATAAATTCATAGAGATTATGATTCCTCTTTCGAGAATCGACCAGAAACTGTGCGTCGATTTCGCGAAAAAAGCAATCGAGTTTGCCGATAAAGAGGATCTAATCGACCTGCGCATAGACGCGATTTCCCGAATCGCTTATTCAAAAATCGTTATGGGCGATCTGGATGAAACAATTCAGCTGTGCGAAGGTGAAATCTCAAAACTCAACGGCGAGAATCAAGAGATTCTCAAGGCAATCCTCTACGATAGAATCGCATACGCTTATTACCGGAAGACCGAGTTCACGACCGCCCTGGAATATATCTATCGTGGAATCGATATAAACGAAAAACATCAACAGCGAGAAAATCTCGGATCGAATTATCAACTGTTGGGCATAATTCTACTCAGCACCGGGGAACGCGATAAAGCGATGAAAAGTTTCAAAACCGCGTTGGACATATTCAGCGAAATCGGGGACGACAACGGCCTGTCATCCAGTTACAATAATATCGGCGTTTTTTACCGTGACAAAGAGGAATACGAAGTTGCCCTCGATTATTTCAAAAAAGCGTTGTTCCATTCGACTAAAGCAGGTGTGGAGTCTGCACCAATACAGGATAATTTCGGCATTTGTTACCGCGGATTGGGCGACTATGAGAAAGCTCTGGAGGCTCAATACAAGGCTCTCGAACTTCGGGAAAAAAGTGGCGACGAGAGGGCTATCGCGAGCACTCTTGTCTTTATCGGGGAAATTTATCGGGATATGGGGCAATACGATAGAGCAATCGAATACATGAAAAAGGGATACGACCTCGCAGTAAAAATAAACTGGCAGAATTCTATCCTACGTGCGTCTCAAGAGCTGGTCAGAGTTTACCAATTGATTGGCGATTTCGAGAAAGCCCTCGAATATCATAAAATCTTCCACGATGCTGAATCATCCTATATCGATGCGGAATTGCGGGAGAAAGTTCGGGAAATGAACATCAAGTTCGAGACAGAACGCAAGGAGAAGGAAGCCGAAATCTACCGGCTGAAGAACGTCGAGCTGACGCAGGCCAAAGAGCGAATCGAGGAACAGCATATCGAACTTGAAAAGGCATATCAAAAGCTCGAACAGATATCGCGTATCGACCCGCTGACCGGAATCTGGAACAGGCGATATTTCACCGAGCTCGTTCAGGAGGAATGCAATCGATCAGAGAGAAGCGGAAAACCTTTTTCGATAGGCATCTGCGATATCGATTTCTTCAAGAAAGTGAACGACCGATACGGCCACGAATGCGGCGACCGGGTGTTGGTAGAAATCACGAGACTCATACGCGATTCCATTCGCAAGCAGGACGTTGTTGCGCGATGGGGCGGCGAGGAGTTCATCCTGCTCTTCCCGGAAACCGACGAGAAGGGCGCGCTGGTTGTGGCGGAGAAACTCAGGGTGAAGATCGAGGAATACGCGACCAACTACCGCGACGCAGATGTAGCAGTTACGATTTGTTTCGGCGTGTCCGAGAGCGACGCGGATTACGATATCGACCGATATATCCGTAACGCCGACAGGGCGATGTATCACGCCAAGGACAGAGGCAGAAACCGCAGTTACGCCTACAGCGATCTGGATTAATAAGCATCAAAAATGACTTAATAGTCCCGGCGTCCCCACCGGGTTGGCGAGTGTTTTCCACATGCCGAACGATTCGCAAAATTTCGCATAAACCGCGGCGAGACGCCGCTACTATTAAGGGTAATATGAGACAACGCTACATAAACCGCGGCGAGACGCCGCTACTATTATTCTATTTGAGATAATTCTAAAATTGCCTGTCATTTCGATGAGTCCGGAGGACGAAGAGAAATCTTTTATTATTCGTGGAAGATTTCTTCCTTCGGTCGAAATGACAACCAAAAAAGACCTGTCCGGAAACCCAATCGACGCCCCGGAGAACATGATCGACTTCCCGGAAACCTGGGCTAACCTTCCGGAAACCGTGGATGACTCTCCGGAAATGAAGAATAACCTTCCTGGAAGCTTTACAAAGATTCTGGAAACTAAAGAAACCTTTCCGGAAATCGAGAATCACTTCCCGGAAACCGTGATGAACCTTCCGGAAATTGAGAATGACTTTCCGGATCCCCTGAGGCTCAACGACTTACGCGGAATCGCACATTTTTTGTGCGATGGGATTTTGCCATCGAATAAAAGGATACGTTGACTTCATAAATGGCTTGCGATTTTCGATTTTTCGTGGATATTGTTAGACTATGAGAGTCACTGTAATATTAGTTGCAGGCGGTTCGGGCGTGAGGTTCGGCGCGGAGATTCCCAAGGCGCTCGTGGAATTGGGCGGAAAACCTCTCGTGAGGTGTTCCGCTGAGGCCTTTTGCGGGATCGACGAAGTCGAGTCGATAATCGTGCTCGCGCCGGAGGGTTTCGAGAAGCGGTTCGAGGGCGTGTTGTCCGGTTTATCGAAGAAGATTATTGTCGGAACCGGCGGCGCGATGCGGACGGATTCGGTTTGCAATGGAATCGCTCTGGCACCCGACGGTTGCGATATTTTTGCTATCCACGATGCGGCGAGGCCGTTGGTCAAAATCGAAGATATTCAAGCTGTAATCAAAGCGGCAAACGAACACGGCGCGGCGACACTTGCGACTCCTGTTTCGGACACGCTGAAAATCGTGGAAAATGAAACAATAATCGAGACGGTCGATAGATCGAGGTTCTGGGCTGTCCAGACTCCACAGGTCTTTCGTGCCGGTCTTTATAGGAAAGCTCTCGAATCGGCACCGTCCTCCCCCACCGACGATTGCGCGATTGTTGAGGGTTACGGTCATCCTGTGCGGGTTGTCGCGGGTTCGAGGTTGAACATCAAGATCACATATATCGAGGATTTGGCTATCGCGGAGGCAATACTGAAAGGCGGAAAATGCACGTAACTGAAGATTTATTGCGCAAACTGGCGCTGTTGGAACAATCGGGCAGGACGATAATGTCGGTCTATCTCGATTTGCGATACGGCTGGGACGTCGCGGAAGAATCTATCGAAAAGGAAATCGACTGGTTGAAGAAGATTTTGAACGACGAGGAGATTGAGTATTTCGAGGCCTCGCTGGAATTCATGTTCGAGTATTTCAATAAAAAGAAATCGAAGGGGTATTCCGGGCCGGGGCTGGCTTTTTTCATCGATCTGGAAGAGGGATACGCGACGGGAGTCGAGACGACTATTGCACACAAAACGTCGATTGCGGTTGACGATCAGGCAATAATTCTACCTCTGGCAAAGGAGCTTGACGAATACGAGCCGGTGGGCGTGATAATGGCTGACGCTTCCGGCGCACGGATTATGATTTCCGCCGGCAAGGTGCTTGAGGACGAACGGGACGTTAATGTCAAAATTCATCATCTATCGAAGGTCGGCGGGTGGTCGCAGATGCGGTATCAGCGGCGTCGCGAGAAGGAGGTCAAGCACTTTGCGAAGGACGTGGCGGATATCGCGGATAAGTTGTTTCGCGAGGAAAAGGTGAATCGCGTGCTTATGGCCGGACGGAATCGCATCCTGACGGCAATCGTGGAGGAACTGCCTCAACGCTGGCGCGAGTCGATTATCGATAGTATCAAATGGGACATGGCACTTTCGGACGACGAATTCGCGCGGAAGATTGCACCTTCGCTGGTGGAAGCCGAACGCGAACAGGAGGAGGAAGTCCTGGGCAGATTCATCGCGGAATACCGTCGCAACGGTTTAGCTAAAGGCGGTTTGCAGGATGTTCTCACGGCACTCGAGATGGGACAGGTGGATACGCTGATTCTGGACAGCGATCTCGACGAGGAGCTGATGGAGGAATTGACTTCCAAAGCGGAAACGATTTCGGCGCATGTGGAGTTTGTTCCGACGAGCGATGATTGTCTGGCGAAACTTGGCGGTATCGGCGCGTTACTGCGATATAAAATTGATTGACACTTTCAAAACCCGGATATATCCTTACTAATAAAGGAGACCGATGCGTAGATTTGGACTTTACATAGCGATAATATTTTTTGCGATGGCTTTTTCCGCTCACGCGACGAAATACGCGGGGGAATTCACGGATCTGGGCGTTGGTGTCCGTGCGGCGGGAATGGGCGGTTCATTTACTATTAATAATGGCGATCTGCAGGCGTTATGGTGGAACCCCGCCGGTCTGCAGGGATTGTCTGAAAGGCCGCAAATATATCTGATGCATGCGGAAATGTATGGCGACCTCTACAAATTAGACGCAGGAGCGATTGGTAAGAAACTGGGCGATACTCAATGGGCGGTTGGATTTTTCCGGAATGCCACGGAGAATTTGCCTTTTACCGATACTACAGAATTTTACGATTACGGTCCCGATAGAATTCCCGGCACAGGCGACCCCGGTGAAGGCAACGGAACATGGGATCCCGGAGAACAGATTCGACCGGAGGCGATTTATTACCGCACGGAGGGGGATTACCTTTTCACATTAGGCGCGGGACGAAATTTCGGGGATAAACTTCGGCTGGGATTGTCGTTAAAGCATCTACAGAGTTATATCGGCGAATATTCGGCTTTCGGTTTCGGTTTTGATATCGGAGGGCAATATGAAATGCGCCAAAATTTAACTCTTGGAGCATCGATACGCGATGTTGCGGGCACATATATTCGATGGTCAACCGGAACGTGGGAAAGCAAAGCGCCGTCGCTGTGGTGGGGCGCGCGATATAATATCCCGATGGAATCGCTGAGGGGTGGAATCGCTTTCAGTGGAGAATTCGAGACGCGTTTTGAAAATTATGACGGCATAGTCGAAGTCGGTCCGCTATCTCTCGATCCGCATATCGGTGCGGAATTCACGTTGTTCGACAGGATTTATCTTCGATCTGGAATCGACCGGAAGGATTTTTCCGCCGGAGCAGGATTGAGAATCGCCTTTTTCAGAGTCGATTACGCCTTCGTTACGAACAATCAATTAGATAATACACATCGAATCGGGATTACACTGGAAATCCCTAAGATTGAGCGCCCAGAGCCTGAACCGGAGCAGGAAGAACCGGGGATACAAAGGCCGCCTGCTACGCCATCCTCGGAGATATTCGACCAACCCGAAGGTGAGTTTGTGGCCGAAATATATTTCCAGACCGGAAGCCCGGAAATCAGCGAAGAGGGGATGGAAAAAATCGACGATTTCTGTTCCGAAGTCGAGGATCGGGAATTATATATCGAAGGCCATACGGATGTTATAAAAATAAACACACCCAAATTCCCCGATAATTATTCGTTATCGAAGGCCAGGGCTGAGAATATCGCGGATTATATCGTTGAGAAATGCGGTATCGATAGATCGAAAATTACTCTCGATTGGTTCGGGGCGGACAGGCCAAAATACGAACTGAATTCCGCGGATGGGTATAAAAACCGTCGTGTTGAAATCTATATTTTAGAATAAGAGAAATTACTCTTCGATATTTCGGTAGGGTTCGAGATATAGCATCCTCGATGCCGGTTTTACCCAGGATGAGAATTCGGCGCCGGTTTCCATTTCCTTTTCTATCACGTGGGTGAATGCGTTGACCTGCGATTCCAGATAATCGGCGTGGTGAAGTATTACGGCTTCGATGGTTTTGGGGACAACTGGCGACCCCATTTCCGGATCGCCGTGATGGGAAAGTAGCATATGGCTTAATTCAGCCGTTGTTTTTTCGGGAAATCCCTCTATAGATTCGATGGCGTTGGTCAACATCCTCTCCCCCAGGACTATATGCCCAATAAGACGACCTTTGACTGTGTAATCGAAAGCGGCCTCGCCAGTTAATTCTTCCACTTTGCCAATATCGTGTAATAAGGCTCCCGCGACCAGCAAATCGTGGCGACATAGATCGAATATCGTAGAAACGTGACCGCAGATTTTCGCTACGTTCAACGTATGTTCCGCGAGTCCGCCTATATAAGCCCCATGCCACAGTTTTCCAGCGGGTGTGGAGGTAAATTTTGATAGGAAGTCGGCGTCCTCGAAGAAATAACACATTAGCTTTTTCAGGCTTTCATCCTCGATGGTGTCGATAACGTCCTGTATCGATTCGGCGAGGTCTTCCTGAGCGATGTCGGCGTCTGGGAGCAAGAGGTTCGCGTCGAATTCGTCGTCGCGTGCTGACCTGATTTCGAATACTTTTATCTGTGGTCGGCCTTTGTATTCGTTCATAACACCCTGTATCTTAACAACGGAGGTTTTACCGAGAGACTCGCTCAATTGAAGTGCGTCGTCTCCCCAATAGATTCCAGCGAAACGCCCCGATGAATCCCCGAACTCGAAGGTGAGGTAGCATTTTCCCTGATAATCGCGTTTTTCCAGACGCCGAAGAGCGTAATATCCGGTAAAAGCCTCGCCGTATCCGAGTTGTTTGAGTTCAGGTTGTTCCATCGGTTTTTCCTCCATATAATCTTATAATCCGGTCGATTATACCGCTTGTACCTTTGCCTTCCACCAATTCGATTCGTTCCACCGAGCCACCGTGAGCTTTCACGAAATCCGCACCTACGATTTCGTCCTCATTCCAATCCGCGCCTTTTACCAAAACGTCCGGCTGGATAGCTTCGATGAGTTTAAGTGGAGTCGGCTCGTCGAAAATACTCACGAAATCGACCACCTGGATCGCACCAAGAACAATCGCCCTGTCTTCTTCCTCTATTATCGGGCGATTTGTGCCTTTGATTTTGCGAACACTCCGATCCGAGTTCATTCCTATTATAAGGTAATCTCCAAGCTTTTTCGCTTTTTGAAGATATTCGATGTGCCCGCGGTGGATTATATCGAAACAGCCGTTTGTGAAAACGAGTTTTTTGCCGTCTTCCCGGATTTTTCTACGGACAGGGAGAAATTTTTCGAGGGATATGATTTTGCTTTCTATTTCCGGCATCTCTCTCTATCCATTGATTCGATGATCTGATTCGGTTTAGCCACCGCCGTTCCAACCTCTGCAACTACAATTCCCGCTGAGTGGTTTGCTATTATAGCGGCTTCTTCGAGAGACGCCCCCGCTACGATTGCCGCAGTTGCGACTGCAATTACTGTATCACCCGCACCGGTAACGTCGAAAACATCTTTTGCCATAGTAGGCAGGTGTTTTGCGGATTTGCCGCGTTCGAACAGGCTCATCCCACGCTCGCCTGTAGTTATTATAGCTGAATTTGCGCCGGTTATATCGAGCAGTTTCCAACCGGCTTTTTCAAGGCCACTTTCCGTTGATGTCTCGATTCCGGTGGCGCGTTCGGTCTCGTGGTTATTTGGTTTTATAAGATCGACTCCCGAATAATATTTCCAATGGTATTCTTTGGGATCGACTGCGACGAAAAGCCCACGGTTACAACAATTATCCACAATTTCGGCGACGAGATTCGGGGTAACGACGCCCTTGCCGTAATCTGAGATAATCACGCCGTCCAGGGCGGGTAACGTAGCTTTGAATTTTTCTACAAGTTTATCATATATTTCCCCGGCAATCTCCGAGGTTGTCTCGCGGTCGATTCTGCATATCTGCTGGTTACGGGCAACAACACGGGTCTTTACTGTAGTTGGTCTATTCTTATCGATAACCAATTCGGAAGTCTCCATCCCCAACTCTATTGCGCGATTTTTCAATTGATCGCCGTTTTGGTCGTCTCCGATAACAGATAATAAAATTGGGTGGGTTCCAAAAACGTTGACATTATCCGCGACATTTGCGGCACCGCCTATCCGAACTTCTTCGCTTTCTAATGCGACTATAGGCACGGGGGATTCGGGAGATATACGCGTGGCGTTGCCCCAGAGGTATTTATCAAGCATAATATCTCCTATAACACCGACTGTTTTACCGCGCATATTATCGAGGATTTCGCGTAATTTTTTATCAGATATAATCAATATAACTACTTTTTTTTATTGGAGTTAGGTTCATTCGTATCGAGTAAACTCTTAAGCGCTGTCCGGAACTCGTTGACGTCCTTGAACTGACGATAAACGCTCGCGAATCTGACATATGCCACTTGATCGACCTCCTGGAGTTTCTCCATCACTTTTTCGCCTACAACCTCCGCGTCGACCTCCATCGAACCGGCTTCGAGGAGTTCGGCTTCTATCGAATTGGCGATTGATTCGATCTGCTCGGCGCTGACAGGGCGTTTGCGGCAGGCTATCTGGATTCCTTTGATTATCTTAGCCCTATCGAAAGGTTCCCGACGACCGTCACGTTTGATAATAAGTAGCTGTGATTCCTCGACGAATTCGTAAGTAGTAAACCGCCGCCCGCAATCGAGACATTCCCGCCGTCTGCGTACACCTCTCCCCTCCCGCACACTGCGCGAATCGACGACTCTATCCGAATTACTGCCACAATATGGACATTTCATAAGCACCTAATCTAATGTTATGAAAATACAGTTTATCGAAATTTTCGCAAGGAGAATAATGTCATTTTCGCGTAATTCTTTTTTATCCGCGGAATGGGGCGTCGCGTTCCGTGGGGATCGGATCGGCTATTTTTCGGTTAAAGGAGGGATTTTGTTCCGATCCCCACGGAACCCGCCCATCCGGTTGATTAATCAACCTTAGTTCGATATTTTCGAAAATTTTCCTATCCAGAAGGTTCTTTAATTTGCTTCTGCCGGATGGGCGGAGTCGGTCGTATTTTACGACCGACTGCGACGCCCCCAATTTTTTGCATTTCGCAAAATGCAATCCGGAAACCTATCGAGGAATCATCCAGAATGTTGAAAAATAAGGGTATGCGAACCGGCATGTATGTTGCGTATGTTTAATACAAATGTGTAGGCGCAGGAAATATAGATTCGGGTTTACTCTTATTGAATTAATGATAGTGGTCGTTATTCTGGGCCTACTCGCCGCTATCGCTATACCACGGTATCTTCGCGCGTCTAAAAAGAGTAAAGTTTCCGAGGCCAGCACTATTTTGAAACAGATATTCGTAGCCTCGATGGAATATTACGAGGCCAACGGTTGCTATCCTACCGAAGTCGATGATATCTTTGGCGAAGGCGAGGATGATCTTCCAGATTGTTTTATATTGAAACAACCAAGTGGAACGCCTCGTTTTCAATATAATCTCGAAGGAGACGGTGGAGCTACAGCGAATCCCAATCTCGACGTTGACGGGTCATTGGTGGGAGTAACTAAGGTAAAAATCGATGAGGAAGGCGTCCTATCCGGAGGCGAATTTTAGAAGGGGTTGCCAACCTTCTTCTCACGCGCGGTCGGTTCTGCTAATATGGAATCGGCCGCGTAATATTTCCCATCCATAAAGCCATTTTTTTAAATGCAGATTCGCATTCAGGTTCATTCTGGATTTCGTGATGACATTCCGGGAAAAAGATATATTCGGCATTAACAGCTCGTTTGCAAATATCCTCAGTCGCTACTCGCGAAGTTATCCTGTCGTTACCGCCGTGAAGTAAAAGGACGGGGAAAGTTAGCTCTTCGGCTTTTTTAAGAAAATAAAGACCGGACCTTTGAATCATCGTGAACAAACCGGCCGAAATTCTACTGTGAACCAATTCATCGTCGTCGTGTTTTCTGCGGGAATCCTCCAGACGCGATAAATCCGCCGTCTTGAGATTGTTGTTGAACGTTACTGAAGGTGCGATATAAGACAATATTGACGCAAGCCCTCGCACGAAAGCGTTTGGCGGATTTATCAATTTTAACCACGGACTCGTAGCGATTACACCGTCCACTTCCTCACCCCTTCGGATAGCGTAATTCAAAACGAGATTCCCGCCCATGCTGTGGCCGTAGAGAAATACGGGGTTTTCAGGATACTCTTTTTCAATGTGATCTAACCAGAGTTCGATATCATCCAGTAGGATTTTGTATGATGGCGCGTGCCCATGCTTTCCGCCTGATAATCCATGCCCGCGAATATCCGGGATCAAAACCGCATATCCCCTTTCGAGAAAAAACTCGGCGACGTGCTCGTATCGCTCCGAATGTTCCCCAAGACCATGTTGGATAATGATTACAGCGTGCGGATTGTCGCACATAAAAAAGCGCCCGTTTAACTCGATTCCATCCGACGCTTTAATTCGCTCATTCCTCATAAGTCGTTGATACTCAAGACTTCTTCAAACAGAAAGTAGTTTTCTTCAAATGGAAAGTAATTCTCTTCAAATGGAAAGTAGATTGCTTCAATGAAAGTGAAGATTATTTCATCGGGAAAACCCGATATTTCGTCGAGTAAACACATTTCTTCAAGGATTGTCTCGCTTGATATCAGGCTTTTCGCTCGCGCGCCAGTAGCTTGCTATATTTCGCCGTATCGTTGATGATCCTCCCTGCGCCCATAACTACACAGGTTAGCGGATCGTCCACTACGTAAACCGGCAGATTCGTCTCTTCGCGAATGCGCTGATCCAGCCCGCGCAAAAGGCTTCCGCCACCGGTCATCACTATTCCCCTGTCCACTATGTCGCTGGCGAGTTCGGGGGGCGTCTGTTCGAGTGCCGATCTTAGCGCTTGCATAATCAATCGCACCGGTTCGTCCAGAGCGTCGCGAATTTCCTTGCTCGATACTCGCAATGTCTTCGGCAGACCGTCTATGACATCGCGTCCCTTGACATCCATAAACTCCTCGCCGTCGGGCAACGGATACGCCGACCCGATTTGTATCTTCACGCTCTCAGCCATATTTTCGCCGATTGCCAGATTGTATTTCTTTTTGAGATACGTGATTATCGCCTCGTTCATCTCGTCGCCTGCGATGCGGATGCTCGTATTATTCACGATTCCCGATAGCGCGATGACCGCGATTTCGCTCGTGCCACCGCCGATATCGACGATCATATTCCCTCGCGGCTCCTCCACCGGAATCCCCACTCCGATTGCCGCCGCCATAGGCTCATTGACGAGATACACATCCCTCGCGCCGGCGTTCTCAGCCGATTCCGTGACCGCACGCCGTTCGACCTCGGTAATCCCGCTGGGCACCGAAATAACTATGCGCGGCTTAATCAAGAACCGCTTGCGAATCACGCGTCGAATGAACTCGCGTAACATCTCCTCGGTCATCGTGAAATCCGCGATAACGCCGTCCTTGAGCGGACGCACCGCGCGTATATGCCCCGGCGTTCGGCCGAGCATCTCCTTGGCGTCGTCGCCGATAGCTATGACCTTGTTCGATTCGTTCTCTACCGCAACCACCGAAGGCTCGTTGAGGATAATCCCCCTCCCCTTCACGAAAATTAACGTGTTCGCGGTTCCAAGGTCGATCCCAATATCGTTTGAAAGCACGTCGAAAACTGGCATATCATCATCCTGTCGATACAGCCCAATGGCCGCAATTCAAATAGACTCACTAATATGATGTCGAATCGCGTCCAGCGCAACTATTTTTTCGCATAATAAAATCAAAACATAACTGACCGGGTTAAATTCCCTCACCCCCCAAAATCTCTACCAGCAATTCCTTGATTTCCGCGATACCCTCGCCATCAATCTTGCCATAATCATAATACCGGACGATTCCACCACAATCGATAACTATGACGTTGCTCTCCTTATCAATGAAATCAAAATCGCGGAGCATCGCGCCATCCCAATCGCCGTAGATTGGAACGCCACGCTCCTTCGACTGCTCGATTAACCTGCTCTTCCAGATTCCGGTCAGCGGCCAGACGGCGTCCGACGAATTCACCACCCCCGCACGGACAATACGGCACTTCGTCGAATCGTCCTGCACATTGTAAAACTTCAGTAGTTCATTCGTGAGTTCCTGATTTTTCCCGATCGCATCGCGCGACAGATAGATGATCACAGTAATCTTTCCGCGTATCGTCTCCGATGACAACACCTCGTCGTCGCCCGATGAAACCGAAAAATGCGGCGCACACGACCCAACATCCGGCCCCGGTTTGCCAAAAGCGATAACCGCACATGCAAGTGGAACAATGATTTTTGTCGATATATTTTTCATAGTAGTTTCGCAGTTAAATTAACTCGCCTACCAATTTATAATAACCATCGCATTTACGCCACATTTTTTTTTGATACGGACTCACACAAGCGCCTGCGTGTTCTCCAACTCGCGGGTGGTTCACGAACCGCCCCTTCGTCATTCCCGACTCGATCGGGCCTACACCTCGTAGAGAATCCAGGATTTCCTCGCCTTCTCTGGATTCCCGTCTTCACGGGAATGACAATTAATGGTGATGGTGACAGCGGAATTGAAGGGGTTGGGGTGTGCGGAGAGGGCGAATGTCTCCGGTTTCGCGCGTTTTTCATTCTCCAACCGTTATCCTCCCGTTCCCACTCGACAAGAACCAGTAGCCTTGCCCGGGTAAAAGCGAATCAGTTGCGAAATAATCCATGCCGTTCCAGCCAAAAAGCGGCGGAATACAGAGGCCGGGGGGCGTTGTCGTGATGTTGTGGCGGGTGATCGCGTGATCAACTGCGCCTATCAGATTCCAGCCGGGGTAAAGGGTGTCGGAATAGGTATCGAGGCCGCGCGAAAGTCCCACCGTGTCCTCGTCCATTGAGAGAACGAAATAGCCCTTGCCGGGATGAAGCGAATCGGCGGTGTAATAATCCGCAATCGCGGGATCGTAGCCGTAAGGCACGCTACCGAAAACCGTCCACGGCTGAGGCTCTGTGGTTGGTATTGAGAGAAGATTCCATCCGCGGCTTAGAGCAACATCGACATTGTTGAAGTAAGAGATGTCGAGAATGTAAAGACCGTAAAGTCTATCTGCCACAAAGGCGTAATCGCCGACTACATAGACTCCATCGACATGTCCATCTGTATTGTAGTATCCGGTTAAAGAGGGTGCGGAGGGCGAGGAAATATCGATAACCTGAAGACCGGAATCACCATCCGCCACATAGGCGTAATCGCCGACTACATGGACTCCCCAGGCAAATCCACTCGTATTGAATGTGCCGGTTAAAGAGGGTGCGGAGGGTGTGGAAATATCGATAATCTGAAGACCGGCCTCATAATCCGCCACATAGGCATAATCGCCTACTACATGGACTCCCACGGCAGATCCATCCGTATTGTATGTGCCGGTTAAAGTGGGTGCGGAGGGGGTGGATATATCGATAATCTGAAGACTGGCAGAATCCGCCACATAGGCGTAATCTCCGACTACATGGACTCCATGGGCTCCTCCACTCGTATTGTATGTGCCGGTTAAAGTGGGTGCGGAGGGGGTGGAAATATCGATAATCTGAAGACCGTCATAACCATCCGCCACATAGGCGTAATCTCCGACTACATGGACTTCCACGGCAGATCCACTCGTATTGTATGTGCCGGTTAAAGAGGGTGCAGAGGGCGTGGAAATATCGATAATCTGAAGACCGGAAACCCTATCCGCCACATAGGCGTAGTCGCCGACAACATGGACACCAAAGGCAGTTCCACTCGTATTGTATGTGCCGGTTAAAGTGGGTGCGGAGGAGGTGGAAATATCGATAACCTGAAGACCGTCCAATCCATCCGCCACATAGGCATAATCGCCGACTACATGGACTCCATAGGCTCCTCCCGGCGTATCAATATGCCCGACAAGAGACACGTGCAGGGAGTCGGCGTGCAGGCTGGCGGCGAGGAGAAGCAGTGTTAATAATAGAATTGTGTTTTTCATGGCGGTCTCCTAATTTCGTTCAAGTTGTCTATACCTGAATTGAATATAATACCTCTACTTCAGATACACAAGCCTTTTCGTAACGGATTCGGTCCCTGAGCCTGTCGAAGGGCCGACCATCGCGCGGACGAGGTAAATGCCGGAGGTGATTGAAGGCGATGGTTGCCAGACGAACCCCCTCTGTCCTTCGGACATCTCCCCCTTGCTAAGGGGGAGAACCAAAGAGGGCGTCGCGACGATTCTGCCGGATACATCGAATATCTCGATTTCCGCGCCCGCCGGGGCGGTTATGGAGACGGCGGAATTGAAGGGGTTGGGGGAGGCGGAAATGGCGAATGCCTCCGGTTTCTTGGAGGGCGTATTCTCCTCGATGCCGGTGGTGAAATAGGAAATGTCAAGGATGCAAAGACCGGGAGTATAATCCGCCACATAGGCGTAATCGCCGACTACATGGAGTCCAAGGGCAGATCCACTCGTATTGTAGTAGCCGGTTAAAGTGGGTGCGGAGGGCGTGGAAACATCGATAATCTGAAGACCTTCATCCCAATCCGCCACATAGGCGTGTTCGCCGACTACATGGACTCCATAGGCAAGTCCACTTGTATTGTATGTGCCGGTTAAAGAGGGTGCCGATGGCGTGGAAATATCGATTATCTGAAGACCGGCATCATCATCCGCCACATAGGCGTAATCGCGGACTACATGGACTCCAACGGCATATCCACTCGTATTGAACGTGCCGGTTAAAGTGGGTGCCGAGGGTGTGGAAATATCGATAATCTGAAGACCGGCAAGCCGATCCGCCACATAGGCGTAATCGTCGTCTACATGGACTCCATAGGCATAATCACTCGTATTGAACGTGCCGGTTAAAGAGGGTGCGGAGGGCGTGGAAACATCGATAATCTGAAGACCTTCATCATAATCCGCCACATAGGCGTAATCGCCGACTACACGGACTCCATAGGCAGATCCACTCGTATAGTATGTGCCGGTTAAAGAGGGTGCGGAGGGTGTGGAAATATCGATAATCTGAAGACCGGAATCTCTAACCGCCACATAGACGTAATCGCCGACTATATGGACTCCACTGGCGTATCCAGTCGTATTGAACGTGCCGGTTAAAGAGGGTGCTGCGGAGGGTGTGGAAATATCGATTATCTGAAGACCTTCATAACCATCCGCCACATAGGCGTAATCGCCGACTACATGGACTCCCCGGGCATCTCCCGGCGTATCTATATGCCCGGCAAGAGACACATGCAGGGAGTCGGCGTGCAGGCCGGCGGCGAGAGAAATCAGTGTTAATAATAGAATTGTGGTTTTCATGGCGGTTCCTTTCATATTCCTGGCTCCGGTTTGCTTTGGCAAATCCCGCCCGCGTGCGGGGTCTTTCTGCTGGGGGGAAACTTGCTTTTTGAATTGTGTTCGTTCGTATTTCAATATCTGTGTGAATTTTTGGAAAGTCAATAAGAAAGTGGCGGTGGGGGAAAGTTTTTTACGCGGGGCGCAAGAGATTGCCACGGGCTATCGCCCTCGCAATGACAGTGATGCGCGGGGAGATTGTTTCGGGCTAAGGCTCTCGCAATGACAAAGAGCGGGAGGGCGCGGGGGCACCTCCCCTACGGCATCGCAATGACAGTGAGAGGGAGGGCAAATCCGTGGGGCTTCCTTCGGTCGGAGGCACCTCCCCGTTAAAAAGGGCGGCTGATTCGCCCCTGAAATTAAAGTAATCGTTGTTTGCGGAATCGAATCCGCGTAGCTGTTGAGCACCTAACGCCGTTGGTCGTTACCGACCGGCTTTTGCTTGCAGTTCGTCCGCCATATCGGTCTTTTCCCATGTGAATTCAGGGAGTTCGCGTCCAAAATGGCCGAATGCCGCGGTTTTGGCGAATATCGGTCTTCGCAGGTTCAGGTGGTCGATTATGGCTCGCGGCGTGAGCGGGAACACCTTACGGACGAGTTTGGTGAGTTCGGAATGCGGCAGTTTGCCTGTGCCGTAGGAGTTGACCATTATTCCCACCGGTTCCGCGACACCGATCGCGTATGCCAGCTGGATTTCGCATTTATCGGCCAGCCCGGCCGCCACGATGTTCTTCGCGATATAGCGCACCATGTAGCTCGCCGACCTATCGACCTTGGTGGGGTCTTTGCCTGAGAACGCGCCGCCGCCGTGGCTCCCGACGCCGCCGTATGTATCGACGATGATCTTGCGCCCTGTGAGTCCGCTATCTGCGACCGGCCCGCCCAGGACGAAGCGTCCGGTAGGGTTGATATGGTAGTCGGTGTCGTCGTCGAGCATTTCATTGGGGATAACCGGTTTTATGACGTGTTTTTGAATTTCTTTACGCAGTTCGCCCAGCTCGATATCCTCGTCGTGTTGTGTGCTAACTACCACGGCCTGGACGCGTGCGGGTTTGCCGTCGTCGTATTCGACCGTAACCTGCGCCTTGCCGTCGGGTTTGAGCCAGGGTAACAATGCGCTTTCGCGCGCTTCCTTGAGTCGCATTGTCAGGCGGTGCGCGAGGGTAATCGGAAGCGGCATGAGGACTTCGGTTTCGTTGCTGGCGTAGCCGAACATGAGTCCCTGGTCGCCGGCGCCTTCCTTATCGACTCCCATGGCGATGTCGGGCGATTGTTTATCGATGATTGTGATGATCGCGGCGTTTTTCCAATGGAAGCCGAGATGTGGGTCGGTGTAGCCGATTCTACGGATCATATCTCGGGCGATAGCGGGAATATCGACGTAGGTTTCGGTGGTGATTTCACCGCCGACGAGCACCATGCCGGTGGTAACGAAGGTTTCGCAGGCGACTCTGCCGGTAGGGTCGTCTTTCAGGACGGCGTCGAGAATGGAGTCGGAGATCTGGTCGCATATCTTGTCGGGGTGGCCGTTGGTAACGCTTTCGGATGTGAAAAGAAATTTTTCCGTCATGTCTATCCTTTCGAGTGGATTCGATTTTCAAGATGCAAATTTAAAGGCGAATGCGCGATTGTCAATAAATATTATCGCGTAAGCAGGAATCTTTTCGCCCAGAGCCATTATTTTAACCGTAGAAACCGCCCTGGGAGTGATCGCCCAGAATCATCTTGCCGAATTGGCCTTTATAGGATGAGTGATCGCCGAGGATACTGCCCTTAAGAAAACCGCGTTCGATAGTCGCGCTATTGCCAATGATCGAGTCGCTTATGATCGAATCGGTGATCTGCGTGCCCTCGCCTATCGAAACATACGGGCCGATGACGCATCGTTCGACAAGGCAATTCTCGCCGATATAAACCGGCGGGATCAACACGACATCCGGGAATTTTTCAGTAGGAATCGCGTGTTCGAGCAGGTGGCGGTTCGTTTCGATAAGTGTCTCGACCGTTCCGCAATCGAACCATCCCCCGATTTCCTTCGCGTAGATGTCTATGCCACGTTCGACCATTAGCTGGAGTGCATCGGTTAGCTGATATTCTCCTCGCGTTTTCTGGCCACTATCGACTATTGTTTTCAGCGCTTTGCGAAGTTCTCCGGACGCGATGAAATAGTAGGGACTTGTGATTGCGAGATTGCTTTTCGGTTGTTCAGGTTTTTCCTGCAGACCGATAATTCTGTCGCCTCTGACCTCCACCACGCCGAAACGTGATGGATTTTCCACGTGCCGGACGCCGATTGTGTTTTTGCCCTCTGAGATAATCTCGTCCAGGCCTAATTCTATAATAGTGTCGCCCAGTGCGATGAGAACGGGTTCGTTATCGACCTCTTCGAGACCCAACATGACGGCATAACCCAGGCCGAGTAGTTTTTCCTGCTCGATGAACCGGGCAGGGATGTCGTAATTTTTTTCGACGTATTCGCGGATTTTCTCGCCCTTGTATCCGATGATCAGGATGAGTTCGTCCACCGAACTTTTTATAATAGAATCGAGGATGTGCGCCAGTATCGGCTTGCCCGCCACCGGCAGAAGCGGTTTCGGGACGGTCGATGTGAACGGGCGCAGGCGCGTTCCGGTTCCTGCTACGGGGATTATCGCTTTCATATTTACCTACTTTGTTGCGAGTTCGGATTTCAGCCTGTCGATTACTTTAACCGGCATGGGATCGACCTCGTTGAGAATTGCGAGATAATAACTTGCCCAGTCGCCCAGCTGAATTAGGGAGAACATTCGCGCGAGGAGGGTCTCCCCTGTTGTTTCGAGGGTTACGGTTTCTATGCCGAGTTCCTCTTGAATCTCGGTCATAAAACTCATACGGAAACCGACGCGTTCGTGCGTTCCGCGGTCTTTTAGCCAGATGGCCACGAGTAACTCTTTGAGAAAATCCACCTGATTCCAACCCACGAGTTCGTTATGGTTGTTTTCTGGCAGGAATGCGCTATAGGCGAGTTGTTTCGCGTTTTCGTTTATCTGACCGCGAAAACGGACCGCGACCGAATCGAAGTGTTCGCTGTCTGAATAGATTAGCGGAAGTTTTTTGAAAAAGCTGAAGGCCAGAGCCTTCGCCGCGTTATTTTCGGCGCGAACGTCGAGGTCATATTGTTCGACGCCCGAGACAAGCAGTTTATACGTGTCGTCGATTGCGTTCAGTTGTTCCGGAATGAAGCCGAGTTCTTCCATCAGGGTTAGCATCGGTGCGAAACTATAGCCCAATGCGGCTCGCGGAGGAAGCCCGCCGGGTATTATCACCACCGGAAGATTTTTCTCCGTCGCGATTTCGGACAATTTACCGCCGGTGGTTATTGCCATTCTCTGGGCATCGAGTTCGCCGGCTTCGGTGAAAGCGGTCAGGGTTTCCTCCGTGTTGCCCGAATAGCTTGATCCGATGACGAGGGTATTTTCGCCCACGAAAGTCGGAAGATTGTAATCGCGGTTAATATAAATAGGTATGGCGATTTTGTCGATAGCATATGAACGAACCAGATCGCCACCTATCGCGCTCCCCCCCATCCCGCAAACGACTATGTTTTCGACGCGGGAGGTATCGATGACGTCGAGGGGCACTTCGCGGGCGAGATCTCGACCCGTTAGCAGTTGCCCGGGAAATTCACGAAGGAACTCGATCATTCCGCCGCTGTCTATCTCTTTGATTTTGTTAATGTTATCAAGCATTCTGTCTCCGTCGTTGAATGAATTTAGAAAGTTTAAATATATGTTGTAATCGGTTGACAGTCAAATTATTTTCATTATTTTCGAGAAAAGTCTTGACATTCGTATATCTGACGTATATTTTCACGTAGTTTTGAAGCTCGTGATAGGTTAAAGCCTATCTCGAAAGCTGTTAAATAAGATGTTTTCAGCGATTTCGTTATTTCAAAATCTGGGGCCGTAGCTCAGTTGGGAGAGCGCCAGAATCGCACTCTGGAGGCCGTGGGTTCGACTCCCATCGGCTCCACCATGAAAATTATGAACGTTCTGAACGGTAAAACGGCGATTATTACGGGCGCCGCCCGCGGCATCGGGAAGGCGATTGCGAAACTCTTCAGTGAGGAAGGCGCGAATTTAATCCTTGTCGATCTGGACGAAACCGAGCTGAAAAAGACGGCAATTGAAATTGGAGTTGAATCTTTCGTAGCGGATATTTCCAACGCCGAAGACGCTGAAAAGGCCGTCAAGACGGCAATCGATAAATATGGTTCTTTAGATATATTGATCAACAACGCCGGAATCACGCGCGACGCTCTCGCGATTCGGATGAAACCGGAGGATTTCGAGCTTGTGCTGAAGGTCAATCTGACCGGTGCTTTTCTTATGGCAAAAGCCGCGGCACGAGTTATGATGAAATCCCGATACGGCAAGATAGTTAATATGGCAAGCGTTGTCGGAGTTAACGGGAACGCAGGCCAGGCGAACTATGCCGCATCGAAGGGTGGATTGATCTCGATGACCAAGACTTTTGCCAAGGAGTTTGGCAATCGAGGGATTCGTGTCAACGCCATCGCACCCGGACTCATCGAAACGGAGATGACCGCGAATCTTCCAGAATCGGCACTCGAGGGTTTCAAAAATAAGATAGCCCTCAGCAAAGCCGCCGGCACTCCGGAAGACGTGGCAAAAGCCACTCTCTTTCTGGCGTCGGAAGATTCGGATTATATTACCGGCACGGTTTTACCCGTCGATGGCGGGATGTTGATCGCATAGTATATTTCAATTTTGATTAATGCGGCTATACGCCGCGAATATTGTTGCTACGATATTCGTTCCCCGAGCCGAATATCGTCCCGCTGGACTTGGGGGGTTATACCTGTAAGGTGCACCCCCGCTTAGTGGGGTTTTTTGTATTGAAAAAGCTCATGGAGGCTTTAACTATGAGAGAAAAAAAGAAGATGCGCGAAGGAGTTGTCGTCTCCAACGCGATGGATAAAACGGTGAAGGTGGAAGTGGCATACAAATACCCCCACCCTCTTTACGGCAAGGTCGTGAAGAGCCGACATACGTTCAAGGCACATGACGAGAAAAACGAGTGCCTCGTCGGGGATAAAGTCCTTATGGTCGAGTCTTCACCGCTGTCGAAGACCAAGCGCTGGCGCGTTTTAGAGATTCTCGAACGTCCTGAGGCCGCGGAGGTGTAAAATGATTCAGCGTGAAAGCATACTCAACGTGGCAGACAACTCCGGTGCCAGGCGGGCGCAGGTAATCGGACTTACGCACGGAACACAACACAATATCGCGCATATAGGCGATATAGTAATTATCAGCGTTAAGGAAGCCATACCCGGCGCGGCAGTTAAAAAGGGCGAAATCGCGCATGCGGTAATTGTCCGAACAAAGAAGCCGCTTCGCCGAGCCGACGGTAGCTACATCCGCTTCGACGATAACGCCGCCGTCCTTATCGACGCTCAGCACGAGCCTCGCGGAACACGTGTTTTCGGCCCGGTAGCCAGAGAATTACGTGAACTGGATTTTATGAAGATAGTCTCGCTGGCCCCTGAGGTCTTATAAGGAGTTAGATATGAGAAAGAATCAACAACCGGCGGTTAGAATCAAGAAAAACGATATCGTTCGAGTTATAGCGGGAAATTATCGCGGGGCGAAGGGTAAAGTGCTCAAGGTCTTTCCGCGTAGCCGCCGCGTAATAATTGAGGGCGTTAATTTCATAAAAAGGCACACGAAACCCCGAAGTCAGAGCGACCCCGGCGGAATACAGGAACGCGAGGCACCTATTCACATCTCGAACGTCGAACTCGTTTGTCCAAAATGCGGCGCGGAAACCCGTATAGGCATGCACTTCACCGAAGACGGAAGCAAGGTGAGGATTTGTAAAAAATGTCTGGAGATGATAGACGTCTGATCGAGATAAGGAGATAACAATGGCATCGAGATACATTAAAATATACGAAGACGAGGTCGTTCCAAAACTTATGGAGCGTTTCGAATATTCGAATGTCAACCGGGTTCCCGAATTAAAGAAGATAGTCGTCAATATGGGAGTCGGGGAGGCATCGAGGAATCCGAAGTTACTCGAAGGAGCGACTGAAGAGTTGGCAACTATTACCGGGCAGAAAACGAAAATTTGCAAAGCCAGGAAGAGCGTCGCTAATTTCAATTTGAGAAAAGGGATGGCAATCGGCACTTCGGTTACTCTTCGAGGTAATCGTATGTATGATTTCCTCGACAGACTGGTCAATATAGCCATTCCGAGGATTCGCGATTTCCGTGGACTTAACCCGAATGCGTTCGACGGCAGAGGCAATTATACTATGGGAGTTACGGAGCAAATTATATTCCCGGAAATCGATTATGACAAAGTAGAACAAATAAGGGGATTGAATATCACGCTTGTAACATCGGCAGAGACCGATGAAGAGAGTTACGAACTCCTCACGGCGTTCGGATTCCCCTTTAAGAGAACTTAAATCGTTCGAGGTGATTTTATGGCGAGGAAAAGCTTAATCGCCAAAGCAAAAAGAAAACCAAAATATAAAGTAAGGGCTTATAACCGCTGTGAACGCTGTGGTCGTCCGCGGGGTTATCTTCGAGATTTTGGCCTTTGCAGAATTTGCTTCAGGGAACTGGCCTTAAAAGGCAAAATCCCCGGAGTTCGTAAGGCTAGCTGGTAGAATCGGGAGGTTATTCTAATTATGATGACTGATCCTATAGCCGATATGCTAACACGCATCCGCAACGGTGTAATGGCCAACAAAAAGGTCGTTGCCATGCCGTCGAGTAAGATGCGGCATAATCTGGTTCGAGTATTGACAGAGGAAAAGTTCGTTCGCGGTTATAAAATAGTGCCGTCCGACGGCCCAAGCCCCACGTTGAAAGTTTACCTTAAATACAACGAGGGCGAATCGGTTCTGAAGGGCATCCAGCGAGTTTCCAAACCGGGACGAAGGGTTTACGCAAAGCTTGACAAACTGCCCAGGGTTCGCGGCGGTCTTGGGGTGGCGATTCTATCCACCTCGAAGGGCGTCCTGACCGATCGCCAGGCAAAGATGCTCGGTGTGGGCGGCGAAGTCCTTTGCTATGTTTGGTAAGGAGTTAAAATGAGCCGCATAGGATATAATCCATTGACTATTCCCGACGGCGTTAAGGTCGAGTTCAAGAACGGCGTCGTTAAGGCTTCAGGTCCAAAAGGGGAATTGACCTGCGAATTGCGCCCCGAAGTCGGCTATCAAGAAAACGACGACGGGACAATTACAATTACGAGAATTAACGACGAAAAAAGACCTCGACAGATGCACGGCCTACATCGATCTCTCGTTGAAAATATGCTCATCGGCGTTAGCGAAGGATTCGAGAAGAATCTCGAGGTTATCGGGGTTGGATATAAGGTTGAACAGCATGGAAAAGGTCTTATTATCGGTCTTGGTTTCAGTCACCAGATATTCTTCGTGCCGCCAGAAGGGATAACATTGACCTGCGATGCGCCCAAGAGAAAGGTTCAGGCAGAAGGAACACCTAACCAGCTTCTGGCGGGTTTTATCAAGGTCGAAGGTGCTGACAAACAGCTTGTCGGACAGGTAGCCGCTAAAATACGAAGCCTGAAACGCCCAGACGTTTATAAGAGCAAGGGCATACGTTACGCAGACGAACGCGTGAGTATCAAAGCCGGTAAAGCCGCAGTCTAAGTTAAGTATAGAGGAATATCATGAAGAATAAGAAAGACATCAAGCGCAACAGACGGATAATCAGAGTTCGTAAAAAAGTTTACGGAACCTCTGATAAACCGCGTTTATGCGTTTTCAGAAGCCTGCGCCACATTTACGCTCAGGCTATCGACGACGATACGGGCAATACGATCGCGACGGTTTCGACGCTTACTCCCGATGTCGAGGGAGAATTAAAAGGGAAAAACAAATCCGAAAGCGCCGAAATCGTGGGGCAAAAAATCGCTGAGATATTAAAGGACAAAGGTATCGAGAACGTTGTCTTCGACCGTCACGGGTATCTTTATCACGGCAGAATAAAGGCTTTGGCGGAAGGCGCTCGAAAGGGCGGACTTCAGTTTTAGGAGTATTTATGGCAGACGATAAGAAAAGAAGAGGTCGTAAGGGCAGGTCGAGTAAACCTGTGGAAGAAACGCTGGAAGAACGAGTGATTTCGATTAATCGTGTTTCCAAGGTAGTCAAGGGCGGCAAAAATATGAGTTTTAACGCTCTCGTCGCCGTCGGCGACAGGATGGGAAACGTGGGTATCGGACTTGGCAAGGCAAACGAGGTCGCTTCCGCGATTCGTAAAGCTACCGGGGACGCCCGTAAGTCGATGGTGCGAATACCGCTCATCGCCAATAGAACGATTCCACACGAGATTACCGGCAGATACGGTTCGGCTCGAGTTCTGCTCAAGCCGGCGGCACCGGGAACAGGCGTTATCGCCGGAGGAGCCGTTCGTCAGATACTCGAGGCGCTTGGCGTGCAGGACATCCTTACAAAATCCCTCGGCTCGAAAAACCCTATTAACGTAGCGAAAGCTACTATGGAAGGTCTTCAGGCACAGGAGAACCTCGAAATGGTCGCCGATAGGCGCGGAATTTCGCCCGAAAGATTGAAAAGATAGCGGAGAATTATCATGGAACGCGTAAAAATAACATTGATCAAAAGCCCGATAGGGTTTGATAAAAGACAGAGGGCTACGGTTAAGTCTCTCGGTTTGAAAAAGATCCGACAGACAGTGGAACATGACGCTACCGATAGCATCATGGGAATGGCCTTCAGGATAAAACACCTGGTTAAAGTCGAGAAAATCGAAGAGACTGGAGGTGGAGAATGAAACTCGGGAAGCTTAAACCACCCGAAGGATCTAAGAAGAAACGTAAGAGAGTCGGTCGTGGAGAATCCTCGGGAACCGGAAAAACATCCGGGAGAGGACACAAAGGCCAGATGTCGCGTAGCGGGGTAACCAAACGTTCCTGGATGGAAGGCGGCCAGATGCCTTTGGCAAGACGCCTTCCCAAGAAGGGATTCAATCCGCCGCAACGCAAAATTTATCAGGTTATTAATATCCAGGACCTTAACCGCTTCGAAGAAGGCCAGGATATCGACATCGACGCGATGAGAGAAAACGGGCTTATCTCGCGCAAGCTTCCCGTAAAGCTTCTCGCTAACGGCGAACTGCGCGTTAAAGTAAATGTGAAAGTAAACGCCGCCAGTAAAACTGCTATCGAAAAGGTAGAAAAGGGCGGCGGTAAAGTGGAGATTATATAAGGCGGTGCCTAATTGAAACGGATAATCGAAGCTATAACAAACGTCTTTAAGATTCCCGATTTGAGGAAGAAGGTCCTTTTCACAATCGCGATGGTCGTGCTCTACCGTCTGGGCGGGCATATTCCGTTGCCGGGAATCAATATGGGCGCTTTACAGCAGGCATTTGGCCAGGGCGAGATGGGCGGTTTGTTCGGCCTTTACGATATGTTCGTCGGGGGCGCGTTCAGGCGGGCTACTATTTTCGCTACCGGGATTATGCCTTACATAACGGCGTCGATTATTATTCAGCTCCTCGGCGCTGTTATCCCCTATTTCCAGAGATTACAGCGAGAGGGCGAAGAGGGACGCCGCAAGATCACGCAATATACACGTTACGGCGCTCTTTTTATCGCCGCGGCTCAATCTCTTGGAATGATCGCTTATCTACATAATCTCAATGCCGGTAGCACGTCGTCTATTATTACGCCGGCCCTTTCGGGAATTCCCTTCACGGTTCTCGCGGTTATAAGCTTGACTACAGGTGCCGCTATAATTATGTGGATAGGCGAGTTAATGACTGAAAAGGGAATTGGGAACGGCATGAGTATCCTGATTCTCGTGGGTATCGTTTCGAGGCTTCCTATGACGTTCTACCAGGAAATAGTCCTGTTGTTGGAGGGTGGCCGTTCGATTTTCATCGAATTTATAGTTGTTATCGGAATCCTTTTCTTTATCGCCTGTGCGATTTTGCTGTCGCAGGGTAGTCGGCAGATTCCAGTGCAATATGCACGCAAGGTCGCCGGACGCAAGGTTTACGGCGGTAGCGCCACTCATCTCCCCCTCAGGATCAATGCCGCGGGCGTCATCCCGATTATTTTCGCCAGTGCGGTGATGTTCATCCCAACGCTAGTTATCGGGCTTCTTCCCGACGGCGGGATAAAACAGGCTTTAACGCAGGCCTTTACCGGCGGATCCTTCGTATATAATATCATCTACGGCGTGATTATTGTATTCTTCGCCTATTTCTACACGGCGGTGATATTCAATCCCGTGGATGTCGCGGAAAATATGAAAAAATACGGCGGCTTCATTCCAGGCAGACGGCCTGGCAAACAGACGTCGGAATATATCGATAAAGTTCTCACGAGAATCACGCTTCCCGGAGCTATCGGGCTGGCATTAATTGCTATCGTTCCGGTGTGGTTCCTGAGGGGCGCTACAGGGGGCACCGGCGGATTGCAATATGCCGTGGGTGGAACGACGTTGTTGATTCTAACCGGAGTTATTATAGATACGCTTCAGCAGATCGAAAGCCACCTGCTAATGCGCCACTATGACGGCTTTATGAAGAAAGGCAGAATCCGGGGAAGACGTTAGCTATGACCCAAGAATCGAGAAAATATTATATTCTCATTTTAGGCCCTCCCGGTTCCGGCAAAGGAACTTATGCGAAACGCCTTGCGCAAAAGCTCGATTTGCGGCACATTGCAACGGGAGACATTCTGAGGGAGAAAGTCGAAAAGGGCGACGAACTCGCGGAAGCTATTAAAGCTTATATCGACAAGGGCGAACTCGTGCCCGACGAGATGATAATCGAGATAATCCGCGAGATTCTCACCAGTGATAAGATCGTAAACGGATTCACGCTCGATGGTTTCCCCAGAACGTTGCCACAGGCGAAGATGCTCGACGAGATGATGGATTCGCTCGGCTGGAAATTCGATTATATCTTCTACGTCTGGGCGGAGAAGGAAAACATCGTAGAGAGGCTGGCAAATCGCGTCCAATGCGAGAATTGCGGCGCTATTTACAATATGATCGACAATCCGCCGAAAGCGGATAACATCTGCGATAACTGCGGGGCGAAATTGCATCATCGTCTCGACGATAACCGGAAGGTTATTTTACATAGATTTGAAGTTTATGAACGGGATACGGTTTCAGTTGTAGACCATTACAGGAATCATCCCGGGTTCTTTAAAATATATACCGGCGGCCCCGTCGGCGTAGCCGAGGTCGAAATGTTTAAGGCTATCGACGGAGACACTCGATGATCGAGTTGAAGTCAGCGCGAGAAATCGAATTAATGCGTAAAGCCGGAATTGTAGTCGGAGAAACGTTGCACGTTCTTTTCGAGGCTACCGAACCGGGAGTAACCACAGCCGAATTAAACGAACTCGCAGGCAAAACCATCGAAAGCTACGGTGCGGAAAGCGCTTTTCTGCATTATGTCGTCGATGATCAATGTCCTCCCTACCCGGGAATCGTATGTATTTCCGTAAACGACGAAGTCGTCCACGGAATACCCGGGCAAAGGAAGATAGAGTCGGGCGATCTGGTCTCCTTCGACGTTGGGACGCGCTTAGAGGGATTTTGCGGCGACGGCGCGGGCACGATAATAGTCGGCGACGCGCTAAAAGACGTTAGACGGCTGGTCGATGTCACGCGGCAATCTCTTTATAATGGAATAGAACGGACCGTAGCCGGCAACCATATTCGCGACATCAGCCGCAGTGTTCAGGTCACGGTGGAATCGGCCAGATTCGGAATCGTCCGCGAGATGGTCGGGCACGGAATCGGGAAGGAAGTCCACGAAGAGCCGCAGGTGCCGAATTTCGTTACCAGTGGTTATTCGCCAAAATTGGTTCCGGGAATGACGCTCGCAATCGAACCGATGGTAACGATGGGCGATTGGCGGCTGAAGGAACTTGACGACAAATGGACTTTAGTTACCGCAGACGGCAGTTTATCGGCGCATTTTGAACATACGGTCGCAATCACGGAAAACGGCCCGGTTATTTTGACATTACGTGAGAACGGAAAAGCGGGTTTCGACCCGATATAAAAAACAGGCTAAATGGAAAACGGAAACGAAAACGAAAAGAAAGAGAGTATCCAGGTGGAGGGAGTCGTAATCGAGGCTTTACCCAATACGACATTTCTCGTAGAACTGGAAAATAAACATAGAATACTGGCGTATGTATCCGGCAAGATGCGAAAATATTACATCCGGATTTTGCCCGGAGATCGCGTAACGGTCGAGCTTTCGCCCTATGATCTTGAAAAGGGGCGCATTGTCTATCGTTACAAATAGCCTGGAGGAATACGCAGGAGGTTAATAATGAAAGTTCGAGCATCGGTAAAGAAAATTTGCGCCAAATGCCGCATCGTCAAACGCAAAGGGCGTGTTCGAGTAATCTGTTCTAACCCGCGACATAAGCAACGCCAGGGTTAGGAGGTAAAACATGGCAAGAATTGCAGGAGTTGACTTACCCAACGAGAAGCGCATCGACGTCGCTTTGACCTATATCTACGGTATCGGTTCTATCAGTAGCAAGCAGATACTGGACGCCGTCAAAGTCGATCCTTCGCTCAGGGTTCACGAGTTAAACGAGGGCGATATTTCTAAGATTCGCCAGGAAATCGACGAGAACTATTCTGTAGAAGGTTCGCTTCGCGCTCAAAAAGCCGGCAACATCAAACGACTAATCGAAATCGGGTCGTATCGCGGAATGCGACATAAAATAGGTCTTCCGGTTCGCGGTCAACGGACGAAAACCAACGCGCGCACCCGCAAAGGCCCCAAACGCACCGTCGGCTTGGGACGCAAAACCGTAGGCAAAAAAGGTTAAAGGATAGCAGGAGGATATAGTGGCTAAAGCAAAGAAAACGAAACGTCAGCCGCGCCGTATAAAGAGAACGGCACCGGAAGAGGGTATCGTTCATATCAAGGCGACGTTTAATAATACGATCGTTTCTATCACGGATAGCAAAGGCAACGCATATAGCTGGAGCTCCGGCGGCCGTATCGGTTTCACCGGGTCGAAGAAATCTACTCCGTATGCCGCGCAATTGGCGGCTCGTGAAGCGGCTGAAAAGGTTATGGAAATGGGAATGAAAACGGTCGAAGTCCACACTAAAGGTCCCGGGAGCGGCAAAGAAGCGGCTCTGAGAGCGCTGTCAGCCACGGGGCTTCGCGTCAGCCGTGTTAAGGATATAACACCAGTTCCTTTCGGCGGTTGTAGAGGTAAAAAACGCCGAAGGGTTTAGGAGAGTATATTATGGCAAGATACACCGGACCGGTTTGCAGGCTTTGTAGAAGAGAAGGCCAGAAACTTTTCTTAAAGGGCGAACGCTGTCATTCTGATTCATGCGCGATCACGCGGCGGGGCGAAACTCCTCCCGGCAGTTACAAGCAGGGAAGGCGTTTCAGAAAACCATCCGATTACGCGATTCGACTGCGCGAGAAACAAAAGCTACGAAGGATTTACGACGTATTCGAAAGGCAATTCAGACGCTATTTCAAGAAGGCCAGTAGCATGAAGGGCGTTACCGGCACGAATCTGTTGCAACTTCTGGAATTGAGGTTGGATAACGCCGTATATCGCCTCGGGTTTTCGCCTTCGAGGAAAGCCGGGCGGCAATTGGTCAGGCACGGACATATCGAGGTCAACAGCAGGAAAACCGATATACCGTCATTTTCTCTTTCTCCAGGCGACGTCGTTTCCGTTAGAGAGAAAAGCAAAGACCTCGAGATAATACACAATTCACTTCGCAATATCGGCGAAAACGTCCCGGCATGGCTGGATCTGGAGAAGGCCAAGCTTCAGGGCAAAATCAATAATGTTCCCACACGCGAAGAAATCGCTATTGAAGTCGAGGAGCAGTATGTCGTCGAATATTATTCGAGATAATTAATAAAAGGAGGTTCGCGAATGAAATGGAAGAGTATGCAAATGCCGAAAGAAGTGGTTCTCGATCCGGCGTCCGCAACGGATACTTTTGGCAGATTCATAATCGAACCGCTGGAAAAAGGTTACGGGGTTACAATCGGTAACGCTTTAAGGCGAGTCGTCCTTTCGTCTATGCAGGGCTCCGCCATAACAGCAATAAGGATCGAAGGCGTTCAACACGAATTCTCGACCATCGAGGGCGTTTACGAGGATGTTACGGAAATCATCCTTAATCTTAAAGGCATCCGTTTCAAAGTTCACAGCGACTATCCAAAAGATATGCATATCGATGTCGATAAGAAAGGGGAAGTTAAGGCCAAGAAAATAAAGGGCGATTCTTCGATAGAAATCCTGAACAAAGACCATCACATCGCCACGCTGACGGATAATGTCCATTTTAAGGTCGAACTCGAATTGGGCGTAGGCAAGGGCTTTAATACGGCGGAGGAGAACGTCAAGGAAGATCATCCCGTAGGAACTATTCCCATCGATAGCATATTCACGCCCATATTGAAAGCCGAATATAACGTGGAACAGGCGCGAGTCGGCCAGAAGACCGATTACGACCGTCTTATATTCGAGCTTACCACCGACGGCAGTCTCACGCCCGAAGAATCGCTTGCGATGGGCGCGAAACTACTCATGGATCACTTCGATCTGTTCCTCTCCCCCGATACCGACGTGGATAGGATGGAAGAGGAAGAGATTGACGAAGAGGTTCTCAAGATCCGCGAACTCCTGAAGATGCCCGTAGATGAACTTGAGTTATCGGTTCGTTCATCGAATTGCCTTCGCGCGGCAAATATCGATAATCTCGAAGAACTCGTCCAGAAAACCGAGACTGAGATGCTTCAATACAGGAATTTCGGTAGGAAATCGCTCGCCGAAATCAACGAGGTTTTAGCGAAACTCGGTCTTTCCTTTGGTATGGATGTTAGCAAGTATATGGAAAGAAAAGCAGGCATAAAATGAGACATAATAAATCAGGAAGAAAATTAGGTCGCAATGCGACGCATAAAAAGGCCATGATGAAAAACATGGCAACCAGTCTTTTCAGATACGGCAGTATTCGGACCACCCTTTCCAAAGCGAAAGAAGTCCGTCCTTACGCTGAAAGACTTATAACACGAGCTATCGACGCTTCGCTTTCGGACAAGCGGCTTATAATTAGCAAGCTTGCCGACCGGTCGGTCGCCCACCATCTGATTAACGAAGTCGCGCCTCTTCTTGAAAACCGAAAGGGCGGATATCTAAGAATAATCAAACTCGGCCCCCGCCAGGGCGACGGTGCCGAGATGGCGATAATCGAAATCGTTTCGGAAGAGGTTAAGAAACAGGAACGTAAACGGCATAAGAGGGAAAAAAAGGAAACTCCGGAGAAAGCCAAAGAGAAGTCGGAATCTAAGGATTCGGAAGTTCCAGAAGATCACAATAAAATCCATCCCCGAGACGAACAGACGAAGGAACACCTGACCAGCGGATCAAAAGCGGAGGGTTCGAGGAAATCCAGTAAACCTCCCAAACGCAGTGTTCCAAAGCAGATATCGGTTAATCGGGGAACTTCGACGCCAAAAACGCCTCCGCCCTCAAGCCAGGAAAACTAAATGGCGGAGGAGAAGCGGGGAAAACTCGGGCTGATCCTCGCCATGTTATTCTCGCTGTTTTTTTTATCGATTATCGGATTATATGGTGTATATTGGTCGGCGTTGAATAAAGAGAACATTGGGCAAGCCCGGGATTCTAACGAGGACATAATCGATAGCACCAGAGATGTTTTAGCCGATACCGGGCTGTATGTCGAAGAGAACACCGAGAGCGGAGTCAAACGGCTTCGCTCTCTCTTATTATCTCGATTGCCGTCGAGAACGGAACCGGAAAGATTCACCCGCGTTTTCAATCGACTGGAACGGGCCGAAGATGAAAATCGGATAGACAGGGATCGATTCGAGTTGTTTCCGGAAATCCTCAAAATGGCGTTATCAGACGGCGAGATCGATTATGAAGAACTCGAACTACTTCTGGATAATCTGGAACTATCTATCATTTCGGAAAGGGAAGGAAAATGACGCAGGACAAAGTAAAAATCGGCGTAATAGGCACGGGACATCTCGGGAATTACCATACGAAAATACTCGGTGAACTCGCCAGCGCCGACCTTGTGGGAATTTTCGATATCGATAAACAACGCGCCGGTGAAATATCGTCGAAATACGGAACCATCGCATTTAGCACGATGGACGAGTTACTCGATAAATGTTCTGCCGTTGTGATAGCCTCCCCCACCGCGACACACCGTGCGATTACCGAACGGGCTATCGAATACGGTTGCCACGTTCTCGTCGAAAAGCCGATTGCGGAGAGCACGTCGGAGGGATTGGAGATGGTCGCCGTAGCGCGTTCCGCTAACAGGATTATTATGGTCGGCCACGTAGAACATTTCAATCCGGCTTTCACAGCGGCAAGGAAATACCTTGCGAATCCTCGATTCATAGAATCTCACAGGCTGACTATTTACAGAGGGCGTGGAGCCGATGTTTCCGTAGTTCATGATTTACTGATTCACGATCTCGAGCTCGTCCTTGCGGTTCTGGAAGAACCTGTAGCATCTATGTCCGCATCGGCGAGTCAGATATTAACCGAAAGCCCGGACATCGCTAACGTCCGGCTCAGGTTCAAAAGCGGGTGCGTTGCGAATCTTACAGCGAGTCGCATCTCTCTTACCAACATGCGCAAGATGCGTTTCTTTGTTCCAGGAGCGTATATCGGCCTCGATTTCGGCGGTAAGGTCGAAGTGGCGACTCTATCCGGCTCCGACCTCAAAGCGCCAGACACCGCTGAAGCTTTCGAGCTTCCAACGGGCGAGACAATATACCGCTGGAATATACCCGTTCCCGAAACCAACGCTCTACAATCGGAGCTTGAACACTTCATCGATTGCGTTCGAACCGGCGAAGAACCTCTTGTTTCGGGAAAGCGGGGTCTCGAAGCTCTTCGGCTTGCGGATAAAATACTTGAAAACATCGATTAATGGGTAATAATCTATTAATAATCGCAGGTGAACCTTCCGGGGACGCTCTTGGAGGTCCTCTGGCCAAACACATTTTCGAACTGAAGCCGGATTTACATATGTGGGGTTACGGCGGAGATTCCATGAGTAAAGCCGGTGTCGAGATTCTCACACCGGTCGGCGAACTCGCTGTAATGGGTTTTCGCGATGTCGTCGGGAGACTACCGGAAATGTTCAGAAGAATGAGTTCGCTGACCGAAGAAGCAGTTCGTCGCAACGCGGACGGCGCTGTTTTAATCGATTATCCCGGTTTCAATATCAGATTGGCGGAGAGATTAGCCAAACACGGAATACCGATTGTTTATTACGTTTCGCCGCAGGTCTGGGCATGGAAACCCGGCAGAATCAAAAAGCTCGCAAAATCCATTTCGAGAATGCTGACGATACTACCCTTCGAAAAAGAACTATATGAAGAAGAAGGCGTTCCGGTATCCTATGTCGGTCATTATTTTGTGGATGAAGTTATACCGACAATCGAGCCATCCGAATTCAGGAGGAATCTGCAATTCGACGAACCGTTGTTGCTGATCCTTCCGGGTAGCAGAAAGCAGGAGGTATCGAGACTCCTCGAAATTATGATAGAGGCCTTCTCTATCCTGAAATCGCAAATACCGGATTTAACCGGTCTGGTGGTCAAAGCGCCGGATTTACCCGATTCGCTATTTGAATACGACCTACCCGATTTGAAGATGATCGAGGGTGAAGCTATAAATGCTATGTTTGCATCGACTGCGGCGCTGTGCTGTTCTGGGAGTGCGACTCTGCAATGCGCCGTGGCCGGACTCCCCCATGTAATAACCTACCGCACCGATCCATTATCAGTAACGATATTCAGGAGCCTCGTTCGCACGGATTTCATCGGATTATCCAATCTCGTGGCGGGTAAAGGGGTTTCTCCCGAATTCATACAGAGTGACGCCACACCTCGAAATCTCGCGGAAGCAGTAAAACCATACATTATCGACAATCGAAAGCGAACCTCGACAATCGAAGAATTAAATAAAATAAAAAAACTCCTCGGCGCTCCCGAAGCTTCAAAGAGAGCGGCAAAGGCAGTTATCGAGGAAATCTACGGGTAATAAGAATTACTCCCAAACTAATCTTCTTTAAAAAATAGGCGTGCCGAAACACGCCTATCGATAGGTATTTTAAGAATAATTATAGCGATTCCGTCTTGGAACTGAAGGTGAATCCTTCGCTCATAATACCCGGAAGCATCGCGTAATGGCCAACCCTTTCGGGTTTCGACATTGCGACTATATTGTTCAGGAATACGATCGGCGATTCGTTCCACCTCAGATTCTTCACCGGTTTCACTATTTTGCCATCCTCGACCAGGAACAGGCCGTCACGAGTCATGCCTGTGAGCAGTAATTCGCGTCGATCCACGTAGCGGATATACCAGAGGTTTTTCACCAGAAGCCCACGCTTACATTGCTTCACCAGATCATCTACGGTATTATCCTCGCCGTCCATGAAGACCGGATATATCACAGGATCCGGTTCCACTCCGATTTTCTTCGCCCAGTAACGGTTGTAGTTCAGCCTTTTCAGGACGCCCTTTTCTATCCAGGTGCGCGGCTTAACCGCGAGACCCGAATCGCCGTAAACGGGAGCCGGAAGTGAATGAACATTCGTTTTCAATTGAACGTTTACTTTGTCGGAGAAAAGCTTCTCGCCCATCTTTCCGGCAAAAACGGTTGTTCCCTCGTCGGCGTCGCGAGCGTTCATATTCCATATCATGAAGGCGAAGAATTCGATCAGCGCATGAGGCTCGAAAATAACGGTATAATCTCCCGGTTCGATATCCGCGGGATTCTGAGCCATCGAAGCATTTTCGACCGCGGTATTCACGATTTTGTCTATATCGATTTCCGCGAAAGAATTGCGCGATATCTCAGCTTTGCCGCTTCCGGCGGGGCCGTGAAGTGTGGTTGAATAGGTTACATCCGTCGAACGGTCGAATCCGAAAAGGCCGTTAGAATTCGCGACAGCGTTAATTTCCGCCTGAGCTTCGAATAATCCGCTCGCTTTGAACCCTTTGTTTTTGGAAGCCGCAACGACTTTGCCGATATCCCCGGCGATAGTATCCGGGCCGACTCCAACGATATCGTCGTTCCAGCCTTCCGGCATATCGAGATATTCTTGCGGGCCGGGAAGCGGGACATATTCTGGATCTTTCGGGGAATCTTCCGCCATCGCAACCGCGATTTTCACAAACCGGTCGATTGAATCGTCGTCGAAACGGTTTGTAACGTAGCTTCCGCTGGAAGTGCCCTTATAGACGAGCAACCTGATATTCTCGACTTCTCCCCCCATATTCTGGGTAATAGAGTTTTCGCCGAAACGCGTGGCAATGCTTTTTTCACCCGAATAGCTAACCTGAGCCTCCAGACCGCCGACCTTCGCCAGAACTTTATCCAATAACTGTTTTATCTGTTCTTGAGTTCTCATGATTTCGCACCTCCAACGTCTATATTACGGAATCGCGAGTGGCTGGCTCCGTGGGTCATTCGCATGACCTGCATCGGTTCACCCTTACCGCAGTTCATCACGCCGTGCCCTTTCCAGTAGTCCTTTCCGGCTATCGCGTCGCAACTGTTCCAGAATTGAGTGGTCTGCGCCTGGTAGGTAACTTTCTTGAGCGGTTTGGTGATTTTTCCGCCCTCGATCATCCAGAACATATCGCCGCCAAACTGGAAGTTGTTGCGCATCTGGTCGATGGAGAAACTCCCCATCCCCTCGATGTAAACGCCCCTATCGACGCCCGCTATTAGATCTTCCGGCGTGATACTGTTATCCGTGCCGGGCTCCAAATAGAGGTTCGGGATGCGGTTGATCGGGAAATGCTCGAAACCGTCGGATCTGCAACAGCCGTTGGATTTATTCCAGCCGATAATCGGCGCGGTTTCGCGTGTGCACCCAAGGCTGTTCAACATGCCGTCCTTGACCATGAAGAATTTCTGCATCTTCACGCCATCGTCGTCGTAGAACCAACTTCCCAGACCGCCTTCGAGCTGATTATTAACGGTGAAGTTCACGATATCACTACCGTATTTCAGCTTACCGACATTTTCCGGCTTGACGAAACTTCGCCCTGCCATATTGGCCTCCCAGCCCAGAATTCTGTCGAGTTCGGTGGGGTGACCGACCGATTCATGCATCGTCAGCCCGAGGTTGTTCGGATCGAGGACGAGGTCCATGACGCCGTGCGGTGTGTCTTCCGCTCGACATTTCAGTAGTGCCTCTTCCGCCCACTTCTTCGCGTTGGCTTCCAGGTCGATTTCGCGGATGAACTCGTAACCGGCCTGCTTTGCACCGCCCTGGTAGCTCCTGTCCTGCGATTCGTTGCCGTCCACGGCGTAGCATCCCAGATACGGGCTGGTGAAGTAATTCGTCAGGTCGAGATAACTGCCGTCCGTGTTGGCGATGATCCGGTGCATGCGGATGAATTGTAAATAACCCATAGCCATGACAATATTCGGCTGGTTGAGCATGATATCCGTGCAGGTCAGCAGGAGTTCGGCCTTCTCCTTGTTCGACACCGCGAACGGATCCTCCTCGCAAGGCCCCACCTGAGTATCGACATACTTCGATTCCGGAGCCATCTTTACTGGAAAATCCTTAGGGACTTTGGCCGATGCTTTCGCGATTGCGACCGCGCGTTTAGCAGTCGCCTGCACCTCGTCCTTTGTCAATTTGGTGCTCGAAGCGAATCCCCACGCGCCGTTGACCAGCACTCGCACCGCGTAACCGAAGGATTCGGTCTCGTCGATGAGCTTCAGAGATCGCCTCTGGACAAAAACCCTGTTCTGGCGCTCCTCGACGATACGCATATCGGCGAAGTCCGCGCCCGCTCCCCTGGCAACGTCCAGGGCAAGGTCGGTGTATTCTTTCATCTGCGCTCCTTGGTTTGAATTTTAATTTTCTAAAACAATAATACGCAACGGATTTCCATAAGTCAAGAGAAAAATGACCGTTTGGTCATCGAATAAAAAGAAAGTTGACAGACGAGGTTTGTCGTCTTATTTTAATAGTCAAATTGAAACTCTAAACTCAGGGAGGGACAGATGAAATCTGCAGTTTTATTCACAATTCTTCTCACCGCCGCCTGTTTGATGGCACTGGACGCCGAGGATTATTTCCCCATGGCGATCGGCAACACATGGACTTCGCAGGATTCATCCGAGGACGGCATCGACACATCTACGGCCACGATAACCGACACGGCAACCGTCATGGGATACGAATCATACCTCTACATCGACGAGGGCGACGAAGAGGGCGATTCAATTTATTTCCAGATGCGGCCGTCGGGTTTGTTTCAGGTGATTTTCAGCGAGGGAGCTAATTTCCTGATGATGGTCCTTCCGGCGACCTTCAATATCGGCGACAATTGGACGATGATGGAAGTCGATAGCACTTGGACGGAATCCGGCATGGATTACTATCTCGAAATGAACATGTTCGCCACCGCACTCGCCCTGGAAAGTTGCACAGTCCCCGCAGGTATGTTCTCGAATTGTCTGAAACTCGGCAACAACGGAACATGGAACGTCAATGTCGTGATGGGTAGCGACACCGTGTATTCGGATTTCAGCACTTTCGGTTCATACATGTGGATTGCCGAGCATATCGGGCCGGTGAAGGATATTTCCTGGGACGTCGTCGAGGGCGACACAACGTGGACATCTTCCGTTTTACTCGAATACGATTTCGCGAACATCGACGAGGAAATCGGCAGGCCGGATGACATATCGATATTCGCCTGGCCCAATCCCTTCAACTCGGCGTGCAGGATCGCCACGCCTATCAGCGCGATGGTCGAGATTTTCGACGTTACCGGCCGGCTTGTCGAGACCCTGCCAGCTGTCGAAGAGCCTGTCCGTTCGTGGACACCCTCTGCGAATGTCTCAGGCGGCCTCTATCTGATTCGCGCAACCGTCGGCGAAGATGTAACGACCTCGCGCGTCCTGTTCATCAAATAAAAATCTTATAAGATAAGGATTTTCGAACGTCCCGTTTTCACGCGGGGCGTTTTTTTATCTCATAAACAAGCTGTAAGCTTAACGACAGGCATTTCGAGGGCTTTTGAGACCTTTGTAAATTAGCCAGAGAGTTTTGAAAATCTGAAAAACAGCTTTGAAAATGTGCTGGATAGTTTTGATTTTCAGCTATGAAGTTTTGAAAATCTGTTAGAGAGTTTTGAAATTCCGTTGTGGAGTTTTGAAATTTCGCCATGCACCTTTGAAATTTTCCCTGTAAAGCCTGCAATAGCGGTGTTTAACCCTGATAAAACCTATATACTGTCCGCGAACCATTCGAAGACCGCGCCTTCACCCTCGACCCATAGTTGGATGGGGATGCGAGGCTCTTCAATTCGGTGGAAGACGCGGACATCGGGGGTGAAAGGGGCGTAAACACCGCGCCCGTCGATTGCAAGCTTGTAGCAGTTGAACCATTTCGTCGATGTGCCGACCCCTTCGGTGCCTGTGAGTTCGGCTTTGTAGGGGAAATCTGTAAGCTGGGGGGTGATCATCTGGAAATCCATGTAGGTGTCCTCCTGCTCGAAAGGGAAGCCCAGAAAGGCCGTCTGAAGGAACCAGGCGTGGATGGACATGCCGTCGATGGTCTTGTCGATGGTCTGCGAAACCCCGTCCTCGTCGATTGCGTCGCCGGTAACGCGGTTGCCGTCCCAGAAAAGTTCCCCCTGAATGGATTCGGAATAGACCATCATGTAAATGGGGCGCCATGGGGATTTGCGGAAGATGACCTCCATCTCCCATACGACATCGATGCCCAATTCGCGATAGATGAGGACGGAATCGCCATCGGCCACGGAATCCGCGAAGGAGACGGATTTGAGGCCGCCGTCGGGGTCCATGGCGATATAGAATTCGCTGGCAAAGCCGGAGGTGTCGTCGTCGGGATCGACCCGCGATGAGTTTTTGTCGCAGGCGGAAATCAGGATCATCGAAGCTAATAATATAGGAAAAAGGTTCCTCATAACGATGAAGGAGTAGCTCGCTCAGTCGTAGCCGAGGGTGCTTTTGAACCGGCGATGGGGCCAGAAATACATCTCCGGGTGCTCGCGCACGATTACTTCGAGTTCGTCGGTGTAGAGTTGCGTGATTTCGGCGATTGCCTCTTCTTTGTCGTCGGGCAGGTTGTCGTAATCGGGGTAGAGAATTTTGATTTTGACTTTATGTTTAACTGGATCTTCTTGCCTGACAATGCCGCCTGTCATGATGGGGCATTTCAATTTGATCGCGAAAGCGCCTATGCCGCCGGGCGTCGCGGCGGGAACCCCGAAAAACTGGACGATGGTCGAGCTTTTGCCGGCGTCCTGATCGGACAGCATCGCCACGGCGCGCCCCGATTTCACTGATTTAAACACACCGCGAGCGGCTACGCCCATGTGAATTATGCCGATCCCCATTTCGCTACGAATACCGTTAATCATGTCGTCCACGGTTGGGTTTGTCTGTTCCCCAACCAGAAAATCCAGCGGCAGGCCAGCCTCGGAAAGCGACGCGCCCAGTAATTCCCAGCTTCCGAAATGGCCGGTTACGAGGAGCATCCCCTGGTCGCTTTCGGCTAATTCGATAGCTTCATCAAGACCGGCGAATTCGACGTAATCGTGTGTTCGGCCTTTCAGTTTAGGTAACAGCGCGAATTCGACCATGCTTCGGCAGAAGTTGCGATAGCTTCGCCAGAGGATTTTGCGCGCGGTCTTTTCATCGTATTCGGGCAGGCATAGCCGGAAATTCTTCATCGAGATTTCGCGACGAATGCGCAATCGCCAGAGAAGCCCGCCGATACAAGCGCCCAGGCCGACCGCCCATCGGTAGGGCAATATCCTCACGATGCCCAGCATAATTGCCAGTGCGAAGTTTTCTATTCTATGTCGGAATTTTTTCGCCATGTGTCACTCGCGTTCGCGTTCGGCCTCCTCGAAGGCTTCGATGCTCATGGGATGCTCCCAATCCTCCTCCCCCTTCGCTTTTTTGATTCTGATCAACTTAATCGTCCCGCCGATGAGAAACAGGACGGTTATCAACGCAAAGATAGTGCGCCAATCGAGCAATATCAAGGTCCAATTGAACTTGTCGCCGCGAACTTTCGCCCACAGACGGTAGAAATTCACCAGCGACATTCCGGTATAGTCGCGGAAACCATCATCAAAATCGCCCATGCGTTTGATAGAGCGAAGCAGACCATAGATATTTCCATTGATACGTTCCATCAGATAATCGAAAGCCGCGCGGCTCTCGGCATAAGCAAGTTCGGCCTGAATGTGATTCCACGAATTGACGCTCTCCAGTTCCCACAAATTGACCTGCTCGCCAGTGATACTCGCAAACGCCAGACGCATCGATTGGCGAGGTTGTATCGGCTCGGACGCCCATTGCGCGAAACCCTCGTGGAACCATCGCGGAACCCGGATATCGCCCAGAACGTTATCGAGCAAGATATGGGCGAGCTCATGGCCGACTAATTCTACAGCTCGCGGAGATTTGCTACTCTCCGGGAAATACAGAATAATCGTGTTCGAACTCGGATCCGCCGCGCCCGCCGACCAATCGGGCATCAGCCCCTGAGTGATCTCCGCGAACTCACGCCGCGTATAAGCGATCTTAAAATGAATAGTGTCGTCGATATCCGCCCAACCGGAAACATTGTTCGAGAATTCATCGACTCTCGCACGAATGGCATTTTCCAGTTCAGGCAACGGTTTGCCGCTGCTCTCAAACACAAGTGTGTATCCTAACAGGCTCTGGATAAGTATCAGAAGGGCAATATATGGGAATGCGTTTTTCACGATTATTAAAAAGTGCGATAAGGCCGCTGGCGCGATGTTTGCCTATAATCGGGGGATGCCAAATTAGTAGGAGTCGTAGCAAACAGCGTGACAGCGGCCGGGCGTAGGCTGGCGCGTTTTTTGCCCGCTGAAAATTCCGGATAATTTTGGGTTAGATATAGCAAAAAACGTGACAGCCGGTTCATGCAACTAAAAGCTCGATGATAGTTTAAGTTCGAAACCCTCGAATTGCGGTTCTATGCGGCAAGTCCCGCCGGAGCAGGTAAAACCGCCCGGACGTTTACCGTAAGCGAGTGTCAGTTTGTGATTCTTCGCGACCTCGCCGTCGATATAGAACCTCACGAAGTTTTCCGTCTCCAGCCCGGCTGTCTCGCTGTCCCATTCCTGGATGGTTCCCCCCTCGACGCCGATTGCGCCATAGGGCGATAGCGTAAACTCCGCAAGACCATACAGATTAGTTGCGGTCTCATCGAATTCTGTTCCTGTCTGGAATTCCAGGTCAAGTAGCAAACTGGCTCTGTCAGTGAAGTAGTAAAGCGGTTCCAGAACGACATTATGCGTCGGATCTTCCTCGCCGGTTGATTGCATTTCGTATATGCCCTTCATAGATAGCCTATCCCAATCGCGGTAAAGTTCGAGATAGCCCTCGGTGTAATCACTGGCCGTTCCTGGGGGGTCGATCATCGCGAAGGATGCCGTGATTTCGCCATTTAGGATGTGGAAAAGCCCCAGTTCGGCGGAGTAGGCCGTGGCTTCGCGCGGGTTGATTATCGCGAGATGCCGACTTATCAGGGTGTAGCTGGGCTGGCGAACTATAAGGGGCAATGTGATATATTGAGAATTTTCGTCGCCGTAGCCTTTCACGATAAAACTGTCCACCGAAATGAATTCGCCAAACAATGTCACAGGGCCGAAGAAAGTTGAAGCGGATCCGTAAATCGCATCGCCCTGATATTCGACGCCGCCGCCTTCCGGACCGCGCCAGGTTTTGGCATAACGGAAATCGGCATTCGCCGGGCCCGCTACCGGAGTGGCATGGACTTCGTAAGTCTCGCCAATGAGACCGGGTAGGAGCTCTCCCCCATTGACGTCGTAACGGACATATCCGCCGCCAATCGGAGCGTATTTGTAATATGAATTGAATTCAGCGGCCATGAAGCGAGTGTTGTCGTCCCAATCCGCCAGGCCTGCGAGCATGGTGATATCGCAGTTAAAAGCTCGCGCTGTGACCCTCGCGCCGTCGAGGTGATGATCCTGTTGGACATCCCGCCGCTCTCTGGCATCGATAAGCAGGCCGTTGCCCAGCGTAGTCATGAAGGTGCCACCGGTGATGTCGAAATTCTCCTGCTGGAACCGCGCCCAGCGTTGGGTAATCGCTGTATAAGTGCTGTCCGGGCGTGTTAGCGCCGATTCTCTGGAAGGTTGCATAGCTTCGTAGGTGATGCCGACTGTGATTTCGGAATGGTTCAGACGAAGATCCAACCTTTCCTCGAAGAAACTTTTGCCTTTATCTGCTTCTGCGGCGCGGTATTCCAGTGAATTGCGCGCGGTCAACGACAGAGCAAGCAATGCGACGGGGACCAGAAGCAACGCGGCGAGAATATTCCTACTGCGCAACCTCTTCCTCCTCCGTTACGGTTTCAGTCTTCCCTTCTTCGACCGGGAAAAGCGTTTCTATCTGTTCTTTGTATTCGACCTCGTCGCCGGGTTTGTAGCCCATGTGTTGATAGAGAATCTCCATGTCCGTCGATAGGATGAAGAATTCGGGGATATCAGCCACGCCCGCAATGGACTTTATACCGCCGCCGGTATCCATAGCGATAGTGAAATCCCAGCCGTTCTTCTGTGCGAAAGGTTTTACTCTATTTCGAGTGCGCGGGCCGTCCTCGCAGACCGCCAGAACTCGAACTCCGTGCTCATTGAGAAAATCATTCATCTCGGTAAGCTTGTTTAGCTCCTTGATGCACGGCTTGCACCATGTCGCCCAGAAAGTCAGGATAATAGGTCCTTCCGCGACGAATTCGCTCAATACAATATCGTTTCCATCGGGATCCTTCGTATTGAAATCGGTAAAAATCCCTTCTTCTGCAAATCCGGTGAAAACCAGGACTATTAATAACGGTATTATCAGTTTTAAATGTCGCATCGAACCTCCTATTTTAAGAGCAATACCTTAGTTTGAGCTTCATAGTCGCCTTTGACCTTGATCCAATAAACTCCACTCGGTTGATCGTCGGCTTCCCATCTTACACTACTAAGCCCCGCAGATAGCATGCCGCTATGGATTACATCCACTTTTCTACCTGAAATATCGAAGACTTCGACGGAAACATCGCAGGCTTCCGGCAATTCGATTTCAATATTCGCAGTGCTGTTGAAAGGATTCGGCGATGCAGTTACGATTGCATTCTTTCGCGGTAGTTCGGCTTCATCGACGTTAAGGCCTCCCCAATAGTCCAGAAGGGCGTCCCAGAAGGCGTCACGTTCCGTTTCATCGGAAACGTCTTCCAACTCGAAAGCCAGATATACTAGCTTGCCGCCGCCGGTGAAATCCTTTTTCAATCCGCATGTCGGCCCGGAACCGTATCGTAGAATACCTTCGGAATCGCCGTATGTCGTAAATTTTTCACCGTCATGGCCGCTTCCGAGCAATGTTAGATTCAAATCGGTGAACTCCGTTCCGGCGAAACCACTGCCCGTAACCTCCGAAGGCCCGTATTCCGTCCCCTGATATTGAGCGCCGAGGATAAACATATAGAACGCGGGTAACGAACCCAGGGCGACTCCAAGACCCGATGAAGTTATGCAAACTTTTCCCCCGTTATTCAGGTAATCGCGAAGAGCCGGACGCTCGATCTCATTCATACCATCCATTGTGTTATAGCCATCGTGCCAGAACACAGCATCGAAACGCATATCCGAATAATCCGGCAGATGCCCGTTAGCCGCCTGGTTCCATATACCGTAGCTAACGCCGTTATCCTCGAACATGTCGATATAATAATCCATTGCGCCCGTAGCGACCGAACTAACCACATAAAGGAGATCGCCACCAGCAAGAACGGTGAATTTTAAAGTATCGACGCCGCCCTCTGGATCTATTTCCGGGGTGATAAAAACATTTACTGAACTGGTTTTTGGGTCGCCAAGGGGTGAAATCTTCAGTTCGCCCTCGATTATCTCCAAACTAACCAGATCTACGTGAGTAGAATCGCCTTCCACCCCATCGACCTCGAATTCGACGAACCATCCGCCGGGAGTTTCCGACTCAATCCAGATGTCGTAGCTGTCATCCAGATAGCCAAAATGGGTCAGTTCGAAATTGAAAGTGGAAGTATCCGACGGTTCGATAAGATACGTCATCTGGCCGACATCGATATTATGGCCGTATTCGCTCATATCATCGACATGAGCCTTGTTGCTCTGATGGACTTCTTTAACCGAACCGCTATGATCCTGAAGCCACGCCACATACCAGCAGTTATGATAATCCTCCACGATATCCAGATAAGTGTCGAAATCGTAGGTTATCGAAAAGCTCGTGTCGCCGTCGATAGTAACGGTCTCGCCGTTATAATCGGGTAGCATATAACGCATTACCTCGTAGAAATTCGTTTGCCCGTTTGGGGCCACGTAATAAAGACTATCTTCGATAAGGCAAACGTTCAGATCCAGGGTCGCGGAATAATCGGAATCTTCGCAAAAGACCGTAATCTGAACCGTTCCCGAATCTAAAGGCACGAGTTCGATTTCCAGAGGCGAATACATTCCTGAACCGGCGAGAGCGATATCTCCAGAACCGACCCATGAGCCGAGAACGGAACCGTTAACTACCGCCGTAGGAACTGCACCGACGCTGTAAAACGAAGTTCTACCATCGTTTTGAGATGGATTAGCCGCATAGAATATATCGCCGCTTCCCGGCCAGCTGGTATGGTAGCGAACCATGCAAATCTCGTCATGATGAAGAGGATACCAGTCATCGAGATAATCGTTGGCGGAAACACACGGCCCGCAGGTGCCGCTTGTGAATAACTCATACATCGCGCGTCGAACGTAACCGAAACCGGCGGTAACGACTATAAGGAATAGCACCGTCAGAATAAAAAGCCTTTTCATTTTTGCCCCCCTTAGGGATATGTGTTATTTTTTATTCAAGAAATAAAATTCTTTTCGCGGACACAGCTGTATCGTCTGGTTTAACGAAATATACTCCGGCCGGAACGGATTCTCCGTCCGCGTTTGTCCCATTCCATACGACCGAGTTATTGTCGTCTAATGCCAACACTGTAACGGCTTTACCCATTATATCGAATATCCGGATTATGCCTATCGAACAATCCGAACCTATTAAGCTAATAGTTACGGCCGAATTAAAAGGATTCGGATAGGCTCTTATGCTTATATTTGCCGGTGTCTCGATAAATCCCCGGACGGTTCCAGCGCCGTTGACATATTCCAGAGCCTTCGCCATAACAGTGTCACGGACGGCTTCGTCGCTTATAGCTTCCCAGGGGAAACCGATATAAACAAGTTTACTACCTGTTTCTTCATAATACCCTATCGCCGCTGTCGGAGAGCCCACCGCATCGTATTGTATAAGTGGAACCGAACCATCGGTCGCCGATATTACACTCGGTCTGTCGAAACTCTCCGAGCCACCCGCCCATCCGAGCGCTCCGGAAATACCGTCGAAAACGGTGCCGGGTAATCCGTAAAACGAAGTCATCGCGGAATCGTCCTCTACCCACTCGGCCTTTAGATTAGTCATTAACCATGATGATATTCCAGAGCCGTCGCAAAAAGAACCGGCTCCCTGACTACTCAGAATGAATTTCCCTCCGCCGGAAAGATAATCGCTTATTACCGAAGTGTCGATTTCGTCGAAAACGTCGTCGTAGTCGGGGCCTGTAAACCACAGGACAGAGGAGAATTCGCTCAGGTCGAGGCTATCGAAGTCGATGTCGATGTGATTCAAAATTCCGCCTATGGCATCGAGGTTATCGAAGGAGTTGGAATACCACAGGGAAACATCGGGCCTGCCGCTGTCGTTGATTATCAGGACTTCGGGTTCGTGAGAAGCCCAGTATATTATAGTGTCGGCTTCTCCGGTTCTGTCGGATGAAATAGTTAGGGTTACGGTTCCAGCTCCCGGATCTACGGGAAAAACGTGGACTGAAACTTCCGTATTCCTTCCTGCAAGAAGGCTGGATGTCGCTTCGAGGGGATAACAGCTTTCAAAGGCGCAGAAGTTCGCAGACCATGTATCTGGAAGTCCGGAGGGATCGAGGACGATGTGGTAAATATCCTCGGAAGATCCTGTATTCGTGAGGTAACCTCCGCCGAGGAAAACCTCGAAGCCGCCATCCGGCAGAATTCCGGCACGAATACCGGGATCGAAGTCGAAGCTGAAATCGGCGTAAGAAAAGGATACTATGGTAATCAGGATAATGGCAAGTATGTTTCCGGGACGGCCGAGCATTTGGAACCTCCGGTTTGAATATCGAGCTCCACTTTCGGGAGCTTCCTACAATATACTAACTTTGCTCTTTAATTCAATAAGTTTATTCCGCCCGGTTTATTAAATTTGCCTATAGGTTTTTAGAATTCAGCCCTACATGGAGAACAGAGTATCTCTTCCCCCGGATCGTAAATACCGTCGGCGTCGTTCTGGAACCACGCTAATATGTGATATTCTCCCGGATCGAGGTCTTCCGGGACGACGAAATCCACCTCGAAATTCCCCATGGCGCTGATAGTCGCGGTGCCGGAAGTGGGGTAAACTGACATCCTGCGTGCAATGTTGTGGAAGTCTGTCATGCCGCTACTTCCCTGAGGGGAATCGAAATGCCTGTGATTTTCGACTACTGCGATCTTGAAAACACCGGTGCCATCGCCGGAAGCAACATTATAATTCACCCGAACTGTATTCGCGTCGATTACCCGCGCCCAGAGTTTGAATCGCTGGACATCGGTGTCCGATAGGGCGTTTGAAACATAGGAACCAATAACGGAGACAGATGTTGGATCGGGAACCGCCTGTGCGGCAACATAAACCTGCGGCATACCTGAAACACCGTAGTAATCTCCCCTGCCGTCGTGCATTTCTTCATTATCCTCGCGGAAGGGGTCGATACCGGCTAAATCCGGATGCCATTCGACAGCGTAAACCGAATCGGCGTAGTTACTTAACACTGTCTGAACCGCCTCGGCGGCATCGGGGCAATTAACGCAATTGACGTGTGAAAATTCCTCGATAAGGCACGAATGAACGAAGTCGGCGCTGATATTCACTATGGTCGTATCGCCGGAAACGACATCGATTTCCTCCTCGGCGGAAGGCGCGAACGCCCAACCGTCTATCCGGACGGTATGAGACCCGGCGCCGACTTCTATCGTTTCGTTCGAGTATCCCGAGGGCACACCGTCGATAAAAACTGGAGCGTCATCATAAGAACTCTCGACAAGGACATATCCGGTATCGGATATCTCGGAAAGCGTAAAAGCCGCGGTATCCGTCGCGTTGGTTTCGATAGCTATTATTATCGAATCTGGAGAAGCATCGTAGCCCGTTTTTGCCACCCTGATTGTATAATTACCGGCATCGAGTTCAATGGAAGCGTTCGTAGTAACGCCGCTCTGTATCTGCCCATTTATAAATACTACAGCGCCGGTGGGGTCAGATGTTACCACCAGCGTTCCCTTCTCGTCCGTGGGGCCGTTGCCGTCGTCGCAACCCGATATTATTAAAGCCGAAATTATTAATGCTATTATGAGGAATACTCTCATGTCGTCTCCGTTTTTTCGAAAGCACGTTGCTTATTTTTCATAACCTCGAAAATTGTTGTAACCCTTACGGCTTTGTGATTGCATGCGTCCAGGCAATTGCCGCATCGGATGCACGCGTGTCCGTTAGGGCTTTTGAATATATTGTGTTCGGTTGGACAATCGTAATAGCAAAGCATACAAGCCCTGCATCTATCCTGTTCAACATGGAACTGCAGAAGGCTTATGCCGTTGAATAGCCCCAAAAACGCTCCAACAGGACACATACCCCGGCAGAAAGGTCGGCGCATCATTAAGAATGCAATAAGGAATAGCCCCAGTATAATCATCTTGATGAGGTAATTCCGCCCGAGAAGGCCTTTCAGTTCCGGGTGTAGCAGAACCTGCGGTATGCCGCCTTCGAGAGCGCCCTGCGGGCATATCTTACAAAACCAGGTCTGTCCCGGTTCGAATATCTCTTCCGTTTTTCCGGTTTCCGTATCGACGTAAGTCATCGTTTCGCCCGTTTCCTCGTCTATAATAGGCGTAACGCTGACAAGCGGGGCTATAATAACAAACACAATCAGAAAGAAGAATTTACCGTATTCGATCCATCCCGGGAGTCTAATATGCGGTAATTTGAGCTTTCGACCGAGTTTGAATTCCATATCCTGAAGGAAACCGAAAGGACAAACCCATCCGCACGTAGCCCTTCCCAGTAAAACGCCAACAAGTCCCACCACACCGAGGACGTAAAATGGAATCGCCTTCAGAGCGATGAAATGCTGTGCGCTTCCCGCCGGACAGCTGACCACCGCCGACGGACATGCGTAACAATTCAGCAGAGGAGAAACATAGGCCTTTAATTTACCCTGATAAATTTGCGGGTCGCCGCTCCAAGCCTTAAAAAAAGAATTAGGAAGGATCACGCCGAGGATCTGCGTAATCCTTCTGAGAAGGGTTCTTTTCATGATAGCCTATCTATCAGCCTATTCCAATACAGGAAAGACATAATATCGTGGCGTTGGCCAGGACTTCCTCAACATCAAGGAGTTTTACCCCGTGCACAATAAAAACTCCGCAGAGAACCGTTATCAATATAAATAACAGTTTCCTCCACCACGGAAACACCGGTTCGTTAGCTTTCTTGGCCACTTTTCTTATTTTTTCGGTTTTGGTTGTGGAACCAGATCCTTGAACGCCTTACTCGGCTTAAATACCGGGACATTCCGTTTCTTAATCGGAACGGGATCACCGGTTCTCGGGTTTCTTGCGACGCGGGGTTTACGGGTTTTCAACTTGAAAGTCCCGAATCGGCGTATCTCGATATTATTGCCTTCGGCCATAACCTCTTTGATAGCCTGCAACAACCCCTCGCAGATAACCGCGGTTTCCGTCTTCGTGAAACCGGTCATTTCAGCCACTCTCTCGACGAGATCGGCCTTGGTGACTACGTCTTTTCCTTTTGCAACCATGCTCCTCCTAACCCTGTTCGTAATTCATTGAGTAGTATTATACTAATTGTCATCGATATTCACAAGCAGAATATCGCCGACGTGCAAAATTTTCGGGTCAATCGAAGAATTATCTCTCAAAATCGCGTCCGTTGTCGTTCCATACTTACGGGCTATTGTCCACACCGTTTCGCCCCTGGAAACCTTATGAATGATAGGTTCCGGGCTATTGGAGAAACCGGCGGACGATATGACGGCGTGGATATTGAGGACTTCGCCCACGCTGAGCATATCCGAGGTCTTATTATTCCATTCCTTTATTTCCGCCGTTGATACTCCGTATCTGACGGCAATCTCGCTTAGCGTTTCCCCGGACTCGACTTCGTGGCGAATAAGACTCGGCTTTTCCGAAATAGACGGCGCAGAGACGCCTTTTATAGTGAGTCTTTCGCCGGGGATAATAATATCGTCTGTTCTGGAATTCCAGCTCTTGATGCCGCCAACCGAGACACCGTAAAGACGCGCAATGCTTGTCAGGTTCTCCCCCGCAACCACCTGATGGATGACCGCGACGTCCTCGTTGGAAACCGAGGTATTTATCCTGAGAATTTGCCCGGCGGATATTCTATCGGACGATAGATTGTTTTCCAGTTTAATTGCCGATACCGAAGTGTGGTATTTTTCCGCTATACCGCTAAGGGTTTCACCGGATTTGACCTTATGATCGACGCTTCTTTGTGTTCCTCCTGAAACGGCGACGACTTTATCCGTATATATGGTCAGCTTATCGCCAATCTGTAATCTCGTATCGGACTTGCTATTCCAGCGTTGGATGGCCTCGACAGTAACATCGTAGGCTCTGGCGATTTTACCGAGGGTGTCCCCCTTTTTGACGGAATATACCACTCTTGTTCGATTCTGCGTATATCCGCCTGTTCCGGTGGTCGAATTCGAGACGATTTGGATCTTCTGGCCGATTTGCAGAGTTGCATTAGTCGAAAGGCCGTTCCAGGTGATCAGGTCTGATACGTGGACGTTGTATCTACGGGCAATCGACCACAGCGACTCGCCTCTTTGGACAGTATGGACGATCTTCCCCATCGGTTCGCGACGGGATTCGCCTGCGAGTAACACCAATACTTGCCCCGGATATATCGTCGAGTTCTCTGTGAGGTCGTTCCATTCGAGCAAATCGCTTGTGCGGACTGCAAACCTCGCGGCAATGGTGCTCGGCGTATCGCCGGATTTCACTGTGTATGTGGTTTTCGTCTTTCCAACCGGAATACTAAGCCGCATACCGGGTTTAATAATCGAGCCGCGACCGAGGTTATTGGCGAGCAACAAGTCTTCTAAAGTAACGTTATTGTTCTCAGCAATTTCGGATAAGGTGTCGTCCTTACGGACAGTGTAATATCTGCTTACCATTCCCCCCGACGGGACGGATTCGGCAGGCGTTGGCGCGGAACCCTTCGCCGCGAGTTGTTTTGCCGCCTGAGGCGAAACGGGAATCACAAGCTCCTGCCCTATACTAAGCCGATGAGCGCTGGAGAGACGATTAGTCTCGGCGAGAAGCGAAACGCGCGTGCCGTAGTGATATGCTATTTCCGAGAGCGTCTCCCCTTTCTTGACTTTGTGCCGCGCCCAAACGGTTTTTTCTTCTTCCGGGATTTGCGCGTATCTATCCTGGAAACCGGCCGCCTTACCCTCAGGAATGCGAACGGGATATGCCGTAACGTCGGGCGGCGTGCAATAGCGCAGTATTTCCGGATTCAGTTCCTGGATGAAGTCCAGTGTCGTATCCGTGCACTGAGCTATCAGGTCGAGGTTCGTGGGGTCATCGACCTCGGTGTATTCGAATTTATATGGTTCCTCAAGAATGATATTGAAACCGTAAACCTCGGGATTTTTCGCTATGATAAGAGCGGCCATGAAAAGCGGGACGTAATTCTCGGTCTCGGTCGGTAAATCCAAATCCCAATATGATTTAACTCCCTGGCTTTTGATCGATCTGGCAATTCTCCCGTCACCACAATTATAGGCCGCGAGACAGAGTTCCCAATCCCCGAACTTTTTATATAGACTCTCGAAGTAATCTGCGGCGGCAATAGTAGCCTTCTCCGGGTCTCTTCGTTCGTCCAGCCACCAATTGACCTCGAGATCGAAGATTTTTCCTGTAGATTTAATGAACTGCCACAATCCCATAGCGTGCGCCCAGCTATATGCGCCCGGGGCAAAACCCGATTCTACAAGTGGAAGATAGGCCAAATCCAACGGCAGTCCCCGAGAGGCGAAAATTTCCTGTATCATCGGCAGATACCTGCCGGAACGCTGTAACCATAGGGTGTATGGCTCGCGGAGATCCGTCTGGAGATAGATTATTTTCTCTTTCACCCTATCGTTCCAAATGACCGGGAAATCGAATTCGCCGGAAAGGGCTTTTGGGAGTTTGCCCGCAAGTTCGGAAAGCCTTCGGCGCGTATCTTCTGATAAAGCCCTATCCTCGAGCGCCACGGAAAGAACAATCGGCGCGGCGGTAACGTCCAGGCTCTCTGAATGCGCCAGGGCAAACCGATAATCATAAGCGATTTCTCTTAATAGAAGGTCAGTGCGTGTGGAAAGATCCACCTCATCCGCGACATCGACCTGGGAGATTATTCGCAGGGCCTCGTCGAAATCCTCACAGGCCTTGCCCCAATCGCGTTTCATATTATGCGCAACTCCCTTAGCGTAGGCCTCTTCAGCATCCTGGAGCATTTCGTAAGCCGGATTCGAACCCTCTTCCTCGGTAATCGCCGTCTTGCCGTTCCCGGATTTAACTACCAGTTCGTTATGAACACAACCGGACATGAATACTACAACATAGGCCGTGAAAACCGCAATCGATGTCTTTCGGATCGAACTCATTATTTATGATCATGTAAAACAGATTCCTAATTTCTATTCATATTATTTTTCAACTCGTTATATGTCAAAGACTTTTTAGCAGTTAACCGTTTTTTTTTGTTTGAGGGATAATGAATATTATCCATATCCGCCTATAATATAATGAGTTACAGTATTTATATCACTTATTACTAAAAATAACTCCCTTTTTCTCGTGCCTTATCGGGCGGTTAGTTATGAGCATGGAAAACGGATTTTCGCCAGTTTAAGCGAAAAAATAATAGGCTATTCCCGAGGCCACGACCTGAACGGTTAGATTATCAAGGCCGTGTATGCTGATAGCCTCCGTAATCGTCACGGCGAAAGAAACCAGCAAAGCGGCAATTAGCCCCGTATCGCAGGGCTTACCGAGAAACAATAGCGATATATAAGCCGCGAAATACCCGACCATAAAAACCGACAACGAGCCTTCAAAGCTCCTTGTAGCGGGCACTCCACCGAGGGAAGGAACTTTATATTTGTGTTTACCGTATCTAACGCCAACCGGTTCGGCTATGGCGTCTCCCCAACCGGCGACGAGATACCCGACTACGGCATATCCGGGGAAGAGGATGTTCGAGAGAATTCCTCCAAGAGCGGTTGATACGAGGGGAATTATCACGAAAAGCTTGCGTCGAGGCGCGTCGGTTTCGCGGGCTACGGCTTCGAAAAACGGGTAACCGTAACCGCGAAAAACGCCGTAAACAACCCATATAGATGTAAGAATGCCAAAAAGAACTACGCCTTTCAAACCCGATATAAATTGAACCGCGCAGGCAAGTGTGAAAATTCCGAAATGGAAAATCTTTCGTGTGTAGCCGGTTTTAAGTCGCTTTTTCGTCTTCAACCAACCGACAAAGAAGCCCCATATAATAAGGAATATAGTAGAAGGTAGGCCAATCCATAAAACGGTCTGCCAGTCGGGAATGGTTCTCAGTAAAAAGGATTCCAGGACTTCGCTCATTATTAACCGTGAAATTTATATTTCGATTTTCTTGCCGTCGAAGAGGTAGCGTTTTATCTTGCGCGTGGAGGTTTTCGGGAATTCCTCCTGCTGTATTTTGAAGTTCTTCACACGCTTATACGGCGCTATCCGCTGGTTCACTCGATTTATTACGTCTTTGAAAAGACTTTCCAGGTTGTCGTCCGTCGTGCTCTTGCCATCGTGGTCGAGGGCGTCGAAATCCGGGACGATAATGGCGAAAGGCTCTTCATTATTGTTCCTTACGTAGCCGATAACGAGGGATTCCAAAATATAGGGCGATTTATTTATCTGCTCTTCGATTTCCTCCGGATACACGTTTTTACCGCCGGCTGTAACGATCAGGTTTTTCTCTCTGCCCTTCAGGAAAAGATAACCTTCGTTGTCTATGACTCCGAGATCGCCGGTTTTGAACCACCCATCATCGGTGAAAGCTTCGCGGGTAGCGTCTTGATTTTTATAATATTGCTCGAAAACGGGTTCGCCTTTGGCGAGGACCTCCCCCACTCCCTCCCTGTTCGGATCGGCTATTTTCAGCTCGACGCCGTCGATAGGAGGGCCGACCGATTCCGGTTTATTCTTATCCGATGGATTTGCGGCCAGGACTGGAGACGTTTCGGTAAGGCCGTATCCCTGAATGCACGTAACGCCAAAGCTATTGAAAAACTCCACAATATCCGGCCTGATTGCCGCCCCACCGGCTACCATAAGCCTTAATCCGGCGAAACCTATCTTATTTCTGAAAGGTTTCATTATCGACTTTCCCGAATGGCTGTTGAAAGCTGTATCTATGACCTTCGTGATCCCCAGCGCGGAATTGAAGATTGTATTCGCGACAATCCCCTTATCCTTGAGACCTCTTTGAATGCCGACATAGAATTTTTCGAAAAGCAGTGGAACGCCGAGGATTATAGTGGCGTCGGAAGCCTGGATATCCTCGAGAATCTCCTTGCCACGCAACGCTCTCGCGTAACATATTCCACAACCCAGGGTAAGCGGCAATAAGAAGCCACAGGTCGCCTCGAACGCGTGGTGTAATGGAAGAACCGAAATAAAATTATCATCGGGATATAAATCGAGTCTTTTCGGCATGGCGTTTATATCAGATAAGATATTCCGATGCGTTAGGATAACTCCTTTGGGAGAACCGGTTGTGCCGGACGTATAAATTATCGCGGCGGGGACATTATCGTTTTCGGGGTAGCGGGGTTCTAATGGAGCGGTTTCGCCTGAGATTATTCGGGCGAGGTTCTCGAGTTTGTAATACTTCAAATCCGTAAGGGGTTCTTCCCCCTCTTCGGCCAGGCGGTCATAGTAGCTATCGGCGACGAAAATCGCTTTCGCCTCGGAATGTCTTATAATATGTCTGTGTTCCTGGGGGCGAAGATTGGCGTCGAGTGGAACTACGGTGCATCCGGCTGTTTGTATTCCCAGATATGCGATAGCCCATTCCGGGCAATTGGAGCCGAGTAGCGCGATATGAGTTCCCCTGTCGAATCCTTCTTTCTGGATAAAAGACGCGATTTTTACATAACCGCTAACGAGCTGGCGGTAGGTAATAACGCGGGGTTGTTTATCAGGAATATTGACCATCAAAGCCCGCCGCGATTGGTCGCGATCTGCGGCTTTCTCCACGGCTTCTGGAATGCTCATTCCCATGATATTCGAGGTAACCTTATTTTGCATTTTTTCGTTCCTTATTATAAATTCCGTCGTCGTTTTTTAAGTTACCCGGTTTTTCTTCTTTCGCAAGCGAAACTTAAGTGAAAAACGGCAATCGATATTTATTGTTATTCCCCTTGACACACGCGATTATTTATTATATTTTTACTCGACGATTGATTCCGACTATCTAAGTTTATGTCGTTTAAGGAGGTATAGAAATGAAGAAGGTTGGGATACTAACGGGAGGAGGCGATTGCCCCGGCTTGAATGCCGTGATTCGAGGTATTGTCTATTCCGGAACACTCGAACATGATATGGAGATAATCGGATTGAGATATGGCTGGAAAGGGCTCCTTGATAAGGATACACAGCCGTTAGGTATCGAAGACGTCCGCGATGTGATGTCCGAAGGTGGGACAATTTTGCGGACAAGCCGGACGAATCCCACAAGCGACGAGGCCGAAATGACACAGGCCGTCGCGAATTTCCACGACATCGGTCTGGATACGCTTATAGCAATTGGCGGCGAAGATACTCTCGGCGCCGGATACAAACTCTGGCGTTTCGACAATAGTTTCAAAATAGTTGGCGTCCCTAAAACTATCGACAACGACCTGTGGGGCACCGATGTTACATTCGGTTTCGATACGGCTATAAATATAGCAATGGAAGGCATCGACAGACTGCACACCACGGCAAAAAGCCATAATAGAGTCATGGTAATCGAGCTTATGGGACGCCACGCCGGTTGGATAGCTCTCGAAGCCGGATTGGCGGGAAGCGCCGATGTTATCCTGCTTCCTGAAGTGCCCTTCGACATCGAAGAGGATATATGTAACCCTCTGCACAAACTAAAAGAAAAAGGCCGCGAATATGCTATCGTAATTGTCAGCGAGGGCGCGAAACTAAAAGTGGAACATGATGCCGACGGATCTCTATTCCTGCAAGACGTCGATAGAGACGAATTCGGCCATGTTCGGCTCGGTGGCATCAGTAAGATCCTTTCCGATGAAATCGAAGAACGGGTCGATTGGGAAAGCCGGAACGTGGTTTTCGGACACCTTCAGCGCGGCGGACCGCCCTCGGCATTCGATAGGTTCCTATCGTTGAGGTATGGCGTTGCCGCGGCTGACGCCGTGGCCGAGGGATTATCGGGCGTGATGATCTCTCTGGAAGGCACCGAAGTCAAGCCCGTTAAAATGACCGATGAGATAAAGCAAATAAGGCGTGTCCCAGAGGATTTAATCCGCTTTGCGAGGCTTTTCACAAGGAAGTAAAAATATGAAAAAATACACTTTAACACCGTTAGTCATTCTCGCAATCCTGTTCATCTCGTGTTCGATGATACCGGACGATTATCATCCGCCTACATATAGGAAAATAGCGGTAATGGGCACATGGGTCGCTCCGATGGATTACGATATCAATTCCAGGGAAGACCTCGAAGACGCGATTGCCGACGGTATTATCGGAGGTATCGCCGACGTGCTATCGGGCGATTATCCCGAATGGCGAACTACAAGCGAACTGGCAAGGATTTGCACAAGGTGCGGTTACGACGTCTATCTGGTCGCCCCGGACGATTACTTCGAGGAGAGAAAAGAGAACGTCGAAGTCGCCCACCAGAACAGATATGAAGGTTGGCTGGACGACGATTATCGCGATTATATACGCCAGATGAAGAGCCTTATATCGGAACCGATGGAACCGACGGCATATATACTCTGCAAACAAATCGACACGGACGACGACGAGGAAGAGTTTACTTTAGAAATGAGGGAGTGGAACGGAGATCGAATAATCTTCAGCATGAGCTACGGTTATTTTACAAAGCATTATGGCGAGTTCTTCTGCGGCGCGGATGTGGGAGAGGAAGTCCCTCCCGCCGAAACTGAACCGAAAATAATCGACGGTAAAGGAAAAAAAGGCGCACCCGACGACGAGTCGAATCCAGATAATAATTCAAAGGGATCACGTATTCAATAAAACATTTTGTGTTATCGAAATATAAACAATGGAGGTTACAATGAATTTAGCAATCAACGGATTTGGGAGGATCGGAAGACAGGTATTCAGAATCGCCTGGGGTAATTCGGACATCGATATCGTTCACATAAACGATATAACCGATGCCGAAACCCTCGCTCACCTTCTGAAATACGATAGCACCTTTGGTATCTGGAACCATGAAGTTAAGGGCGAAAACGGAGCAATCGTAGTCGATGGAAAAAGGATTTCGATTTCATCGGAACGCGACCCGAAAAATCTGCCCTGGAAAAAAGAAAACGTCGATGTCGTTCTGGAATCGACGGGTGTCTTCCGTAAGAAAGAACAGGCGCAATGGCATATCGATGCCGGCGCTAAGAAAGTATTAGTCTCGGCACCGGGCAAAACCCCCCTGGACGGCGATTTCGTAGTCGGCGTTAACGAAAAGGATTACGATAAAAACGTCCACAACATCATCTCGATCGGTAGTTGCACAACGAATTGCCTTGCCCCCGTCGTTAAGGTTATCAACGACAATTTCGGCATCGTCCGCGGTTTGATGACCACGATCCACGCCTATACCAATGACCAGAAAATACTCGATCTTCCGCATAAGGATTTGCGGAGAGCTAGAACGGCGGCGCAGAATATCATCCCGACTACTACCGGCGCGGCCAAAGCTATAGGAATCGTGATACCGGAACTCAAGGGCAAACTGGACGGCATGGCGATTCGAGTCCCGGTCGCGGATGGTTCGATAGTCGATCTGACATGCGAACTCGAAAAGGAAACCACTATCGAGGATATCAACGAGAAAATGCGCACAGCGGCAAAAGGCGAAATGGAAAGCATCCTCGGTATCGCGGAAGACCCCGTCGTTTCAAGCGATATCGTAGGAGATAGCCGTAGCAGTATTTTCTCGCCGCGCGACACCCGAGTCATGAACGGTAATTTCGTTAAAGTGCTTTCATGGTATGATAATGAATGGGGCTTTTCCAGCCGCGTTGTAGATATGTTGTTGTTAATGTTTAAATAGCGAGGTAAACGATGTCTCATCTAAGGAAAAAAACCATCGATGATATCGACTTCGGCGGACACAAAGTGATGGTTCGCGTCGATTTCAACGTTCCGCTTGAAAACGGGATAATCGCCGACGACCGTCGTATAAGGGCGACCTTGCCGACAATCAGGAAGATCGTATCCGGCGGTGGAATACCGATTATTATGTCCCACCTGGACAGACCGGGAGGCAAATACGTCCCGGAATTGTCCCTAAGGCCTATAGCTAAAAGGCTCGAAGAACTCCTGGGAAGACCCGTTACCTTTATACCAGACGATTTAAGTGAAGCGGCTATAAACGTCCGCGACCACGGAATGCAGGGGGACGTGTTCCTTCTGGAAAATACCCGATTCTATTCCGGCGAAGAGAAGAACGATCCAGAATTCGCGAAAACCCTCGCGGGGCACGCCGATATATTCATAAACGACGCCTTCGGAACTGCCCATCGAGCACATGCGAGCACGGTGGGCATCACGAAATATATGGGAGTGTCCGCGATGGGGTATCTCGTCAAAAAAGAACTCGACGTCCTCATAGGGTTACTCGAAAAACCCAAACGTCCATATATAGCGATAATCGGCGGGGCCAAAGTCTCCTCGAAAATATCCCTCCTCAATACTCTAATGGAAAAATGCGACAAAATCATGGTCGGCGGCGCAATGGCTTCGACTTTCTTCGGTAGCCTGGGGATTTCTCAGGGCAACGGCCCAATCGAGACGGATAAATTCGAAATCGCACGTGAGATCCTGGAAAAAACGGAAAGCGTCGAACCTTATAAAGGACATCTGCTTCTCCCCATCGACCAGGTAGTAACCAACGAACTATCTAAAAAAGGCACCCGCGATGTCTATCCCTACGATCAGGTCCCGGAAGACGTTATGGTTGTGGATATCGGCCCCGATTCGGTAGCACGATTCAAAAAGGAACTGAATTCGGCGCAGACAATTATGATGAACGGCCCGGTGGGAGTTTTCGAGATTGATAAATTCGCGGTCGGAACACGTGAACTGCTGAAGAAAATCGCGGAACGTGTTAGCGAGGGCGTTACCGGAGTAATAGGCGGCGGAGACAGCGCCGCCGCCACGGCAAGATTCGGGCTTTCGGAGCAGATGACTCATATATCCACGGGCGGAGGCGCGTCATTAAAACTGTTAGAAGGATCCTCGCTTCCGGCCGTAGAAGCGTTGTCGGATAGGTAGGATAACAAATGCGAAGGTTAATGATTGCGGGCAATTGGAAGATGAACAAGGACTATTCCGGGGCGATGGATCTCGCACGAGGGATTATCGAACGCGTCGAAAAGGAAAAGGACGTCGATGTCGCGATATTCCCACCGTCCGTATATCTGGAAACAATATCGAAACTCGCGAACGGTTCCGTTATAGCCGTCGGCGCACAGAATATACATACCGAGGTCGAGGGCGCTTTTACCGGCGAAATTTCGTCGAAAATGGTCTTGACAACCGGCGGGAGCATGGTTATTATTGGTCATTCTGAGCGGAGGCACATCTTCGGCGAGACGAACGATTTTATCCGCTCTAAAGTGAAACGAGCTATCGACGACGGTCTCGTTCCAGTTCTTTGTATCGGTGAGAAACTCGAACAACGGGAAGCCGGCCAGACTGAATCCACGCTGGTCGAACAGTTGTCCGGTTCGTTGGAGGATATCGAAATCCGATCGGCGGACAAACTGATACTCGCCTATGAACCCGTTTGGGCGATAGGCACCGGAGTCGTTGCGACCCCGAAACAAGCTCAGGAGGCGCACGCCTTCGTTCGTGGATGGATACGGATCAAATATGGCGATGTCGCCGATGAAATCCGAATCCTCTACGGCGGGAGCGTGAAACCGGACAACGCACAATCGCTTCTCCAACTCGAGGACGTTGACGGCGCGCTCATTGGCGGCGCCAGTCTTAAAACCGACAGTTTCTGCGAGATAATCGAAATAGCTAAAAAGTTAAAAAAGAGGTAAGATGGTTATTGCACTTTCTATATTAGTTGCTCTCATCGCGATTGCTCTGGTAATCACGATATTGCTTCAATCCGGTCGTGGCGGCGGACTTGCCGGTGCGTTCGGTGGTTCCTTCGGAGCCAGCTCGGTTTTCGGTGGACATCAGGCCGCCGATTTCCTGACTAAATTAACAGCCGGACTGGCTATAGCTTTCGTGGTGGTTGTCCTGTTGATTAACGTTATTTCCACAAGGACGACCAGCCAACGCCCATCAAGCGTTATCCCTCAGGAGGCAACCAAAACTTCTCCACTGGGTGGTAGCGGCGGCATGCCCTCGACTCCCCCTCCAGGAGGAGAATTGCCCGGCTCGGAGGAAGCACCGGTTGGTGGAGGCCAATAGTTTTTTACAATATTTGCCGAGGTGGTGGAATTGGCAGACACGCATGGTTGAGGGCCATGTGAGCAATTAGCTCATGCGGGTTCAAGTCCCGCCCTCGGCACCATACAAAAAAACAGTGGCGTCCGTCGCTGTTTTTCTATTTTAGAAATGTGAGCTAAATGAACTGTCACCAATTTGCAACGGAGGTAGAGGTGGTCACGCTTTATAAAAGAGGAAAATATTGGTATCTTGATTGGTATCAGAACGGGAAAAGGAATCAGCAATCAACCCGAACAACACAAAAGGATACTGCCGAAAAACTTCGCCAAAAGAAAGAAAAAGAGCTTCTATTAGGCAAAATCATATCCAAAGAGCTATCCATTGAAGAACTTCTCTCAAGATACGAAAAATCAGTGGAAGCCAAATATAACCCGAGAACAGCCCCTCACTTGGCCTTGATTGCCATCTTCATACTTTATAAGGGGTTAAGGAGGAACGAAGTTTTTCAGCTAACTTGGTGTAACATCAATCTCAAACTGAGAAAACTCCGTGTTCAAGAGGGCAAGGGCGGTAAGCCACGCGATATCCCGCTACATCCAAAGGCTCTTGAAGCAATAGAGGAGTTTCACAGGAGATTTTCGAAAGGTTCTTCCAAAACCGGAGTAGTGTTTCACGCCCTTAAGGGCACTCCCTTGACTCGTGGGAAGCTATACGAATCTTTCAGAAGAGCTGGAGAAAGAGCCGGGTTAGATGGGATAATTGGTGTCCACACTCTCCGCCATACTTTTGCAACTCATTTGGCGATGAAAAATGTTCCCGTTAGGACTCTTCAGGAATATATGGGGCATTCAGACATTCAAACGACAATGATCTATCTTCATCTCGCTGAATCACATTGGGAATCGGAAATCCTAAAGTTAGACTATAATTTTAAATTACATTAGCAATATAGTGCTGATATAAATTGCGTTTGTGTCATCCTTTTTTCAGTTGATTAGCTTTGATAGAACCGAATGGTATTGAAAAGTCTATCCCCTCCCCTCAATGATTACCAATCAATTCACTCTATCGCCTTCAGGTTAATCTCCTCGACCTCTTCCCGTTCGATGCCGATGTAGAGCCGCGTTATCGATGGCGAACTGTGTTTGTAACGCTCTTGAATTAACTCAATTGGAGTTCCGAACTCCTTCCGCTGAATGTAGCCCCAGGTCTTGCGAAGGCTATGACTCCCGTAATGGCCTTTGAGGTTGATGCTGTCTGCCAATTGCTGGACAAGGCGGTTCAGGCTTCTAACTCCCAATGAATCGCCTTTTTGGGACAAGACTAACGACGCCCTATAATCCGGCTTGCCGACCTCGTCCGCGAGCCAGAGCAAAAAATCCTTCATGAACGTCAGAAAATCGTTGAGTCCGAGATTAACGGGATAGCGGCATTTCGGTGCCATTTCGTCCTCCTCTTTCAAATGTTTTGAATAGAACAAAAAAAACTTCGCGTTGAACAAAAAGAAATTCGGGTCGTTCGCAAAAGACTTTTCTTGAAATGCAAAAAAGTCCGCGTCAACTGCAAAAGACTTTTTCTGAAATGCAAAAAAGTCTGTGTCAACTGCAAAAGACTCCGCGACGACGGCAAAAGGATTATTTTCGCTTCAAAACCGCCCTCGCAACAGTTAATCAACCCGCACTCACCTATAATTTATCAAAGAACAACAACTTAACAGATAAACCCTCGTTTTCATCATTCCCGTGCACTTTCACCCAAACCTATTAATTTTCTTTTCGTTTTAGCTCGTCTATTTTTACCCAGTAATTTGAAGCAAATAATGGTAAACTCAATGTGATTAGAATTATTAAAGCTGTTTTCTTCATTAGATACTCCCCTATCTTATTATCTCTACGTTATATAGACTTGCTTTTTCATCGCTTACGAAGAGAAAGAGATTATTGTTTGAATCGTAATCGGCGAATATCTCATTTGCATTAACTGTAAAAGACCCATATTCAGTTCCATCTGCGCCAATTAGATAAATTGTTAAATTAGTTGTAGTAATAACGCAAAGCGGGGTATTAAGGATATCGATAATACTGTAACCAGATATATAGCTGCTATCTGGAACCTCCCATATTATAGAACGCTCTCTCTTCCTGATATTTATCATCTCCAATTTACTATAATGTGGTTCACCCCATGAATTATTCAACACTGAGAAAAATAAACCTCGTGTCTGTGCCCATGAACTTAAGGATGTAGTTTGGTTATCTTCATAATGGTAAAAAACGCCGTCTGAGGTTGAACCTTCAACTATCCTATAACTATTAATTTCCCGCAAAAGAGTATCTATTTGGTTATATTCAAAGCCGGAGATTAATGTGTCACCATTTAAGAGATGCGGACCGCTGATGCGGCCGGGGTAAAGGCCTTCGTGAGGATATACATGGGAATAATCAATCGTATATAGCGTGTCGCCAGCTAATGAGCATATATAGGTTTTCTGAGAGTCAGAAATAAATAACGAGAAATTTTGGTTTCTCTCATCTAAATCAATAATGACTTTTGAATCGGTTGTCCATTCGACCTTCATTACGTATTTATTTATAACATTACCGGAACTATCGACATTTACAACCCATGGTTCTGCACTTAACTGAGAGTCGTAAAATACGATTCTTTCATTTTCTCCTTTTTTGCTAGGGGTTATTTTATCTGCAGGTAAAGAGTCTATCTCCCATATTTCATTTCCTAAACTATCGCTTGCTTTTGCCCAATAAGAATAGCAATACGTTCCGGAGTATACAAGTTCACCATGCAATGAATAGATAACAGGTTTGTTATTTGAACAAGCGAGAACATTCGCTCCTTCTAAGATACCTTGTAACAAGCATTCTGAATTAATTATATAACCTTCACCACAACTTCCAGAATCGTTATTCGCCATTTCTGAAATAACGAAATAACTGCCCATCTTTGAAAAAGCATTGGCATTTGCAGTCTTTTTCCCGTTGTTTGGGAAGAGATACGAACATTTCTCAATCACATTTAAAGCAGTGAAATCTTCCGGCACAATCACCTCCGCGCTGTCTTCGGCGCCAAATGCGGCCGTAAAAGCCCCAATGGTTAGAAAAGCGATAGGGGACAGCGCGAATGTGACTCTCAATTTCCCCTCCTATTCCATTAGGTTGATTATTTTGAACTGATCGACATCGACGAGGCCCATGTCGGTAAGTTTCAGATGCGGTATGACTTCGAGTGCCAAAAATCCTAAGAGCATGAAGGGGTCTTCGATCTTACATCCCATTTTATTCGCAATCTGTTTCAGGCCGGATATCTGCAAATCGACGTCCTCTATGGTGTCGTAGGACATCAGGCCGGCGATGGGAAGTTCCAGCGAGCCGAGGATTTTGCCCTCCGAGGCCGCCGCGAAACCTCCGCGCATCGATACGACGTGTTTTGCGGCGAGTTCCATGTCGGCGTCGTTGGTGCCTACTACTATTAGATTATGGGCATCGTGGCCGACGGAACTTGCCAGCGCGCCCTTCTGCAGTCCGAACCCTTTCACGAAACCGATTCCGATATTGCCCGTCGCCTTGTGCCGCTCGATGACGCATATCTTGAGGATGTCCCGCTCGACATCGGCGACGGCGAGTCCCTTTTCGACCTTCAGTTGCTCGATGAGGTTTTCCGTAACAATCTGGTCTTTGACGAGGCCGATGACGTGAGCGCGCGCGCCCTCCCCCGCTTCTACCTGAAAATCCTTCGACTTGAAAGGAGCGGGGTTCATGGTGTTTCGACACGTCGTGGTAGCGTCCATCCATTCTCCGTGGATTGTCTCTCCCCCGTCAACGACCATCTTGCCTTTCGCCCAGACCATCTGCGGCTCGAATTTTTTGAGATCGGGCATCCAGATGATATCTGCGACATATCCCGGGGCAATTGCGCCGAGGTTCCATTTGCGGAAATACATCGCGGCGTTCAGGCTTCCCATGCGAACCGCGGAAACCGGCTCGCGACCGTATTTCATCGCGCGTCGCACCATATATTCGATATGTCCGCGGTTGATAAGTTCCGGCGGGTGGAGATCGTCGGAGGCGAACATGATTCTGCGTTCGTTGGTGGTGTTGACCATCGGCAGGAGGGCGTCCAGATTGCGTGCACCGGTGCCCTCGCGAATCATGATATGCATACCGGTGGAAAGTTTTTCCAGCGCTTCCTTCTGCTCGGTGCATTCGTGATCGGACATGATTCCGGCGGCGGCGTATGCGTCCAGGTCTTTGCCTGATAGGCCGGGCGCGTGGCCGTCTATAACTCTGCCTTCCGCGGCCTGCAGTTTCGCCAGAACTTCCGGCACCGCGAAAAGGACGCCGGGGTAGTTCATCATCTCGGCGAGGCCGGTAACGCGCACTTCCTGCAGTAACTTTGCGATGTCTTCGGCTTCCAGGTCCGCGCCGGAGGTTTCCATATGGGTCGCCGGGACGCATGAAGGGACGTTCAGGAATACTTTGAGGGGGATTCCCTCGGACATCTTGAGCATCAGCTCAAAACCTTCGATGCCCATTACATTGGTGATTTCGTGGGGGTCGGCGAAAACTGTGGTGGTGCCGCAGGGAAGCACGCCCCTTGCGTATTGCACCGGACTGACCATGCTCGATTCGATGTGGACGTGGGAATCGATTAGGCCGGGGACGAGGTATCCGCCTCCGAGATCGATTTCCTTTTTGCCCTCGTAATCGCCGACACCGACTATTCGGTCGCCGAGGATTGCGACATCGGCGCATTCGACCTCGCCGGAAAAGACGTTGACCACCTTCGCGCCTTTCAGAACGATATCTGCTGGTTTTTCGCCACGAGCTACGTTGATAAGACCTGTGAGTTCCTCGACAATCATTTTCCCTCCGCTATTAGATTTCAATATTATTTGATTTTACACTATTGTGTGCGATTTTATTCTTTTGTATTCGAATGTATTCTATTTGCCACGATTTTATTCATTTTCGATAAAGCCCCTTTTGTTCGATATATTCTCGCACCGGTTCGGAGACGAGATAGCGTATCGATTCGTCCTGATAGACCATTTCTCGCACAACCGTCGCGCTGATATCGATTAGCGGGGTTTCCACGATATTGACATTGACCAGTATTTCGTCATCGACATAATCGAAAACCTGTCCGGGGCGTTTCGCCACCTGGATTTTCGCCATTTGCCACAATTCGCGATAATCCCGCCATGTGTGGAATTCCGCGAGGGAATCGCCGCCGATGATTAGGAACAGCTCGTCGTTTGGAAAATCACTCCTGAAGCGTTTTAGGAGATATTTCGTCCATGGTGGCTGGTTCGATTCCATTTCGACATCGGAAATCGCAAATGCTGGATTGCCGGAGATAGCAAGCTGGGTCATTCTGTATCGGTGTTCAGCGGATGTGAGGTTCGCGGAATCCTTATGCGGCGGGGTTCTCGCGGGCACCCATGTCAGGACATCCAGGCCGAGACGGTTTACCATGGCCTGCGCTATTATCAGGTGGCCCATATGCGGCGGGTCGAAGCTTCCCCCAAAGATTCCGCGCCGCGCCATAATCTACCCCTTAATTTTCGATATATGTTTGGAGGCTTCACCCGCGTATTCGGTGTCCGGGTAGTTTTCCACGATATTCTGGAAGACTTTTAGCGCACTTTTAGGTTGATCAAGTTGTTCGTAGAGAGTTTTTCCTTTAATCAAAAGCGCGGCGGGCACCCAGCTTGTTCCGTCGTATTCATCGGCCAGGAGGTCGGCGTAGAGGATAACGGCGTCCGGCTTATGGAGTTTGTAATAAAGCTTAACGGTGTTGTATTCCTTTTCGGCGAGGCGTTCCCTACATCGATTTATGCCGTCCCTGGCCTGATCGATATATTCCGATTTCGGTCGGTAGGTGATGAAATCCTGGAATAAATCCAGCGCGCGGCGGACATCGTCCTGTTCCAGTGCGACATGTGGTGCTGATTGCAGATAGGATTCGGCAAGCATGAGTTCCGCCTTCTCGGCATATTCGCTCTCCGAAAAGCGGCGTATCAGCCTGCGGAATTCGGCGGCGGCCAGGTCGTATTCCTCGTTCTGGAAATAGCTGTCGGCCAGCAGATATGTCCCCTCGGTGATCTTATCGTGGAAGGGATAGGAGAGCGTGAATTCGTTGAGTGTCTTTACCGCCTTGCCCCAATTCTCGTCTTCGTAATATGCTTTGCCCTTCTGAAATAAAGCGTCGCCTTCGCCGGTGCCGGGTTTCATTACGGCTCTGTCCTTAGCGCAACCGCCAAGCAATATCAAAACTGCAACCGTTATAGTTATTAAGGTCTTTCGCAATTTATTCCCATCCTTGTTTGTCTTCAGGCTTTATAAGTTTGCTCGGATCGACGTCGAGCGGAGCTGTGTCACCGTAATCCACTTCTTTTTCCGACTGCTCCAAAGTGTCTTTTTGTGTATCCCCCGAGTCCTTATCGGTTGGGGTTTTCTGAGTAGTGATCTGCTCCGTGGAAGCCAATTCGTCGCTGGCCTGAGTGGTTTCGCCTTCTTCGCCCAGAGGTTGAGTTTTACTTCCGTTTAAAGGTTCGGGTTCCGGCGCAGGCTTACTTTCCCCTAAAGGTTCGGCTTGCTTCTGGTCGTCCTGTTTTCTCTTCGGCGGGACTGGTATTTCAGCTCCCGCTAAAGGACCTTCGGTTGCCACGACAGGTCCTTCATCTAAAGGTGCGTCCGGTCGAAGCTCTTCGGGTTCGTCCATCGGAGCGTCCGGGCGGGGTTCCGGGGATAACGGCGTGGCTTGCTTCTCTATCTTGCTCGCGTATTCCTGCTGTAACGACGGCGTTTCCGGGCCGTAATCCGGGATATAAGCTATAGTCGAACCGCCGAGATTCTTGACGGCGCTGTCGGCACGTTCCACCAAACCCGAATTAGGATATAACGCCTGCAGTCTATAAAACTCGATTATGGCACCCGAAGTATCGCCGCTTTTTTCCATCGCAAAAGCCATTTCATACTGAGCCGCGGCGGCTTTGTTGCCATCGGGGAGGTTTTGCGCTTTACGGTAATACTCTATTGCAGAACCGTATTTGCCCTCGTCGAAATAGGTTACCGCCGTCCAGTAAGCCGCGTTATCCCGTAAACCGGTATCTCCCGGCAATTTCGCGATTTCGCTAAGAATAGTCCTTGCTTCGGCAGTCTTGCCCTGCTCGATGAGCTTTATCGCTTCATTATATCTGGCCATATAATTCTGGGCTATCGACATACTCGCCACAATTATTAATATTAAGATTATCCGTCTCATTCCTGCACCCCCAGTAAATGGAACTCAGTTCCCCTTATAATGCGCACAGGGACTACATCGCCGACCTTTGCTGTCCCGCGAAACCTGACCGTGCGGTCGATTTTAGGAGCGTCGTAGATAGTCCTGCCCCATAACATCCGGGGGCGAGTTCCACTTCGTTCGACAAGAACATCTACGACCTTATCGAGCATGGCGTTTGCGGTATTGAGGCGGATCTTGTCGAGAATCATCTCTAACAGATGTAGTCTCATTTCGACGGTTCTTTTATCGACATTATCTTCAAAATCCGCGGCTACAGTGCCGTCTTCACGCGAATATTCAAACACGCCGCCGTGGACAAAGTGACCTTCCTCCATAAAATCCGCCAATAACTCGAAATCCTCTTCGGTCTCGCCGGGGAAACCCACAATTAAACTCGTCCTCAAGGCTATTTCAGGGCGGGCTTCGCGCAACTTCGATATACGTTTTTTAATCTCCCCGGAACCGATTTTCCTTCCCATTCTCTCTAAAATCGGGTCCGAGATATGCTGGATTGGGACTTCCAGATAAGGCGCAACTTTAGGTGTCTGTGTTATGGCCTCGATATTTTCGTCGTTGAGACTTGCGGGATGAGCGTAAAGTAATCGTATCCAGAAATCGCCGGGTATATTGGAAATTCTGTGGAGCAACTCGGGGAGCATATTTTCGCCCCGGTCATGGCAGTAAGCCGCCGTATCCTGCCCTATCAGGATTATTTCACGAGCACCGCCGTCTATCAGATGACCGGCTTGATTTACGAGGGATTGCATAGGCACACTTCTCAAACCGCCTTTAATCCCGGGTATCGAACAGTAACTGCATCTATTATCGCAACCTTCGGAAATCTTTATATACCCCCATGTCCCCTCGGGATGATCCAGCGGGCGATGATACCAGTCCCTCGAATACTCGACCGGCGCGGAATGGAATACCCCTTCGGTAAACAAGCCGTTTTTCATCAATTCGGGGATAGCTTCGATATCCCTGTTCCCGATTATGGCGTCAATATTCGGAATCTCTTCCGCAAGGAGCGAACCGTAACGTTCGGCAAGACAGCCGGTAACTATTACCGTATCAATAGTTCCGGATTCTTTTTCATAGATAAGATTCCAGATTTCATCAATACTCTCGGCGCGAGCTGGTTCGATAAAGGCGCAGGTATTGACTACGACGACTTTCGCTTCATCGAGCGATCTCGTAACCGTCCAGCCCTTATCACGCAATGCCCTGACAAGAACGTCGGAATCCACCTCATTTTTAGGGCACCCCAGCGTCAACACGAATATCTTATTTGAATCTTTTTCTAACATAATCGTAATTAGTTTTAAGATATATATTACTTTAGAAAAATCAAGCCCTTCTAAAAAAGCGAGTTCTTATTTTTTAGGGGATATCTCCGCTTAGGACTGGAAAAAGGTCTTCCCGGCGTGAATACGCATTATTATAAGCTTTTATTGGGGTATTCACCCATACAGGATGGTTTCTGAACCTATTTCGGTAACAAAATAGGACTCGAAATTCAATCGATTCTGAAATAGAAAGAGAGCTCGTAGAAGCTGAGAACGTCGAGTTTTCTGTATAATTTCGGGTCGATCAACGCCGCTAATTCATTCAGGCTCGTCCCGAATCCAACATATACTTCCCTTTCGACATCTATCTCTTCATCTTCGTGATTGGCGGACATCCCGAAAGATAGATGCACGGGGAAATCACGGGACGGCCTGGCGGTCAACCAATAGATGTAGGCATCGTTTTGCGCGTAGGTTTGCGCGATAACCTCGTTGTTTATCTGGGAGAAATCCTTCACGGAGACCTTGAAATCCAGGAAGGAGAGTTCCCGATACCATCTGTCTCGCGCCAGCGCGAATGCGATTCCGACAGCATTCGCGGTCATATCCGAATATCCGAATCCCTGTCCGGGATTATGCGCGTCCACCGGATATTCAACCCACAACATCACCGTGAACGCGATACTCCCGCCAATCCATCTGCTGGTGGAGTTTGAAAATCCTGACCACCTCGAAAGCCCAACTCCCGCCTGCGCAATCTTGTAGCTTATGACCATGTGGCTGGCTTCGTCGGTTTGAGCCAGTTCGTCTCCGTTCCAGTCGTTGTGTTTTATGTGCGCGGGACCGTAGCTGTGCCCCCACCAATCCCCCATTCTGCTTATAGTAACTCCTACCCCGGTTGCGGTTAACGCGCCAAATAGAGAGAGGTTCAGGAAATTGATCACGCGTTCCTCGTCGGGGAGTTCGAGGTAATTCGGGATATCTCGTAAGGCGAGTGAATCGGTCGAAAGGGAATCCGCAGAGGGGGAAGCAGATAGCTTCCCCCCCGCTAAACAAAGGACGATCAAGGATAGAATGACAGTCTGTTTCAACGGTCTATTGTTCCTCGACCTCTTCGGCGCAATGCTCGATACACTTGAACTCGATGCGCCTGTTGTTCGTGCGTCCGTCGGCAGTATCGTTCGTATCTACCGGTCGAGTTTCGCCGTAGCCGATGGTTTCCATCCTTGAGCCGGCAATACCCTGCGATATTAGCCAGCTTCGGACGCTCATAGCCCTTTTGATCGAAAGCTCGCGGTTGTATTCGTCTGAACCGCGCGAGTCGGTATGTCCTTCGATCATGACCCTCATTTCTGGATAGGCCTTGAGTATTCTCAGGGCTTCTTGCAGGTCTTCTTCGGCCTGCCTCGTGATATCCCATTTAGCGGTCTCGAAATAGACCTTAACGCGGATAGATTCGCCCTTCTTGAGTTTCTTCGCCTTCGGGCAACCGTCCTCGTTTACCTGGATGTCTTTCGGGGTGTTGGGGCATTTATCGACGCCGTCGCAAACGCCGTCTTCGTCGCCGTCCAATGGGCAACCGTCTTTGTCCACGATACATCCTTTAGGAGTCTTTGGACATTTATCCTTGTAATCCGGAACCTGGTCTTCGTCGGAATCTTCCGGGCAACCGAACTCGTCGGTTTTCGCGCCGCGCGGAGTATCGGGGCATTTATCCATATCGTCCGGGACGCCGTCGCCGTCGCTGTCGGCTTTCGTCTGCGGGCAACCGTATTCGTTGACCTGAGTTCCAACCGGCGTGTTCGGGCACTTGTCTATACCGTCGTAAACGCCATCGCCGTCGCCGTCGAAGGGACATCCCTTGCTATCGACGAGAGCGCCGCGCGGAGTATTCGGGCAATTATCGGAATGATCCGGAACGCCGTCCTTATCGGTATCGACGGGGCATCCTGTGTCATCGACTTTTGCTCCCGGAGGCGTATCCGGGCATTTATCGACGCCGTCGTAAACGCCGTCACCGTCGCCGTCGGAGGGACATCCAACAGCATCGACGACTGCGCCAATCGGGGTATTCGGACATTGGTCGAGACCGTCGTAAACCGCGTCGCCGTCGGAATCTATCGGGCAACCGAATTCATCAACTATAGCGCCAAAAGGCGTATCGGGGCACTGGTCGTCCTTGTTTACCACGCCGTCCTTATCCGTATCCCTAACACCGCCGTAATAGAAGTTCAACCTCCCGGAAACTTCAAAGAATCCCGCGAGAGAATCCAGAGTATATTCGGCGAATTCGTCCTGGAAGGGATAATAACCACGGAATCCGACGTCTATTCCGACCTGTTCGACCGGGAACACCTCGAAACCGAAACCAAACATCGCCTGGAAATGTCTGCCTTTATATTCTTTCCAGTTCAAACGGTTATAATCGGGGATATCGTCCGTTTGCTCCCAATCGTATGTTCCGCGCTCATCGGCTATTTCGACTACCTCTTTGGTGTTTTCGTCTTTTACACTCCACATTAAAAGGCCGCCGCCGAATTGAAGATAGGGATTAAATATCGTATGAGTAAAACTCCTCCACTGGAAGAGGAGTTCGATTGGTATGAATTCCAGCCTGAAAGGCAGGTTCTCGTTCGTCTCCATCGAGAAGCGGGCACGTTCGGAATATGTCTTATAAGAAAGGGTATCACCGTCTATTACCCTATAAGCTCCACCAAAGTCCGGGGGAACTTCTCTATATTGAAAACTGTTCCCCGGCGGATGAAAGGCAGTATGCGGATATATAGCTCCGGTAGATGGATTACGAAGCAGGTAAGGGTAGAAATCGATGTTCGATCCGGGATATGTATATAGATAAGCGCCCTGGATACCGACTTCGAGGTCCTTGGTTATACCGAATTTCGCCAGCCCGCCGTAAGTCGTCCCCATGGCGATATAGTCGTAAACGCCCCCGGTTTTGAAGATTCCTCCACCCGGTCCAACGGAAACCTTGTATAGGACTTCCTCTCCAAGCGCAACCGCGCAAATCAGGGTTGCTAATATAATAGTTATAATCGCACGCTTCATTTTCCTCCGTAAGTGTTATTTCATATTTTTAAATTCTCATTAAATATCACGATAAGTAAGTTTACTTAATTAAAACGGCTATGTCAATGCAAAAGAAAGCCTGAAAAAACTTTCCGCTAATTTTCGGGCAAATACTCGATTACGATTCTCCTATTTCTCTTTCTTCCCTCCTGGGTAGAGTTAGAAGCTATAGGGTCGGCTTCGCCGTAGCCTTTGAGGACTAATTGAGCTTCCAAAACACCTCTGGCCAATAATACTTCCTTAACCTTTTCGGCTACCCTGTAACCGCGGTTTATATTATAGGTGTTACTTCCCTCGCTGTCGGTATAAACTCCGATTTCGGTTTTTCTATATGGATACGCTCTAAGCCTTTCCGCAACGTTGTCGAGTTTCTGGACAGTAGTCGCTTTAAGGTTAAGCCCCGTGTCGAATGCGTCCGTAATCACCTCTCTATCAATTGGCAGGACGAAGGGGCAACCGACCTCGTTCACAATAAACCCACTGGGAGTTTGAGGACATTGATCGATGCCATCGACAACACCGTCCTCGTCGGAATCTTTCGGACAGCCGTATTCATCGACAATAGCGCCCTTTGGAGTCGATGAACATGTGTCGATATAATCCACGATACCGTCGGCGTCGCTATCTCTGGGGCATCCTGTAGAATCGACCCGGATTGTCCCGGGGGTATCGTCGCATTTATCGACGCCATCGAAGACGCCGTCGCCGTCGGAATCTATCGGGCAACCGTCGGCATTTACAAGTGCTTCATAAGGGGTTTCGGGGCATTTATCGAGTCCGTTGAATACGCCGTCGCCGTCCGTATCCAGAGCGCATCCGTGTTCATCCACCCGGGCTCCGTCGGGAGTTCCATCGCATGTATCGATATCATCGGCCACCCAATCATTGTCTTTATCCGGGAACCCGAACATGTAGGATAGTCCAATCCCCGCACCGAAGTTACTGAAAGACTCCTCGCTCGGTGTTTTAAGCGGAATGGTGGTTACGGTTATTTTCAGGTCTAAAACTGGCAGGGGGCTAAATACGGCGCCCGCGGATAACCTTCCGTATGCACCGCTATTCACTTCTGCAACATTTGACATGAAGTAACCTGCTCCCACACTGGCGATTAGCCCTATTTTCTTCGATAAAGTTAAGAGGTATTTAGCATTAACTTCCGGCGCGGCAATTAAATAGCCTAAGTCGCCATCGGTGAATGAAGCCAAACGGACGCCCCCGGAGAGACGGTAGGGACATTTATAATCCCTGGATAGAGCTACGAATATCGATCCGTTGAATTCTATATTCGAGTTTTCTCTAAATTTCTGATTGGCGAAGCTACCTTCCAGCCCCATACGAAAGACCGGTCCGGATAGAACCGAACCACAGAGGAACAAAAGGGCAATTGCCATCGAACGAAATACCATTCGATGGACAATCGCCCTATTTCCATGTGAATCTCGAGAAATCACGGAGGAGCTATTCCTTTTCTTTCTCCTCGTCACCAGACGATTTTTCTTCTTCGTCGGTTTCAGAAGGTTCGTCCTCAGGCGTTTCGGTAGTTTTGGTTTCTTCCGATTCCTCGGCATCAGCTTCGGTTTCCGCTTCTTCCCTTTCCTCACCTTCCGTGGATTCGGCCTCTTTTTCGGATTCCGCTTCTTCTATCGGAGTAGTTTCTTCCGTTTCGGATTCCTCCCCGGATACGGTTTCCTTCTCCGGTTCGGCCTCTTCTACGAGGGGTTCCTGCGGTTCTTCTTCAGGGATCTCTTCGGCTTCGGCCTTCTGTTCTTCCGGTTCCGGTTCGGTTTCATCTTCCGGGGTTTCGGGAAGTTCGGAGACTTCGCTTACTTCCTCGGTTTCGACCGCTTCTTCGGCCTCGGCTTTCTGTTCCTCCGGTTCCGGTTCGGCTTCATCTTCCGGGACTTCGGGAAGTTCGGAGACTTCGGAAACGGCGGTTTCTTCTTTTGCAGTCTTAGATTTTTTCTTTCCGCCGTATTCCGGAGGGACTTCCTGAATCGGATATACCTCGGAAATCGGTTCCTCCTCTTCCGTTTCGCCGAGCCCGACGGCCTTTTCTCCAAGGGCTTCCCTGAGAGTAACGGTCTTGGTCGGGTGATTCGACAGGAAAGTATCGAGATCGCTCTGCTCCTTACTATCGAAGAACGCATTGACGCTAAGCACGATACGATGTTCGTATCTGTCGAATTCGATTATCTTCAGTGGCAGTAAATCGCCTTCAGAGAAGGCGTCGTGGGGACGGTTAACTTCCTTGCCCAATTGCGTAACCGGAACAAATCCTTCGACGTCGTCGGGCAGTTTGACCGTAACGCCGCGGTCGGACATCCTCACGATACGGCCTTCCGTTTCGCGCCCCGGAGAATATCTGCCTTCCAATTCCGGCCACGGATCGCGTTCGAGTTGCTTTAAGCCGAGGCTCACACGCCGATTATCGGCATCGATATTGAGGACTACAACCTCGACTTCCTGTCCCTTTTTAAGCAATTCGGACGGATGCATAATCCGTTTCGTCCAGGACATATCCGATATATGGATCAAACCGTCGATTCCCTCTTCTATCTCGACGAAAGCGCCGAAACTGGTGAGGTTGCGGATTTTGCCCGTTAATTTGCTTCCGGGAGGATATTTGGTCGATAACAACGTCCACGGGTCGGGTTCGAGTTGTTTCACGCCGAGCGATATTTTCTGGTTTTCCTTATCGACGTTAAGGACAACGACGTCAATTTCCTCGCCCATTGAGACGACCTCGGTTGGGTGATTGACATGTTTGGTCCAGGACATTTCGGATACGTGAACCAGACCTTCGATTCCTTCCTCCAGTTCGACGAAAGCGCCGTATTTGGTTATATTCACGACCTTACCGCGAATGCGCGAACCTTCCGGGAACCTTTCGTCCACTTTCTCCCAGGGGGATTCGGTAAGCTGTTTCAGACCGAGGCTTATGCGTTCCTTTTTCCTGTCGAATTTAAGGATTTTCACCTCGATTTCGTCGCCGATGTTAACGAGTTCCGACGGATATTTGATTCTTGTCCAGGACATGTCGGTGATATGGAGCAGACCGTCGAGCCCTCCGAGATCGATAAATACGCCGAAATCGGTTATATTCTTAACAAAGCCTTTCCTGATCTGGTCTTCCTCGATTTCCGCCAGCAGAGCCTGCCTGCGTTCAGATCGCTCTTCTTCGAGAACCACTCGCCTGCTTACCACTATATTCCTGCGGACTTTATTAAGTTTTATAACGCGGAATTCCATCTCTTTACCGAGTAGTGCGTCGAAGTCGGGCACCTGCCTTAGGGCGATCTGGCTTCCGGGAAGGAAAGCGTCCACGCCCATTAAATCGACGACCATTCCGCCTTTAATCCTTCTCTTGATAACACCCTCCACCAGCGAACCGGTTTCGTAGGCGTCTTTAATATTATTCCAAACGCGCATGAAATCGGCTTTACTCTTTGACACAACGACCTGGCCGTTTTCGTCCTCGAGTTGTTCGAGGAAAACTTCGATTTCATCGCCTTCTTTTATTTCATCTGTGAATTCCTCACGGGAAACGATCCCTTCCGATTTGAAACCGATATCGACGACAACCTCGTCGTCGCTAAGCCTGAGGATTTTACCCTTTATGAGTTCACCGTCTTTGAGCTCTGACATGGTTTCTTCCATACGTTCGAGCATCGCACGCCGTTCTTCGAGTGTGTATTCGCTCGACGGTGTATCCTCGTCTTCGTCGGGTATATCGCCTTCAGAAAAAAGAACTATCTCTTCCTGTTTCGGTTCCGGCTCGTAGTAGATTTTGGCTTTGGATTCTTTCTCTTCCGTTTTTTCAGTTTCGGGTTCCTCCTCAGGTTCTTTTTCTTCGGGTTTTTCCTCCGGCTTTTCTGCTTCGGTTTCGATTTCTTCAGGTGTGTCAGGTTCTTCGATTTCTTCCGGCGTTTCGTCTGCGGTTTCATCCTTGGCCTCTTCAGCCTTGGACGGTTCTGTAGATTCGGGCATTTCTTCCTTTTCCGGTGCCGTTTCCGGTTCGTTCGAGTTTTCGTCTTCCGCTACCGCAGGTGCGGAAGTTTTATCCTCGACCGGTTGAGGTTCGGGAACTGGGACTTCTTCCGAGTTGTTCAGTTCCTCTGGTGTTTCTTGATACATTTTTCTCCTTGTTTGTGTTTTGTTTTAACTCATTCAAAATCATGCGCCGTGGGCTTTTGCCAGTTTTACAAGATTATCGATCGTCTCCTGAAGCGTTTCATCGGAATCGTCGTGAACGATAGCGTTCTCGGCCACTTTCAGAGGGCTATCCTCGCGAGTGCTGTCTTTACGGTCTCTTTCGATAATCTCTTTTTCCAACACGTCCACGTCTCTCTCGATTCCCGCTTCCTTCAACTGCCTCGCCCTGCGGATAGCCCTTATTCTAGTATTCGCGGTCAGGTATATTTTCAAATCGGCGTCCGGTAAAACGACCGTCCCGATATCGCGGCCCTCCATCACCACGCCGCCCTCTTTTGCCATCTCGCGCTGTCTTCGGACTAACTCCCGGCGAACTTCCCGATGAGAGCAGACCTCCGAAACGAGGGCATCGACTTCCGGTTTCCTGATATCCGCAGTAATATCCCTATCGCCTATTACGATGCCATCCGGGAACAGTTCGATATCGAGTTCCTTCAATTTCTCGGCCAATTTGACGCCATCTGAGGGCGATATCTTTTCTTCAATGGCGATTAGAGTTAAAGCGCGATACATCGCACCGGTATCGATATAAAGGTAACCCAATTTCCCGGCAACTCCCTTTGAAACCGAGGATTTGCCGGCACCCGCGGGACCATCTATTGCTATTGTTATCGCACTCATTATCTCAACTAAACCTCGAAGAGGACATTGTTCTTCAAAATAACAACCGTGAAATATACGACCGTGTTTCCTTTTGTCAAGTAATTAACATATGTATATTGAAATAAAATATAGCTTTAGTATTGCAATTTACGATTCCTGCTATATTTTAGTATTTCAAATTTGGAGGACGACATGAAAAGATATGTAATTATTACCATTTGTTTGATCACAGGCTACATCGCCGGCTTGGCAGAACTTCCGGGGTGGCCTGTAGAAACCGCGCCATCGACGGGAGGCTTTTTCCCCTCGCCGATTGTCGCCGATTTCGATTTAGACGACGATCTCGAGGTGATAACCGCAGGACCGGATAACTACGTTAGGGTTTTTGATCTTAATGGAGACGTTCTACCAGGATTTCCTTTCGAGTTATCGGGCGATGTTTCTTCATACCACGCTCTGGGCAACGTAACTTGCGAATTCGAAGAGATTGTGGTCCTTACGGACGACGGCGATCTTTACGTTCTCGATATGGTTCCCGAAGCTGTATCACCTTTTAATCCTCTTTCTATTGGCGATTCTTCCGGGCCTGCAGGTCCCGTTCTATGGGATTTCGACCACGACGGTCAGGTCGAGATTGTCGTTCACGCAGGTAATAATGTCCATGTTTTCGACGGCGACGGCACCGAAATGGGGACTTTCCCGCGTGCAGTCGATTCGGAATACGGCCCCGCCGGATCTCCCGCAGTCGGCGATATCGATTCGGACGGCGAGGTTGAAATAGTAGCTATAGGATACCAGAAGCTATACGCTTTCGAAGCCAGTGGAGACGTCCTGCTCGGATTCCCCGTGGAACTCGATACCAATGAAGCTTTCAGCTACAGTTCGCCCGTTCTCGTAGATATGGATAACGACGGCATTCTGGAAATTTGCTGTGGATACCATGAAATTACGGGTTCGAGCCGTGGGAAGATAGGTTTATGGGATTCCGAAGGCGAGATGGTGGATAGCTGGCCGATAAGTGCCGGCGGTTACGGCAGTTGGATTTACGGTTCCTGCGCTGTAGGCGATATCGACGGGGACGGCAAACCGGAAATAGCAGTTACAAGTCTGAACGAACGCGGTTACGTCGTCAACGATAACGCTACTTTTCCCGATCCCTGGAGCCTCGAACTCGGTATTGGGGCGTTGGAATCCAGTCCGTTGTTGTATGACTTCGACGGCGACGCCGGCCCCGATATTCTCTTCCTCGGAAGTGACGCTAACGGCTCTATCGCCTGCCTTAACGCCCCCGCCGCGGATATCGATTCGTTTCCCTTCGAAACCGACACTTCCTATGGCTTCGCTACACCAACTGCTGGCGATTTCGACGGAGACGGAAACGCGGAATTTTGCGCTATCGATCGCACGGGGACTATACACATGTTCGGTTACCTCGGCGATGGGCGACCTTACGGCAAACCATGGGTTATGGGGCGTCACGATCCTTTAAGAACCGGGTGGTTTTATCCGAATGCGCCGGATACGATAGTCGTAGAAACAGCCGGGGATTCTATCCTAATCGAGTGGGCTTCGATAATCGTTTATGATTCATTATCTTACAAACTCTACGCTACCGAGGACGAATACGATTCTTCGGGCGGGATTCTCCTGGTCAATACTTTAGATACTTTCGCGACGGTAATGCCCGATAGCGAGTTAAGTTATTATTTCGTAACCTCATGCAGTCGTTATTCGGAAAGTCAGGCTTCCGAGATTGTAACACTCGATACAACCGCTATAGTAGAATCTACTAAGCCATCCGGTTATACTATAGAATGTTATCCTAATCCATTTAATTCGGTTTGTAATATAAATACATTATCTAATTCAACCATAAGTATTTATAGCTTCGATGGCCGGATTATCGACGAAATAGATCACCGAGTCGGGGTCGCCCGGTGGGAACCTGCAACCGATTGCCCTTCAGGCGTTTATCTGATTTCCGTAACAGATAATGGTCGGACATTTAACCGCAGGGTAGTCTTTTTACGATGACGGAAATCGATGACAATCGGTTGTTTCTTGAGAAGTTCGTCGCAGAACGACTTAATTTACCGGTTTTCGGGGTTGCGCGAGTCGAATCCATACGGGAAACGATGGACGACGAGATATCGCGAGATATTTGCGATCGAGATTTCGCTATCGTCCTCGGGCACCCGTTGTGCTCGGGCGTCTTTGATACAATTATAGATAAACCGACAATTCTCTATAAACATCATTATCAGCAGGTTAACTGGCGTCTCGACCGTGCGGCTCTAGAGTTAGCAATCGCAATCGAAACGCGCGGATACAGGGCTATTCCCATACCTGCAAGCATAATCACGGATTGGGAAAACCAGCGCGGCCATCTCTCTCATCGGCATGCCGCCCTGGCCGCCGGACTTGGATGGAAAGGGCGTCACGGACTTGTAGTCTCGCCGGAATTCGGTTCGCAGATCAGGTGGGTTTCTATCCTGACCGATATGCAATTGCGCCCCGGCGAACCTATGGAATCCGGGTGCGGTTCATGCGAACGTTGTATCGAGGTTTGCCCGGCAAACGCTATTTCCATCGACGGTTGCGATGTCAAAAAGTGTTTTGAAAAATTAAGGCAATTCGCGAAAATTCAGGGCGTCGGTCAATATATATGCGGCGTCTGTATCAAAGCCTGCCCCGGTGAAAAGAATGGCTGAAATAGCTCCATATCAACCGGTTCTACTATTCGTCGGGATATTATTCCGCGAGGAAGAAGTCGTAAATGAAGCGTTTCGCATTATGGACGAGGAATTCCCGCCATTCGATTTAAAGTCGGAAACCATTCCTTTTGGATATTCTAATTATTATGATACCGAAATGGGTTCGGGAATAAAACGCTGTTGGGTGGCTTCGGGTGAATTGCGCGATCCATCCAAATTGGCGAAATGGAAACTCTTTACAGACGGCATAGAAAGGCGGCTTTCTATAGACGGTCGTCGTCAAATAAACTTGGATCCGGGATTTGTGGGATTATCGAAAGTAGTGCTCGCGAGTTTGAAAGACCATCCGCAACGAGTGCCGCTTGAAAGCGGGGTTTACGCGGAGTTCGAGCTGATATTCAATAACAACAAATGGGACGATCTACCCTGGACGTATCGCGATTACGCGGATAAACCAGCCAAGAATTTCCTTACGGAAGTGCGTAGTCAACTGTATCATAGATTGAAAAATAGTGGATTGCTTTAGGGAGAGTCGAAAGTAATCGTCAGCGCGAAACCCGTGGCTCCCCGCTCGTCGATGACGGGCGATAAGCTTATTTCGGACTTCTCCGGCTTGATAGGCTCGGCCATTTCTCCTGTCCACGAATAAAGGTGCGCATCGACATAAGCATCGATGGTCGAAAGGAAAGCTGTGCCTACGAACAGCCATATATGTATGTTTCTCCGTTCCCGTGCGTTTTCCCAATCGGATTTTGCGGCTGTATATTCCGAAGAACCTTCCTCATATTGCTTTCCCCTGTTTTCTGCGTCGAGCATCTCGGAATTAGCGTCTATCGCTACCCAGGCGGTATATCCCTCCAAGGCCATCGCTATGGGAGCTTTCCAATAACTTCTGTTGTATATTTGTCCCGCCCCGGGCAGAACCAACGACAAACCCGCCGAAAGACCGGGTTTTGGCGACCATTGTTTCGTGGAATCGGCGTTTGCTCCAACCAGGACCAGAGGGAATAATATTATGGCAATCCACAATCGCATTTCCTGAGAATAAAAAGAAAATAAGGAATAATGTCAAGCGGATACGAATAATTAATGTGAATAAAAAAACAAAAATACTTGCATTTCACTTTAATTCATCTATATTATTGTATTGATAACTATGAATTTCACCGGCTAAAATAGCGGGGGGTTCGATGAATAACTTGCAACGTTTTTCCATAATCATTTTAATTTTTATCGTTATTCTTTCCTTTGGAAGTCCATTGGAAATTAATAACTTCGAGTATCGTCGCCGCGGAGTGGCAATAGAACCGGGTATTCCTTCGGATGTATCATTACATGGTTACGACGAAAATCCTTTCAGGTCGGCGGCGGAGTCTTTTTCGCCGATGGACGGCGAATTTTCGTGGCTTGTAACCTGCCGTCTGGATACGGGTGCCGTGGATATCGTATTCTGTATCGACTCGAGTGGATCTATGTATAGCACGATTTCCGATGTCCGATCTGCGATTGGCGGTTTGATTTCGTCGTTAGACGGGGCGGGTTACGACTATCGACTGGGAGCCGTAACTTATGCGGACGGCACCAATCTCTGGGATTTCGACGGCGGAACCGCCGGCAACCAGATGACGTCCAGTTCCGCAACCTTCACGAGTGGAACCTGGTTAGGCGGTGTTGGGGCTTCGGGCGGTGCGGATGCTCCTGAGCAGTCTTTGGATGCTATTACCGACGCTATTACTGAATACGAATGGCGCCCGGACGCATTACATATAATTATCGGATTTACTGATATATCTTATTGTCAGGTCGGGGATCCCTGCCCGGGTTCATGTTCGCCCGGCACCGGGCCCTTTGGAAGTCCGGCAACGGAAACCGACGTCGGTGTAGCTTCTCTGATAGCTTCAAGCGGAACGGTCGTATTCTGGTCATCTCCAAGCTCGGTTTACGCATCGTGCGGAACCTTTACAACACCAATACCACCGCATCCTCCCTGGACGGGAACCGGTCACGTCGGGTGGTATCAGTATTTCTGTTATGTCTCTGGTGGCCAGTGGTATGAACTTTATTCCGCGAGTTGGCCTACTATTTTCGCCGACGTTTCCGCATTGATTAATACGTATGAAGCTATAATGATCGACGTTACCAACACCACCGGCTCTACGATAAACCCGGTAATGGTATATTTGAATCCCGGCGCGTGTATCTCGGTTCTTTCGAGTAATCCTTTGAGCGGGTCTATCGGGCCGGGCGCGGAACATCATTTTCAATGGCAAATCGATTACGATTCAACCTGTAGCGGCGCCGATCTCTGTTTCACGATAGAGGTTTCCGGTGGAGGGTATGCCGATACCGCCTTCGGTTGTCTTTACATGGAGGATTGCCAATGTGCCGGTCCCATTCCTGAGACTATCACACCTGATCCCTGTGGCGTTTGGACTGCCTGCGAATATCAGGAAATAGTAATCGAATTCGAAGACGACGACGTCGGGACGAATCCAAATACGATACAGATAATGGTGGATTCGGTTCTCTATACATATCCAACCTATATGACGTGGGATCCAATTACCACGACAATAGGGCGAATCACATTTACACCTCCAACTCCGTGGATACACGGCGAATGCGTGGATTGGTGGGTGGTTAGAGCGGACGACTGGAGCGGGTGTCCCGTTGTCGGGGACGCCTATTGTAGTTTCTGTGTCGATCTCGAACCACCCCAGGAATTAGATTGGGATCCGCTCTGCGGAACACTTCTCGATGATACTCTGGTTAATATTCAGGTCGGTCTTGAGGATATGGAAGCCGGTATAGACATTCTAAGCCTTTACTTCACGGTAAACGGCACTATGTTTCCGCTTGGGGCAGGCCCTCCCACCGTGGATTGGACGGGAACGTCTTCGTCAGGTTATCTTGAAATTTCGGGAACGCTAACCCAGCTCGGTTTGGATCTGGCCGACTCGGCGGTAGTGTGCGTGAGCGCTTGCGATAACGTCAGTTCGACCTATTGTGGCCCGAATTGCGACGAGTATTGTTGTGTTTTCTATCTGAACCAACCGCCGATGGCGGAATTCGTTTATCCGGATTCCGGTGCCTGGTCTGCCTGCGATCCGCCGCCAATTATCATGCACTTATGGGACGACCTGGGCGCGGACGTCAATCCGTCGAGTGTTATTTTCGAGGTCAACGGATACGGATATTCGGAGGCCGACGCCTGGCTTACGGTTACATCGGATAGCCTGATTTTTTCGCCGCCCGCGGGAACCTATTTCGACGGCGACACGATAAGAGCTTGTTTGACGGCGCTATCGGATTACGCAGGCGCGGTCTGCGAATCTCTACCGATTTGCATGACTTTCTATCTCGATTATACACCGCCGGTAATATTCGATATCTTCCCACCGGCGGATACTACTTTACTGGCTCTTCCGGATTCTACTACTTTCTGCATTTACGATAGCCTGTCCGGACTGAATCCAGTAGCATTCCATTATATTGTCCAGGACAGTTTCTTTGGCGGAACGATCGTTTCGGACGAGGTAAACTGTTTCAGCGCGGCTTTGAACGATTCAATGTGCATCTCTTACGGCGAAATATGCACGATTTCGGTTTGCGTTTATGCAGAGGATTTACCCGATTTCTGCGATGCACACGTGCTCGATACTTGCTGGCAATTCTACTTAGAGCGAAGCGGGCCCGTCCCGGATATAGTCTTCCCAATGCCGGAAACCTGGACTGCCTGCACGGATAGCGGTATTATAATGTCGATCGATACGGCTCTGGGTTCGATCGATTCTATGACGATAGTCCTGCGCGTCGATCGTGACAGTTTCCCACCGGACACATTCCGATGTTCGGACGAAGAGTTGATATGGTTACACGACGAGGGATTACTCTGGTTCTATCCTGATGCCAGTTATTGGTATGATTTCGATACCGTATTCGTATGCCTGGATTCCGTAGCCGATATTTACGGAACGCCATCGGAAGTAACACCGCTCTGCTGGACGTTCTACACGGATTTCAGCCCTCCTGCATTCTGGGATATTTGGCCACCGATGGATACACTTATGGCCGATCCTACTCCCGATATGTCGGTCCATCTGTTCGATTCGCTTTCAGGAGTTTCGCCGCTGGAAGTCTTCGCCACGATATCTATTAATGGCGAGGAACCTGATACTTATCATGTCGGTCCCGGAGTTTATTGGGACGAGGTAACGCGTCAATTCCTGATAGATCCCTCGATGGCGGGCATCGCATTCGCGGATAGCGACACGGTCGTGGTATGTGTTTATGCTTTCGATACTCCGGATTACTGTGGCCCGAATTGGGGAGATACTTGCTGGAGTTTCATTGTCAGTCTCTCCGGCCCCATTCCGCAATGGGTTCAGTATTCTCCTGAGGCATGGGTAGCGTGCGATAGCTTCGAGCAATATGCTGTAATGACAATCGAAGACCCCGACGGCGTAGAACCTTCGAGCATTGTTATTACGGTGCAGGGGGATACGTTTACCGTCGATAGTTTCCAGGTGAGTTACGTCAACGATACGTTGATTTTCGACCCCGCCAACCCGGCGGATTTCTGGCACGACGGCGATTCGGTTGAAATCTGTCTGGTAGAAGCGGCGGACTTACTCGGAAACACACTGGGCGATATATATTGCTGGTGGTGGCGGATGGACCTTTCGCCGCCTGTATTCTGGGGCGAAGAACCTTATGACGGCGAACTTCTCGCGGACAGCCTTGCGCCGATTTCAATAAATGTATGGGATAGCCTGTCCGGTATAGACCCATCATGCGTAGAGATGACGATTTACGATACTCTGGTGATAGATGGAAGTTTTCCCGGTTTCACGTTTGACGATTCGCTTGGTTTGATATATTTCACACCGACGGCTTCCGATATCGCCTGGCAGGACTGGGATACGGTCAATATCTGCGTTTACGCTTGCGATTTCCCGGATTATTGCGACGCTAACGTCGGCGAGTTCTGCTGGGAATTCTACGTGCATCTCAGCGGCCCGATGGCGGAGATAGTTACGCCGCTACCGGGAGAGATTACGTCCTGCTACGATCAGTGTATCGTGATGAATATGTGGGATGACGACGTGGGAATCGACCCGACTACTATTGTAGTAATAGTCGAGGGCGATACGTTCATGGTGGATGATTCGATTCTGACTTTCGAGGCGACGCCTTCTGAAACGACACTGACATTCTGCCCGATTCCAGCTGGAATAGCCTGGCTGGACAGCCAGGAAGTCTGTATCCAGCTGATCGCCGCGGACGATACGCTTGGCAATCCGCTCCAGACGCCACTCGATTGGTGTTTCTGGGTTGATTTAATTCCGCCGGTTGTGGAGAATTTCACCGCCGGCGCGGGCACGGGTTGCGGAGATACTATATTTACAACTCGCCCGACAATCAGCTTCGATTTATGGGATAATCTTTCCGGCGTAGATACCTCGCGAATGGAAATTACGATAGACGACACGCTCGTCTATCATTGGGGCGATCCCGGAATAACCGGCGCGGCGGGCGTGATTACTGTAGCGACTTCGGCTTTGATTCCCCCTCCGACTTACCGCGGAGGCGATAGCGTACGAATTTGTATTTACGTTGAGGACACTACCGACATCTGCGAGGACAACAGCGCTATATACTGTTGCAAATTCTACGTGATGCCCGGCGGCCCGGCGCCCAACTGGTTACGACCGCTACCGAATACCTGGTCGGCGTGTATCGATACGGAACATATCTATTGCGAGATTTTCGACGACGACGGTGTCGTGGATACGTCGATAATCGTCACGGTAGATAGATCAGCAAGCAGTCCCGCTCCGGGATTGACCACGCTTTATTACGACTCCTCCGGTGTTACATGGGCGGAACCCTATTTCCGTTACGATCCACCGACACCCTTTACCAATCCGGAAACGGTTTATGTCTGCATAAGACAGGCCTGGGATCCGGTGTTCAATCCTATGAGCCCGGAATCGTTGTGCTGGACATTCATGATGGATCAAGCTCCGCCGGTCGTTGCGGGCGAAACGCCATCGAGCGGCACAATCGTCGATACCAGACACCCGATTGTCGAGTTCGATCTTACGGATATCCAGAGCGGCCTTGCCTTTGCATCCTTCGATCTGACGATAACCGGATCCATCGTTGGTTCACACTCTTACGATTTTTCTTCAACGTCTATAGATACAGCCATTATTTCCGACGGCGTCCACGTCCTCTGGGACCCCGAAATCGCCGGTATAAACTTCAAGGGCGGCGAGAACATCGAGGTCTGCGTATATGCATACGATAGCCCGGATTATTGCGATTATAACGAAATTGATCATTGCTGGGAGTTCAGCGTCGAGACAGGGGGGCCGCTGGCCGAGATACAGCGCGTTTGGCCGGATAGTATCTCTTCATGCGACCCGGAATATGTGCTAATTCACCTCTGGGATGATGATGGAGTCGTAGATTCGACGATACAGCTCGAGGTCGATGGCTCGGTTTACGATTATCCCGACCATTTAACTTATAATCACGTAACGGAAATCCTGGAATTCTTCCCGGCACCGCCTTTCGATCCGGTGGATATAATCCGCGTGAGGTTACTCGCCGCGGAGGATAGCCTCGGCAATCCCCTGGATTCGACGGCCTATCTGGACTGGACTTTCTATGTGGATAGGGTGCCTCCGATTGCCACGGGCGCCGATCCTGTAGGGGACGTCCATTCGACGCACCCGTCCTTCAGCGTGGATGTCTGGGATACGCTGGCGGGTGTTAATCCCGATTCGATTATACTGACTATCGATGGCACGGATTACCGAATTGTCGATCCGGGAGTCAGCTGGTCGCCTGTTCCATTGGGCGGCACCGTAGAATTCGATCCCTATCTCGCGGTTCCGCCGTTGGTCTGGTATGGCGGCGACACGGTGGAATGGTGTATCAGTCTGTTCGATTACGCGGACGATTACCTGGTTCCCGACGGTTGCGAACCCAACCACTTCGACACGTGCTGGACGTTCCAGGTAGTTCCGGGCGGTCCCGTAGGAGAAATACTTAATCCCAACGACAGCGATTACGTCGCGTGCGATCCGTTCCTCATAAATATGTTGCTGATGGATACCGAGGACGACGCGCTTATCGAGGATTCGATAGAGATCGTAATAGCCAGAAGCACGTGGGGATGGACAGATACTATAGCCTTCACTCTCGATTCGACCGAGCTAACCTACGATCCGGTAACGGGCGGCATGATATACGATCCGATACCGCCGTTTGCAGACGCCGAGACTGTATTTATCGCTATAACAGCCGCGATGGACACTTTGTTCAACGGCCTTGAAGAGGGCGATACTTTAGTGTTCTTCATGGATTATTCGCCGCCCTATATCACTACAATATCGCCGACTCCTGAAGATACGATTTCGGAAATACAACCGCTGATTACTGTGGGATTACACGACGACATGAGCGGCCTCGACCCAGGTTCGATTATTCTAACCGTGGACGGCACTGATTACGACATCACCTCCCCCGGCATCGATTGGAGTTCGGTCGCCGAGGAAATAACGCTTGATCCGTCGGACATCGATCTCAGGTGGTGGGGCGGAGATACTGTCAACGTATGTATTTACTCGTATGACAGTCCGGACACCTGCGGCCCCAACGAGATGGACTCTTGCTGGCAGTTCTATATCGCGCCGGGCGGACCTATAGCTACACCTTTGAATCCCGCGGACAGCGCGATTTCCGCCTGCAATCCGGAATATATCGAATTGACTATCGAGGATCCAGACGGCATCGACGATTCGACCGTGGTCGTTACCGTTTATCGTTCAGGGCCTTCCATGCCCCCGCCTGTAACTGTTTATCACACTTATGACGCCGGCATCGTAACGTGGTCTTATCCGAATTTCCGGATCGATCCGATAGTCCCCTTCGCAGACGCCGAGACCGTTACGGTATGCGTTGACAGCGCGGCCGATCCGATAGGAAATCAATTAACGAATCCTCAATGCTGGGACTTCTTCATGGATCTTTCCGTGTATTCAGCGTGGGGATTCGTTCCGGCGGATTCCGAAACCATCCACACGAGGGTTCCGATAATCGAGTTCTCCATCTGGGATAGCATTTCCGGATTGAATACAGACGATTTTACGATTACCATCGATGGAACTCATATTTTCCATCTCGATGACGAACCCTGCGTGGATTACAATCCGACAACCGGACATGTAACCATCGATCCCGTCGATTGTGACTTACAGTGGTCTGGCGGTGATTGGGTAATCGTGGGACTCCTGGGCGAGGATATGCCCACGGTTTGCGATCCAAACGACACGAGTTATTCGTGGACATTCCTGGTCGCGCCGGGAGGCCCGCAGGCAGTGCTTATTAACCCACAACCGGGATGGTATTGTTCATGCGATCCGCAGGGCATCGAAATCAAGCTCTGGGACGAGGACGGCGTCGATGAACCGACAATAAGGCTATGGATCGATGGCGTCGAATATACCACGGAAGATGATCAATTGACTTATTATCCGATCGATTCGATTCTGTATTTCGATCCGAGTCCGAACTTCACCAACGGCCAGGTCGTTACGGTCGAATTGACCGACGCGGACGATATGCTTGGCAACGAACTCGTTTCTCCACTAAGCTGGTCGTTCATCATGGACCTCGAGCCGCCGGATATACAATTTCTCGAACCGTCGGTGTATATGACGCGAAACAGGGAACAACCCGTTAGTTTCACACTGACTGAAAGCGGTAGCGGCATCGACGAATCGAGTTTCGAGCTGGAAATCCACGAACACGGTAATTTACATTCTTACGGCTTTAACGACGTGGATTGGAATATTACGAACACCGGTTCGGGCGGGGAAATCCGCACTGTCGAGGTCGTTTATTATCCGAACATCCACGGTGTGGAATTCATAAGCGGAGATTCGGTATTCGTGAACGTCTCGCTGTGCGATAGTCCGGACACGTGCGCCCCGAATTACTACTCCGATTCGATGGACTTCCTGATCGAGCCGGACGTCGATTGTATAGTCTTCCCGAATCCATTTACACCCGATAACAGCCCCGGTGTAAACGACGTTGCCGTGTTTAATTATCCGTTCATGTTCAGTGAAAAAGCGGAGTTGGTAATATACACCGTCCGCAACGTCGAGGTTTACAGGGCTGAAATCAATATGGTCGATAAGGATATTGTGGAATACGGTCCTCGATCATGGGATGGCCGGGGTACGGACGGCAAACTGCTACCTGAAGGATTATATATCTACTTGATTATAAAAGAGGGTGAAGTCGTGTGTAACGGAACGGTTGTTCTCGCTCGGTGATGGTAACCGGGCGCGGTAACGGGGATATCGCGCCCGATAACACGAGGTTTATGTGAAAAAACCGGCCCTCTTCCTTATGGCTGTTATGGTGCCAATATTCTTCCTGTTCGCTGAGACAACCCGCGAACAGCGATTGGAGGATTACTATACCTCAAATCTCGATAGAGTTGTAGTTCTGCCCGAACCCGCCGAACGTCCCTTGCTTGTTCCCGTCCCCTATTTCGAGGATTTCGAGAGCGGCCCGGGTGGGTGGACGCAAACGGCTTTTACCGTCTATTGCCAATGGCAGAGGATGACCGATCCCGAACTAACCTCGGTTCACCCCGATATTTACGGCGACATGGTCGTTTTTGGAGACCCGGCTCCCGCGAATTTGCCCTCGGCGCATTCCGGTAGAAATTGCTGGTGGTATGGCAGTCCCGAAAACGGGACGTTCATCGGCGAACCCTTCGACCATTTCCCATTGTTCCCATATTCCGGCGGGAATTCCTATGTCAATCACGGCGGTTACTTAACCAGCCCGCTTTTCGAGACTTCTGCCCTCCCCTCGATTACTTTCAGTTTCTGGACATGGTGGGAGGTCGAGTGCATCGACATCGACCAATACGATATGATGTTCATAGAAGTCTCTTCGGATGCCGGCGCGACCTGGGATACTATCAACTGGCTTAACCCGCCCTTTGCGCGATTACCGGGCTGGGATGGTTACGAATCCTATTCTTCCGGCGGATGGTTGGAATCGGGAATTTGGATTAAATGGACATATTTCCTCGAAACGGAATGGACGGGGCACGATATTATGGTTCGTTTCGAGTTCGATACGCGCGATAACTTATATAACGGTTTTCGCGGCTGGATGATCGACGACGTTTACGTAAGCGGCGGTATCGAGGAACCGCGTCTCCAGCGTGAAGGAAGTTATCCGGAATCTCTCGCCGTGGCGGATTGCGATATTACGCCGAACCCGTTTCCATTTGATTTTGAAGTTACGAATACCGGAGGCGAGGCGGCTTTCGACGTTATCCTCGACCTCGAATTGCCACCGAATATGTCGATTTCTTCTGGATTTGACATTGTTACCCTCGGAACGGTTCTGCCCGACGATATCCGGAATACGCATTGGGAATTACTAATCGACCCCATCCCCCTTTACGATACTACGATTTGCTGGGAAGTCATCTTAACGAGCGCGGATTCTCTTATCGGCTACATCGACGATTTTGAGGGCGATGATAGGCTATTCACCGGTTCGGGAGGATTGGATTATTGCGACGTTCGACGGTCGGGCGGGCCAGATGAAGCTATTTCCGGGCTTGGGGTAGCAGGTATTCCCTCGTCCGGCCCGGAAACGGAATATGGCGAATTAGAACACGCGTTCCTGACGAGTGAGACTTTCAATATAGCAGGTTGGACGGAGGCGTATATCGGATTCTGGTATTGGCTGGACGTTCACTACAACCCTATATGGACGACTGACGGCGAGGATGGATTCCTGGTCGAATATCAGATCGACGGCGGTTCATGGGAACAACTGGACGAATTCGGTGTGGGAATCTTAATACCCAGATACGACGCCTATATCGACGAATGGGTTGAAAATCCGCTGGCGAACAGGATGACATATTGCGAACCTACGGACGGCGAGTGGGTCGAGGTAGTCTCCCAGAACCTGATTGAGATGGGTGTAGTCTCGCCCGGCGACGATATTCGTTTTCGATTTATCTTCGCTTCGGACGATACTCTCAACGGCGAAGGGTTTTTTATAGACGATTTCCGCCTTTCGACACATCAATATCCCGTGGGGCCCTATTTACATACTTTCTGTATGGACGTCCCCGGTTTGCATACGCCGAACGTTATACTGGTGATGCCGCTGGATAGTTCCAGTTCGAGTTGCCCCGATCAATCTCTGGTGATTAACACAGGTGGCGAAGCGCTTATAGATACTTACGGCGTGATCATACGGGCGGACGATACTATTCGATATGCATTTGAAGAGGGCAATATGATGGTCGACACGGACAACGGCGTGGTTATCGCCACACCGAATACCGGGCAATACTGGTCGGAAGGCTGGCACAATATCGCTCTCGACACCTGTTTCAATATCCTTGGATGCAACCTCGATTCGACTCTCCACTGGAGTTTTCTGTCCGACCGGACGCCGCCGGAAATCGCTCTGGTCGATCCTCCCGGAGGAGTTTTTCATAACGAAGTCTCCGCCCCAACGACAGCCAATATAGAGGATACACTTACCGGCGTCGGTTCATCGACTCTCGCGGTTATCTATTGTGGCGAAACATACGAATACCCACATTCGGCTCTGACATGGGACGGAAGTGAATTTACATTCTATCCCGAATCCACCGGCACGGGTCTAACATGGGAGGATTGCGGTGAATTTTGCGTTATTGCCGGCGACGATCCCGTTTATTGCGAACCTAACGCCGACACCGTGTGTTTTCCAATTATTATCGATTTTTCGACTCCCTGGGCGGAACTCGTGTTACCGCCAACCGGTTCTATTACGGCCTGTGAATATCAGGATATCGTCATCGATTTATTCGATTCGACCGGCATATATCAGGATGGAGCCGAGTTGGTTGTCGATGGTGTTAGGCACGTATCTGGTATTAGTTCGGAAATCGTTATCGAGTACGACAGACTTGTTTATACGCCTTTTATGCGGTGGAACCATAACGATACCGTTAACTTCGCTCTCGAGCTTTTCTACAATATCCACGGCACGCCTAACACGGATACACTCAGATCGTATTTTATTGTCGATTTAGAACCGCCGGAAGTGGATCCGCTTTCACCTCAACCGGGGCAAATGCAGTTCGCTTCCGATGTCCATATCGACGCAGGCCTTTCGGATTCACCGGCTGGATTGGATATTCATACGATCGTGTTGAATTTTATGGGACGCGCTTTCGATTTGACCGATTTAAATTGGTCGGGGGATGATTGGTCGGGATATATCAACCTGGAACCCTCGGTTTACGGATTAATTCCGACCTGGGGAGATACATTTGAAATAGAAATATATATCTGCGACAATCCCGATTTATGCGATCCGAACTGCACTACCACCGTATGGAGTTTTCACATGGAACCTCCGACTGTTTGCGAAGCTATACCCAATCCCTTCTCCCCTAATGGGGATAACATAAACGACGTCGTTTTGTTCGACTATCCGCATAGATATATCGGAAGCGCTACGTTGCAGATATTCGATATTAAGAACGTCCTAATGTATGAGGGCAATATCAATCAGGAACGCAGAACATGGACAGGTAAGGATAATTTTGGTTCGGGGCTTGCGCCGGGACTTTATTTGTATATAATTAAAAAGGAAGGCAGAATCATTTGCAACGGAACGGTTGTTTTAGTTAGATAAATCACGATTCTTCTTATTATTTCGGAGCATAGATGAAAAAAATCGCCCTATTCCTATTTTTGATATTCTCGATATCGGCTTTCGGTGCTGGAGCCGTCGAGCAGTTTATTAACTACGGAATTGGCACCATACCGTTTTCACCTGTAATAGGCGATATAGACGGCGACGGCTGGCCGGAAATCGTCATATCGTCACGATCGACCGGGTCGTTGTCTTCGAGTAGTGGTCGCGTTCGCGCGGTTCGCATAAACGAGGACAGCACTATTACTACTTTGTGGAATCGCGATTACGGGAGGGCCTGCTGGACACCGGCAATCGCAGATATAGATTCCGACGGCACAGCAGAGATATTTCTGAATGTTTATTTTTATTCACCATATGGCGATATGGGAGTTATCTGTCTCGACGGCCCCACAGGGAATATAGAATGGCAAACCGACCTTGAAGGTTCGCCATATACCGGCACGACCGGACACGAGTTGGTTCTTGCCGATTATGACGGCGACGGGCATATCGAGGTGATTTCCGAACAGAACTGGGGAACTACGTCGTCCCCAGATTACAATTTAGTCATTCTCGACGCTTCAACCGGCGGTGAGGAAGATCGGATTTTACTGCCGATGAGAGCTTACGCATCGCCTATTTGCGAAGATATTAACGACGATGGCAATAATGAGATAATCTGCGCACTAACTAACGGAACCGCGGCGGACGTTGAGGTATGGGTCTGGGATAATGAAGGAAACGTATTATGGCACGATCACGGCGGCCCTCCGGCGGTGGCGGACATCGACCTGGACGGCAACGCCGAGATAATTTGCGGTTACGTTGACTACGTCGGTGGAGATTATCCTTATAATTTGCTCGTTTATACCCCGGATGGGATTTTACAGGATACTCTTTACGTCGAGTTGTCAAATTCAACTTTTTACACGCATTATGAATGCCCGGTAATCGGGGATTTCGATCCGGCCACGCCCGGCCCGGAGGTGGCTTTTGCGGTTAACCACGTGATTAACCCCTCCCATCCGACATCGAGCAGTTATTGCAGGGTTACAGTTGTTCGTAACGATGGTTCCGTCGTCTGGCAGACCCCTTTCTTCGATGACGGCGAGATTATTTCCATGTCCGGCGCGGATCTGGATTGCGACGGTATTATCGATTTATGCAGTTACAATATGGCTGGGGAATTTATTGTATTTCGTGGTTACGATGGTTATTTCTGGACGGAATTTGATGATTTTGAAGCGAGTCCCAATCCCGACCCGAACCGTTTTGTCGCGATAGCGGATATGGATAACGATTGCCACGCCGAATTCGCCGTAAGCACCTACCAGGGAAGCAGTTCGGATAATAAAGGCGTCTATATTTACGGCGACGATGCTAATTGGAATCCCGTAAGAAGGTTATGGAATACCGGGACATATTATTACACCAACGTCGATGACGATCTGCGGCTCGATACGGAAGACGTTTCGAATCATCACTGGCGAATAGATAATATCTGGCGCGCACAACGGGTTATTCGGTGCGGATTGGAAATTATCCCCGGCCCTGAATTATATGACAGGCCTATTCGTTGCGCGGACTGCGATACTATCGGCGAACTTACTTTCGACGTAACGTATTGGAATCCAACCTGCGAAACCATTGCCTGGAATGCAGAAGGCATTCTGGAATGGATTACAAATTCGGACTGCCTTAACTATGTCGTCGGTCAGGATACCACAGCGCTCGGTAACCTCGAGCCGGAAACGGATACGACTATTACATATACTTTAGAAATCGACCCAGACTGCGATTCGCTGGAAATTGAATTCTGGATTCACCTGACATGCATAAATTCATTGTTTGTTGAAAACCGCCACATGAATCTATCCCTCTGGACGCCTTACTGCAGTAACCGTCCCGTGGCCGATTTAGTTAGGCCAGCTTTCTGCGGAAGAGTAATATCGTGCGGTCCCAGCGACACTACGGGCATAGTATGGACGGAAACGGGTCAGGATATAATATACAACGTATCCGGCGACAGCATAACGAGTTCCAGTTACGAGCTGGATACACTGGCGATGAGACTTCATATCGAATCGCGATATCAGGCACCTGAGGATATTTACATCACCGATTCCAGGCTTTATTATGACGGCGACCAATATTTCGGCGGTTTGTTCTATACACCCGATCCTATGTATCCGCACGGTGATAAAGTCGTTTTCTGGCTGGAAAACGTGATAAACGACCTCGGTTGCGTCGTATCGACTCCCCCATGCTCGATGATAATAGACGACCGCCCACCGGATACGATAGACGTCAATCCGAATCATAATGAACTTGTTAATTATTCGGATCTCGATAGTATTTATGCCGTAATGACCGACGATTTCATGGATATCGATCCAACAAGCGTCCTGCCGGAAAGGACTTCTATTTCGATAAACGGCGTTCCGGTAGCGGGCTTTAACGTCGATATTCGTTTCGACGGCACTGATCCCGATACAATTTTCTTTGAAAACGTATTAACTACGGCTTTTCCCGGCGATACTATCGAGGTTTGTTTATGGGATATGTTCGACACGGTCGAGGATACGATGTTCTGCGGCGCTAATCGGACGCCGATGACATGCTGGTTCTTTATAATAACAGCCGAAGAACCGGTCGCGAGGATAATCCATCCGGCTCCGAATACATATAGCGCTTGTCCGGATCAGCAGATAATAATCGAAATCGTCTCGGAAGCTCCTATGGATACTATGTCCATGGAATTGGAGATCGACAGCGTAATCCATATAATAACCGAAGAAGAGCTATATTGGGACGCCGATTCTTCATATCTTATATGGGCTCCCGATTCCGGGTGGTGGGAACACGGCAACCAGGCGAACATTACGCTTGTCCACGCTATGGATGTTCTGGGGCAGGAATACGCTAATTATCCCGTGGAGATCGATTTCTGGCTCGATTTCGAGGAACCGGCTATGGAATTTTTAAGTCCGCAAATGGGACTCGACAGGTGGATTCGTAACCGCGCCACAGAGGTCGCCGCTCGGATTATCGATAGGGAATCGGGTTTCGACCAGAATAGCCTGGCGATGTGGATAGCGGAGGATTCGATTGGGCGACCACCCGCGAGCCTATCCGACGACGGAGATGGGGTCTGGACGTTAGTTTATAATCCGGAGATATCCGGCGAATTATTCAGTTCGGGAGACACAATAGTCGTGGAAGTCCGTTCCTGCGATACGCCTGACTATTGCGATCCCAACTGCGGCGTTCTTATAGATAGCTTTATAGTCGAACCTGAGATAAGCTGTCTCGTATTTCCTAATCCCTTCACTCCCAACGGAGATCCGGTCAATCCCTACGCGGTTTTCAATTTCCCGCACATGTTCACCACGCCTGGCGAACTGGTCATTTTCGACGTCCGCAATCGTGAGGTGTTCCGCAAGGTTATAGAACCTATAGACGCCATAGAAGAGCTTTTTGAAAGGAGCTGGGACGGACGGGATAATTCGGGCGGGGAAGCCCCTGAAGGGCTTTATCTATATATTATCAAACAGGATAATAAGATTATATGTAATGGAACTGTAATTCTTGCACGTTAAGTTATTGTAATATAATAGTTTGTTTAATTTAAGGGAGAATCATGACCAGGATATTGTCATCGCTAATGTTGTTTTGCGTCGTTCTGGCTTTCGCTCAGACGGGAGAAGTTTATTTCGATGCAATTGTCAAAGACACGGACTGTATGCATCTTAACGTAACCGTGTGCGTTCTGGATTCCTTCGGCTGGCATGTGCCGGAACTGGTTTTATCCGATTTCCATTTTACGGAGGACTCCGATCCGGTTCTTCCGCCCAGTATCGAGCAACTAAATTATTGCGCCGGTTATTGTTCGGATATAGTCCTGCTTTTTGATCTTTCTGGCTCGATGGACGATAACGTGGATTCTTTCGAGACTGCACTCGAGGATTTCGCGGCACCACTTACCGGTCTCGATTACCGCGTCGCTATGGCTGTGTTTAACGGTTGTCCGGAGGATTTCGACGGCGTCAGGTGGCTGGTTCACACCGACTTCTCCGCGCCCATTGACACAACCGGCCCGGATGTCTGGGCTACGACTGAGGACGAGTTCGACCATCTTTTTGCGGCTGTGCAGATGTATTTCGATTTACCCTGGAGTATGCGCGGAAGCGGCTGGGAGGATCAATACGGAGCCCTACATTGGATAATCGATACGCTGGATTGGCGTCCGGGATGTAGCAAGAATGCGGTAATGTTCACGGACGAGGAGGTTCAGGTCGAAACGGCTCCCTGCGATCCCTATTACGATGAATACGATTCGTCGTTATTCAAGATAATGGATTATTGTTTCGCGGAATCGGTTACTTTCTTTGCGGTATGTCCGCCCGATTCTGATTTCGAGTGGTATCCGGCGTCGGGAGACAGCCCGGACAGACAATATTACACGGGTTACCGCGATCTTGCGGACACGACCGGCGGCATCTGGAGCGATCTTTTCGCGACGGATTACAGTTCGATGGTAAGCGAACTCGCCGAAGCCATAGTCGGGCCGCCGTGCTGTTACGAATTCCGGTATATGACTGATCTTTATTGCGTGGATTCCATTGATGTCGCGGTGGACGTTGTGCTGGGCACGGACTATTTCGGGTCGGACGATACGTCTTATTTGAGTTTCTGTCAGCCGGAAATAATTTCGGTCATTCCCTCCCCCTGCGGCGGAATAACTACCTGCGAAAATCAGACTATGGCCGGTTATTTTCAGAATTCGATATACGGCGATCTCGACCTGACAAGCTACATTTTCACAGTGAACGGAGATACTATTAGCCGATCCGAGATGATACGAACCGCGGATAGTTTGATTTACACTCCCTCCGACCCCTTCGATCACATGGATACCGTTGTATTCTCGTTCCCTTATTATAGGAATGAGTGGAATTGTATTGGATATACTCCCCCCTGCACTTTCTATGTAGATTCGCGGCCGCCCGGTCTTATCGAGTATTACCCTGAAGACGGCGATACAATTCTGATTAATGAGTTCGAAATTTACGGTAGTATCCGGGACGATTATTCGGGGATCGACACTACGTCCGTTGGACATATCGCGGTTTTACTCGATGGCGACACGGCTGTAGTTTCCGAACCGATCTGGATGGACGGAGATACGACCGGATTCCGTATCGACAGCCTTATCGATTTCTGGGACGGCAATATCACGGTGTGCGTGGGCGGTTTATTCGATTCACCTGATTACGATTATTGCCCGCCGAACGTAATGCCGGATACATGTTGGAGCTTCTTCCTAGCGACGCTGGAAAGACTCGTTTCTTTCCCGATAATGTCTGGCGCGTCCTGCGAAACAGTGTTGGTTCCCCTCGAAATCGACGACATGGAATTTACGGTCATTGAAAACGCGACAATGCGATTCAGAACCGACCCGCATGTCCTCGATCCGTTAGATATCGTTTTAGCGGGAAGCATCACGGCCGGGTGGTTTATCGACAGCCTGACAATCGATCATATAACCGGCGAAGTCTATGCCGAAATAGGCGGAGCTTCTATCGGCGGATTAACCGAAGGCGGCATATTGCTATTTATGGAAGCCGTCGTTCCCTGCAACGCCGCAGGAGGCGATTATTGCGATATCGAGATACAGAATTTCGAATTCAACGAAGGTTATCCGATGGTTAGATGGGAATACGGGTTTTTCATCGTTACGTTGCAACCGATGGTCTTCTTCTGCGACGTTCATCTCAATCGAACTTCGACGCCTTCACCAGAAGACCGAATTGTTACCTTTGGAGCGACCTACGGGGGCACGGAAGATTACGATGTCGGCCTCGATTATATGTATGTTCCGCCGCCGGATTGGTTCGTTGACGGTTGGTTTGAGATCGAAGACTCGGTTTACACGCATATTTTCGGTCTCGATCGGGACGTTAAATCGCCTACGCCGACAGTCATCTGGAATCTCGTTACCTCCGACGAGGAACACGGCATCGCCAAGTGGAATCCGGCCGTCCTTCCCGAAGGCGAATTCCGTATTAACGGCCTCGTCGATATGAAACGCGATACGATGATTTATTTCGGCGAGGATGATACACTTCATATCGAATGGACACTCCCCTTTCTTGAACCGGATACGATCGAGCTGGAGGTCGGTTGGAATCTGGTAAGCCTTCCCGTTCTTCCCGCCGGTGTTCCCGCGGATGACGTTTTCCACAGCGATTATGGGGTTTTCAGGTATAACCCCCTATCTTATATGTATGAATTCGCTGGAGAGGTCTGCGACGGCGAAGGATATTGGGTTTATATGGACGAGGAAACGTCGTTTATGAGCGCTGGTAGCCCGTTATCCGGCTATCGCAGACAGATTTATCGCGGGTGGAATCTCATAGGCGCTATCGGGACGGAATTAGCTACTTCCGAGATTGCTATGGAACCTCCTGGAGGTATAATTCCACCGATTTTCGGATGGGATGGATCGGGATATATCAGTGCGGATTATATTCTCCCCGGCAACGGTTATTGGATTCTTTCCAGTTTCGACGGCGTCCTTCACGCGCCTTCCGGGTATAGGCGTAGAATCGACACTCAACCCGAAATACAATGGGAAGTCGTAATAGACGTCCTCGACGAGGACCCAGATCAACTGATAGCCGCTTATTCGCGTAATATACGCGATGGATTATCGGCCGGCGATATCGCGATTCCGCCGCCCCGTCCAGAAGGCGAAAGAAAACCGGTTTATCTCGTAGAGGACGGTATTATGCTTACCAGATTGCTATCCTCCGGCGAATGGCGGTTGGTTGCGGAAGAAAATTCTCTACTATCTTTCGCAATTCCCAACGATGTGGAACTTCATTTGGATGATCGTGTTATAGTGGACGGCGAAGTTATATCCATTTCGCCGGGGCAATATCTGTTAAAAGCCGTTTCCGCGGATTTACCGGAGAAATTCGAGGTTCTCGGTTGCGTGCCGAATCCCTTTAATTCCCGAACCGATATTATAGTCGCTTTACCGGGGATGGGAGAAGTAAACGTCGAGCTTTTCGACATTACCGGACATAAGATAACGACAATGAGTCGGGATCTTCCCGCTGGAATATCGAGAATCGAATGGAACGGACTCGGCGACGGCGGCCACGAGGTAGCTTCGGGACTATATCTGATTCGAGTGAAATACGATGATCTTTCGATAAAGACAAAGGTAATGCTAATTAAATAGCTTATCTGCAGAATATTACAATGATATATTAAAGGCTTTTCTGAAAGAAAGGCCTTTAATATTAGAAGGAGCATATAATTGGTAAAATTAGAACCTGCAATCGAACCTATTAAATTCGGTAATGGAAGGTTGGAATTACTCGACCAACGCGAATTACCGTTGGAAGAAGTCTGGCTGGAGATCGATTCATTGCCCCCTTTGCTCGATGCTATTGTAACATTAGCCGTTCGCGGCGCGCCACTGCTGGGGATAGCGGCGGGTTACGGCGTCTTAATAGGCATGAAAGAACTTGAAGGCGATTCTCAAGAAGAAATTCTGGCGAGATATTCACGGGTGCGGAGGTTAATCGGAGAGACACGACCAACTGCGAGAAATCTCTTCGGGACTCTCGAACGCATGGACGAAGTTATAACTTCGACCGCCGATAGCGGACTGAGCAGAGTTTTGCGGACAATCGAGGACGAAGCGGTGGCAATTCATAACGAAGAGCGGAAATCCTGTTTGAAAATGGGGCGTTTGGGCGCGGAACTTATTGAAGGCAAACCAAACGTGCTTACGCATTGCAATACTGGAGTCCTTGCTACGGGTGGAATTGGGACGGCGCTGGGAGTGATTCATACGGCCTACGCTAACGGCAATATTGAACAGGTTTGGGTGGACGAAACCAGACCGCTTCTCCAGGGCGCGAGACTGACGGCATGGGAATTGCACAAACTGGGAATCCCCCATAACATTATCTGCGATAATATGGCGGCGAGTCTTATGGCGAAGGATTCCGTGGACGCTGTTATTACCGGCGCGGACAGAATCGCCATTAACGGCGATACGGCGAACAAGATCGGGACGTTGAACCTTGCCGTTCTCTGCGATTATTTCGATATTCCATTCTATATAGCCGCACCGGTGAGCACGACCGATCTATCGACCGAGAATGGGAACCGAATTGTTGTGGAACAGAGAAGTAGAGAGGAGGTTCATGGGTGGAGAAACTCCTTATGGGCGTGTCCCGAATCTAACGCGGTAAATCCCGCATTCGACGTAACTCCCGCGGAATTGATTTCTGGGATTATCACTGAGGTAGGCGTTTTCAAATATCCTTATACCGAAAACCTTGGGGTGATTAAGCGATAAGTAATTTGATAAAATTTAAACAGATAGGGATAGTTCATTTTCCTTTCAAAGAACTATCCAGGATGCCTATTCAACCCACCGGAATTGTCGGTATTCGAGGGAAAATCGAATTGGATGAAACTTATGTCGATGCCCTGAGGGACATCGATGGATTCTCTCATCTTATCATTCTCTATTATTTCGATAAATACAGTGTTTACAACCCTCGCGTCAAACCGTTCATGGACAATGAAGAACGCGGATTATTCGCGGTTTTCACGGTCGCGAATAGATTTTGCGCGGTCGATAGATTTATCTCCGAATTTATCGTGGATGGAATCGAGCGCACGCTCGAGACGTTTAGTCTTATCGATCTCGTCCCTGCCGAATAAAGGCATTTGTTGAACCTCTTCGCCGGCGATATTACTCATTCTGATACCCAGCAAACGGATAGAACCTTCTAATTCGGGCAACGCTAATCTCAAGGCTTCGCGATAGATTTCATCCGAGGTGGATATGGCGTTGGGAAGCGTATCCGAGCGTGTAATCGTCGTCCAGCCGGTGTAGCGGATTTTAACGGTTATCGTCCTGCCGGAGATGCCTTTATCCCGCATCCTTGCGGCCAGTTTATCGGCGATATAGCGTAGTGTAGATTTCTTTCTATCGAAGTCTGTAACGTCCTTGTGATAAGTCGTTTCTTTCGATATCCCCTTACGGCCACCCCCCGGGGAAACCGGCCTGTCATCTATACCTCGACACAATCGCCACAGCGATTCTCCGTGTTCGCCCAGGCGCTTTTTCAGAACTTCGATGGGCGTGCGAGATAGTTCCTCAACCGTAGTTATGCCGAGTTTCGCAAGTGCTTGTTCGGTAGATGGTCCCACGCCCCAGAGGTCGCGTATGGGGAGTTTGTTCAGGAATTGCCTGACCCGGTCTTTTTCAATAACGACGAAGCCGTTCGGTTTATCGTGGTCAGAGGCAAGTTTCGCCAGGAATTTATTCGGCGCGATCCCTATCGAAGCTACAAGGCCGGTTGTTTTCAAAATTCGCTCTTTAACTCGACGCCCGGTTTCGACCGGATCTCCGAGAAGCCTCTGCGTGCCCGTCAAATCGACAAAGGCCTCGTCTATCGAAATGGGTTCGACGGACGGACTGATGGTATTGAGTATCTCGAACACCTTATCAGAAATCTCTTTGTAACGGCTGAAACGAGGATAAAGATATATTCCCTCCGGGCAAAGACGATAGGCCTCACTGATAGGTTGGGCGGAATGCAAGCCGAATTTCCTTGCGACGTAATTTGCAGTGCTGACCACTCCCCTGCCGTCCTTCGGTTTAGCGCCTACGATAACCGGTTTTCCCCGCAAAGTAGGATCGTCCAGTTCCTCGACAGCCGCGTAGAAAGCGTCCATATCAACGTGCATAATAACTCTATCTTTAATACTGAAACTCACCTTTGGCCTTGCCTTTGAGTCATATTGCAATATAATATAATGTCATTGTTGATAGAAACAAAGTGATTTGAACAGACTAACGAAATATCAAAATATCATCAGCCGGGTTTTCCGATCAGGGATTTTCCTTGTCGCCGTTTGTTCGACCGTCTTCGGTTGGGAATACGGGAATGCGGTAATCAACGAGCTTATGTGGATGGGGACGTCGCTACACCAGACCGACGAATTCCTCGAGATTCGCAACATGACTGGCACTGCCGTCGATTTCACCGAAACGAGTTGGTCGATATATCGCGAGGGCGAGTTCATGATAAGAATAGACGAGGGAATATTGCCGGCACACGGGTTTTTCCTGATATGTAGAAGGGATTCGACGATAAGTCGGATAATCGGCGCGGATATGATCTCCGGTTTCCTTGTATTGACGAATAGCAATACAGGTTACGCCATGTATGCCGGAGCCGACAGTAGCGCACCACTGCTCGATATCGCCGACGACGGTATCGGTTACCCGATGTCGGGGCGCTTCGTTTTCGCCGACGGTGTTTACTGGTCGATGGAAAGGAACGATCCTCCGGGCGAAGGTAATGATTCGACAAACTGGCATGTGGGATGTTTCAGCAGGGGTTTCGAGGACGGGACTATCGAACGTGGAACACCGGGATACCCAAATTACGAGAACGTCCCGCCTAACGCGGCGGATTCAGTAATCCTGACACCGGCTTTCGTTGCCGACGATACGATTGTTCAAGCTACAGCTTACGGTATCGTGGATCCCGATACGATTCCCGGCGAGAAAATTGTAATTTTCGATTGGCTCGCGGACGACAGCCTGATTTACACCGAAATCGATTCATATCCGCCATATATATCTAACTGCGATAGTAGTAAAACTCGGGCTGGTAGGTTCTTAAGGATAAGGTCTTACGTCTTCGACGGCACGGATTCGTCCAATGTAGCTTTCTCCGACAGTGTTCCGGTTGATTTTGAAAAACGGGATTTAATAATCAACGAGATTGCGTGGATGGGGAGCAATCGGTCGGACGAGGATGAATTCGTCGAGTTGTTCAACACTTATAGGGACGATATAGACTTTACGCAATCGCCTTTTTATCTGACAATAACCGGGACAACCGGGATTGAATTAACAATCGATGATGGAATCCTGTTGGGAGACGATTATTGGTTGATTTCGCATTTCGAGCCGCCAAATCCAGACTGCGCTTTCGACGTTTCGGCTGATTTGCACGGGTTCGAGTTAAATATTCCGGACAGCGGTTTCAATATCGAGTTACGCGATTTTGCTAATTACGTAATCGACGAGGTCTGGGTTATGGACAGCGCTTTTGCCGGAGAATGTATCGAAACAGATTCGGTTGCATACACGATGTCGCGTAAAAGCCCGCCGGGCGATGGTTCAACCGCAGACAATTGGTTCACGTCGGAAGTTACGGTTGGCTATAAACTCAACTCCCTCGAACGCGGCACACCCGGAAGCGAGAACATCCGAAACAGTCCTCCCTTGCTTGAATTCCCCGGTGATGAGGGTTTCATCGACGATATGTTCGAGCCGGAAATCGGCAATATGGACTCCTTCTTCTGGTGGCGCGTTAAATATATCGACGCCGATAACGAACCTGCGGATACTATATGGATGTTCTTCGACTACGATTGCGACGACATCTGGCAGGCAGATGAGGTTTATCCCCTTTTCCAGCAGGATTTCAGTGATACTGATTTCACCGATGGCGTCATTTTCAGGCGATGGTTGTATGGGCTAAATCCAACAGAGACAGGTTCATTTTTCTCGATTCGAGCTGGAGACGGCCATACGATTTCGACTTACGGAATTCCGGCGGTTCGCGGGCCGATAGTCGAACCAACAATAAGATTCACTATATTCGGAAGAGGATGGGAACCGGAACCTATCTTTGGGCCGCCCTATTCGACGCCCTATGCGATTACCGAAATCGACGATATGCCGATTCTTATCCACAGTGGCGATGCACCTCTGGAGGTTGGGCTTTCGATAACCCGGGCGGATATCTATGAACACAGTTCGGATACTTCCTCCTACTCCCCCGGCGGCTGGGATTTCGTCGAGGATCTCGACAGCGTAGGGAACAATCTTTACGCGCTTTCAGCGCTTTTTGTCCCGACACTCGAACCGCCGTCGCCCGCGGATTTCAACGATGACCAGGAAGACCTGCTGATTGGCGAAACACGCTGGTTTAACGGGGATACACTCGGAAGGATATCGGATAGCCTGAGCTCTGCAATCCAGCCGGGAGATCGGTTGAGACTCGCATTCAAACTGGATTTACCACATCAAATTGCCGGATTTTACAGCCGATGGGAACATAGGATAACCGTTACACTCATAATTCGCACGGCATTACCCTGACATCTCGATAATATCATGGATTTGAGAGCTTTATATATCATTAACCTGTAAATGACAATCCGGCCAGGGAAGGTAATATGAGAAATACCAAGAGGACGAAAATCATCGCGACACTCGGTCCCGCTACTTATTCCAGAGAAAAGATAAAGGAATTGATTGGCGCGGGGGTCAACGCTTTCAGGCTGAATTTCTCGCACGGCAACTACGAGGAGCATTTCCGTCTTATCGAATGGGTGCAGGGTGTTAGGCGGGAGTTAGGGGTTCCGGTTGCTATAATACAGGATTTGGGAGGCCCGAAGATCCGTATTGGAGAGATAAGAGGCGAACCGTTAGTTCTGGAGGCCGATGACGAATTAATCCTCGACCCGAATGTTCGCGAGAGAGAAGACAATATCATTTCCGTTTCGTATGTAGGTTTCGCCGGGGACGTCCGGGAGGGACACAATCTTTTACTGGCCGACGGCGCTATCGAGTTGAAAATTATCAAAATAAAGGGTTCGCGCGTAGAATGCAGAGTCCTGAACGGCGGTCGGTTGACGTCGAATAAGGGAATTAACTATCCGGCGGGAAGTTTCAGCGTGCCCTCCATCACCGAAAAGGACGTGCGCGATCTCGAGGTCGGTCTCGAACACGGCGTCGATATGATAGCGATTTCCTTCATTCGAAAAGCGTCGGATATAGAAACGGTAAGGGCGAAATGCGTCGAGAGCGGGCGCGAAATCCCTCTTATAGCAAAAATCGAAAAGCATGAGGCAATCGAGAATCTGGACGATATAATCGAGGAGGTTGACGGCGTCATCGTGGCGCGGGGCGATCTTGGGGTCGAAATCCCCATGGAGAAAGTGCCAGGCGTGCAGAAAAAGATAATCAAGTCCGCCAATCTACACGGCAAACCTGTAATTATCGCAACGCAGATGCTGGCCTCGATGGTGCGTTCCCCTCGACCCACTCGTGCCGAAGTTACCGACATCGCAAATGCAATACTCGACGGAGCCGACGCACTCCTCCTCTCCGAGGAAACCGCCGTGGGGAAATACCCAATCGAAGCCATCGAGACAATGTCGCGGATAGTAATCGAGACGGAACGCGATTATCCTTACGGGAAAATCTTCCCGGATGCGACGTATCCCCCAAAAATGCATTTGCCCATAGAAATCGCCCTCAATGCCGCCGACATCGCCAACGCACTGAACGCACCGGTAATCCTTTGTCCTACAAGCAGTGGGTTCACCGCGCGAATGCTCTCCAGATTCAGGCCAGAGGCCATTATTTACGCCCTGACCTCGGACGATGTGGTTTATAATTCATCAGGATTGCTATGGGGAGTTATCCCGAGGAAAGTCCCCGAGATCGAGGAGTTCGACGAAGAACTGATGCGCGCATCGAAGGAAATGGCAAACGGCGACGGATTACTCGATGACGGCGAATACTACGTCATTACGGCGGGATTCCCTTTCGGGGTCGGGAATCGCACTAATATGATAACTGCGGACGTCTATCATGAAAACGAATTATCTTAAGGACGAAATTAATCCAACGCCTAAAGAAAAACCTTGCGTTGACGGTTCATTTCGCTTATATAATTTGAGTCTGCCGGAGTGGTGGAATTGGTAGACGCGCTGGACTCAAAATCCAGTGGTGGCAACACCGTGGGGGTTCGAGTCCCCCCTCCGGCAAGAATAAATAGCCTTTTCTCTTGCTTTTCATAAAGAAATCTGTATTTTTCTTTTAAGATGTTGTAATTAGAACGTTTTAATCAAGGGTTTAAATATACCGAAGTTTCTGACAAAAATTACAAGCGCGAACGATCATTCATGTTTCGTCGGCGGCGGTTACCAGAACTCCTTAACCGGCAGAAGGAATTCAACCATTGCCGGAGGAAGCAGTAATACGGCAAGCGAACAGGCTGTATTTATCGGAGGCGGATATAGTAACACTGCAAGCGGCAACACTTCGACAAGCTCAGTGTCCCTTTTTCTACGGCGGCTGGTGCTTACAGACCCCCCGGTCGAATCACGGCGGCTGAGCCTGCGATCTCCTGAGCCTGCTCACAGCCCCACGCGGCCGAAGCCTCGACGCCTTTTCCAACTCTCCACTATTCACTCCCATTCTCCCCTTCCTCTGCCCTGTTATTGCGAGCGCTTGCGACCGAAAGAAGCCCGTCTGGGGGCCTTAGCCTGCGGCAATCTCATTGCCAAATAACATCATCAAAACCCAGGCGTTAGCTTATTAACTACCATAGATTAACTTTATTGTCACTAATTATTCCCTTTAAACAAATATTTCTTCCTCGTTGCGTATTTGCACTGCTGAGCATTGGCTAAAATAGTAGCAAAGTCATAACCAATCGATAATAAGACAGTTTCGCAACCTATCTCAATTCCAGCTTTTCCAATCGAGAACGTATCGCTCCCGAATGCCTTTTGAATATACTACACAGTTCTTTCGTTGACTTGCCAGCACGGAACTCTTTCGCCAGCAACTCATCGTCTTCCTTCGTCCAGGGTTCGTAGGCGTTGGGGTATTCTTTTTTTATTTCGCTAAGGCGTTGCTGGTATTTAGACTCATCCATTGGAGAGTTTTCCACCTCGTCGTAATCGGCGTGAAGTATCTGCCTTGCGACGCGTCTGGCGTAACGATCGACCGGGGAATAGGTGGAGTATCGCTTATTCACGCCCTCGATGGTTCCGATGTTCTGGATTATTTCGCGAATGCTCTTGCGAATTTCGTTATCGACTGCCGATTCGTCCAGCTCGAGTTTAGCAATATTCTTCGCGATGTAATACAACTGCAGAATCCGCAGATCGTCCCAATCGATCTCGCCGTCCAGATCGTCGTATATAGGACGTAAGGTTTCCGCGCCCAATCGCGAGAAGCTGATCAATACCTGCATTTGCACGTCTTGGGGCAACTCGGACAAGTTTTCCAGCCCGTTTACTCGAATAGGGAAGCCCTCGAACAGATATTTTCTCAGATGATTTACAATCGTCTTTTTCTGGACATCGTATTCTTGAGTCAACTGGTCGATGGATTTCCCGCGATTGTATGCCTCCCCCACCTCATGATGCCGTCGCTTTTTAGATTTCCGGACTTTACGACGCCTTTTATGCCTGGGTTCCTCTGAAATACCCTTTTCGCTACAGTATTCGCGTATTATTTGAATAAATATCGAAGAGTATTTCTCCAGCTTGACCGATCCCACACCGAATACCTCGCTCATGGAATCTTTCGATTGAGGGAAATAGGTTGCCATCTCCATCAGGGTTTGATCGGGAAAAACGGCGTAGGGCGGGATGTCGGCTATATCGGCGAGTCGTTTGCGTTCGACGCGGAGAATCTGGAATAACTCATCGTCATGTTTTCCGTCGGCGTCTTTGCGATATACCGCACGTTTTTGTTCGAGATATCCCATGACCGTATCCCTGTCTTTGAGCACGCGCCGGCCTTTTGAGGTTATCTTCAGGCTACCGTATTGCAGGTCTTTTTCGAGGACGCCGGCGCTCAGGAACTGCCGCGATAGATAGGACCATTGCTTTTTGGAATACTCCATCCCGATGCCATATGTGGACAATTTGTCGTGCCCCTTTTCGAGCACGCGTTTCGTTTTCGAGCCGCGCAGGATGTCTATTATATGGCCGGCGCCATACAACTCCCCCGTTCGATGCACACAAGACATGAACTTCTGCGCTGGCACGGTTATATCGACTCTGTCTTTGCCGCCTTCCACGCAGTTGTCGCACATCACGCATTCGCCGGATTCATAATCCTCGCCAAAGTATTTCAGCAGAGGGATTCTTCTGCAATCGCCGTATTCGCTGAACTCGACCATTTTATCCAGATGCATTCGCGCTACTCGTTCCTGCACGCCGGTTTTCTCTTTGAAGAAAAAGGAAATCTTGCGGACATCGCTATGCGAGAACAATAGCAGACAATGCGAACGCAAGCCGTCACGCCCCGCTCTGCCGATTTGCTGGTAATAGGATTCGATATTCTTGGGCAGATCGTAATGCACGATGAACCTAACGTTCGGTTTGTCGATGCCCATTCCGAAAGCGATTGTCGCAACGATTATCTGGACGTCGTCGCGAATGAATAGCTCCTGGTTTTCCTTCCGAACGTCGTCTTCCAGGCCGGCGTGATACGGCCGCACGGAGAAGCCCTCGTCGGCGAGGTCCTCGGCCAGGTCATCCACCCTTTTGCGCGAGAAGCAATAGATTATGCCCGATTGATCCGGAAAATTTTTCAGGAAGTCGATGGTCTGCTCGACCTCGTCCTGCTTGGGTATGACCTGCAGAAACAGGTTCTTGCGGTTGAAACTGGCGACGAATTCAGCGGAGCTATCGAAGCCCAAATTATTCGCGATATCTTTCTGAACGCGTGGTGTAGCAGTCGCGGTAAGGGCGATACAGGCGGCATCCGAGAAGATCCTTCGTGCTTCCGCCATCTGCCGATATTCCGGCCGGAAATCGTGCCCCCATTCGGAAATACAATGCGCCTCGTCGATGGCCAGGCAATCCACTTTTTTATTGGATAGCATCCGCATGGTTCGAGTCATCATCAGCGTCTCCGGGGCGACGTAGAGCAGTTTCGCGTCTCCTTCGCGCACGAGTTTCATCACCCGTGAATACTCCTTCGGCGAAAGCGAACTGTTGAGGAAAAACGCCGGCACGCCCAGCTCCCGAAGCTGCTCGACCTGGTCTTTCATCAGCGAAATAAGCGGCGACACCACTATTGTCAGGCCGTCGAATATCAGCGCGGGAATCTGATAGCATAGAGATTTGCCGCCGCCGGTAGGCATGATAACCAGCGTATCACGCTTGCGGAGCACCTCGCCGATAATCTTCTCCTGCAACGGCCTGAATTTCTCGTAACCGAAGACTTCCACAAGCTTATCATTGGCTTTCCTTTTAAGGTCTAACACTTTTTCTCCCCCAAAATCGAGATGTTGTCTATTGAATGCAAGATATCTTACAATCAAATTCTATTCTCAATATTGTGTCCAGTGTTGTTTTGTCAATACGAAATCATAATTATTTGCTCATTTTTTAAATTCTATAAGGGGATTTTTATTGTATTACGTTGAAATTCGTTTTATATTAATTTGCAACATTAAAGACGGACTATAGTTCAGAAAAAATCAGGAGGTTTCATAATGTCTTACCAAGTGTATTACTCACATCTAAGGGGCGAAGGTTCGTCTGAAGTGCAAACGGTTGACGATCATTTGTGGGGGACAGCCGAATTGGCTGAAAAGTTTTTCAAATTCGATGATCGGCTTGCAAAATTTGCTCACACGGCAGGTTTAATACATGATCTGGGTAAGTTCTCGGATGAGTTTCAGGATTATATTCGAATCAAAGATGATGAGCAACGACGAAAGAAACGCGGGAAAATCGATCATTCGACTGCTGGAGCGCAGGTAGCGAATGAATATTTTCCCGAGGAAAGTAGAGAACTGCCGATCGGTCGCATACTCGAATACGCCATCGCCTGTCACCATACTGGGCTAATAAACGGCGGGTCGGGCGTTGCGGGCTACAAGTCCTGTTTAAAAGGCAGGTTGAAAAAGAAAGTTGAACCGTTTGAGAATGATTTCTCGCGTGAATACCTCAAAAAAGCAGAACTTTCTTTCGAGGACATCGCTTTTATCTTTGACGGAATAAAAGAAATGCCGCCGGATAATCAACGCAATGCACTTTCATTTCGAATGTCCTTCCTCATTCGCATGGTCTTCTCTGCGCTGGTAGATGCCGATTGGCTGGATACGGAGCGGTTTATGGATCCCGAGCAGTTCGATTCACGCGGAAAATATCCATCGCTGAAGGAACTTGCCGAAAAGCTCGATGCACACCTCGCCGAATTGGGCGCAAAAGCCCCGGAGAAGGACATAAACAAGAGCCGCGCGGAGGTTCTACAGGCCTGCCGAAACGCCGCCGACCTCGACCACCGCCTATTCACGCTGACTGTCCCGACCGGCGGCGGCAAAACCCTGTCCTCGCTGGCGTTCGCGCTGAAACACGCGCTAAAACACGGTATGGACCGCGTCATCTATGTGATTCCCTACACCAGCATCATCGAGCAGAACGCGAAGGTCTTCCGTGAGGCGCTGGGATATTTGGACTTCGAAGGTATCGAAGAGAAAATAGGATACAAGAACTCAATCATTTTACGCAACGGCTTGGGCGATCTAAGTAACGCCGTCGTCGAGCACCACAGCAATTTCGAGGAGAAAGACCGCGACCACAAATTCGACGGCGACGAGGAAATTTCCCCCCACGACCTCGCCTGCGAGAACTGGGACGCGCCGATCGTCGTTACGACCAATGTCCAGTTCTTCGAGTCGATGTTCGCGTCGAAAAAATCGCGGTGCCGCAAACTTCATAACATCGCGAATAGCGTGATAATTCTCGACGAGGCGCAGATGCTACCCGTGAACCTTTTGCGCCCCTGTATCGAGGCGATTAGCGAGCTGTCCGCGCGCTACCACAGCACGGTCGTCCTCTGCACCGCGACACAGCCGGCATTGAACAAGCGCGATGATTTCAAGTTCGGCCTCGAAGGCGCGCGGGAAATTGTCGGCGACAAAGCCGCCGTCGATAAGCTCTACAACGATTTGAAGCGCGTCGAGGTCGAGTTCATCGGCAAGAAAACCGACGACGAGCTTGTCGGTCTACTTAAATCGCACGAACAAGCCCTCTGCATAGTCAACACGAAGGGGCACGCGCGCAAACTCTTCGAGGAACTCCTCAAAGATTGCAAAGATAAAGACGCCCTCTTCCACCTCAGCACGAACCTATGCCCTGCCCACCGCTCGAAGGTGTTCAATGAGCTAATCAAGCCGCGCTTGGGGGATGGCCTCCCCTGCGTCGTGATAAGCACCCAGCTCGTCGAGGCGGGTGTCGATATCGATTTCCCGACGGTTTATCGCGCTACAGCGGGCATAGATTCAATCGCGCAGGCGGCAGGGCGTTGCAACCGCGAAGGGAAACTCAAAGACTCAAACGGCAACGAGGTAAAGGGCAAGACCTATGTCTTCGAGACGGAAGCAGGATTCCCGAAACCGCTTCATGCGCTCAAGCAAGCCGCCCAAGTCGCCGAGGGAATCAACCGCCGCCATTCGGATTTGCTCGGCCTCGACGCCGTCGAGGATTTTTTCAAAGAGCTTTTCTGGGTGAAGGGACTCGACCAGCTCGACTCGAAGAAAATCATCGAGAGCCTTGCGAAAGAGATCACGAAGATTTACTTCCCCTTCCGCGACATCGCGGAGGCGTTCCGGCTAATCGATAGCCCGACAACAGCGGTTTTAATCGAATATAACGACGAAGCAAGGAAGCTTGCTGTAAAATTCCGATCCTTCGAGCCTCCGACCAAGCAGGATTATCGAAAGGCGCAAAGATACACGGTTTCACTATATCAGCATGATTTCAATAAAATCAGTGCGGCGCTGGAGGAGACCGAAAGAGGTGTGTTCATACTACCGAAAAAAGTAGGGAAATATAATGAGAAGGTTGGAATAGTGCTTGACATTGATATTGATCCAACGAACTTATACATTAGCAATTCAAAGTAAGGAGGTCCTATGTCAAAAGGTGTCAAACTCCGGGTGTGGGGCGATTATGCCTGCTTCACCCGGCCCGAAATGAAAGTGGAGCGAGTGTCCTACGATGTTATGACGCCCTCGTCTGCGCGCGGGATACTCGAGGCCATCTACTGGAAACCCTCGATTCGGTGGGTGATCAAGGCAATTCACGTGATCCGGCCAATCGCGTTCACCAATATTCGCCGGAACGAGGTGGCCAGCAAGATATCATTCCGAAATGCAAAGAGCGCGATGAAGGGGAACAAAGAACTACCGGATTACTTCATCGAGGACGACCGGCAACAACGCGCCGCGATGGTCTTAAAGCACGTCGAATACGTCATCGAAGCGGAATTCGAGGTGTTATCCGACAAGAAGATGATTGCCAAAGGATTCGATATCGAAGAGCGCGATGATGACGATCGCTCCAGCGGCAAGCATATCGACCAGTTCCGCAGGCGCGCGCGCGATGGCCGTTGTTTCAAACAGCCGGTTTTCGGATGCCGCGAGTTCCCCGCGAATTTCGAGCTTATCGAGGAGGACGAGAAACTACCGGATTCATGCTATGTCGGTGAGGAAAAAGACCTCGGCTGGATGCTCTACGATATGGATTTCGCGAATCCCGAGGACATCCGCCCGATGTTCTTCCAGGCGAAGATGGCCGGCGGTATTGTCGAGGTTCCTCCTCCTGATAGCGAGGAGGTGAGACGATGATACTTCAGGCACTGGTTAATTACTTCAACAGGAAACAAGCCGAAAAACCGGAAGCGATGCCTCCCTTTGGTTTCGAAAAATCAAGCGTTGATTACTCTATCATTCTTGATAGTGATGGTAGCGTAATTGGAGTTCAACCTCTTTCAGAGTTGGTAAAATATGGAAAAGACAATTCAAAAACAAAAATTGTCTCACAGAAGAGAGTTGTTCTGAAATATGCTTTGAAAAAGCCTAAAAGAAAAAATGATCCTATTGAGATTGTGCCAGTAAGAACTTCTGGAACTGCGGCTCATTTTTCCTACGATAATGCTAGTTATGTATTGGGCATAGATTCTTCACTTGAAGAGAAAAAACTTAAAGCAAGAAGAACTTGGTTTGCGAAAGTCCAGCACATGGTTGGTGATGAAATTGAAGATGAAGGTTTTCAGGCCTTCTTAAAATTCATAGATTCATGGAACCCTAATGATCCTAAGGGAATTGACAGTTTGGAGGAATTAGAGAATAAGGTCATTCTATTCTCAATCAATTCAGTTTCCGATTTAATAAATGAACGACCAAAAGTCAAAGAGGCCTGGCTGAGCTTTTTAAAGGAGAGTAAAGTAGCTCAAAAAGGGATATGCTTAATAAGCGGAATGGAAGCACCAATTAGCTCAACTCATTCAAAAATAATTGGTGTTAAAGGCACAGATAAAAACAGAGGGAGTATTGTTTCTTTCAATATTGATTCGTCAGAATCATTTGGAAAAAAGCAAAATTTCAATTCTCCAACCTCAATACTTTCAGCATTCAAATACACAACAGCCTTAAATTACTTGTTGAGTAAGGATTCCAACAAAAATGTCCAACTCGGCAATACAACAACTGTGTTTTGGGCTGAAAAAGAAGATGATATGGAGTATGCCCTTCCATGGGTCGTTAGCTATAATCGCCAACCCGGTGATTTAGAAGAAGCATCAGACCTTGAACTCGAAAGATTTCTGAAAGCCATGAAAGCGGGTAAAACACCCAATAACATGGGCTTCAACGATGATGTTAAGTTCTATATTCTTGGACTTGTTCCAAATAAGGCAAGAATATCCGTCAGGTTCTGGTTTCCTACGACCGTGGGAAAACTGAGAGATAATCTGAGGAAACACCTTGAGGATGTTTCAATCGAAGGCCCTCGGGACTACCCGCCGAGTATTTGGGTTATTATCAACGAAACCTTGAAGAAGAAAAAAGACGAAAATACCGGCAGAATGAAAGTCCTTGAGAAGATGGATACTTCTCCTGTCATAAAACTTTCTGGAGACCTTGTTACTTCGATTGTAACAGGCAAGAATTACCCTTCAAGTCTTCTTTGGGCCTTGCTCGACAGGATAAAGAAGGACGGAGATGTTTCTTTCACAAGACTTTCAATGATAAAAGGATTACTTATCAAAAACTATCACAAGGAGGTGACCATGTCACTCAACAAGGAAAACGTGGAAGTGCCCTATCTCCTCGGGCGGCTTTTCGCCATGCTGGAGAAGGCACAGGAGGACGCCTCGGGAGGTGGACTTAACTCCACAATCAAGGACAAGTATTTCGGCTCGGCCTCGGCAACACCACGCGCGGTGTTCCCGATACTTTTTAGCCTGTTCGCGCATTGGGCGAAGAAGGGCGAGCACGGCGGTTATCATGAGAAGTTAATCGCCGAGATTATGGAGGACCTCCCCGACGAAAGGTTCTCCGCGTCTATGCCCCTCGAAGACCAGGGCCTGTTCTTCATCGGCTACTATCATCAACGCAACGACTTCTTCAAAAACGAATGCGAAAGCTGTAATCACCGATTCAGCTCGTGGGAAGCGAAGGAGAAAATCGATGAGAAAGCCTCTAAGAAGGATCACAAGATTGTCGCGTGCCCTAATTGCGGCGCTTCTGTTGAAGTGAAAGCCAAAAAAGAAAAGAAGTCCGACAAAACCGAAACAACCGAAGAGTAAGGAGTTATCATGTCCGAAATAAAGAATCGTTACGAGTTCGTCTATCTGTTCGATGTCGAGAACGGCAACCCCAACGGCGACCCCGATGCCGGCAATATGCCCCGTATCGACCCGGAAACCAATAAAGGGTTAATAACGGATGTATGCTTGAAACGGAAAATCCGTAATTACATCGAAATTGCGAAAGAAGAGGCCGAAGGGTATAAAATCTATGTTCAAGAAAAAGCAGTTCTCAACCGCCGCAACGAACTCGCTTATAAGGCATTAGAATTAAAGCCTGTGGCAAAGAAACTTCCGAAAGATAAGGAAGATGCCCGCAATGTGACATTGTGGATGTGTCAGAATTTTTTCGATATTCGCGCTTTCGGTGCAGTAATGACTACTGAGGTCAACTCGGGACAAGTAACTGGTCCTGTGCAGTTTAATTTCGCTAGGAGCGAAGAGCCTATATACCCTATGGAGATAAGCATAACCAGAATGGCCGTGACTAATGAAAAAGACTTGGAAAAAGAGCGCACTATGGGTCGCAAGCACATCGTCCCCTACGGCCTCTACCGCGCGGAGGGTTATATATCGGCGAACCTCGCGCAGAAGACCGGCTTCTCCGAGGACGACCTCGAATTACTCTGGGATTCGCTGAAAAACATGTTCGACCACGACCATTCCGCCGCGCGGGGCAAGATGAACGCCCGCAAACTCGTCGTTTTCAAGCACGATTCGGAAATAGGCAACGCGCCGGCGCACGTCCTTTTCGATCTGGTCAAAGTCGAACCGAACCACGACGGCAAACCCGCGCGCGCATTCGAGGACTACAAGGTTACAGTCGATAAGAAAGCCCCCGCAGGCGTCGAGGTGATCGAGAAACTGTAATTGCATCGCGTTCCGTAGGGGTTTGATTAATCAAACTCCTACGGGCGGCGAGGCGGCTTCGATACGGGAGCTTCGATACAACGGTTGCTGAGCCTGCGCCGTCCTGAGCTTGTCGAAGGGCCGAAGCATACTCAGCCACCGGCGAGAACGCGCCCGTAGGGGACGGGTCTCCCGTTCCGTCGTCGAACGGGCGAAAGGCAATTATACAGGAACAACGACGGGCGAGGGCACCTCGCCCCTACCTTCAGTGCCCGGGGCCACCGGTCGTTGAGTAGGCCTTCCGCAAACAGCGGAAGGGCGTATCGAAACGACATCGCGCCTAAATGTGGCTTCGATACGCTTCGCACTCAGCCACCGGGATGGTCGAAACGGCAAAATAAAACATAGACAGGCAAGAATATGAAAACACAAAACAACCATAATTTCCCCGATTCCGCGCTCCTCCCACTGTCCGGGCTTCAGCATATGCTGTTCTGCGAGCGGCAGTGCGCGCTGATGTTCATCGAGCAGGTCTGGGAGGAGAATTTCCTCACCGCCGACGGGAGCGTCTTCCACGAGAAGGCCCACGAGGGCGGGGTCGAGCGGCGCAAGGGGCTGAAAATCGCGCGCGACCTTTACCTGAAAAGCCTGCGCCTCGGCCTATCCGGCAAAACCGATGTCGTCGAGTTCCATCGCGAGGGCAAGATTTGGCGGCCATTCCCGGTCGAATACAAGCGCGGTAAGCCCAAGAAGAACGACTGCGACAAAGTCCAGCTCTGCGCCCAGGCGATCTGCCTCGAAGAGATGCTCGATGTCGAAATCCCGCGCGGGGCGTTGTTTTACGGCAAAACGCGCCACCGCCTCGATATCGAGTTCGACGCGCGTCTGCGAGCGCTGACCGAGGAGACGGCGCGGGCATATCATCGCCTCGTGAACAGTGGAACCACGCCGCCGGCGGTCTATTCGAAGCGATGCGACTCGTGCTCGCTACTCGATATCTGCAAGCCGAAGGGCACCGCGAACCGCTCAGTCGCGCGCTATCTGGGAAATATTTTCAGGCCGAAGGAATGATTTTGAATGTAGAATGTAGAATGAAGAATGGGAATGCCGTTGGGGCACGGCACCGACGTGCCCATCGCCGGATGAAACGCCAATCGGTAAATCGACATGCCCGCCGTTAGAACGGGGTTTGCCGATGTCAAACCCCTACGGACAGAAAATTATCAAGGATAAACCATGAAACGATTTCTAAACACACTATTCGTCAGCACGCAGGGGACGTATCTGCATAGGGAACGCGAAACCATCGTGGTGCGGGTGGATGGGAAAGACGTCGCGCGGTTTCCGATACATCTTCTGGGGCAGGTGACATGTTTCGGCAATGTATCCTGCAGCCCTTTTATGCTGGGCCATTGCGCGGATAACGGCGTCGCGGTATCGTTCCTGACGGAGAACGGGCGATATTTATCTCGAATGGTCGGGAAAATATCCGGCAACGTGCTTCTGCGGAAGGAGCAGTTCCGTCGCGCCGAATGCGAGGAAGCCGCCGCCGAAATCGCCAGGGCTATCGTGGCGGGGAAAATCGCAAACCAGCGGACGGTAATTATGCGTGCGTTGCGGGATCATCCTGAAATCGAAAAAGAGGGCAAGTTCTCGCGCGTTATCGCCCTTCTGAAAAGCAACCTTGAAAACCTGGCGGAGACCTCGGACATCGACCGAATCCGCGGCAGAGAGGGGGATTCGGCGAACCTTTATTTCGGCGCATTCGACGATTTGATCCTCTGCCAGAAGACGGATTTCTTCTTCAAAGACCGCAATCGTCGCCCGCCGACGGATCGGGTCAACGCGTTGCTGTCCTTTCTATATACGCTTCTCATGCTGGATTGCCGATCGGCGCTGGAGAGCGTGGGGCTGGATCCTCAGGTGGGATATCTTCACGCCGATAGACCCGGCAGACCGAGTTTAGCGCTCGATTTGATGGAGGAATTCCGGCCCGTTATCGCAGACCGCATCGCCCTGAGCATGATAAACCGGCAACAGCTCAAAGGGAAGGATTTTGAGAAAACGGCTTCGGGCGCTGTTTTGATGAAGGACGACTCGCGCAAGAAGCTTATCACAGAATATCAGGAAAGAAAAAAAGCAGAGCTTGTGCACCCATTTTTGAATGAGAAAATGCAGGTTGGATTGCTGTTCCATATTCAAGCGCTTTTGTTATCACGACATCTTCGCGGCGACCTGGACGGATATCCACCCTATGTCTGGAGGTAAATATGCTTGTATTGGTGACTTACGACGTTTCGACGAAAAAACTTAGCGGTCCCAAGCGGCTGAGGCGAATTGCGAAAATCTGCGAGGATCGTTGTCAGCGAGTGCAGAATTCGGTTTTCGAGTGCAATGTCGATCCGGCACAGTGGACGAAACTTAAATCGAGGCTACTCAAGGAGATGAACCCGAAAGAGGATAGTCTTCGATTCTATTTCCTGGGGAAAAACTGGCGTCGGCGTGTGGAGCATCACGGCGTTAAAGGAGTTATCGATATGGAAGGCCCTCTAATTATTTAGCGCGAACCGTAAGTTGATGTGAAATCGCCAGGAGGTTCGCGATTGGCCTAAGTTGTTACTGCTCTTTGACAATTCAATATTTTGATATTCTTTGTGGGATTTTTTTGCTTTCGCGACATTAGGTTCGCGTAAAATAGTTATTGAAATCTATGGTTGAGTCATATAGATTGATAGCGTCACGCCCTTCACGGGCGTGTGGATTGAAACCTAAGACCCTCCGCGGGTTTGCCGGGGAGGGTCGTCACGCCCTTCACGGGCGTGTGGATTGAAACGTAATCGACCTGGGTAATAGTGATCATGCGGAGAGTCACGCCCTTCACGGGCGTGTGGATTGAAACACATCGACTGGCCATAATCTGGCGATGATCTGACGTCACGCCCTTCACGGGCGTGTGGATTGAAACTCGATATGCCGCGGATGCCCAACGGTCGTATGCGGGTCACGCCCTTCACGGGCGTGTGGATTGAAACCCCTCCTTGTGTGTTGCCGTCTCAATGGGGATACCGTCACGCCCTTCACGGGCGTGTGGATTGAAACTGCGCTGTGTGATCGATGACATGTTGGATGCGTGAGTCACGCCCTTCACGGGCGTGTGGATTGAAACGCCCATACGAGTTTCAAACAGCGGGTTGTCCGCCGTCACGCCCTTCACGGGCGTGTGGATTGAAACATGCTCAGGACAAGGCAAAGGCCGACTGGGAAAAGTCACGCCCTTCACGGGCGTGTGGATTGAAACATTTGGGCAACTTTGATAGTCCATAGAGTAATTTCGAGTCACGCCCTTCACGGGCGTGTGGATTGAAACTTGCGGAAATTGAAATAGATGTTGACCTTGACGCGTCACGCCCTTCACGGGCGTGTGGATTGAAACGGGAAGCGCTCCCTAAGCCTTAAGCACGGGGCCAGTCACGCCCTTCACGGGCGTGTGGATTGAAACTCGTCATCCTCCCATATCTGCAGGTGGTATCTCAGTCACGCCCTTCACGGGCGTGTGGATTGAAACACGTCGAGAACTTCGGCGATTTCCTCGTCGGTCAGTCACGCCCTTCACGGGCGTGTGGATTGAAACACTTTGCCATGCCCCTCACGACCCTGTGCGCCGGTCACGCCCTTCACGGGCGTGTGGATTGAAACCTTAAATTATATCTTAAATAGCGATAAAGGAGAAGTCACGCCCTTCACGGGCGTGTGGATTGAAACATTAGCATTCACAAGGCTATTATCCACGTCAAGCCAGTCACGCCCTTCACGGGCGTGTGGATTGAAACAGGCGCGGATCACTGTTTGGTTTCCTTGGCATTGTCACGCCCTTCACGGGCGTGTGGATTGAAACTATGCGAAATCGTCGGCGACGGGGGCGTAGGATCGGTCACGCCCTTCACGGGCGTGTGGATTGAAACCATCCTCGCTGTAAGCAGTGGGCAACGGGAGAGCGCGTCACGCCCTTCACGGGCGTGTGGATTGAAACCTCGCAGGTCCGGCTGTCGATATGCGTCGCGCACGTCACGCCCTTCACGGGCGTGTGGATTGAAACGATACTTTCCGAGGCGAACTAAAAGAAGGATATAGTCACGCCCTTCACGGGCGTGTGGATTGAAACGCGCAATATGTTTAACGGCCTCGGAACGACCATAGTCACGCCCTTCACGGGCGTGTGGATTGAAACCCCTGTATATCTCCACCTGAAAACAAGGGTCAAACGTCACGCCCTTCACGGGCGTGTGGATTGAAACTTTGCGGGCAAGTCATTTGTGTTTC
>CAZSHG010000006.1:0-110678 GCA_964606695.1 uncultured bacterium
TCTATCATCCGGCAACGCAGGCTGTCATTGCCAAAGGCAAGGCCGGCAAGCATCATAATTGTGATTAAACAGATAGCTTTCGTTTTCATAATATCTCCTTCTACTACAATTATATAAACTGCTCCGCCGTGCCGCAACCTTTTAGTTCATTAAGAAATAGCCGAGGAGCATCGGCGTGCGGTCAACGACGGAAAGTCTAACGTCCAACATCTGAAGATATTTGTTGCTATTTCGCGCGCCGTCCCTATTTTTGGCGGAACGTTTTTTGGATGGATTATTGATTGAAAACACTCCATATATCGGCGAAATTTTCGCGCTTGCAACCGCTTTAATCTGGGCATTTGCTGTTATCCTGTTCAAAAAAAGCGGCGAGAGTGTTCATCCGCTTGCGCTCAACCTGTTCAAGAGCGGGGTTACGCTCGTCCTGCTGGTTCCCACGCTCTACCTGTTCGGCGAGAAGCTGAATTACCCGGCGCCTACGCGCGAATATATGTTACTCATTCTCAGCGGCGTTCTCGGCATCGGGTTTGGCGACACGCTGTTTTTCATGGGATTGAACAAACTCGGCGCGAGCCTCAATTCTATTGCTGGATGCAGTTACAGCCCGATTATCATTGGGTTGTCGATGATAATGCTGGGGGAGAGATTCACGATCCTGCAAATCGTGGGGACATCGATGATTATCTTCGCTATCGTTGCGACTTCGGGCGAAATCAAGCTGGGGAATATCAGCAAGAAGAATCTGGTATTGGGGATAACTTTCTCGGTTCTGGCTAATCTCGCCAACGGTTTCGGTATCGTTTTGATAAAACCCATCCTCGACAAATCTCCTCTTCTTTGGGCGACGGAAATCCGCCTTGTCGGCGGTGTAGTCGCGATAGCGTTGTTTACGTTGCTTCGTAAAAACAGACGTGCGATTATGGATTCTCTGACCAAAACTAACAGCTGGGGCTGGACTATTTCCGGCACGATGGCCGGGACTTACCTCGCGATGGTTCTCTGGCTGGCGGGGATGAAATACACTCAGGCCTCGACCGCGGCGGTTCTCAACCAGACCAGCCACGTGTGGGTTTTTCTTTTCGCGTCGCTTTTCCTAAAAGAAAAAATCAACCGGATGCGGATTTTCGCGATTATGCTGGCGTCGATAGGCGTTTGCCTGGTGGCAATGGGGTAAATTTAATTAAGAATTAAGAATGTAGAATGAGTTTCGGGGCGGTCGGGCTTTTAGAGGGATTATTTGTAATAATAGCCCCGGCGTCTCGCCGGGTTGCATGGTCGGTCTTTCCCGTGTTCGCCGGTCATATCGACTCCGCTCGATGACCTAAAGCTTAAATTTCCCTGTCATTTCGATGCTTGTGACCGAAGGAACCCGTATGGGAATCCGTCATGAACAAAGGGAGAAATCTCTAATCTTAATCAAAAAGATTTCGCATCGTCAAAGCCTCCTCGAAATGACAGTTAGGAAAAAAAAGATTGCCGCAACCCTTCGGGTTTCGCAATGACGTATTATCAGCGCTCCCGACCGGGGGCGGTCGGGCTTTTGGGCGCGGGCTTTGGAATCAATCCTTGTGATAATCCAATATCATTGTTAAATTGTTACCACGATTGAAGGAGAACTATGGCGCTATACGCAAATAGAGTTCTGAGTTTTGGGCAATCCAGCATCGACGTGATGACCGGGATAGCTTTCGAGCACGACTGTATCATGCTCGCGGCGGGCACCCCCGGTTTCAACGCGCCACCCGGGTTGATCAAAACCGCGGAAAAATATCTCCGCAAGGGTCATAATCAATATACCGTGAATCGCGGCGGGAAACGACTTCGTAATGCCATATCCGAAAAATGGAGAGAATTGCTGAGGAAAAAAATCGATCCGGAAGATGAAGTTACTATAACATGCGGCGCTACTGAAGGTTTGCTCGATTGCGCTATGGCGATGCTGAACCCCAGCGACAAAGCGATAATACTGGAACCGTTCTACGAGAATTATCGCAGTATAAGTCTGCTTTCCGGTGCGGAACCGGTTGCGGTGCCTTTGAATCCTCCCGAATGGGAGCCGGATTGGAAATCTCTCGAACGCGAGGCCAAAGGAGTGAAATTAATCATCCTGAACACGCCGCATAATCCTACGGGGACGGTGCTTTCGAGCGATACGTTGGCAAAAATCGCGGAGATAGCTATCGAAAACGATCTTTTCGTCATCGCGGACGAGACATATCGGACGATGGTATTCGACGGCGACGAGTCAGGCGCGATTATATCGATTCCCGGAATGGCCGAACGCACTGCAGCAGTCGGCTCCTTTTCAAAAACAATGACCGCCACCGGATGGCGAGTCGGCTTCATAATTGCTTCTCCCGAAATGACAGAACAGATTCGCAAGGTGCACGATTTCGCTTCGATATGCGCCCCCGCGCCGTTTCAGGACGCAATCGCGGAATACTGGTTCACGGATGACTATAAGGAGTATTTCAAGGCTTTAATGACCGATTACAAAATTAAATCTCTGATTCTTTGCGATGCTCTTCGAGAAGCCGGTTTTAAGTTAACTGAACCTAAAGGGGCATATTATGTCCTGGCGGATTTCAGCGATCTTTTCCCTGATTTCGACGATATGAAGTTCTGCGAGTTTATGGCGCGGGACGTCGGTGTAAGCGCGGTCGGTGGTAGGGCATTCTTCTCGAATCCGGCAAGGGCGGCAAAATACGCACGTTTCTCCTTCGCCCAACCGACGGATAAAATTGAGATTGCGGCGCGGAGAATTCAAGATTACTTTAAAAACAGGTGATGTCTATAACAATTAATGGATGATGAATTGAATAACAACGAAATCGATATTAAAGAACCGGAGCAAACCCTCGCGTTGCCCTATAAAAACCGATGGAAACGCTATCTCCGTCTGATTATCGGTTTGATTATCGCCGGGATAATTTTCTATTTCATTTTCAAACGATTATCCGGTAGTTGGGATAAAGTCGGCGAAACACTTCTAACGGGAGATCCGATTTATCTTGCGCTGTCGTTTATTTTATTGCTTCTATGTTTCCCGATTCCAATTTTAGTCTGGCGAAAAATAGTGCAGGACCTTTATGGCCACAAGATCGAGCTGAAATTCTCTTTTGTAGCGATAATGCTCGCCAACGCCTCCAGATATATTCCCGGCAAGGTCTGGTTTATCGCAATAATGGCCTGGATGGCGCATGAATATAGGGTCTCAAAAGAACGTTTCGTGGTGTCTTCGATTTTAACTCAGCTTTTTAATCTCATTGCCGCGGCGACAATAGGCATATCATTAACCCGCGGAGGACAAATAGAGTTTCCGCTTTGGTCGCTGACTATAATCGCTGGGGGTTTGATAATTGTCCTTCAACCGAAATTCCTCCACAAAGCCGTTATCTGGGCGCTTCGCCTTAAACACACGTCCGCCGAAGTGCCAAAAATGAAAGCCAGCACGGTCGCTTATGCCCTGGTTGTGCAGGGATTAGCTCTCGGCCTGATGGGCGCGTCGATGTTCCTCATGGCGAAAGCTTTCGCACCGGAATTGACGTTGAAAAGCCTACCGCGCACTATGGGCAGTTTCAGCATGTCTTATTTTCTCGGCTACGTCAGCTTCTTCGTGCCGGCGGGATTGGGGGTTCGCGAAGGATCGTTGATATTACTGCTACCAACAGAAATGTCCGAGGCTATTCGCGCGACAGTCTCCATAGGTTTCAGAATCTGGTCGATAATTGTAGAATTAATTCATACGTTAATTGCACTGATATTTTACGCCAAGATATCCAGGGAGTTGAAATGAATCGAAACATAGTTTATATAGCGATTTTTCTCGCTCTTACACTTGTGCTGTTCGGATCCTTTATTTTTTCAAGCAAGATGCTTTTCGGCACCGATTTCACGGATTTAGGCTACTTTGCCGCGAATTTTTACCGGGATTACGTAAATGAATTCGCGTCTTTTCCCAAATGGGAACCGCACCTACACGGCGGAATGCCCTTCGTGGAGGCGATGCACGGCCCAATATTCTTTCCACCGTCATTGCTTTTCCGATTGACCATGCCAACTGACCGCGCCTTCGGTCTTTCCGAGGTTGTCTTCGTTTTCTTCGCGGGATGGTTTATGTTCATTCTATTGCGCTTTTACGGGCTTAAACGCGAATCCGCCTTTCTGGGCGGAATCGCATATATGTTCACACCGCTTCTCATTTCGTTATTCTATGCAGGACACGACGGCAAAATATGGGTTACCGCCATCCTTCCCTTCGTTATCTGGCTGGTCGAAAGGGCGATGGCCAAACGCCGCTTCGTGGATTTCATTTTCCTCGCGCTTGGTTATGCCGCGATGATACTTACCGCCCATCCGCAGATGTCCTACTTCGCGTCATGGCTAATCGGCGCACTGTTCGTGTTCAGGCTGGTGCGCGGGTTAATCACAAAGAATTTCAAAATCGGCAAGGGCGTTTTGCTAATAGCTCTCTTCGTATTCGCGATTGCCCTCGGCATCGGAATCACTACGGTTCAGCTATATCCGCCCTATAAATACGTAGCGAATTACTCTCATAGAACCGTGCAGACCGAGGAGAAGGGCATCGAATTCGGTAATTCCTGGCGGATGAACATGGAAGACCTTGTATCGACAGTCTTCCCGGATTTCGTCGGGCTCGATCTTCAGGGCAGACAATCCTATTGGGGACGCAACGCTTTCCGCATCAACTCGATGTATTTTGGGATGCTGGTTTTCGCTCTGGCGCTGGCGGGAATAATCGCGCTTAAAAAGCCGATTCTGTATTTTCTCGGGGGGTTTTTCCTCTTCGCTGTAACCTATGCTATAGGCACTCAACTGCCTTTTTTCTATCTTTACTATTACCTGATTCCGGGGGTGAAGAATTTCCGTGCGCCGGAAATGCTCTTTTTCACCGCTGTATTTGGGGCGTGCGTCGCGATGGCTTTCACCGTGGACGCCATTTTCAAGGGTGAGCCTCATGAAAAAGATAAGAGTAGGCAGAAGAAGAAACGCAAGCGCGATATCGGCGATTGGATAGTGTGGGTTGCTATCGGTCTGACCGCGATAATGCTCATCCTGTCCGCCTTCGGGAAGCCTTTATCGAAATGGTGGCTTCAAACCGCACCCAATTTCCAGAATGTCAATATCGACGCTAAAATAGCCGCGGCGGAACGAAATTTTCCGATCTTCATGAAAAGCGCGTGGCTCGCACTTGTGTTGACATGGATAGGAATAGCGCTTTTACGCATGAAACTTCGGTCGGCTAAGATGTCAACCTTGCTCATTACCGCTATTTTAGCCGTATTAATTCTGGGGGACCTGTGGCGTATCGATAAACCCTTTATTGTTACAATCGAAAAGGATAGAGTCTTTCCGAAAAATGCGCTCGTGGATTACCTGCAAAAAGAACAAACCGAACGAGGGCCGTTCCGGACTCTGCTTGCGCCGCAGACTATGACATACACACACCTCGCGAGTTACGGCTTGGACGCCGTATCCTTCAGCGAGCTTCACGGCAACCAGCTTGTCTGGTATGACCAGTTCACCGGACGGCACCAGCGAACTCAGAATCTACAGGCCTTCCCTCATTTCTGGGATATATTGAATGTCGAATATCTAATGTTGCCGCAGAGAATAAATCAGCCGGGGCTCGAATACGTTGCGAATGCCGGCAATCTCCACCTCTATCACAACACGCGAGCCTTTCCACGTGTTCGGTCGTTCGATATGTGGCAGACTATCGAGCACGAAAACACCCTCGATATGCTTCGTAATCAAGCTTTCTTCGCCGATTCTTTTCGCAATTATCGAAATGTCCTTCTCGTCGAGGGCAACCCCGGCATGACATCGCCAAATTACCCCGATAGCCTTATCCCAAAGAACTTTTCAATAGGAAAAATCACGGATAACGAATACGACGATTTTCATGTCCAGATCGATATGCCGCGAAACGGTCTGTTATTTCTATCGCAGAATTGGTATCCCGCATGGCGCGCCGAGGAAAAAGGCGAGAGTCTCCCCGTCCTACGCGCGGATTATTCCTTCATCGCGGTGCCGCTGAAGGCCGGTTCGCACGATGTCCATTTTTATTACGATTCCCCCCTGCTCGATAAATCATTCACAGCAAGTTTTGTCTCGTTGGGCACCGCGGTTATTCTGATGGTAGTGGGATTGATTTTCGGCAAAAAGAAGAAGAGAGGGACGGGTTAAACGTCCGCGCAAGGAATCGTGTTGAAAGTATAATCGCCCCTGGCGCGACTCGTGCGTGCGGAATCAAATAAGAATTAGTCCAAACCGCACGTAGCGCGAGGCGTGCCAGGGGTTTTGCAGTGGAGGCGATTATTTATCCGATGGGTCGGGGATATCCTCGCGTTGGAACTCGCTCTTAATATCGACTTGCACCATAACGTCGTCCTCCTTGCCCTAAACTCCCGCCGGATTGCTGTTTGGAATCATTATTCCGATAGAATCCGGGCGATCCATAATCCCTCCGCTCTGTTTGTCGTAAGTTCATTTATTCAATAAAAATTAATTGCCGTATCGAATATAGATATACAAGAGGAAATATTCTATTCGTGATAAATTAAATTCCCACAATAAAAAAGTGGGCGGCAAATTAACCGCCCGCTTTGGCTTGCCGTATTGCGGAATATCAGAGTTGATGGATATAAACCTCTGCGCCGTAAATTGTAACGTCGCCACCATCGGTATCGTAATGGATATTCATGAGCAGATATACGCCTTTTGTGGTTACCGATATAATATCGTCGCAGTTGAAAAGAAACGAGCTGATGGAGGTCGAAGTATAGTTGGTATTATCTTGGGTAAGCGTCGTGTATGAGCCGTCAAAGGTGTTTTCTCGCAAGGTGGTTATATCGATATAATCCGCGGATTCTTCCGTTTTGTAGTAGATTCTGATGGAGTCTATTACCACGCTGTATCCTAAAAATTGCGAGGGGAAGGGTATCGACGCCATCACAATGCCCTGGGCGTCCGTCGAAGCCTCGTGAACGACCGCGGACGCATTATTCTGATATTGAACTTCACAATCGGAGGTTCCCTGAGACGATCCCACGAAATCCGTTCCGTTTAAGGTCAGTTTAATCCCGCCGTCCGTCCTGAGATTGCCCAACACATCGACATTGCCGTCGAACTTACCGGCCCATCCTCCGCCGGAATTGTAGCCGTAAATACCGGCTTCGGTAGATGACGCACTCCAGCCGTGAACTCCGAAACTATTTTCCGAATAACCATAAACACCGTCATTTTCTATCGATCGACCGTAAACGCCCGCCGCCGTTAACGAATGTCCGACAACGCCATAACCATCGTCGCTGTTGCCGTAAACCGAGTAGGGTTCAGAAGGATAACCCCCTGCATGCGAAACACCCTGCTCGGCATAAATAGCGCCCTCCCCCGCAGTCGTTGTAAGCGTCCTCACGACAAGGTAGTCCTCCGCGCCGGTATCCCAAACCTGGACGTCGGTGTTACCGTTAGCGTAAATATACGGTGCCGCTCCCGAGCGCGTCCATTGGCCCGACGGTAATCCTCCTGCTATTTCGAGATCGCCGTCGATATAGACGTCGCCCAGGAAATATCCCGCGTAATCGCCGTCACCGTAATCGCCGAGATCATCCACTCCGACTATAGCACCACCTCCGCCACCATTCGGTCCGACCTGCCCGTAAACCGCGATATTAACGAATCCCCCCGGAGCCGTTAGGTCGAAAGCCGATAACCAACCCAATCTCGCCCGTGAATAGATATCCGTCGCGAAATCCAATCCTTCGATGACATCCAAACCTGCACCGCCGATATCGAAATCCATATCTTCATAATAATGGAAGATCCTCACGCCGATAGAATCCGCGCCGATATGTGTGAAAGAATGATCCCACATATCGAGGTTTGGATTTTCTACTACAAGCCCGACCGGCTTGACTATGCTGTCGGCGATATTCAAAGCATAGGGAGCCGATGTCAACTGGTAGCGCGGCGAAAGCGTCTCGCTACCGAAAACGATCTCCAGCCAATAGGGCGTGGAAAAATCAAGATCGTGCGGAAAGGGATTTATACTGCCCAAGCGCACCGCGTAAAGGCCATCGGTAACCGGCACCGAGGCGTAGGTCTCCTGCCACAAAGACCCGCCGCCCGCGGCGGAATCGTAAATCCTGAAAGTTATAGGATAACTGCCGTCGGGAACAGGGTCGCCGGAGGGGCTTTCAGTTATCCGTCCCTGATAGGAAATGAGATGCGGAACGTCCCCGAAAACAACCACCATAAGCGCGATAATCAACAACAAACACAAATGTAATTTCATGATACCTCCTTGATTTATCCCAATATAGCTTAATTCAAACGATTAGTCAATTTATAATTTCTCTTTTTTTCGATTAGACGTGAAAAGAACACGTTTTTCATCCTGTATCCTCCTGGAAAATTTAATCAATCTATAAATCCCCTGTCGATCAGGCGAATATCGGGGCGAATTCCGGCATTATCTGTCCGAAAACCGGGAAAATATCTTCTGATGCCCAATTAACAGGCTCTTAAGTGTCGTATTAATTTTTACTATTTAGTATATCCCATTTTATATTCATCAATTCCAATTTTCTATTATAATTATCCCATTTTTAATTTCCTATATCTTATTTTATATAATAAATAACCTAAATTCTAATATATAATACTATTATTCGAATTAATATTTCCTTTTAATAAATTACTGTTTCCTTTTTACTATTTCATTTCTATTCAAAGAAATAATAAATAGTAAAAAAGATAAAGAAAATAATAATTAATAAGTATAGATATAAAATTAATAAATGAAGATTGTTATATGGGATTAAATAAGAAGTAATAAAAAAACAAAGTATAAAATGAATTATTAATAATTATAAAGAAGATATTAATTATAAAAAATGTTTGAGGGTTATAGCGAAAAATAAAAGGGGGTTCGCACGTGGCGAAACCCCCCGGAGGGTAATATTTGCCGATTTTTATTTAACCGGGACGTATCCGAGTTCCGCAACTATAGCCTGCCCCTCCTCGCTCATCACGTAATCGATGAAAGCCTTCGCGGTGCCTTTAGGTTCGCCGTTCGTATACATGTGGAGGCCGCGGACGATCGGGTATTCCTCGGATTGCGCGTTTTCGACTGTCGGCTCGACGCCTTCGATTTCGACCGCTTTGACCTTATCTGTAAGGTATCCCAGGCCGATGTAACCTATGGAATTTGGCGTGCTGGCGATAGTGGTGGCCACCGCCTGATTCGAGGCCAGTTTTAGCGCGGATTCGTCCACGGCGTCGCCGGAAAGGACTTTTTCCTTGAATATCTCGAAGGTGCCGGAGGATACGTCCCTGCTGGCAACCACGATAGGTTTATTCGGGCCACCGAGGGTTTTCCAGCTCGTAATTTTACCGGTGTAGATGTCCTTGATCTGGTCGATTGTCAGGTTATCGACCGGGACATCCGGGTGGACTATTGCCGCTATAGCGTCCAGAGCGACTACATGATCCATCGGTTCGATGCCTTTTTCGCGGGCGGTCGCGATTTCCCTGGTCTTAATCTCGCGCGATGCGTCCGCGATGTCGCATTGGCCGTCGATTAGCGCCGCGATGCCTACGCCGGAACCGCCGCCGCGGACGGTTATATCGGCGTCCTCGTGGGCGTTCATGTATTCCTCCGCGCAGAACTGGGCTATAGGAAGGACGGTCGTCGATCCCGTGATGACCAACTGCTCCCCCGCAATTGCCATACACGCGAAAAGCACGGTCAATAATACGAAAGTAATGTTCCTCATTTGATCTCCTTGATTATTCTATTTTGGTTAAAATGGATTGCTTGAGAATTCCCATCGTAATTGAAGCCCAAATACGTCGGTGGGCTCGGCGTTTTCAACTTCGGGCTGGGTTCGGCTCCAGTTTAGTTGCACCCGGGTTTCGGGTTTCCCCTTCGCGTTTTTCGTCAGGAAGTAATTCGCGCCCGCGATCATCCTTGTCCGACCGTCGTCATCGACGTCGTCGGTGGGATCCCACATATCGTAACGAAAGACGAACTGAAGTTTATCGAGGACCATAACCGTGGGCATCACCATGAAACCAGAAGCGGTATTTTCATCGGCACTAACCATGAGATATTCGCCCCACAATTCGACCGGGCCGTAAGCCGCCTTCAGCATGCCGACAGCGTCGAAACGGGACAATTTGTCCGGGGCGCTGGTGGTGTCCGCGGGGTCGTCGAATTGGGTGAATCTGCCCGAGCCGCCGATCATCAGTCCGGTTATCGGAATGAAGCGGATGTTCGCAAAGTAGGTGAAATCGTTGTCGATATTGTCGAGGTATTTCTTGTATCCCTCGCCGTTATAGACACCGGCCTGATATTCACCCCACCCACCGGGGATGTAACCTGTGAACGCGACACCCGCACCGGCGGAAGCACAAACTCCTTCCTTATCTTCCAGCGCCTTCTCGATTGTGGTGTAATCCCAATCGTAAACGGTGCCGAAGTAGTTTTTGATAACGCCTGCGTAGAGTTTCATCTCGTCGTTGAAGGCGTAATCAAGGTAGGCGGCTTTGATTTTCAAACCCGCGCCACCGGCGTCCGTCGACTTGTCGCTTGAATAGACGTCCAGATTGAATTTAGAGCCAATCCTGCTCGTGAACTGATGTGAAAAAACGAAATACCCACGCGCGATCTCGAACCCGCTGTATTGCGTTTCGCCGTCGAAGGTTTCGTAGCCGTATCTCAGCCAGGTCTTGCCGGCTAATTGAGTCTGGCCGGGTTCCAGTCCGGAAAAAATGCTCGTGCAAAGAAACACGGTTAACAGCACAATGTAAACTTTGCTCCTCATCTCTCTCCTTTTTTGTTTCGTTTAATGAAACATCACCTAACCGGAGAGATAATGTAAGAATAATGTGAACTCTTAATAACGAGGAGGTTAAGATTAGGTTAAAATAGGTTATTTTGGGATTTTAAGGCGAAACAAACTGCCGACGCCGGGTTCGCTTTCGGCGGTTATTTCGCCGGAATGGAGCAGGGCGATATGTTTAACAATGGACAATCCTAAACCAGTGCCGTAAAGCGAATTTGACCGGGATTTGTCCACGGTGTAGAATCTCTCGAAAATGCGTGATATATCCTCTTCCGGGATTCCGATTCCTGTATCGACGACGCTTAACACGACGTCTTTCTCGCCCTCGTCGATCGAGATTCGGATTTCGCCGCCTTCGGGGGTGTATTTAATCGAATTGTCAATGAGGTTAGAGAGGGCTATTTCGAGAAGGTTTTCGTCGCCACGGACTGACGGACAATATTCGGGCGAGCTGAAAATCAGGTCGATCTTTTTCTCCCGCGCTTCGGTTTTGAAAAGGAATATGACCTGTTCTACGAGGATGGGAAGATTAATGTCGCACGTTTCCAGACGTTCGGTCTGCTCGATTCTGGACAGGGTCAACAAATCCTGAACCAGAGCTATCATGCGGTCGGTATGGCGCATTATCGTGACTATATAGCCCTTGACGTCGTCGTCGAAAGGTTCCATTTCTAGTGTCTCCGCGAAGCCTTTAATGAGTGTCAGTGGCGTTTTGAGTTCGTGCGAAACGTTGGATACAAAATCGGCCTTGGTCTGCTGGATATTATAGCTTTCGGTGATGTCGTTTATCGAGATAATGATCTGATCGAGCTGTTCGACGTAGGTCTTTCGCGTTTTGAACCTGCGTTTATTAGAGCTGTATTCGGCTTTCGTTTTATCCCTGTCAGAAACCATTTCGCGCAGTTCCGGGATCATCAACGTGGACAGAATATCCTTACCGCGAACGTCGTTGTAATCGAGGTCGGTAAAGCTCTGCGCCGTGTCGTTCATCAGGAGGATAGCGCCCTTGTCGTCCAGCACGATTACGCCCTCGCCAAGAGATTGCAGTATGGTCAGGAGGTTTTTACGTTGTCTTTCCAGTTTATCGAAGGCCTTTTCGAGGTCGCCCGCCAGCGTGTTTACGGATTTTTCAAGCTCCTCGAATTCTGTATATCGGCCACTGGAAAGCCTATCCGAGAAATCCCCCTGCGCAATTCGTCTCACCTTCGACGAAACCCTTTCAATGCTTTTGGTGATATACCCCCGCGAAATAAAGGCGATAACCAGCGAGATTGCCAGCAGGACAGCGCCCCAGAATATCGAACGCCTGGCCAGCACAGCGTTGACAGATCGGAGCGCTTCGATCGGTTTGCTCGTTCGGATAACGTATCGAAGTTTCCCGCCATCGTCAAGGCTTCTGCCCGCGGAATAGACCATGTATTCTTTCAATGTAGCGCTGTAGCGCACGCTGTAACCGTCGCCGGTCTGAATCGCGGAAATTATTTCCGGGCGATCGGCATGGTTTTCCATTGTCGAGGGTTTTTTCTCGGAATCGGCTATCACGCGGCCATCGGGAAAGATGACGGTGTATCGAATGCCGGTTTCCTCTCCGAATAATTTGGCTTTGGAGTCTATCCCGCTTTCGGAGAGAGTATCACAGAGGAGACCGTCGAACAGGATTCTTTCGCGCCGAAGTTCCTTCAGGGTCTCGTTCTCCAGCGTATTCGATGCCAGCCGGGTCGAGATTAACACAGTCCCGGCAACTGCGAGGACGAGTGTAATCACCACAAAGGCGAAATGTCGTGTCAGGAGGCTTCCGCGCATAGCCCGCTATTCTTCCTTCATCCTATAACCGATGCCGCGGATAGTCTCAATCATCGAACTGGCGTCGCCCAGCTTCCTCCTGATGTTGAGTATATGGACGTCCACGGTGCGATCGATAACGAACTGTCTGTCGCCGCCCAGCGAATCGAGAATCTGGTTGCGGGTAAGGACGCGTCCTTTGCGTTTCATCAGATGCGCGAGTATGGAAAATTCGGTAGCGGTAAATAGCACCGGTTTCCCATCCACTGTTACCTCGAATTTGTCGATGAGAACTGTTGTGGGGCCGTTCACCAATACATTTTCGGATTCGGTTTTGGATATCCGCCGGAAAAGAGCTTTGATTCGCGCTTGAAGTTCCCTCATTGAAAAGGGTTTGGTGATATAGTCGTCCGCGCCCAGTTCAAGGCCTACTACAATATCGGCCTCGGTGGATTTAGCCGTAAGAAAAATTATTGGAACGTCCACGCTTTTCTCGTTGTTACGGATAATTCTGCAAACGTCCAACCCTCCGGTGCCGGGCATCATCAAATCCAGGAGAACCATATCGACGCGGTTCTTGTCGGCGAAATCGAGAAAGGCGTCGCCATTACTGAAAAGCACCACTTCGAAGCCGTCGCGTTCGAGATGCAGTTTCAGAAGGTTGCGCAGATCTTCCTCGTCCTCGACTACAGCTATTCTCTTATGAGACATCGTTATCCTCCTCTCTTTCGGCGGGATGACGAATATCCTCGCCGGTGAGATAGTATATGGTATCCTCCGCTATATTGGTGGCCAGGTCGGCAATTCTTTCGATGTTTTTAGCGATAAAAATCAGTTTCATCGCGCGTTCGATAGTCGTTAAATCGGAGGCCATATAAGTCGTCAATTCGCGGTAAACCTGCTCTTCGAGGGCGTCCACAGTGTTGTCGCGTTCGAGAACCATGTTGGATAGATCGAGTTTCTCTTCAAGGAATCCTTTGAGCGAATCTCTGACCATATCCGCGGCTATGTGCGCCATGCGAGGTATGTCGATAAGCGGCTTTACAGGTTTTCGCGGGATAAGGAAAAGCACGTTCTGCGCGATATTCACGGCAAGGTCGCCGACTCTCTCCAGATCGGTGTTCCCCTGGAAAATCGCCATGATATGGCGCATCTCTTTCGCTCGAGGACAATACAGTGCGATTATTTCGGCGATCTTCGAACTGATTACCATTTCCGCGCGATTACATTCCGGTTCCTGTTTCTCGATAATATCGTGTGCGAGCTTTTCGTTCTTCTGGATAAGTGCTTCGATAGCATTTCTTACCATCGATTCGGCTCTGGATGCCTGTTCCGCGAATAACCGTTGCAATTCTTTTGTTTTTTCGTTTTCCATTGTCCTCCCTACCCGAATTTACCCGATAGATACCGTTCAGTCAATTCGTTTTTGGGGTTGGTGAAAACTTCTTTGGTCGGGCCGAAATCAATAAGTTCGCCCAACATCATGAATATAGAATACTCCGCGACTCTCGCCGCCTGCGCGACGTTGTGCGTAACGATAATTATCGTGTATTGCCCGATAAACTCCTGAAGTTGCTCCTCGATTTTCGCCGACGACACCGGATCGAGTGCGCTGGTGGGTTCATCAAGTAAAATGACTTCCGGTTCGACCGCCAGCGCTCTGGCGATGCACAGCCTCTGCTGTTGTCCGCCGGATAGTTCCATAGCGTTTGTTTTCAACCGGTCGCCGACCTCTTCCCACAGATTAACTCGTTTAATCGCCTCGACAACTCTGTCCTCCAGTTCGTTCCCTTTGGCCAGATGGTGAATTCGCAGGCCATAGGCTACGTTGTCCATAATCGACATGGGGAAAGGATTTGGGCGCTGGAAAACCATACCTATTCGCCGCCGGAGTTTGTAAATATCGATCTTTTTGGAATATACGTTTCGACCGTCGAAAAATATTTTGCCGTCGGTTCTAACGGACGGGATGAGATCGTTCATGCGATTAATAGCGCGAAGAAAGGTAGATTTGCCGCACCCGGAAGGCCCCATTATAGCGGTGATAGTCTCCCGAGGAAATTTTATGGAGGCGTTTTTAATCGCGTGGCAATCGCCGTAATAAAGGTTGAAATTAACCGTTTCGACTATCCCTTTTTCAGTTACCATGTCTTCCTCTTTCTGGTTCGATATCGCAAATAAATTCCAGCGCCACTAAGCAGGAGAACCAATATCAGCAGAACCAGCGCCGAACCGTAGGCGATGGGGAGTTGTTTGTCGGGATATATTCCCTCGGTCACAAGGCCATAGATATGATACGGCAGTGCCATGACCTCGTCCAGCGGGCTACCCGGAAGTTTGCGCGTATAAAAGGTGGCCGCAGTGAAAATTATCGGGGCGGTTTCACCTACAGCGCGCCCCATAGATAGAATCGCGCCTGTAACGATACCGGAAACGGCATTCGGTAAAACTACTTTCAGCGTCGTGCGCCACCTTGTCGCGCCGAGAGAAAGGGAAGCTTCCCGAAACGAATTCGGCACCGCCCGGAGAGCTTCTTCGGTTGTTACTATTACAATAGGTAAGGACATCACTCCCAATGTCAAACTACCCGATAAAACCGACACCCCAAAACCGAGGACTTTGCAGAAAAACGCGAATCCGAACAGCCCGAAAACAATCGAGGGAAGGCCGGCCAGCGTGTTTATCCCCGTGCGAATGAGTTTAGTGAACCTTCCGATAATGGCGAATTCGCTGAGATATGTCGCTGTGAGGACTCCGATTGGCAATGAAAAAAGCATAGCTCCCATTCCAAGAAGGAAAGTTCCTATCAGAGCGGGATATACACCGCCTCTCGTCATTGCGTGTTTGGGTGGTTGTGTCAGAAATTCCCATGATAGAACCGGAATGCCCCGCTTTATAATGAAAAAGAGCAAAAGACCGACCGATAAGACGACTATCAGCGCGGCGAATCCGAGCACCGAGAACCCGACCTTCTGATGTAATAATCTCTTATTTGAAAGACTTCGAGGCATATTTATTCGCGATGATATTGATGATAAACGTTATCGAGAATAGCGTTATTCCAACTGCGAAAAGCGCGTGGAAATGCAAGCTTCCCTGTGGCGTTTCTCCCATCTCGGCGGCAATTGCGGCGGTCATGGTGCGAACCGGCTTGAAGGGCGAAAGGGCAATCTGCGCGGCACCTCCGGCGACCATCAGGACGGTCATGGTTTCGCCGATAGTGCGCCCCAGCGCCAGAAGAACTGCCGCCCATACCCCGGACCTCGCGGAGGGGAAAACCACGCGCATCATCGTTTCCCATTTTGTCGCGCCCAGGGCAAGCGACGCTTCGTGATAGTCTTTCGGCACCGAGGATAGTGCATCCTCGGATACGCTGACTACAATGGGCATCGACATCAACCCCAACGTGATCCCGGCGGTGAATGCGCATTGTCCGATAGTCAACGATAATACCTTCTGGAAAAAAGGCGCGAGCAATGTCAGGCCGAAGAGGCCGTAAACTACAGAGGGCACGCTTCCCAAAAGCTCGATTATCGGCTTGAGCGTTTCGCGGAGCTTATCGGGAGCGACGCCATGCAAATACAACGCGCTGGCTATTCCTATCGGCAAGGAGAAAAGCAAGGCGATTACGGTTACTAACAACGAACCCCAAAAAAGCGGGAGAAGCCCCAGTTCCGGTGGATCCTGAGCCGGGTTCCACCTATTGCCGAGAAGAAAATCCGAAAGCCGATATTGCCCGAAAAAGGGAAGCGCATTGGCGAATAACATAATCGTTATCGCCAAAAGCATCAACAAGGAGATTGAAGCTATCGCACCGATCGAATATTTCGCCATAATATTTCGCCCCTCTTGGGGTTTGCGTTTTCATCGATCGGATTATATAAATCTGATTTTAGGGATACGTTAAGGAAATGTTAAGAAACAGTTAATTAGAGTGAAGGAATTATTAAAGGACAACACAAATGAAGCATATCTTAATAATTCGGCACCTGTCAAGACGGGCGGCTAAATTTTTATTCCGATACAACTTGTCCCACACTATATCTTCGGAGAGGCAGGGATTCGAACCCTGGGTCCCCGAGGGGACAACGGTTTTCGAGACCGCCCCGTTCAACCGCTCCGGCACCTCTCCGTAAAAAACATCGACCAAAATTAAAGAACAGGTTTCATCTTAATAACTCAAACAGCGCGAAATTATATTGAAATTACGCATAAATGCAAGTTCATTCGTTATTTATCGTAAGCCGCGGCAAGGAATTCCCCCTCGACCACAAGATCTTCGTGGACATACGCTTTACCGAGGAATTTACATAGCCCCCGTTTAAAATATATAGTCTCCACTTTCAAGGTCAGGATATCGCCCGGAGTTACTGGTTTGCGGAATTTGACCTTGTCTATGCCGAGGAAATATGTTACGTGCGATTCCGTATCCTCGTATGATTCCATCATCAGAAAAGCTCCTGTTTGCGCCAGGGCTTCGAGTATCAGAACTCCCGGCATAACCGGATGACCCGGGAAATGTCCTTGAAAATAGAGTTCATTGGCGGTAACGTTTTTTCTCGCAATCGCCGATTTCCCTTTCTCAAAATCGACAACCTCATCGAGCATGAGGAAAGGGTATCGATGCGGAAGAACTCTCATTATGCCGTTTATATCCAGGATTGCGCGTTTTTTCTGAGACCCAAATTGCCCGGCGAGTTCCTCCTTTTCCTTCTGTTTCTTTATTTGCTTGACCAACTCGACATTTGCGGCATGCCCGGACCTTGCCGCCAAAACGAAACCTTTTATCGGAAATCCCAGAAGATGCAGGTCGCCGAGTAAATCGAGGACTTTATGACGCACCGGTTCATTGTAAAAACGTTGTTTTACGCCAGCGAGATACGGGTTGTCCGGGTCGTGAAGTATGACATCTTCCTGAACATTGAAATTCTCCCTGAGTAATTCTTCGTCCTCATCGGTATATTCCTTATCGATAATCACCAATGCGTTTTCGGGATTGCCGCCCTTTATTATGTTTTGTTTGAGAAGTTCTTCTACCTCGGATAGGAAACAAAAAGTCCGCGCTTCGGCGAATTCCTCGATGAACTCCTCCTCTATATCTACCAGCGTCGTATATTGGGTGCCCAGTGCAGGGTTTTTGTAATCGACCATGAAAGTTGCGCGAAAACCGTCGAAAGGCACTACGTGGATATCTACGCCTCGGCTACTTTCCGAAAACTGGATTACGTTTTTGATATTGTAGTAATTACGCGTGGCTTCCTGCTGGACAATTCCGGCTTCGAGGAGTTTTTCCACAAATGGCATCGCACTGCCGTCCAGCACCGGCGGTTCTTCCTCCGACAAAGCTATCTCGACATTGTCGATTTGTAATCCCGCGCATGCCGCAAGGACGTGTTCGACGGTTGTAACCTTTATGCCTTTCGCTTCGAGTGTCGTTCCGCGCACGTGCTCGTCAGATGCGTTATCCACGACCGCTTTAATCCGCGCGTCCTTCCCGATATCCTCGCGGACGAAGACCGCCCAGGTATCCGGCGGAGCGGGGCGAAAGGTCATTTTCACCGGTTTTCCCGTGTGTAATCCCACCCCCTCTATGCTAACCTCTTTCGATATTGTGCTCTGAAATTCGTTCATAATAAACTCCTTAAATTTCCACAAATATATTGTGGCAGACTATCCGTGGCAAATGATTTCTGTTATTTATTATTATTCGATGAAAAAAGCCGGCAATAGGCCGGCTTTATCGTATTCTATTTGGTTAATTTATCCCATCAACAGGCTGATTGCGGATACGTTGACGATGTCATCGACACTGCAACCGCGAGATAGATCGTTGGCCGGTTTAGCCAATCCTTGAATAAACGGGCCTATTGCCTCTGCGCCCGCGAGACGTTGAACTAATTTATAACCGATGTTCGCAGAATCGAGATCGGGGAAAATCAGGACGTTTGCCTTTCCGGCGACCTCGCTACCGCGGGCTTTTTTATCTCCAACTTTCGGGATAAGTGCGGCGTCGGCCTGAAGTTCGCCGTCGATTTTGATATCGGGGCGTTTTTCTCTAACCATTGCGAGGGCGTCGAGAACCTTATCCGTGTCCTCATGTTGAGCACTGCCCTTCGTGGAGAAACTCAACATCGCGACTATCGGTTCTATATCCAGGAGTTTTTTCGTATTGTCCGCGCTGGCGGTTGCTATCGATGCGAGTTGCTCGACATTCGGATTGGGAATTACCGCGCAATCTGCGAATATCAACGGGTAGTCCTTTTGTCCGCGGAACTCGGGGATTAACATGATGAAGAAACTGGATACCGCCTTCACCCCCTCTGCAAGCCCCACGCAATGCAATGCGGCTTTCAAGACGTTGCCGGTGGGATTGTTCGCGCCGGCTATAGATGCATTGACCATGCCCTTACTAAGCATAATCGCGCCCCAGAATAAGGGCTTCAGCACCATTTTCCGGGCGACTTCCATTTCAATACCCTTATGTTTGCGCTTTTCGTAGTAAAACTCCGCGAAATCGTCGTGCAAATCTCCACCGGGCATTTTGAGTTCAACGCCGGATAAATCTATATTGTTTTCTTTCGCGATGCCGGCCATTTCGTCCGGGTCGCCCAGGACGACGACGTCGCAGACACCTTGTTCTACCAATCTCTCGGCGGCTTCGAGCATACGGGGATCCTGCCCCTCGGGTAGAACCACTTTACCCCCCTTCGACTTTGCTTTTGCGAGGAATTCATCGATAAGTTTCATTATTCTCCTTTATCGTAGGTTAAATAAATCTGCTAAACTATATTGATGTTGGAGGGAATTTCCACTTTTATCTAAAAATATCATTTTCCTATGCAAAAATTCTCAAGGACTTGCGATATTATATCTGCAGAGGGATTTTCACCGATGGCATTGCGCAGTGATTTCTCGGCCTCCAGCATCTCCTCCAGTGCGGCATCGAGTGCGCCGGATTCAGAAGCCGTGAGTGCGTTGCCAAGGCATTCCCGTGCCCTGGAGATCTTGTCTATCTGCCAACCGCCCGCCCAGATAGCTTCGGATTCCTCGTTGACGAGTCTTTTCGATATCATACTGCGGAGTTGCGGGATACCTTCGCCGGTGAGCGAACTTATTTCGATATCGCACTCTATATCCGCAGTTCGAGGGAGGTCGCTCTTATTCAAGGCAATTATGCGTTCTATTTTTCTAGTCAGCTGGAGCGTTTTCTCGACCTCCTCCGTCATGGGCGCGTTATTGTCTATTACGTTTATCGCGAGATCGGCCAGGGCAAGGCGTTTATGTGCCAGATCGACGCCTATCAACTCGATGCCGTGGTCGGTATCGCGAAGGCCGGCGGTATCCACTAAAAGCGCTCTGATACCGTCGAAATCGCATTCAGATTCGATTAAATCCCGTGTAGTTCCGGGTTCGTGATGGACTATGCTCCTGCGCACGCCCAATAGCGCGTTTGCCAATGTCGATTTTCCGGCATTCGGCGGCCCGACGATGACCACAACCTGCAATTTCGACAACCTTTCCCCCGATTTAACGTTATCGTATAGCCCGGTAATCCTATCTCGTATGGATTGGATTTCATCCTTTATCTTGTTCGACGGCACCTCTTTCACGTCCTCCGGGAATTCCGTATCCGCGGCGATTTCGACATTCAAACTCGATAAAGAACAGATAATATCGCGCACTCGTTCACCGAACTCGCCGGAGAGTGTTCTCGACGCCGCCCGCGCAGAGGCAATTCCGGGAGCGTCGACCAGGGCTTTGATTGCCCCGACCTCGGATAGATTCATCTTGCCGTTGAGAAGTGCTCTGTAAGTGAACTCGCCCGGTGCCGCGGCTCTTGCGCCCGCCTTGATAAGCCCTTTCTCTATCGAGAAAATCAAAGGGGGACTGCTGTGCACGGTTAACTCGACAAGGTCCTGTCCCGTGTATGAATTCGGCGCGTGCCATATCGTAGCAACCGTTTTCTCGCGAATTTCGGACGTTTCTATAATTCCCACCCTGGCCGAACCGCCAGGAAGCGAGGCAGGGTCGCATTTGCTCGACCATATCGTGGAAACTATTTCGATAGCTTCCGGGCCTGAGATACGCAGAATAGCCAGCGCCCCCCTTCCGGGCGGCGTGGCTAATGCTACGATAGTGTCGTTTTCGGGTAAATCAAGAATTTGCGAACGGTCAAACATCCGAGGGCAGGGCTTCCGGTTTTTTCCTGCTGTATTCCATCCAGAGAGTCTGCACAAGCGAGAATATATTAAATGTAAACCAGTATAGCACCAATCCCGAAGGCATGTTTCTGAAAATGAACAGGAAGAACAGCGGCATGAAATAGACCATCATCTTCTGTTTGGGGTCGCGCACGGTGATTTTCTGCTGAACGAACATGGTTATCGCCATCAGTATCGGTAAAACGTAATAAGGGTCTCTCTGCGAAAGGTCGGTAATCCAGAAGATAAAGGGCGCGCCACGGAGAGCGAAGGAATTGCGAAGCAACGCAAATAGCGCGAAGAATACCGGCATCTGCGGAAGAAGCGGCAAACATCCTCCCATAGGATTGATACCCTCCTTCTGGTAGAGCTTCATCGTCTCTTCATTGAGCTTTTTAACGTCAGATTTATACTGTTCGCGGACCTCGCTGAGTTTCGGTTCGAGGTCCTTCATTTTCTTCATGCTCTGCATTTGTTTGCGAGATAAGGGCAACAGAAGTAATTTTATTATAATCGAGAAGACTATAATTACGAATCCGTAATTGCCTATAACGCTATATAGCATCTCGAATACCCACATGAAGGCCTTTGTAAGCCATTGTAACCACGACCAGCCGAGGTTGACCGTCTTCTCGAAATCTCTGTTATATTTCTCGAGCCTATCGTAGTCGCGCGGGCCGATATACACCATATCGTTGCGGATTACCGGGCTTTCGTCCATACGTCTGGCCAAACCGACCCCCAGCGCGGGCACCTGGCGCTTTTCGTCCCCGAAATTCTCCGCGGAATACCAGACGCCGTCGCTACGAACGCCCTGAGCTACGCCTTCCAGCGGTGCTAAAACGACTACAAAATATTTATTATGAGTCGCCACAAAATCCGTATTGCCGTCGAAGGAAAGCTGGGGTTTTTCATCAGATCCGAACTTTTCGTCGCTGTAATCGCCGCCCATCATGTAGCCGATACGGTAATTCGCGCTTACATTGCCCTTGATATCAGGATCGGAAGGTTCAAGTCCCTTTCGCCACCAGAGAACACTTTCCTCGATATAATCGCCGGACTCGGTTTCGTCGTTGCTGAAAGTCGTCGAATGGGTGAAAACATAATCGTCGTATTTGAAATTATATCCGCGCTGTATCAGTCCTCCGCCGGAAATCATGGCGGTGAAAACGACCGATCCGAGAGTATCTGATTCCGTCAGGAGAATCGTATCGCCGTCGGTGATGAAATCTATAGCCTCGGTGGTGATTTTCTGTCTTCCGCGATAGGCGGTTACCGGGAAATTGTCTCCGCTTATCTCCTGCGGGCAATATTCCATCGGTTCGCCGTTTAAATCCAGGAACTCCTTGCTTTTGGCGGATACGATATCCCCTCCCTTGCTGGTCAAGGTGAACTCCATAAGCTTCGTTCGGACGTAAACCAGCTTTTCCGGGATCGTATCGGGTGCGGATAGACTATCGTAGCCTTCGAAAGCAAGGTCGCTCACGGCAGTATCTTCCACGACGTCGGATAATTCCGGCGTATAAGCGGAGGAACTTTCGGGAGAAACTTCCCTATCGACGGTCGTCCTGTCTATATCCGCGGAACCCGTCGTATCCGACGAGGTCGATGCGGCTTCCTTGTCACCGGAAATAATTTTCTGGTAATAGGGCATCAATATTAAAATCGCGGCAAGGATTATAATGCCGATAACCGTTCGCTTGTCCATCTATTTCCTCTCTTCAGGAATGGGCACGGGGTCGAATCCACCGGGATTCAACGGGTGACATTTTGAAATCCGTCTAATAGTCATCCATCCGCCATTAAAAACACCGTATAAGCTAATCGCGTCGAAAGCGTAGCAACTGCACGTCGGGTAGAATCTGCAAGTATCGGGCAGAAGCCTGCCGAGAGTGTGCTGATAGAGTTTTATCGGCCCGAGCAATATCCAGCAGAAAATGTTTTTAGGTTTCGAGTTCACGCAACGCTTTCCGGGCGAGTTTTTCTATTTCCTCGCGAAGGATTTTCGATATACTTGAACTATTTTCAGGTATTTCTCTGACAACGATTAGCCAGATATAACCCTTCGGGAAACTACTTACATTGCCACCGACCCATTCGGATAAAATACGCCTGATCCTATTTCTAAGAACCGCCTTTGCTAACCTTTTCGGAACCGCAAAAGCGAATTTCCACTTAATGTTGCACTCTTTCGAACACTTGAGAATCAGGTTATCTGACGGAAAGATTGCAGTTGGCCGCTTGAGCTTCTCGAAATCGGTGCGTTTTTTTAGCCGGAGTTCCGAAGGTAAGGCCATTTAATGTTTGGTCTGACCTTTCCTGGGAGCAGAGACGGCCAGTCTATGGCGGCCTTTTTTCCTTCTGTTCGATATGATCCGCCTGCCCGAAGGAGATTTCATCCTCGCGCGGAAACCGTGCTTGCGAAGACGCTTTTTGTTGCTTGTTTTACGGATTCGCATATTTTTATCCTTTCAATTATTATTACCTAACCAGAGAATACAAACCGGTCATTCAAGCTGTTATAATATTGTAGGAGGATGTATTTGTCAAGCCAAAATCGGTCAATCCCGATTACATGAAATCCAAATTTTTTACATTTACCTTGACATAAGGTTATCTCAAGCCTTATCTTCATTCCGTTGAAAAACAATTTCAAGCTCGAGGAGGGCAAGTGAAAAAAACATTTCTTATTATGCTGACCGCGTTGATTCTGGTTTCGGGAGCTTACGCGAAACTGAATTTGAAACTGGAAGGCGCGGGATCCCTGGAACTGGGCGACGACACAGCTTTCATGCTCGACGGCGGCGGAATAGTTAACGTAAACGAAAAACTGGCGGTAAGGTTCCTCATGTTACGGCTTCAATTCGATCCTACAGCGTTTTATTTAAGCACCGGTGCCCGGGTTGACGCTCTAATTTTCTTCCCGATGGCCAATACACCGGTAGTCCCTTATGGCATCGCCGGATTGGAGTTTCATACTATGGAAGATTACAGCGAGATGTATCTGAACCTTGGTGGCGGCGCAGAATTTGGTAATCCAAGAAGTTCCTTGCATCCGTTTGCGGAACTTGTTATTGGCATTATTTCATTCGATACTCCCTATGGAGATGACTCTGACACGGTAATCGCTCTTCGCGGCGGCATCCGTTACGACCTTGGAATAGGAAAGAGATAAGATAAATATTCCATTATATTTACTATTAAGGCGACCGTATCGGTCGCCTTTCTTATGTTGCATAATTCCACCCGCCCCTTGACGAACGGCTTTCCATAATTATATTTAGCCGTTATGCATGAGCTATCGATAGCAAAAGGCATGATGGCAAACCTTCGCCCCTGGCTGGACGAACAGGGGGAGGATGTCCGTATCGGCAAGATCGTCGTGAAAGCGGGACCTTTCCGCGCGGTGGTGCCCGAAGCGCTTATCGGCGCGTGGGAGATCGTGCGAAAAGAGCATTCGAAGACTGCGGATTCAACCATCGAAGTCGATCCTTCATTCATCGAAGTGAAATGCCGTGCCTGCAGTCATGTCTGGAATGCCAACCGTGCGACTTTTATATGCGAGAAATGCGGTTCGGGCGAACTGGAATTCGGCGGCGGCAACGAACTTTTTATCGAGGATATCGAGATAATTAATATAGGCGATAAAGCGAGGTAAATATGTGTCTCACATGCGGTTGCGGAAACCCAGAAGATCACGAACATGACCATAGTCACGAGCACGAGCATCCCGCCGATCCTATAGGCCAGGACCTTCTGGCGGCAAACAATAAGATCGCGCAACATAATCGCGAGCATCTGCGGAAGATGGGCGCGTTCATGATTCATCTGACCAGCTCCCCCGGAAGCGGCAAGACCGCCCTGCTGGAGGCTACCATCGATAAGCTCAAGGACAAATTCCGTATCGGCGTTATCGAGGGCGATGTCGCCACGGAAAACGACGCCGCGCGTATTCGCAAGATGAGTATTCCGTCTCAGTCTATCATGACCGACGGCGCGTGCCACCTGGACGCACATTCCGTGCATCACGCGCTGGGGCATCTCGCCGAGGACGGCGAGTTCGACCTGATTTTCGTCGAGAATGTCGGCAACCTGGTTTGCCCGGCGGATTTCGATTTGGGCGAGGATTACCGTGTGGTGCTGGTTTCCGTCCCCGAGGGCGACGACAAGCCGGAAAAATACCCGCCTATATTCCGCAGAGCGGACTGTATGGTCGTGAGCAAAACCGATTTACTGCCCTACGTCGATTTCGACGTCGATAAGGCGGTTCGGCACGCCAAAACAATCACCCCGCGTCTTCGGTTATTCAAGCTCTCCTCGAAAGACGGCTCCGGCCTCGACGAGTGGGTCGATTGGATTGAGTCGATAGTTCCGAAATAGGCGTTAGCTGTTAGACTTAAGGCCTTAGCCATCGGTCATTGCGAGGCTACGGATTGAAGCACTCTTTTTCGGGAATAAAAAAGATTGCTTCGTCGCCCTTGAAGGGACTCCTCGCAATGACGGAGGGTGGTTGGATTCCTCGATTGAGGGGATCCTCGCAATGACGGATGTTGGTTGGCTTCATCGATTGCGTAATTCTTTGCAATGACCTAGGAGAGCTGGCTTCGTCGCCTGTTTCGACACCATGGCACGGGAAAGAACTCATCCGTAGCGTTTGCCAAACTGAAGTCTCAGCAAAACAAAAAAATTCTTCTTCCCCCATCAATCATAAATCCTAAATCATAAATCCAAAATCCCTCCCCTTCCTTTTCCCTTGAAAAATCCCCACCCGCGTGTTATCATTCTATATGGAAGCTGATTTTCTAAGACATTTCGAGGATTCCCTCCCTCGGTTCGATTTGGAGGGCAAAACCCTTCGCGTCGCCCTGTCCGGCGGTTGCGATTCAATTGCGCTGGCTGAGATGCTCTATCGAATATTCGATAGAGAGCGTCTGGCCGCAGTTCATGTCGATCACGGCATACGAGATGTCAGCGCGGAGGACGCCGCTTTCGTGGAGGAGTTCTGTAGCGAGCGGTCGATTCCGCTGGAAATGGTCGAAGTTGATACACCCGAACATGCGAAATCGAGAGGCCTGGGTATCGAGGAGGCCGCGCGGGAGCTTCGTTACAACATCTTCCGCGAATTCACATCTGCCGGCGAGGTCATCGCGACGGCGCACACGGCCAACGATAGCGTCGAAACCCTCCTTTTCAATCTCGCCCGAGGCTCCGGCCCTCGCGGATTAGCGGGAATTCCCCGCGAACGGGACGGCATAATTCGCCCCCTGCTGGATTTTTTCCGGCGGGATATCGAGAAGTGGCTTAGAGCGGAGGGCATCTCCTGGCGCGAGGACGAGAGCAACATCGACCTGCGTTACACCCGCAACCGCGTCCGATTGATGATGATCCCGGAAATCAAGCGGGTCTTCGGCGATGGCGCGATGGAAAGGCTTCGGCGGGAAACTGTTATTTTCTCAGCCTGCGCGGAATTTATCGACGGTCAGGCAACCGTAATCTATGAAAACGCCGTAATCACACGGTTTGGGAAAATAATCGCTTTCGATTCCGACAGGGCACTGGCGTCATTCTGGGGATTCGGCGAAATTATTCGCAAGGCGCTTATCGAACTGGACGTCAGCCTCGGTTCGGTAGGTTTCGACACGATAGAAAGGCTCTGGGCGGATATCGAGGTGTCGCGCAGGGGCAGGTGGTTCCCAATAGCTGAGGGCACGCATCTGGAATACGACGACAGCATTTTCTTCATATTCAGCGAAATCCGGAAATTCGAGCCAATGGAGGTCGGTTACGAACAAAACCTGCTATTGCCGGAGGGGCAGGGGAGCATATTTGTATCGAAAGACCGGGGAGGTATTCGCGTCCCGTATAAAGGAGGTAAATTAATTCTCCGCCTTCCCAGGCCGGGCGACACCGCGGGTGAACATAAATTATTGCGGTATATGTCGAGGAAAGGCGTCCCGAGACTGCTTAGAAAATCGGTGCCCATTCTTTTCGAGGAAAACGCGCCCCTTTATTCGCCCATTTTCGGGAGGTTTCCCGGAAGTCCCTCTCTTTTTGAACTATTTATCGATTACGACGGCCCATTGGGCAAAAAAATACTTATCAAACTATAAAGGGGACAATATGGAAAATTATACGATAAACGAGCTTATCCCACTCACGGACATCCAGGTGCGAGTTAAAGAAGTCGCCAGAATGATAGACGAGCAATATATGGATCTCGACCCGATTATCGCGGTCGTTCTCAAGGGCGGATTTATATTCGCGGCAGACCTTCTGCGAAACCTCGAAACGCCTTTCACTCTGGATTTCATCGGTGCTTCCAGCTACGTCGGCACGGAATCTTCCGGCGATATCAAGATCACCAAAGACCTGGACACCCCGATAATCGATCGCCACCTGATTCTGGTCGAGGACATCGTGGATACCGGCCTGACGCTGTTCAAGCTGGTAAAACTGCTCAAACAACGCGAGCCGAAATCTGTTCGAATCGCCACGATGCTACTCAAAGACATCGACCGCCCCTTCGACCTTAAAGTCGATTATTACGGTTTCAAAATACCTAACAAATTCGTCGTCGGCTACGGCCTCGATTACAACGAACGCCACCGCGGACTTCCCTACATAGGTTACGTCGAACCGAACGAGTAACACTTAAACATGGAGTATGAATGAAAAGGTTACTAATATTACTGATCGTAACATCGAGTGTTATTTTCGCGCAGTTCACCGAATTCGATCTGGAAGCATACTGGATGCCCGAAATCCCCGAAGGCCCTGCAAACGGCAGTTCCTTCGGCAGGAGTATGTCCTTTGTCGGCGATCTCAACGGAGACAACATTACCGATCTGGCTCTGGCATCGGAATTGGCCTGCGATACAGTTTCCGGAAATATCTCGGGCAAAGTATATGTGTATCTCGGGCAATCCGGCGTGTTGAATATCGAGACCGTCCCGGACCTAATCCTGCAGGGCGAGGATAACGACGATTGGTTCGGTTACTCTGTCTCCGGTGGCGATTTCAACGCCGACGGCTACAACGACATCGCGGTGCTGGCCGAAAAGCGGGACGAAGTCTATGTCTATTTCGGCGGCGATCCTATGGACACTACTGCGGATTTATCCCTCTCCGCCGTTTACGGTGAAAGCTATAGATACAAATTTCTCTTCATAGGCGATATTAACGGCGACACCTACGAAGATCTCGCGCTTCCACGAAGTTATGGCGGCGATTACTACGTTTTTATTTTTCACGGCGGTCCCGGTGCAGATCTCGTCGCGGACGATACGCTTTTCGAGGTGGGTTATAAACTCGGCCCGGGCGGAGATATCAACGGCGACGGCATCGACGACCTTCTTATAGGCGACCCTTACGCGGCGGGGGATTCCGGACGAGTGTATATCTTCCTCGGTGGTGACCCCTTTGAAACTACTCCATCGGACACATTACAGGGTGAGACATCCGACTGCGATTTCGGTTGGAATTGCGCGATTCTGGGTGATTTAAATGCGGATGGTTTCGACGATCTGGGATGTATAGTCAGCGGCCCAACAAGCTGGATATGGAAACAGTGTTGGATATATTGGGGATCGGATACGCATCTTTATGAATTTGCAGGGATGGTCGAAGATCCAGTTCGTCAGCTTTATGGAACTGCCATTATCGGTGCCGGTGATATAAACTTCGACGGTTACGATGACTTTTTGGTCGGTGCACCCGGGGCTAACATTGTCGATCATGAGCCAGGACATGTTCATATCTATTTTGGCGGTGATGACGCTCCCACAAGCACAGATATTTTCTTCGAAGGCGAGGACGGCAACGACCAATATGGCCTGTGTCTCGCGGCAGGTGGCGATTTGAACAACGACAGCTATAACGATATAGCGATCGGCGCTTTCAAAAGCGATGTCGGAGGCTATTTTTCCGGAAAAGTATATATTCATTCCGGGAAAATGCTATCGGAAGGAGTATTTACACCTCAAGGAGAAATAACCGGGCGACCTGCACGCGGTTGGGCGGGTTACGTTATCGCAAGCGGGGACATCAACGGCGACGGTTACAACGATATCGCGTTTACGCACGAGATCCGCAGGAGGAGTGAGGTATATTTATGTCTCGGCGATCCATCAGGAATGGACATGGAACCCGATTTTATCCTATCCGACAGCACCGATAATACCGAATTCGGCAGGGCAATAGATTTCGGCGATTTCGACGGCGATGGAATAGACGACCTTGCCGTAGGTACCCCCGATTGGGACGTCGATACGATAGCAAGCACCTCGAGCGACGAAGGGGAGGTGCGAATCTATTTCGGAAGCGATCCCTTTGTGCCAATACCGGGATTTTTCTTCCACGGAACGAGTAAAAACAAGATCTTCGGTTACAGCCTGTCCTTTATAGGCGATATCGACGGCGACGGCGCGGAGGAGCTACTCGTCGGCGCTCCCGAATATATCCATAGCGGTTATGCCGATTCTACCGGTTACGCCTATCTTTATTTCGGCGCTGACGATACATTGCCCGAAGCTATTTATAAGGGCGATTCAGTTAAGTCGGCTTTCGGCGCGGCTGTTATCGGCACGGGAGATATGACCGGCGATGGAATTCCGGATTACGCAATTTCCGGCCACAGAATCTACTGGCCCGACGGAGGCTACGGCAAAGTCTTCGTTTACGAAGGCAATCCAACTCCGGTCGATAGCCCGATGGTCGTCTATAAGGACGATTTACATAAATGGATAGGGCGGAATCTGGCCGCACCGGGAGATGTCGATGGCGACGGCTATAACGATTTACTCGTCAACTGCCGTAGTATGGAATGGGGGAGTTACGGCGAGGGCAACGGCGCGGCGAGGATATATTTCGGCGACGATACTCTTTCGACAACAAATTATTTCGAATTAACTGCGCCGGGAACAGCATCCGGGGGCTACGGAATAGGCATAGGCGAATGCGGCGACCTCAATCTGGACGGCTACCCGGATTTCGCCGTGGGCGCGCCAAACGGTATCCCCGGCGAATGGATGACTGCTGGCGCGATCGCGGTCGTAGGCCACACCGGCGGCGACAGGGTATATATCTATTACGGGGGCACCGACGTCTTTTTCTATCCCGATTTAGAACTCGTCCCACCCCGCGGCCACGAGATGTTCGGTTACGATATCTGTTCAGCAGGTATGACATCCTTCGACGGCAGTTACGATGTCGCTATCGGCGCACCGGGAAATAGCCTCGCGGGCTACGAAACCGGCAAGGTCTATTTACTGAGTTCAATCCATTCCGATATCGCGGAACAAACTAATAAACCTGAACAAATAGCCATCGTCGCCTTTCCCAATCCTTTCAATGGCAAAGTCTGCCTGGAATTCGCGCCTCACGGCGATTACGATTTTCTGATTTACGATATCAACGGACGGATGGTATATAGAACCGAAGGAACGGATCGCTCTAAAATCAAAATTATATGGGATGCACGCGACGAATCCGGTCGAGACCTGCCTTCTGGAATATATTTCGCCCGATTGGTTTGCGATGACAATATCGCCGAAACCAGGCTTCTATACCTCAAATAAACCTTTATTTCCAAAGAAACGGGGCGTCGCGTATCCGTCGCCCCGCTATCTCAAAAAATTTTCTTTTCCCTATTGACATCCGTCGACAATTGCACTATATTATAGTAAAACATGAAGTGATTGCCAAAAGGCCATGTTAATCTTTAGGTTAGACAGGTGTTAGGTTCGCCATGAAAAGAAATAATAGAAATAATAGCGGAAACTTCAAATCTAAACTCAGGCGAATTACAGCTGGTTCTGCCATTGTTCTCCTCGGCGCATGGCTACTTAGCGCGATTTTCTCGTATAATAAATACGATTTTTTTCCGGGCGACGGCTTCATATATCCGCCCCCGCGTCCAATAATCAATTGGGGCGGTCCCGCCGGAGCGATGCTTTCTGATGTCTTATTGGAGACATTCGGGTATTTCGCCGTATTAATCCCTCTTCTGCTACTAATCTGGGGTTTTTCGAGATTATTCCTTCTTCCCGGGAAAAAGACCACCCTGGTAACGGGCAAATTAGTCGCTGGCCACGGTATATTGGCTATGTTGCTCGCTCTGCCGGGAGGAACGTTGGCTTCGGCTTTAACTGGACGTTATGGCCAGCAATTGGCTTCGACTGTTAAAAGCGCGGTAGGTGGAATAGGCGCGTATATCCTCGGTATATTCTTGTTTGTAGCGTTTGTCACTGCAATAACACGCCTGGACGTCCGCTCCACTGCGGACTCAGCGTATCGCGGCCTGCTCGGCGCGGGAAAAGCTCTTGCCACAAGAAAAAAAAGGCGGGAAGAGAGGAAAAGTGAATCCCGCGAAGAGATCCTCGCAAAATACCGCGACAAATCCGAAAGGCAATACGACGGAATAACGGGAAGCCTTATTCCGGGAGAGGATAATCAGACCGATGAGAAAATCCCCGAAATCAACAGGGAAATCGACGAGGAAATCCCCGAACCCGAATACGATGGCAAAGCCTCCAGAATGGAGTTCTCCTTTTCACCTACTATAATCAGAGCGGCCGGTAAGAGCAATTCGACTTCAGCCGAAATTCCTCCGCCGCCACCCGCCGAGACCATCGATCCCAGGAAAATTCAACATCCACCGCAGAGGAATACGGAAGGAACCATCGAATCGGATACGCCAGCACAAGAAACTGAAAAAGAACGCGAAATAGCGAGACAAATCCGAGAGAGCCTTACGGACGATGAATTGGACATCCCCATAGGCACCGAAGCGCCACTGCCGGAACCCGTTCCGACCGAGGAAAAAGAACCCGATTCTGAAAAAGAGACTGCCCCCGAAAAAAGCGAACCGCCGAAACCAAAAGCCGGACCGGTGGATCGTCCCCCGGAACGCCCGCGCGGTCCATATCGATATACACCGCCCGATTTGGACCTTTTAATAAATCAGGAAACGGTCGATACAGACCTCTCCGATTCTGTCCTGCGTGAACGCGCCAAACAGCTTGTAGAGACGCTTAAAAGCTTCAAGGTAGAGGGCGAAATCAAAAAAATCTGCCCCGGCCCGGTAATTACGCGATATGAACTCGAACCCGCGGTCGGCGTCAAGGTCAGCCGTATAGCCAATCTCGCAGACGACATAGCGCTCGCGTTAAAAGCCCAGGACATCCGTATCGTCGCGCCGATACCCGGTAAAGGCGCGGTGGGCATCGAAGTCCCAAATGAGGAAACCGAAACCGTCAGGCTCAAATCCGTTCTCTCATCGGATAAATTCTCCGATTGCGATTACAAACTTCCCCTCGCCCTCGGCAAACGCGTCGATGGTTCGCCCGCCGTAGCAGACCTCTCTAAAATGCCACATCTGCTTATAGCGGGAGCTACCGGAAGCGGTAAATCCGTATGTATCAATACCATAATAACCAGCCTGTTGTATTCCAAAAGCCCGGAAGACCTGCGCATGATAATGATCGACCCAAAACGGCTGGAACTCTCTGTCTATAAGGATATTCCACACCTCACCGCACCCATCGTGGTCGAACCGAAAAACGCGGCGCTGGCGTTAAACTGGGCGGTAGAGGAGATGGATGCTCGATACAAGAAACTCAGCGAGGTCGGCGTCCGGTCGATAGCCGCCTTCAACGAACAAGTGAAAGGCCGCGAAGAAGAGGGATTCGAAAAATTACCGTATGTTGTAATCCTCATCGATGAACTCGCCGATTTGATGGTCGCGGTTTCCGCGGAAATCGAAGAGCCAATCGCCAGGCTCGCCCAGATGGCGCGCGCAGTGGGAATACACCTCGTAATAGCCACCCAGCGTCCCAGCGTGGATGTTATTACGGGGCTAATAAAGGCCAATTTCCCGAGTCGAATGGCGTTTAAAGTTAGAAGCAAGGTCGATAGCAGGACTATTCTCGACATGGGCGGGGCAGAACGGTTGCTCGGTTACGGCGATATGTTATATTTGCCAAGCGGTTTCGCCGAACCCAATCGTATTCACGGAAGCCTGGTTACAACGTCCGAAACCGAGAAAATTGTAAAATACCTGCGAACTTTTCCAAATCCCCTGCCCGACCAGATGCTCGATTTCGACGAGGCCGCGACGTCGCTGGCAATTTCCGTGGAACGCGACGAACTATTCTGGGAAGCCGCGAAAATCGTTGTTATGTATCAACAGGGATCGACGAGTTTCCTCCAGCGTAAATTACGCGTCGGTTATACAAGAGCGGGATGTATTATCGATCAGCTCGAACAGGCGGGGGTAGTCGGGCAATTCCAGGGAAGTAAAGCTCGTGACGTCCTGATAGAAGATCTCGACACGCTGGAAGAATTGATGGATCAGGAAAGCCTGACATGAAAAAATTCATCTAATAAATTTTAACTGGGATTATCAGGTTTTTTATTTAATATTAGCGTTAAGCTAAATTATTGCTTATATTGATAGAAGTTCCCTTTATCAACATTAAGGATTCGAGGGGAAGATTATGAATATAGACCAATTTCTACTTTCAGCCGTTCAAAAAGGCGCCAGCGATATCCATTTCAAGGTAGGCAGTCCGCCCGTCGTTAGGATTTTTGGCGAACTGATGATAGCTAAATCCGCTCCGCTGAGACCTCAGGATACGAGTTCTCTTGCATTCACAATAATGAACGCTTCGAAAAACCGTCGGTTCTCATCCCTCAGCGAAATCGATACGACCTACGATGTCGGCGAACGCGCAAGGTTCAGAGTGAATATCTTCAAATCGAGAGGTAACTACTGTATCGCCCTCAGATACATCCCGACCAAAACACCCAATATCGAGGAAAAGGGTATCCCAAAAGAAGCGAAGAAATTCGCCATGGAAAACCGTGGCCTCGTTCTGGTAACCGGCGTTACCGGTAGCGGAAAATCCACCACGCTCGCCGCCATGGTTGATCACATCAACAAGAACAGACGCAAGCACATCATCACCATCGAGGATCCTGTAGAGTTCGTGCACCGCGACGACCACAGTATAGTTAACCAGCGCGAAATCGGCGTCGATTCGCCTAGCTTCAACGACGCCATGCGCGCCGCCATGCGCGAAGACCCGGATGTCATTATGATCGGGGAGCTACGTGATGTCGATGCACTCGGCACGGCTATCCGCGCCGCCGAAACCGGCCATCTGGTGCTTTCATCGTTCCACACCGTAGATGCCAAGGAGACTATTAATTCCATAATCAGCTTCTTCCCCGAACACCGTCACCAGCAGATCCAAGCTCAACTTGCGGCGAACCTCCGCGGCATTATATCTCAGCGTCTCGTTCGCCGAAACGATAACAAAGGCAGAGTCCTGGCCGCCGAGGTTATGGTCGTTACTACCACAATTCGCGCGTGCATATTGGATGACCAAAAACGCGAGGACATCACCAGATATATCGCTCAAGGCGGAAGCGAATACGGTATGCAGACGTTCGACCAGGCCGTTATGAAGCTTTACAAAGAAGGCCTTATAACCTACGAAGACGCACTCGCTAACGCTACCAACCCGGCGGAATTCGAACGGGAACTTCGACTCGAATAATGATAAAAATCAAGAAGCCTTCCGATGCACCACCAGCTAAACCGGGCGGTTTTGGCTGGAAGCTGGTCGCGAGCTTTTTCGGAACCGGATTTTCTCCGTTTGCCCCCGGAACAATCGGAAGTCTGGTCGCATTTATAATACTCTGGTTTGTCCCGACCTCGCACTGGGGTTTCTGGATAGCGACAGTCGCGGTTACATTTGTCGGCGTCCCGGTTTCAAAAAAGGCAAGCGAATATTGGGGCCCGGATCCAGCTAAAGTAGTTATCGACGAAGTCGCCGGATGCATGTTCTCCATAATGCTCGTTCCAAAAAGCCTTCCCCTATGGATACTCGCCTTTCTCGCCTTTCGGGCTTATGATATATTAAAACTCCCGCCCGCCCGGACGGCAGAAAAGAAACTTCCCCATGGATGGGGGATTATGCTCGACGATGTCGTCGCAGGAATTTACGCCTTTATGCTCGTTCATTTTGTGCGACTTATGTTCCCGCAGATAGAAGGTATCTTATGAAATGCGCTATAATTACGATAGGCGACGAAATCCTCGCCGGTAAAACCGTCGATTCCAATTCCTCATGGCTCTCTAAACAACTAAATGGAATGGGAATCGACACCGCGATAGCGTTCACGGTTCCGGACGACGTAAACGAGATCGTATCTATAATAAACCAGGCGCTTTCGATAGCGGAGATTGTATTTACAACCGGCGGTCTCGGCCCAACCGACGACGATATGACGCGAGACGCTTTATCCAAAGCTACCAACGCGGAACTCGTTTTCGATGCCGAATATTTCGAGAAGATAAAACACATCTTCGCCGACCGCGGGATTAAAATGCCCGAAAACGCCCGTCGTGAAGCGGACGTCCCAAAGGGCGCGAAAGTCCTGGAAAACGATGTGGGCGTCGCCCCGGGATTGCTTATCGAAATGAACGGAAAATACCTTATTGCATTACCCGGCGTCCCGCCGGAGATGAAGGACATATTCGAAAACCAATTACTGCCCATCTTCAAGTCTATGGAGAAAATCCAGACTAAACGACTAGAAATTTTCTACACGACCGGAATTCCGGAGAGCGTCTTGTTCGATAAACTCTCATCCGCACTTGGGAATCTCGAAACCGCCGGAATCGGTTCCTATCCGGGGAATCTCGGCGTAGAATTACGCTATACAATCGATCCCGACGATAACCGTCGGCAAAGTAAACTGGAAATCATTACCGACACACTTTCCCCCTGGTGCTATTCGAGAACTGAAAAAAAACTCACCGCGGTAATCGGCGAAATCCTGAAAGAGAAGAACCTGTCTCTCGCCACCGCCGAAAGTTGCACCGGCGGTTTGCTGTCCTCAAGGATAGTGAATATTCCCGGTTCAAGTGAATGGTTCATGGGAAGTGCCGTCACCTATTCGAACGAAGCCAAGGCGGCAATTTTGGGGGTCTCCAAAATGGACATCGAAAAACACGGCGCGGTATCCGCCCCGGTTGCGGGTCAAATGGCGGGTGGTGCAGTCAAAATATTCAATTCGGATTACGCATTATCCACAACCGGTATCGCCGGCCCCACGGGGGGAACTCCCGAAAAACCGGTCGGAACAGTTTTTTACGCGCTGAAAACCCCGTCGAGGACACTTGTAAGGAAAAACCGTTTCACGCGCGGAAGAGAAGACCACAGATATCGAACTTCTCAGGCCGCGCTGGCGATGCTGTGGCTCGAACTCGCCGACAGATACGATAAACACGAATGGGAAGATGGAAGTGAGGCCGTTGAAATTGACTGAACGAAACAAAATAAGGGCGTTCATTGCGCTGGAAATCCCGAATGAAATCCGCGAAGCTATCGACAGGTGTATCACGTCGAAACTCTATAAATGCAGAACCAAGTGTTCATGGGTGAAACCGGACAACATCCATCTTACAATGAAATTTCTGGGGGATACGCCGGTAGATATTATCGACAGTATCGCCGATGACTTTCGATACGTTCTCGAAGGCGTCGCACCGATAAAACTTTATCTCGACGGCGTGGGGACTTTTGGCGGAAGGAAACCACGCGTCGTTTGGGCGGGCTTATCCGGGGAAACGGAAAGCCTCGAACTAATCGCTAAGACTATAGACGACACGACTTTCAAATATGGATTCAAGCGCGAGAAGAGGAGATTCTCGCCACATCTTACGGTCGGAAGAATACGAAAACAAATAAATATCCCGGAATTACTTACGGCCATAGAAAATATCCAGCTCGAACGGCTGGACTTCACGGCAGATAAAATATCATTGATAAACAGTGAACTCACCCCGAAGGGCAGTATATATACCCCTCTGCACGAGTTCATGTTGCGTTGAAAAGCGAGGCGGGCAAATTGTGGAAACATTTACCTTTCATTCACCGATAAAAACTATTATATTATATAGATTTAAGGTTAATATCCGGGAGGCAGTAAATGACTGGTGGCGACAAGAATAAAAATAAAGCGCTTGATCTGGCCGTAGAACACATTCACAAGGCCTTTGGCGACGGCGCTATAATGCGGCTTGGAGACAGCGCCGAGGTTCGACAGGTGCCGGTGATAAGCACCGGTTCGCTCTCTCTCGATGCCGCTCTCGGTATCGGCGGCATCCCGCGCGGTAGAGTAAGCGAGATTTTCGGCCCGGAAGCTTCCGGTAAAACCACTCTCGCTCTACATGTTATCGCGGAAGCCCAGAAACAGGGGGGTCTTGCGGCATTTATCGATGCAGAACACGCAATGGACCCCAATTACGCCGAGAAACTCGGCGTCAATATCGAAAACCTGTGGGTAGCTCAGCCGGACAACGGTGAACAGGCACTGGAGATATGCGAAACCCTCGTCCGTAGCGGCGCTATCGATATAGTGGTAATCGATTCCGTGGCCGCGCTGGTTCCTCGCGCCGAAATCGAGGGCGATATGGGCGACAGGCAGGTCGGTGCGCAGGCAAGACTGATGAGCCAGGCCTTGAGAAAACTCACCGGCGCTATTAATAAATCGAGAACAGCTGTTGTTTTCGTCAACCAGACGAGAATAAAAATCGGCGTGATGTTCGGCAACCCGGAAACAACATCGGGAGGTGTCGCGCTCAAATTCTATTCGAGCGTGAGAATCAATATCCGCAAAGGCGCGACAATCAAAATCAAAGACGACCCGGTGGGGAGCAAGACATACGTCCAGGTGGTCAAGAATAAAATGGCACCCCCCTTCAAGAAAACCGAATTCGATATCGTTTACGGAAAGGGCATATCGCAAAACGGCGAAATTATCGACATCGGCGTGGACGCCAAGATTATCGACAAAAAAGGCACGTGGTATAGTTACGGCGATATCAAATTAGGCCAGGGACGCGAAAACGCTCGCGATTTCCTCGACGAAAATGCGGACATCGCAGATGAATTGAAAACGAAAATCAAAAAGGAAATCGGCCTACTGCCGCCAGACGAACCGGAAGAAAAGAAAAAGGAAAAAGAATAAAAATTAAAAAAGCCGACCTTTCGGTCGGCGGCAAGGAACTAAAATAGATCTCCCATTAAGGGAACATAAAGGCTTTTACAACTGCCGTCGGTATCTCGTTCTCGCTCGCCGTGAGGGTCATGGCAAAAAACTCAACCGCCCGGGAGTTACCTTCATTAATCTATTGTTAGAGATCTTTTTTAATGTCCTTGCTATAAACAATATAACTATTCGAATCGACTTTTCAAGATAAAATATCGGACGCAAAATGAAATATCCCAACCTGTTAATTATCCTTTCAATCTCAATAATCATCTGCGGATGCTCGACAACCTACTACGGCAAATACATCACAACCAAAGTAAAAGACGATCCCATCGACGAATTCAAGGCCGGGAAATACGTCGTTATCGCCTTCGAGAACCCCAAAAAAGTCGGCCCGGAAGGTTGGTATTGGGAATTCTGGGTCTATTTTCAGAACAAAGTTTACTTCAAGTATTATCTCAAAACTAAAATTGTGGCCGGCACGCGCAACTATTATCTCGTAGAGGAGATACCCGGCAGAAAACCTTCCACTGCCGCAAGTTTCACGGCGAAACCCAATTACGACAGGGTCAAAGACAGGTTGATGTCCGATTTAACCGATAAAGGCACTCCCCGAATTAACTAATCGCGGACTATCGAGAGGTCGGCGTATTTCACCAACAGCCGCTTCTGACCGTATTTCGGGAAAGCTATTGTCAGAACCGCGCTTTCCCCCCATCCTTTCACCCTCCGGACTTCTCCGCGTCCGAAAAAAGGATGTTCTACGATTGTCCCCGGCGCAATTGCTCCTTCTTTTTCCACTCGTTTCCTGCGAGGGCTTTTTGTTTCCGGGAAATAATCTCGTTGCCGGCTTCTACCGAGCGTTTGCTCCGAAGAAATCAGGTTGTCCGGTATCTCATCGACAAACCGGCTCTGTATCCCGGTTAATTCCTCGCCAAAACGGTGCCGCGAACCGGCGTAAAGAAGGTGGACTTTCTTCCTTGCGCGCGTAACTGCAACGTAGAAAAGCCGGCGCTCTTCCTCCAATTCCTCCTGCGATTCCATCGACCTCGCAATAGGGAATAATCCCTCCTCAAGCCCGCATATATAAACAACGTCGAACTCCAATCCCTTCGCTGAATGCACGGTCATAAGGCTTACCGATTCCTCGTCCGCTTCGTATTGGTCAATGTCGGCTATCAACGACGTCTCGGCAAGATATGCCGCCAGCGATGGATTCTCCGAGTGAGTATTCGCGAACTCGATTCCGGAGTTTATTAATTCGGATATATTATCCAACCGCGCGCGAGCCTCGATACTCCCGTCCTCCTTTAACATCTCGATATAACCCGTCTTGCGCGTTACCTCAGAAATAATCTCCCCGATGTCCGATTCCTTCGCGAACATGGAAAGCTCCTCCATAATATTCACGAATTCCGCGAAACCTTCGCGAGACCTCGAATAAAATCCCGACAAATCGGCGTTCATAGTGGCCTCGTAAAGGCTCGTTTTTCCTTCGTTCGCTATTTTCTGCAGGTTCTGCATGGATTTCACGCCGATTCCCCTGCGCGGCATATTGACGATCCGCTTGAAACTCAAATCGTCGTCAGGGTTATGAACGAGCTTCAAATACGCAAGGATGTCCTTTATCTCCGCGCGTTCGTAAAACCTTATCCCGCCTACAATAATATGGGGGATGTCCAGCTTTCGCAACGAATCCTCGAGAAGACGCGAATGGGCGTTAACGCGATACAAAATTGCAATCTCGCATCCGGGAATCCCGTCGTCTATTTCCCCTTGTATTGTTTCTGCCACGACCCTCGCTTCAGCGTATTCGTCCGGCACCGACCATAGGCTTATTGAATCTCCGGGAAGATCGTCCGTCCACAGCGTTTTCTCATGACGCGATTTATTGTGTGAAACCACACAACTTGCGGCTTTCAGGATATTCGCCGACGAGCGGTAATTCCTTTCGAGCCGAATCACCGTCGTCTTATCATGATCGTTCGGGAACTCGAGTATATTACGGACATCCGCCCCTCGCCATCCGTAGATAGACTGGTCGTCGTCCCCGACAACCGTAATATTAGTTTCTTTCGTCGTCATCAGTTTAACAAACTCATATTGCGCGCGATTGGTATCCTGGAATTCATCGACCAGAACATACTGGAACTTATCGGAATAGTATTTTTTTACCTCGGCCTGCGTGCGGTATAGTTTTACCACGAGATTTATCATATCGTCGAAATCGACCGCATTATTCGACTTTAACGCCTTCTGATAAGCCACCCACAGGCTCGAATAGAGCTTCTCCTTCTGGCGCGTCGCGCCGACAAGATAATCCTCCGCGTTATACAGCTTGTTCTTTCGGTTGGAAATCCAGCTCAGGATGGCTTTTGCGCTATGTTGTTTGACATCCAGGCCGGCGTCTCCTATGACGTCACGCATCAAACGTTTCTGGTCGTCGGCATCGTATATAGAATAATTCTCTTTTAACCCGACTAAATTCCCGTCTCTCCGTAGAATCCTTCCGCATATAGCGTGGAACGTCCCCAGCCATATGCCTTTTATGCTTTCGCCACATAGCCGAACGACTCTTTCTCTCATTTCCCCGGCGGCCTTGTTCGTAAACGTTACGCCGAGTATCGTGCCCGGATCGATTCCTACCTCGAGTATCAGATGTGCAATCTTGTAAGTTAAAAGGCGGGTTTTACCGCTCCCTGCGCCGGCAAGCACAAGAACGGGGCCCTCGGTTGCGAGGACCCCCTCTTGTTGCTTCTCATTGAGTTCGGGGGCAAATCTGGTTCGCCCTGTATCCATATTTTATTCCTCGTTCTCCCGGATAACGATAGAACCGTCGTCATCGACCGCCACCCACAATCCCGAACTCGATAAAAACGATTGGGGACAGTTACAAAGCACTTCCTCTTCCGTCATCTCTGAAGGCTTGATTATACAATCAGTAACGCCGAATTGCATTATCTTGTTTTTCCCTTCCTCCCAGGGATCGGGGCTGATGTAACTTACACAATCATGGCTATTCCAGGCGAAACTCCTCGCGTCCACCAGCGAATCCGTATGAAAAACGAGAAAACCGTTCTTCGTATCGACCATAAATAAATCGAGTAGTCCTTCCGATTCAGGCGTGCCGTCGGCATCAACGACAATTGCGGTATAGTCCTCGCCGGGACCTACGTTTATTTCGAGTGGAAAATCGCGGAACGAAGGATGCGTGAAGAATTCCACCCGATTCGCTGTCTCCAGATTTACTTTCCATACTCCGTCTTTCGCCGCATAGAGAAGTTCCTGGCCGCCGGGGAAGAACTCGATTCTGCCGTTGGGTGCGGGTATCTCGCGAAGCCGGTAAGTAGTATCAATAAGCCCCCTTTCAGGATCGACTTCGGCAATCCAGAGTTCTACGGAAAATTGAGGGTTCCTCTTGATCCCATCGGCGATAAAACCGGTTTCCTTTATCTTCGAATAAGCCACGAGCGTATCGCCCGCCCACGCCATTGTGGTTATCCGCGATTCTTCGTATTCGGTTATTTTTGTTCCGCCACAACCGAAGATCAGTATTATCGAAACAAGTGCGATTATTGCTAATCCTTTTCTCATTTTCCGCCTTTCGGACTAATTCAATTAAATATCCAGATTCCTAACATCCAATGCGTTTTCCTCGATGAAACTCCTCCTCGGAGGAACACTATCTCCCATCAATGTCGAGAAGATTACATCCGCCGCCGCCGCATCTTCCATTCTTACCTGTAACATACGGCGTTGTTCCGGGTTCATTGTCGTATCCCATAGCTGTTCCGGGTTCATCTCTCCGAGTCCTTTATATCGTTGTATCTTGATGCCTTTTCTTCCCGCCTTAAGAACGAATTCCAGAATTTCTCCGTATCTTTCAAACTCCTGGATTTCTTCTCCATAAACCACGGTGATAGCGGGTTTGGCGAAGGAGGATAACGGATCGATCGATTTCCTCAATTCAGTAAACTCAGGGGAATCCAACAACTCGAAATCTATATCCAGAGTGCCCTGGATTTCTCTTTTCTCATACTCCACTATACCTCGCCACGCGAAATGTTCCTCGTCGCGTTCCGTATGATAGTTGACTTCATACTCCAGGTGTCTCAATCGTTTGGCGAATTCACCCAGTATATCGATGATGCGTAATTGGTCCTTCAACGAGTTGTTATTTAACTCTTCAAGAAGCGCCAGATTCTCGATTACATCGCGAGGATAACCCCTCCTGACGAAAAATCCGCATATCCTGCCGAACCTCGACACGTTATCCAGATACCTTACCAGCTTTTTCCCGGTTAGTTTGGTTCCGTCATCTCCTATTATATTGAGTGCTTCTGCGCCGCGTTCTATTAAATATCTGTTCATCTTCTCCTCGTCGAGGATATATCTTTCTCCCTTGCCCACCTTTACTTTATATAGCGGCGGTTGAGCGATATATAGATGTCCCCTTTCGACGATCTCCGGCATATTTCGGAAGAAGAATGTCAGAAGCAACGTCCTGATATGCGCGCCATCGATATCCGCGTCGGTCATTATTACCACTCGATGGTATCTTAACTTCTCGATATCATATTCCTCTTCGCCTATCCCGCAACCTACGGCGGTAATCAGCGTCCTGATAGCCTCGTTTTTCAGCATTCTATCGAATCTCGCCTTTTCGACGTTGAGGATCTTCCCCCTCAAGGGCAAGACGGCCTGGAACTTCTTGTCCCGTGCCTGTTTCGCGCTTCCGCCCGCCGAGTCTCCCTCGACTATAAATATCTCGGATTCCTCGGGCTTCTGGCTCTGGCAATCGGCTAATTTACCTGGAAGAGCCGCCGAATCCAACGCGGTTCTTCTCCGAGCTAAATCGCGGGCCTTCCTGGCGGCGGCCCGCGCCCGCATCGCACTGAGAACCTTATTCACGATTATCTTACCTATCGACGGGTTCTCGTCGAGATATGCCATCAATTCCTCGTAGAAAAGGCTGTCAACGATGCCTTTGACCTCGGAATTGCCGAGTTTGGCCTTCGTCTGCCCCTCGAACTGCGGATTCGGTATCTTCACCGATACAACCGCTACAAGTCCCTCGCGTGCGTCGTTTCCGCTTATACTGAGGTTCTCATCCTTGATGAGCTTTTTGTCTTTGGCATAATTGTTCAGCGCTCTTGTCAACGCCGATTTGAAGCCCGTTTCGTGTGTCCCGCCGGACGCCGTGTTAATATTATTCGCAAAGGTATATAGCGTCGTATTATAGCTATCATTATACTGCATAGCTATTTCCAACATCACATCTTCCGCTTCTTTTTCAAAGTAGAAAGGCTTGTTTCCAACAGTCTGCCTTGCGGCATTCAAATACTGGACGAATTCCGAAATCCCGCCTTTGTAGTGGAACTCGTTCTCCTTTGGGCCCTTCCCTTCGGCGTTATCGACTCTTTCGTCGCGAATACTAATCGTAACGCCCTTATTCAAGAAAGCCAGCTCCCTCAACCTCGATGATAGTGTATCGAAAGAGAAGTTTGTGTCTTCGAATATTTCCCTGTCCGGCGTAAAGGTAATTTTGGTTCCGCTTTTCTTTGTCTTCCCCTCCTGTTTCAATTCTCCTTCCGGGATTCCCCGGACGTATGTCTGCCTGTATAGATGTCCGTCTTTCCATACTATCAGTTCGAGGTGTTCGGAAAGAGCGTTCACTACGCTGACTCCAACGCCGTGTAACCCCCCGGAGACCTTGTAAGCCTTGTTATCGAACTTACCTCCGGCATGAAGTTTCGTCATAACCACTTCCGCCGCCGGCTTCTTTTCCGTAGGATGATTATCGACAGGAATACCGCTACCGTTATCTTCGACGGTAACGGAACCCTCGGCGTGAATCGTAACTTTTATCGTGTCGCAATCCCCGGCCAGCGCCTCATCTATTGAATTATCCACGACCTCGTAAACGAGATGGTGTAATCCGGTCGGTCCGGTCGAACCAATATACATCGCCGGCCTTTTTCTGACCGCGCTGAGTCCTTCCAGAACCTTTATCGAACTCGCGTCGTATTTTCTGTTCGTTTTTTTCTCTTTTGCCACTTAAATCTCCTTGGATTCAACCTTTGTCAAAAGCACTATAACTTTATATTATACTAAATGAGATGTATTCTGTCTACCCTGATTTCGTTAAATTTATCATTAATTTTCCCCTTCAATTCCTCCGACATAAGCGATAATTCGTTTCTCCAGGTCGAGTCGTTCACTTTGATAAACAATATCCCTGATTCCAGCGCTATAGCTTCGGTATGCTTTGCTACAGCCGACCCAACTATATTTTCCCATTCCGCAAGGACTTCGCCCTCTTTGATTCCCTTTTCCATCCCCTGTCTCGCGAGGACTCTTCTGATTATTTGCCCTATAGTCTCCATACTGTGTTTTGCCGTCATTACGTTTCCCTCCTTATTTTGCCTACCCCATCGAATACAAACGACGCGCCTCCTACGCTTCCCGGCAATTCCAACTCCCTCGGCGTGGCTATCACCACCTGCCCATACCTGCTCGAAATTTCAATAAAACGCCTTGTATTATCCCTATCGAGTTCCGCGAAACAGTCGTCAAGTAAAAGAGTTGTTTTGGTCTTTGTTCCCTTGCTGATAATCTCCGTCGATGCGAGTAAAATCGCCAGAGACGCCGCTCGCGCCTGACCCCAGCTTCCAAATCGGCTCATATCTTCGCCGTCCTTAGCAAAGAATAAATCATCGCGGTGAGGCCCAAGAACCGTATTCCCCGTATCTAGATCCCTTTTCCTCCTCGCGGCGAGTTTTGTGTAATAATCCTTTGCTATATCCCCGGCTCCCTTTTCCTTAATATCCATCGTTGGATGATATTCTATGGCTAAATTTCCTCCCTTGCCAGCGGTCATCTCATCATAAATTTCTTCGCTCTTCCCGGACAGAATATCTATCAGATGCGCGCGTTTTTCCATTATTCTCCCAGCCGACGGCGACATCGTCTCATCGATGGAGTCTATCAACACGTGGCCGCCGGTCATTTCGCCCGAACGGACTCCCTTTAACGCCGAGTTCCTCTCCTGGAGCATCTTGTTGAACCGAGATAACTCCTCGGTATATGTTGCGTCAGTCTGACACAAAACAGAATCTACCATTCGCCGCCTTATCGACGGCGAACCTTTTATAAGTTCTATTTCCTGTGGCCCGATTGCAGTGATCGGAAATACGCCCAACAGCTTCGACAACCTGGGGATTCTTTTTCCGGCGAGATACACCTCTTTTCGCGAACCTCTCTTTATTTTTATTCGCACGTCCTGTTTGCGTTCAGCACCTATTCCGTGAATTATTGAGAAGTCGCTATCGCTTTTAATTACATCGACGCTACGCCCCGACCAGGGGGAACTTCCAAAACCGAGATGCGCAATCGCTTCCAGCAGGCTCGTTTTACCTACACCATTTTCTCCGGTGATACAATTGAATTCTACATCGAATTCAAGCTCCGCCTCGTTGTAAGCCCTAAATGAAATCAGACGGAGCTTTGAAATCAAGTGTCCTCCTCCGGCAAGCGTAACGGCATAAGGATAGAAAGATATTCTTCCCCTTCTTCCTGAGGCAACGGCAAGATAAGTGCTGACGATAAGGAATTCTTAAGAAGGAATTTTACCTCTTCGGAATCGAGATGTCGGAGTATCTCAAGCAGGTATGTCGAATTAAATCCTATTTTTATAGGGTCTTCAGAATATTCTACTATTATTTTTTCGAAAGCCTCTCCGCCCACGTCGTAATCGGAACTCGAAAGTTCCACTTTATTCTCCTCTATATCGAATTTGAGGAGATGGGTGAGGGGATTAGAAAGAACCGCCGCTCTTCTAACCGCGGCCATCAGCGATTTTCTTTCTGCTATAAGCGCCTTTGTATTGTCCTTTGGAATTACCTGTTCGAAGTTAGGGAACCTCTCGGTAATAAGTTTGCTGGTGAGAATGTAATCCCCGAGGGCGAACCGCACCGTCCCGGCGCCGACCGAAATATTCACGTTTCCCTCGCCCTCACCGAGCATCTTACTCAGGTGCCCTACAGTTTTAGCCGGAATAAGTATTTCTACTTCCTCTCCACCCTCTATCTCTATTTCTTTTCTAATTAAAGTCAGTCTATGTCCATCTGTGGCCACCGCTATAGCTTTATCCGATGACAGATTAAAAAGAAGTCCCGATAAAGCTATTCGTGCAACGTCCGCGGAAATCGAATAAGCCGTCTTTTCCAGCATTCTGGTGAGGTCTGCTACGCTTAGCGAAAACTTTTTCTCTTCCTCTTTCATTAAATCTTCGTGAGGATAATCTTCCTTTTCTACACCGCTTACCGAAAATCTACCTAAAGCCTGAATAAGCTTAATCCTATTACCTTCTCTGTTGAAAACTACGTCTCCGGAACCGAGCTCCCTCAATAACTCGAATAGCTTTTTAGCGGGAAGCGCGTAACTCCCCTCGCTCTTTATCTCCGCGTTAACTATTCCTTCCATTGTAACGTCCATATCGGTTCCAAGGATACGAACCTTCCCTTTTTCGGCAGTTACGAGAACATTAGCTAAAACCGGATGAGCCGATCTACTGGGAATAACTGATTGAATATTCCCAAGCACATCGTAAAATTCGGTTCGTTCACAGGTAAATTCCATTGTTCCTCCTACGAGAAATAAATTCCTACTTTTGTCTAATTTAAGCTGAATATAAGAAAAAATCAACCCTAAATAAGAACTCTTTTTTAAATACAACCATCTTTAATTATTATTTTCTTTTTAAATTTTAAATAATTATAAATTCAATAATAATAATAATGTTGTTAATTTTGTTGATAAGTAAGGAAATGCGTTTAGATAAAGAAACTCCCCACTTATTTACAAACATTGAGAATGTTAATTTATGTTATAAAAGGAAAACATCTTAAGAAAGAACAAAAAATGTTGATAAGTGGGAAGTTATCAAGATAAAATTCTTCATAATCAACAAATTATCAAAGCCGTATAAACGGGTTGTCTAATTGAGGAAAAAAAATCCTGTCGGTATGGGAGGATAGATATTGAGAAATTTAAATAGCTATTTCAATTCCGCGCGGATCATCTCGATCTTTTTTGCGAGCTTATTATCCTCTTTTACTTTTTCCCTGACGCATTTTATAGCGTGAATAACCGTGGAGTGATCCCTTCCGCCGAAATATAGGCCTATTGTTTTTAGAGAATTATCGGTCATCTCGCGGCATAGGAACATAGCCACTTGCCTGGCCATAGCGAGAGGTTGAGTTCGACGCTTATTTTGTAACGCGGATTCATCGACGCCGAAAATTTCAGCTACGCCCTTACAAATCTCGGTCGGCCCGAGTCGCCTTCGTTCCGATCCGTTTCGGTAATGACTGAGAACCTCGCGTGCCATGTTTGTATCGATGTCGGATCCACTTATTGAAGCGTAAGCGAGGAGTCTTATAAGCGTGCCTTCGAGTTCGCGGACGTTCGACGTTACGTTCTCGGCTATATATGCCATCACGTCGTCGGACATAATAATTCCGTCGAACTCAGCTTTTCTTCGCAATATAGCCATCCTGCCTTCGAGATCGGGCGGACGGATATCGACTACGAGTCCCCACTTGAGACGCGAGAGCAACCTCTCTTCCAGCCCGATAATATTTGAGGGAGCGACGTCCGAGGTAAGGACAATTTGCTTACCCTTCTGATGAAGAGAATTGAAGACATGGAAAAATTCGCTTTGAATGGACTCCTTGCCAGCAAAAAACTGGACGTCGTCCAGGATAATTACATCCACGTTTCGATAAACCCGGTTGAATTCGGCGGTGGTCTTGGAAATAATGCTCCCGATGAACTCGTTGGTGAAACGCTCACTTGTAACGTAAATCACCTTCATTCGGGGATTCTCTTCTTTGATAAAATGACCTATTGCCTGAATCAGATGGGTTTTTCCCAGCCCGGTTCCTCCATAGATGTATAGAGGGGAATATTTATTCTTCCCCGGAGCTTCAGATACGGCCATCGCCGCGGCGTGCGCGAATCTATTGAAATCGCCGACTACAAAACTCTCGAAAGTGTATTTTGGGTTCAGGTGACGATCCTCGGAAGCGGTTTCGTTATCATATTCCTTATAATCTGCCTTTTCCGGGACATTGTATTCGTATTTTCCGTTCTTCTGCATGACCGCGAAAGTCAAAGTCATCCGCGAATCCATAACAGAGTCCATCGAAGAACGAATTGTATCGAGATGATGTTGTTCGAGCCAATCGGCGGTAAACTGGTCTCTTATCCTGACAACGAGATTGTCGCCCTCGGCCGGAAGTCCAATCGTGTCTTCGAACCAGGTTACAAAACTTTGTCGATTAATTCTGTTCTGTATTTCGTTAAGGCATTTCTGCCAGATTTGTTCGTTATTATCTGCCATTTTGAATAATCCGAATAACTATAAACCAAGTTGTCAACATTGGATGTTAGTAACTCGTTCGAGCGAAATCTCCTATTGAAAATAGAAATTCTTAAAAACGAAGAGTTATCAACATCGTGGACAAATCTACTAATCCGCTTAATGTGGCCTTATAAGCCCATTTCTGGGCATCTGCCGGCTTACATTGTTGAAATGAGCAATAAGAAAAAACAAATTTTTCCTTCCGTCATTTTAGCGGAAAGAAAAATATTAGATCAAATCCGTGGTGTCAAGGGACAATTCCCAAAAAAAAACACTTTTTTCTAAGTCGTTAACATTCAAGGGGAAAGAGATTTCGCGCAAAATTTATACATCCGTTAAGCAATTATTAGATAATGTTGATATGTATTATGTTGTAAGAAATCGATCTTAAAAGTAAAAAATCGTTTGACATTGAATAAAATGGAATCTAAATTAATTATTTATTTCAAAAAGGAATCGATATGAAATCAGTCAGACTGCCGGTATTGCCTGTTCGCGACGTAGTTGGGTTCCCTAACATGATTTTTCCAGTTCTCGTCGGGAGGCCGAGGAGTTTAACCGCAATCCAGGAAGCGATGATGACATCGCGCCGACTGGTATTGATTGCTCAGAAAGACCCTTCGCTGGATGATATTCGATCGGCGGACCTTTATCGAAACGGAATTCTCGTTAAAGTGCTACAGATATTGAGACTGCCGGAAGGCTCGATGAAGGTTCTCGTCGAGGGTTTGGATAGGTGTAGCGTCGAAAGATTTTTCTACGGCAGGAATCTGCTGGAGGCCAATATCGAGGTCATCGAGGAAACACCGCAAAAAGCTACCCCTCGCCTAGAAGCGCTGGCAAGAAAAGCAATCGAAAAATTCTCCATATACGCCCATCTGGAAGAGACGGTTCCCGAGGAAATTGTGAACGCAATCGAGTCCTCGCGCGAACAACCCGGTAAACTCGCAGATATGATAGCCGCACATCTTTCGCTGGGATTAGAAGAAAAACAGAAGCTGGTGGAAAGCGGTTCGATTTCCGATAGACTGGGGCAGATTCTATCTCATATTGCGAGGGAAACGGAAATCCTGCGCCTGGAGGAGGATATCGACAGAAAGGTCAAAGACAGGCTATCCGATATCCAGCGTGAATACTACCTCAGAGAACAATTGGAAGCGATTAGGTCGGAACTCGGGGAAAGAGGGGCGTCGCCGGAAATCGATTCTATGAGAAGCGAACTCGAAAAGAAACCTTTGCCGGACGCGGTGATAGAAAAGGCCGAAGAGGAGATCGATAAACTGGAGAGAACCCATCCAAGCAGTCCCGAGGCCGCGGTAATAAGAAACTACATCGACTGGATTCTGAAACTCCCCTGGGAAGAATCCACACCGGATGACATCGATATCGATTCGGCGGCGAGAATCCTTGACGAGGACCATTATGGATTGAAGAAAATCAAGGAGAGGATAACCGAGCATATCGCCGTTATGGCTTTATCTGAGGAGGTTCGCGGCCCGATTCTATGTCTGGTGGGGCCACCGGGCGTAGGAAAAACATCCCTTGGAAAGAGTATAGCGCGCGCTTTAGCGCGAAATTTTGTCAGGATATCGCTGGGGGGTATTCGCGATGAAGCTGAAATTCGAGGTCATAGGAGAACATATATCGGCGCTCTTCCCGGGAGAATAATCCAGCAAATGAAACGCGCGAACAGCAAGAATCCAGTTTTTCTTCTCGACGAGATCGATAAAATAGGTGCCGATTTTCGCGGCGACCCGTCGGCGGCACTGCTCGAAGCTCTCGATCCCGAACAGAACGCGCATTTTGTGGATCATTATCTGGAATTGGAGTTCGATCTGTCCAGAGTCCTTTTTCTGACCACGGCCAATACCACTTCCGGTATCCCGCCCGCTCTGGCCGACAGAATGGAGGTATTGCGTATCCCCGGTTATCTCGCCACGGAGAAAAGAGCCATAGCGAAGGGGTATTTGATACCCAAACAAAGGCAATCGGCAGGTTTGACCGAGGTTGAGATCAGAATAAGCAACGCCGCCCTCGAGTCCTTAATCGTTAATTGGACTCGCGAAGCCGGAGTCCGGGAACTGGAGCGTAACCTCGGGAAGATCATGCGGAAAATTGCGTCCAGAGTAGTTACAAGAAAAAACCTGCCGAAACGCGTGGATATATCCGATAGCGACTTAGAAAAATACCTCGGCGTTCCTCCTTATAGGGAATCGGATTTGCCCAGTAAGCTACTTCCCGGAGAATCTCTTGGGCTGGCCTGGACTTCCGCGGGCGGCGAGATTCTAAGAATCGAAACGGCAATAACTCAAGGCGAAGAGGACCTCACGCTAACCGGGCGACTGGGCGAAGTAATGCAGGAATCAGCGCGAGCGGCGTTGACTTACGTCCGGTCGAAACTGTCGGCGGATATTAAGAAACAAAAAAAGGGAAAAATCCATATTCACGTTCCCGAAGGCGCTACGCCAAAGGACGGCCCGTCGGCGGGCGTGGCTATCGCCACGGCGTTAACATCGATGTTTATCGATAAACCCCTTGCCACAAAAATCGCAATGACAGGCGAAATATCATTATCGGGTCACGTTCTGCGAATAGGCGGCCTATCGGAAAAACTACTTGCCGCAAAAAGATACGAACTGAAAACGGTTATTATCCCAAAATCTAACCTGCCGGACCTGACCGAGATACCCGACGAGGTCAAAAAGGGGTTGAGAATAAAGCCCGTAGAGCACATGGACGAAGTCCTCGAATGTGTCGGCCTGGGAAAATACCTCGCCTGAAAAAGAATCGCTTTATTACGTTTCCCTTGATATTCCGTAATTTTCTGGGTATGTTATATTATTATGTAATTGTGTCAACGACGAAAAAAAGAAAATGACGGAAGAAAAAGAAAATAAAGGCAAAGGCTATATTGTAGGACTTTGTCCGTGGATAATTAAAGACTTCGCGGAGATTCTCGAGAAAGAAGGCTTCGTGGTGGTCAACCTCGAAGACTATCCTGATGGTGAAAAATTTCCCGTGGAACTCGATGCCGTCGCTATAGACCTTGCGGGCGAAGGTTCCGTCGAACTCGACAGGAGAATAGGCCAGGAAATACCGCATACGCCGAGAGTCCTGATTACCGCGAGGACTACCGACCTTTCCGACGACCATAACGCCTTCGCGCTCATACACCGGCCTATTACGGCTTTCGAGCTACTGGATATACTACTATGGGCATGTGAATTTAAAAGGAATGCCGATAGCGAACCTTCGGGGAAAAGGTATGATTATCATCCTCGTATCGATGTGTTCCTCGAAGAAGCGGCGCTGGAACTGTTGCCGAATGCAAGATGGCTCTCGGCGATTTTCGAACATCTGCCAATCGGCCTGATTTTACTAAACCCCGAAGGATCGGTAATCAGAGCGAATAACTCTATTTTGAAAAATCTGGGTTTTCAGGAAGTTCACGTTGGCGATAATTGCGACGAAATAGTCCCCTGGAAAGATGTGGAAGGCACAGGATGTTTTATTAAGGAGTGTCTGGTAGAAAACAAAGTGCTCCGCGACCTTTTCGAGATACCGGGGGGGAAATTCGTCGAAGCTATACATGTCCCCGTGATATCCGAAGGCTACACCACCGGCGTGTTGATGATATTGGAGGACGTTTCGGCGGAAGCATCGTTTACGAGTCGGTTGATGAATATATCGGACGTTATCGACGAGGGGATAGCGATAGTAGATAAAGAACTTCATTATATCTGGGTGAACGATGTTATGAAGGACATATTTGGCATAGAGGAAAACTACCAGAGCAAGTCCTGTATGACAGTAATTGGCGATAATACCGACCTTTGCGAAAACTGTCAGGTTAAAATGGTGTTCGAAGATGGCCAGATTCACTCCAGCTATATCAGAGCTAACACGGTTAAAGGCGAGCGAAAGACTTTCGAGATTATAGCCGGCCCCATTCGCAACAGGCGAGGAGAAATTACACGCGCCGTGAAGATACTCCGCGACGTTACCGGAAGAGAAAAAATAATCGATAAACTCGCCTTGACCAAAAGCAAATTAGAGAACGCCAATGCAGAATTATCGCGCAGATTGGATGAACTGAGAATCCTCACCGAACTTTCCGTAGCACTGCAAACGGTGGAAAGGCTCGAAAATAATCTCCATATTTTCCTTACGGCGTCCACGGCTAAACAGGGATGCGGTTTCAATCGCGCGTTTCTATTCCTCGTTAACGGAAATACCAATACCCTCGAAGGCAGGATGGGTATCGGGCCAGAAACTCCTGAAGAAGCGGGCAGAATATGGTCGGAACTCGAGGCGTATCCAGATAGCTTCGCGGAAGTTCTCGATAAATACGGTAAGAGCGAAATCCAGGTGACCAAACACGATAGAATAGTTCACGAAATGTCATACAACCTGCACGATAAATCTTCTATACTCGTCAAAACTCTCTTCTCGAAAAGAGAATTGATTGTCCGCGATAAAAACGAGGTCGAGGGCGCTTTAGAATTAGCCGACAAGCTGGATACCGACTCCTTCGCAATAGTCCCCCTTCTCGCTATGGGAAAACCTGTCGGTGTTGTCGTGGTGGACAATAAGGTGAGCGGCCATCCCATCGTAGAAGACAAGGTTAGGTTGCTTAAGACTATCGCGTCTCACGCCAGCCTTAGTATAGAAAGAAGCCAGCTTCTCGACCAGCTTAAGGAACGCAACGAACAGCTCCAGGAAACATATCGCAAACTGCAGGAAAACCAGGATATTCTGCTTCGCACCGAGAGATTATCCACAATTGGCAAACTCGCCGCGCAGGTGGCGCATGAGATACGCAATCCGCTTGTATCGATTGGAGGTTTCGCGAGGAATATCGCCAAAAGAGCGGAACCGGAAAGCCCGATTCGCAAATATTCGGACATAATCAGGGAAGAAACGAAACGCCTGGAAGATATCCTTGAGGACGTCCTGTCATACTCCCGGCAGGCTAAACCAAAACTCAGGCCTTTCGATATTAACAGATTGGTCCAGAGAACGATCGACCTGCTCAAAGAACAAATCGACGGAGGTAGTATTGAAATCGTTACAGAATTGAACAAGAACATCGGCGAAATCTCCATCGACCCGGACCAGATCGGTCAGGTGATGATGAATCTCTTCAAAAACTCGATTAACGCCATGCCGAACGGAGGGACTCTGAAAATTATTACCCATAAAGCCGGTGGCTTCGTTTGGGTGGATATTATCGACTCGGGAACGGGGATTCCGGAAAAATTCAAGGACAAGATTTTTGAACCGTTTTTCACGACTAAATCATCGGGAACGGGTCTTGGGTTGCCCATCAGTTATCAATTAATAGATGCCCATGGCGGGATGATATGGTTTACCAGCACGCCTGAAAAGGGCACGATATTTCATGTCAAATTACCCGCAAGAACATAAAAAAAGGAGAAAATATGGCAAAGATACTCGTTGTGGACGACGAAAAGAACATCCGAACTCTATATGAAACGGAACTGGGCGAGGAAGGTTACGAAGTTACAACAGCCGCAAGCGCGAGCGAGGCTTACGACCTTCTCGACAAAGAGGTTTTCGACATCGTAATACTCGATATTCGTATGCCGGAAGAAGATGGGATTAGCGCGCTCGAAAAGATGATGGTCAAGCGTCGGGATTTGCCGGTGCTGATAAACAGTGCGTATTCATCTTATAAGGATAATTTCCTGACATGGCTCGCCGAGGACTACATTATTAAATCCGCGGACCTTTCCGAGCTAAAAACGAAGATAGCACAGATATTGAGGAAAAAAGGCTGAGTTTGAGCGAATATTCGTCCAGATGGCGAAAACGGGCTATTATCTTCATTGTGGTCGTATCGGCTATCAAATTGTTGATACTACCGCTACTCGATTTACAGCCCCAGGATGCCTATTATTGGCAATATTCCCGGCATCTCGCGCCGGGGTATTTCGATCATCCGCCCATGCACGCCTGGACCTGCTGGCTTACCACATCCGTTTTCGGCGATAACGCCTTTGGGATAAGGTTCGGGCCCTGGCTTTACGGTCTCGGTTTATTGCTGGTTATCTTCTTCTTCGCTGAGAGGATGTTTAGTTCGAAGACCGGTTTCTGGGTAGCCGTAACCGCCGGCGTGACCCCGCTTTTCGCTATCGGTAGTGGGATTCTTACCCCGGACCCACCGCTATTGTTCTTCTGGACGCTGGCTATATTTATGGGCTATGTAGCCCTCAGCGAGGATAGAAAATGGCTATGGATTCCCGCGGGATTCGCCGTGGGATTGGCGATGTTGTCAAAATATACGGCGGTGTTTCTTTTACCGGGATTTCTGTTCGCGATGGCATTCGACAGGGACACACGAGAACACCTCAAATCGCCGCTTCCATATCTCGGCTTGCTGTCCGCCCTGGTCGCTTTTTCCCCGCAGATAATCTGGAACGCACAGAACGATTGGGCGAGCTTCGCGTATCAATCCATCCGGAGGGCGGGCGAATTGTCGCGATGGCGCCTGGACCTATTTGGCGGAATGTTAATATCGCAATTCCTGCTTGTAAGCCCGGTTATTTTCGCGGGAATTATATGGGCGAGTTTCAAAGGTTTCTGGCGGGGGATTTTCCAAAAAGACCTTCGCGGATTGTTCCTCTCTTCGTTTACAGTGCCGATAATCGTCTTCTTTTCGCTAATCGCCCTGAGGTATTGGGTGAAAATGAATTGGCTGGCGCCCGCCTATGTTACCGGAGCGATAGCATTTGTGGGAACCATAATAGACAAACCGCGCGGAAAAAAATTCCTCAGGTGGGGCGTGATTATAGCTGGAATCGAGACTTTGCTACTGTATCTACTGGTATTGTTGCCGTTCGTTTCGCTTACGGGCGAATCGGCCTACTGGGCGGGCTGGCGTGAAATCGCTCAAAGAGTTGAAGTGGAGAGACGGAATCTGCAGGGCGAAACCTTCATTGCGGGATGGGGATATAAAGTCCCGTCCGAATTGGCGTTCTACCTCGATGATAAACCCGAAACGCACAGCAACGAAATATTCGGCCTTCAAGGACTTAATTACACATACTGGACGGATACCGAAGAGTTAATCGGTGATAATTGCATATTCGTCGACGATAAACGCGAACCGTTCCGCGATGAAAAATTACTCGAACAGCATTTTGAAAAGGTCGAAGGGCCTATCGTTGTCGAACCTAAAAGAGCAGGAAAAGTCATTACTACATTCAGAATATGGAAATGCTATGGCTATAGCGGTCCGTGAATACATCAAACGAGGATGGAAATTCGGCCTGGTGGGCGCAGGGGGATTTCTCGTCAATCAAGGCGGGCTGATGTTGCTCGTGGGCGTGGCGGGAATGTCAACCTGGCTGGGCGGAATTATCGCAATAGAAGTATCCATCGTCGCAAACTGGTTCCTGAACGATTTGTGGACCTGGCGTGACCGCAGAAACAATCCGTGGATTGTCAGACTGCTTAAATATAACCTGGCCGCCGGAATGACGGCTTTTGGAGTGAATTATCCCGTTTTGATATTGCTTTCGGAGAAGGTAGAGTTGAACTACGCCATCGCGAATGTAATAGGCATAGGCCTGGCCGCAGTAGTGAATTTCCTGATAAACCACCACTGGACGTATAGAGATAAAGAAATAGGATAAATGGCGAATTATAGGAAAATAAAGCGTCGTATCGAGATCATTCTATTTCCCGTAATGATTGCGGTGGTGCTGGTACTTTCGATTGTTACCACTTTCTATATGATAACTCCCGTCCAGAAAATAGCGATTCGTTCGGCGATACGAATATTCAAACTGCCGATTACGATAAACTACGATAGACTACATGTCGGCATCAATTTCCTGAACGTCGATAATCTCGATATGAGTATAACCGGCGACGACGCCGATATAAGCATTACAGCCGATTCCATTCGAGCCAATTTCACAATCCGCAACAGGCAATTATACGTAGCCACCTTCCATCGCCCCATAATTAGAATAACGGAAAAAGCGGGGGATGATGACGGCGACAATATGCCGGATTTCGATATCCCCGATTTTCAAATAGATAAACTCCGAATAATCGATGGGATGTTCTCCTTCAACGATTTCGTAATCGGCGATATTGGCTACTTTGGCGCGTTAACATCCGCCGGAAGTGGAATCGTCATCCAACCCGACTCCCTCGGGGGTTACCTTCACGGCAGAGGCCGTATAAATTACGTCAACGGCAGGATTATGCTCGATGAAGGTGTCCATGTCGATGTCGATGCAAGATTGGCGAGGAGCAATATTACGGGCAAAGGATCGATTACAAATATGGACCCAAAAGAATGGAACTTCGCCGTCGAGGCTAATCCCGCAGATCTTGTCGAAATAGACTCGATACTCGACCTCGGTTTCCTGGAAGGATACGGAAAAGCGAAAATCGACCTCGCAGGAAAAGGGGAAACCGTATCAGGTTACATCTTTATCGACGGTGAGATATTTACAATTCCCGCGAAAAATGTCAGCGGATATATAGATTTCCGGGAAAGCCGATTGGAAATAAGCAGTCTGAAAGGTTCTGTCTGGGGGGCGACCATGGACGGTAACCTGAAGATGGTATTCCCACCCGAAGATGATACGACCCAACCAATCGAGATGATTATCGAAGGATATGCGCGTAACCTCGACCTCAACGCTTTTATGGAGGCCGGGGAAGATTTGCCGACGAATCTAAACGGTAGAGCGAGAGTGGTGGGCGAATTACTCGACACAATCGTTACGATGACCGTTCACGGTAACCTCGGCAGAAGCGAAATTTTCGATATAGCCTTCGATACAGCCTCGGGGAGCCTATACATCTGTCCCGATTCGGTGAATTTCTATCCCGGTTTCGAGGTGCTTAGAGGCGGAAATTACCTTACTATGAACGGCGTTATCGTTTTCGATAGGGAGATTTTTATCCAATTCGGGCTTTGGGCGCCGAATCTCGCCAATATAACATCAATAGCCGGAATGGAAAGCACGATAACCGGCAGAGCCAGAATGGAAAACGCCCAGATTTTAGGAGAAATAGAACATCCAATATTGAGTTTCGATATCGTCAGCGACGAACTTGCAACGGGGCCTGTCAATCATGACCGCTTTCTGGCTCAAGCCACAATTTACGATTTCATCGAATCGCCCCGTGGCGATATTTATATCGAAAGCGAAGGGGAATTTTCCGGGATTACATACGATTCACTGATTACGCAGGTGGAGTTACACGGTAACAGGTATTATATCAAACCTTTCCTGCTGTGGGGGGATTCTATTTCGGCGAAGGGTGTCGCCGAGATTGTCGCAGTCGAGGATTCGATAGGAATACGCGCGGAGGGTTTCGAACTTGAGATATACGATCATCCTGTAACGCTGGAATCGACCTTCGTGGTCAGCATAATGGGCGAGACTATTGAATCTACTCCCCTTTATGCGGGAATTTTCGGCGGAGATATAATTGTCAACCGGCTCGTCGGCGACAGGGATGAAATAACTATTGGCGCGAAACTTAATGGCCTTTCCGCGCAAAAAGCATCCGAATTCTTACCTTTCGAGAGCATTTTTGGGAAACTATCCGGCGAATTTTTCATAAATATGCCCTACGACTTGAAGGGCGCAGTCGGACAATACGAAATGTTCCTCGACGAGTTGAGTATAAACAACCTTGATTTCACACGCGCCGAGGTGCTGGGGAATATTCGCGACGGCGTGGTAGAAGTGGAACCGGTGATAATCGGCAGAGAGACGGAACAATACTTCATACGAGGATGGATAGACCCCACCACGGAAAATATCCCTTTCGATTTCGAGGCGAATATTCACGGAACTCGCGCAGGTCTGTTGGCTTCCTTCGTCGATGAGATAGATTCCATGGTCGGCCCCTTCGATATGAAAATAAATATGAAAGGATCGAAGGACTCCCTTTACGCCGACGGCAGTTTCACATGGAACAGCGGAATCCTCGGTTTGAAAAGCATGGCCGATCCCGTTGAAAGCCTTTACCTCGATTTGCAATTGACCGGTAATGAAATCGTAATAGACTCGGCATCCGGTGTGGTAGGAGCGTTACCGGTAGAAGAAAAATCGCTGTGGGCGAGAATCGTCCGATTTTTCAGGAAGGAAAAGGTAAAATACGGGCATTTCGGCGTGCGCGGTAAAATAGATATATCCGAACCGACTTCGCCGGATATGGATATATCATTTACCGCAAGAGATCTTCCCCTTAACTTCCCCGAGGAAGGACTATTCTTGCGAAACAACGCCGACATAACTATTGAAGGCGCGCAACCCGTCGCCATCGAGGGCAGGATAAAAATAAATAAGGTCAACCTGGTCAAGCTCGAAACGGAAGGCGGCGACGGCGGCGCGCTGGATAGTCTCCCGGTCGAACTCAACGTCCTCGTCGAAATACCCGGCAACGCCTGGATACTTACAGATATTCTCGACGCCGAAATCGGCGGCGAAATAAACGTAATGACAGAGCAAAGCGCACTCGCCCTATACGGCGAGATGGAAGTCCTGCGCGGCAAAGCCTTCTTCCTCGGACGAACCTTCAAGATAACGCGCGGGAGAATATACTTCGAGAGTTTTAAGGGCATCAATCCCCGCTTGGATATCGAAGCGATATCTCGCGCGGGAGAGGTGGATATCGTCCTCCAGATAACCGGTGCCCTGGAAGAACCGCAGATAAACCTTTTTGCTCAGGACAGAGCCGGCAACAGGATGCAGGCCTATTCCCAGGGCGACGTTTTTTCGCTACTCGCGTTGAATGTCGAGGGCGAGGGTATTCAAACGAGCGCGATCGAAGAAAGGGTGCCGCAGGTTATTCAGGGTTACCTGACGCGAGAAGTCGAGGACGTTGCCCGAAGGACGCTTGGCGTAGAGACCTTCGAGTTCGAACCATCCGACCAGGATGTGTTCGATCTGACGCAAGCAAAAGTTACAATCGGAAAATACCTTACCGACAGGATATACCTCACATATACTCGCTCGCTTAGCTTCGACGAACAATCGTCGGATATAATTAATCTCGAATACATACTGAGCGATCATATAACCATGCACGCCGGACGTTCTGCCGGAGTGGAAACCAGAGACGAATACAAACTCGAATTGCAGTTCAGATGGGAATATTGAGGAAAACAGCATTTCTACTGCTCATTATCGCTACGGCATTTAGCGAACAGATAGTCGATCGCGTGGCGATTCACGGGAACGAACACGTCTCTACATGGAAAATAGAGCAATTAATGCGAACGAGAAGGGCGTCCTGGATAAAACGCCTCGTAGGTAAAGGCACGCAGTTTGGCGCGAAACGTCTCGAAGACGACCTCGGCATACTGCAGAACTACTATATCAACCAGGGATATATCGACGTCCAGGTCAAAGCCACCGCGACACCCCGGCCAAACGAACCGGAAAAACTCCTGATAAACGTGTTCATTACCGAGGGGCCGAGATATATCATCGAAGAAATAAATCTCCTGGGCAAACTCCCCCCGCAGGTTTCGGCGCAGATGCTGTTCGCGGAAATACGGCAGTCGGAGGGCGATCCGCTAAGGCCGCGAATGATAAAGATGGACGGAAAAATTGTCCAGAATTACTTCCGCAATAGAGGCTACCCCTACGCTAACGTTACCGGCGATTACGAAATCGTAAGGGACTCCTCCGCGCGAATCGATATCGAAATCGATACCGGCAAATTTGGGTATTTCGGGGGAATCATCTACGTCGGCCTCGACAATACCCGCCAGTCGGCCGTCAGGAGAGAGATCGGATTCACGCGCGGCGAAAAATACAGCTCGTCGAAGGTTACCGAAACCCGCGAGGCACTATATCGAACGGGATTATTCTCAATCGTAAGCGTCGAGCCGATAAATTTCGCCGAGAAACCCGAGACCCTCGATTATAAAATCACGATCGCCGAGAAACCGCCGCGATGGGTCATCACCAAACTCGGCGCGGGAAGCGACGAAAACTACCCGATATTCATTACCGGCGGCCTCGGATGGGGACATCGGAATCTGTTCGGGACGGGCAGGAGTTTCACAATCGAGGCGTCCTCCAAATGGGAACTGATAATCGAGTCGTCCGATAAATTCTGGCCGAACACCGCGACATACAACATGGCCAACCGCTTCGACGTTACCTACCGCGAACCCTGGATATTAGGCACGCGCACACCCTTAACCCTCAACCTGTATTTCGAGCCGCTCAACCGCGAGGAAATCGAACAATACAAACTACGCACGATAGGTTTTGAAATAGGCGCCGAACACCGCACCGGACGCGACTGGAACCACACCATATCCTTCAATTACGAACGCGCGGACATATACGACATCGAAAATATCGAGCTACAGGAGGAAATCCTCGAACAGCGCGAGAAACCCATCAGCAGGCGAATCGGCTACGCGGGCGTCAGGGACACGCGCGACAACGTCCTCGTCCCAACCGCGGGTTCCTATTTCATCGGGCAACTCGAAATGGGAGGGTATTTCCTGGGCGGCGACGAGAACTACACAAAGGTGAACGTCCTCAATAGCCGTCACTGGACATTCTTCGGAAGATATATCTTCGCGGTGCGCGGGCGAGTCTCGATCATCGGGAACTGGAAGGAGGGGGAGGAGGACGTCCTCGAACACCGCAAATTCTTCCTCGGAGGAGCCAACACGATACGAGGATGGGAGGAACGGTCGATCGGCCCCAAATACGCCGACGGCGAACCGCGTGGAGGAAAAATGCTCGTTCTCGCAAATACAGCCATCCGAGCACCAATTGTATGGAACTTCTGGGGGCACGTTTTCTTCGACGCGGGCAATGTATGGGAATACGCCGAGGCGTTCAACCCGGGAACACTCAAGGGAAGCGCGGGATGGGGGATCGCATTCATCACACCCATAGGCCCAATCCGCTTCGATTACGGCTATCAGGTGATTAACCCGGACGAACCCTCCGAAGGCGAGCCGGTAAGCAACTCAAACTGGCACCTTTCCATAATGTATCCCTTCTAAATAGCGTCCTGCGCGCCGGAACCCCTTAAATACGGGTTTAGCCTCATATGAAACGAATTTAATGTTATAAATAACAACTTACATCGCCCTTAAATTAACTTATGTCTCTTCAATATTAACTTACATCTTAAATAAAACAAATTTCATTCGCTCTATATTACATTACATTTATAAATAATTGCATCGCTTATCCTAATTATTATTGATAATATCAATATGTAGAGCAATTATAAGCGAATGTAATCTATAAATAAGAATATGTAATCCCCAAAAAGAGAATATAAAAGTAATTAATAGTGAAAGTCATTTATAAAGAATAAAAAGAAAGATAAATTAATATAGAAAAAAAATATTGTAAAATAAAAGTAAGCAAAAAAATAAAAATATAAGTTACTTTAATTGAATATCGTTTTATCGATGAAAACATGCAAAGGGTATAATAGGGTTTGTGGCGGAATTTTCGTGGTTAGCGTCTCATATGTGGCGATTTTTTTGGGATTTTGCCCGATTTCCGTCGGGCCGATGGACTGCGACGGACGGGAGAAAGGGGGAATTGTCGGATATTATGAGTTGCGTTGACAGATTTTTTTCGATATAGTGAAGGAGGACGGTGGAGCAAAGGAGTCTTTTTCAGCTATGTCTAACTCGGAGAGGAAATTCGTTGCGGATGTTATGCTGGGGCGGCTGGCGAGGTGGCTTAGACTGCTCGGTTGCGACGTCTTCTACGACGATTCGGGCGAGGATAACAGGCTACTGGCGATAGCGCTCGCGGAAAAACGGACTTTGCTGACCCGCGACGTCGCACTCGCCGAACGCGTTGGGGACGCGGGTTACCTGGTCGAGGCGGAGGGCACGGAAAAACAGCTCGCAGAGGTAATCGAGGCCTTCGACGTCGAGCCGATTCTATATGGCGACAGATGCCCGAATTGCAACGGCGCGGTTGTCGAAGCGCCGAAGGAGAGCGTCGAGGGCGACGTCCCGCGATACACCTATTTGACCCACGATATTTTCCAGCGGTGCGGTGATTGCGGCCAGATTTTCTGGGAGGGAAGCCATCGCGAACTCGCCGAACGCGACCTCGAAAGGATTTTGAGCGATTATGAAGATAAATGACCTGCACAATTTCGACCTCAGCTTCGAGGAGGCGGCTGAAATTCAGCGACGGCTTGCGGACGAGGTGGTTGTCGGCGGCGGGCCGAGCGTGGAGGATGTCGAGATAGTCGCGGGATGCGACTGCGCCTTCGACAGAAAGTGCGGAATGGCTTTCGGCGCCCTCGTCATATTCAAATTCCCGGAAATGAGGCGGTTGCGCGTCATCGCCGGACATCGCGAAACCAGGTTTCCTTACGTGCCGGGCTACCTCAGTTTCAGAGAGCTCGAGGTTATGCTCGATCTCTTCGCCCGCCTGGAGAATCCGCCCGACCTCGTTCTCGCCGATGGCCAGGGAATAGCTCATCCCAGACGAATCGGGCTGGCGAGTCATCTCGGTTTATTCCTGAACGTCCCCACAATAGGGTGCGCCAAGAGCAGGCTTGTCGGCGAGGCCGACGAACCGGGGATCGAAAAGGGCGAGTGGAGGCCGATTATGCTCGAAGGGGAAATCGTCGGGTCTATGCTTCGCACAAGAAATAAGGTCAAACCGATGTTCATTTCGCCGGGGCATAGGGTGGGAGTCGATTCGGCGAGAGACCTGGCGTTGGCCTGCGTTACTAAATACCGCATGCCCGAACCCACCCGAATCGCGGATATCGAAGTGGCAAAATATAAAAGGGGAGTGCTCGATGATTAGACAATTGCTTTGCACGATAATAATCGCAGGCATAGCTTTCGCGGGGGTCGAGGAATCGTTCCAGAGGGTTCTCACACGCAATTTCGACGTCCCGGACTCGAATATCGTGGTCATATTCAATCCGGCGGGAGTTACGTCGATTCGGACGTCCGACCGGGAGGATATCGTTTTCCGTTATCGCCTCTACGCCGACGCGGGGAACTTCAACCGGTCACGCGATTTCGTAACCAGGTTTACTTCGCGGATTCAGGAGCGTGGCGGCGTCCTCGAAGCCGATTTTGGATTGCCCTTCGAGTTGATAGACAAACTGAAGTTCTCGCACCTCGACGGCGATTTCGACGGCGATCTCGAATGGCGAGGCAGGAAGATAGAGGTATCGCACAAAAAGGGCAACGAGATGCTGGTCGAATTGGAAATGGAAATCCCCGAGGGCATCGAAGTGAGATACGACGGGATGATCGGGCGAATAGATGTAGTCGGATTCGAGGGAGAAATGCGCATCGAGCTTTCCGCCGGCGAGATCGAGTTTATGAATACATACGGCAATCACAATATTACGGTAAACGACGGACGCGTGGAGGTCGAAAACGGCTCGGGTAATTTCAATATCGTTGCCGGCAGGATGAAATTTTCCGGCGAGTTCGGCAGAATAGATACTTTGAAGGTCGTGCAGAACTCGGGGTCGATAGAAATCTCGCGAATAGGGATACTTACCAGTTACGATATGCAGATTGGCAACGCCGATATCCGACTTTCCGCCGATAATGTGGGGTGCGGGAAGATATGTGCCGGCGATGGCGACGTTACGGTCGAAATAAAGGGCAAAATTGGTTGCGAGATGAATATCGAGACGCACGGGGGAAAAATCGAGATAAAATCGGCGTGGCCTTTCGCGAATGAAAAGTATTCAACGATTAGCGGCGCGATTGGTCATCAGGGAATCGAAAGCGAATCTAAGACGGTGGAAATAGTGAATCCCGGAGGATCGGGAATAGTAAGGGTCGAAAGTCAATCGGGAGATATAATCATCGATTATTGAAGCGCGCTTTGAAGTGGTCGAAGACTCGACGCCATGCGTAGTTGACCTCGTGGATGCGCAGGAGTTTAGACATCGCGAAAAACACGCCGAAGAAGAATCCCGCCGGAAGGATAAACTGGAGCAGTTTCGTCAGGAATTCATGTTCGAGGACGATCATCGGATTGAACCAATCTTTGAATAGCCATGTTAGGATCGCGGAAATCCCCCCTGCGCAGAGAACGCGTAGCTCCGTTCTGATAATCGGCCAGGCCTTGAATCCCTTCACCCTTTTACGCATATAGAAAATCAATAAACTCGAGTTGATTAAGCCGGATAGCGAAGAACCGAGCGCCAACCCGCCGTGGTCGAAGTAGAACATGAAAATCATGCTTAACTCGATATTGAAGATCACTCCCAGCCCGGAAATATAGACCGGAGTCCGGGTGTCCTTTTTAGCGTAATAGGCCTGTTGCATCGTTCTGGTCAGGCCGTGGAAAGGCAATCCCACAATATAAAACAACAACGCCCATGTAACCATCGGGGTAGAGGTCGCCGCGCCGAAACGGCCTCTTTCGTAAATCAGCGAAACAACCTCGTATCGAAGGACGATAGTCGCCAGCGCGATTGGCGCAAGTATGGTGAATATCGATCTCGCGGTGTATGATAAAGTCTGGGAGAAAGTGGCGTCGTCGTCTCGGGCGGAGGCGTCGGCGAGGGTGGGAAGGCTGGCAGTCGCGACAGCGTAACCCAGAAGCGCCAGAGGAAGATAGACCAGCCGCATGGCATAAGCGAGGGAACTTACGCTTCCCCCCGGCAACAGCGACGCCAGCATGACGTCCGCAAGATAATTTATTTCGTGCGATGCCAGGGAGAGTAAACTCGGCAGGAGCAACAGCGCCACTTCGATTATATCCCGCTTCCGGCCCTTTATCGCCCAGCTGAATTTCCATCCGATTTTGAGAACCCAGATGAATTGCCAAAGGAAGAATAGGAATCCGCCGAAGACGATAGAGGCCGCAACGAACTGTATCTGCTTGATGTCGCTCGTGAAAAAGACGGTCGCCAGCCCCACACCGATTAACCAGGATAGATTGGTAAACCCCGGCGCGACGGAACTGACGAAGAAGCGTCGATAGGTGTTTAGAATCGCCTGGCAGTAGGAGCCTAAGCCGAGAAAGCCAATAAACAGGAACAGAATGCGCACCAGTTTCGTCGATAGGAGCAGTCTTTTGGGGTCGTCGTGCCATCCGATTACTATTAGTCTGATAATCTGCGGTGCGAAAAGCACGCCCAGCACGCATACTAGCACCAACACCAGCAGTAACGCCGTCAGAATCGCAGAGGCCATGGCGAACGCGGCTTCGGGGCCTTCTCGGTGTTTTATCTCGGTGAACTTGGGCAAAAAGGCCGCCGTGAAAGAATTTTCCCCGAAAACGAAACGAAACAGATTGGGAAAACGCCACGCCACGATGAAAGCGTCTGCCGCAACGTTCGTCCCAAAGGCCGCGGCCATAGCTATTTCACGACCCAGACCGATTATTCGAGTAATCAACGTTCCCAAACTTACCCAGAAGGCGGAATAAAATATGCTTTTGCGTTCGCTCAATTGAGAATTATAATGTTATACTATGTAGCTCTTCGTAATTGATAGATTTGCACTGATCGAGGACGAAAAGTGATTACCGAAAGAAAAAAAATCGTGGCGCTGTATTTTAGCCCGAGAGAACCGTCCAATAGCGCCGAGCTTCTCGATATAGCGCTGAAACCTCTCGAAAAAAAAGGCTTTTCCATCGAAAGAATTTTCATCAGAAATCTCGATATTAACCCCTGCGACGATTGCCAGAATTGTTATAACGGCGCTCCATGTCCGATAGAGGACGATATACCGCATATTCTCGACCTTCTCGAAAATAGTTCATCGATTGCGATTGCCACTCCTGTCTATTTTTATGGCGTTCCGGCAAAGGCTAAAGCGCTTATCGACCGGTGCCAGGTATTCTGGGCGCGAAAATATAAACTCGCAAATCCCCTGCCAGAGGGAAGACAGGCTGGAATAATTATCACCGCCGAAAGCGGAGGACAAAAGGTGGCAGAGGGCTTGCGATTGACTCTCAGGTATTTCCTCGACGTCCTGTCCATCGATATGCCGGAAATGCACGTCGTTCGGAACTGCTATTGGGAACCGAATGATGCGCCGTCTTCTGAAATAAAAAAAGCCGAAGAATACGGAATGGCCTTTTTAGAAAGGATCGAAAAAAATGTATAAATCCAGAATCGAGAACGTCAGAAAAAAAATGGTTGAACTGAAACTCGATGCAATCATGTTCACGGATCTGGTGAATATCAGATATTTGTGCGGTTACAGCGGCTCCAACGGCCTGCTTTTAGTGTCATCGAAAGAAGCTCTATTCTTCACCGATTTTCGATACAAGACCCAAATCGAGACCGAAATCCGCGGCGCGGAGGGAATCGTCCCCGAAAAAGGATTGTTGTTGAAAGCCCTGTCGGAAAGACCTATACTTTCCAGCATCGAGAAAATAGGGTTCGAGAAATCGATTACTTACGACAAACTTCAATCCGCAAAGGAAACTTTCCCGGAAAGCCTGGAATGGATGCCGGTGGACAATTTCGTCGCGGAGATGAGATGGATTAAAACGCCGGAGGAAGTCGAGAAAATAAAAATAGCGGTCGAAGTCGCTGAAAAAGCGCTAATAGAATCGTTGGGTTACCTTCGCCCGGGCGTAAGCGAGATAGAATTCGCCGCGGAACTCGAATATCGAATGCGGAAAGGCGGCGCCGAAAAACCGGCATTCGACACGATTGTTGTAAGCGGAAAACGAAGCGCATTAATCCACGGGATAGCATCGGAAAAAATCATGAAAGCGGGCGATTTTGTTACAATCGATTACGGCGCGAGGGTAAACGGATTCCATTCGGACATCACCCGCACCTTCATTCTGGGCGAACCAACCGCGAAACAACGCGAGATATATGAAATAGTCTATAAGGCGCAAACTTCGACAATAAGCGGCCTTAAGCCCGGGATGCGTGGAAAAGAAATCGACGCAATCGCCCGAACGATTATTGACGATGCGGGTTTCGGAGAATATTTCGGCCATGGGTTGGGGCATGGACTCGGCATGGAGGTTCACGATAACCTCGGTGTAGGATCGAGATCGGAGAACACCATCCCCGAAGGCGCTGTAATTACAGTCGAACCGGGAATATATATCCCGGAAATCGGGGGAGTCAGAATCGAGGACGACGTCCTGGTGAAAGCCGACGGCGGGGAAGTCCTGACCTCATTGCAAAAGGATATCGAAAGCGCTATCATCGAATAAAGAAAAAAATAAAAAGAGGTGATTAGAATGGAGAGAATTTTAACCTTGACAATTATCGCGGTTATGTTGTTCGCCGGTTGTTCCGAGGACGAGACTGACAACGAAAGCCCCTCCGTGACTATAACTTCGCCCTCGGACGGCGAGGGTGTCACGTCCCCCGTAACGGTTACTGCATCTGCATCCGATAACGAAGGCGTTTTGGAGGTGATATTCTATATCGACAGCGTGGAGGCCGGTTCGGATAACGAAGCGCCGTTCCAGATCGATTGGGACATTACCGGCCTTGACGACCTGAGCTGGCATACGATTTACGCTACCGCCGAGGACGGTTCCGGAAATAGCGCTTCAAGCGCAGTTGTGTCTGTGTGGATAAACCAGACCGGCTGGGATTTTACGTTGGCGGAAACAGGACGGACGTCTTCGAGCGTGAGTCTCGTCTGGCCGTCGTCCCCCGGCGGATTGGGGAGTTTCAGACTCCACTATGATACCGAACCGGGCGTCGATACCACCGATAACATGGGCATGTCGGTAGGTCTGATAGACACCAGCGCAACGGTTGGCGGATTACTGCCGGAGACAGATTATTATTTCAAGGTTTTCCTTATCGTCGGGACAAACATGGTCAACAGCAACGAGCTAATGGTTACCACCGACGAGGCCGGCGCTTTGACGTGGATCACCGTTAACGGCGGAGGTTATTCTCGCGGCGCGCTGGACGGTTCTTCCGGGTTGGAGGGGGCTATTCCGGTGCGGTGGATAGAGATTTCATCGTTCCAGATTACGGAAACTGAAATAACCTGCGCCCAATATAAAGAATTCATGTCTGCCGGCGGATACGAGGATTCGACATATTGGAGCGTGGAAGGCTGGGAGGAATGTATCAGCGAAGGTTGGACGGCCCCGGAACGATGGAACGAGGGATCCTCCGGCTGGCTCATCGGAGAGGAATATCCCGATAATCCCGTGGCGGGTGTTAGCCATTACGAAGCCGAGGCCTTCGCCAATTGGATTGGCGCGCGACTGCCAACAGAGGCCGAATGGGAATACGCCGCCAGAGGAGGCGAAGGCCCCGACGAAAACGGCGATTCATATCCCGACGGTAACACCTACCCCTGGGGATTTAACTTTAGCGAGGAAATATCCGGAGAGGTCGTTCACTGTAATTTCATGAACGCATATAGCGATCCGATGCCGGACTCGCTGGTGGATGATTTCGAGGATTCCGCACCTGTGGAAAGTTTCCCGTCCGGTGAGAGCTGGTGCGGAGCGATGGATATGTCAGGCAACGTTGCCGAATGGGTATCCGATTGGTTCAGCCTGGATTATTACGCCTCTGCTCCCGCCGCCGATCCGCTGGGACCGGAAACGGGAGAGGAGAAGGTTATTCGAGGAGGAAGCTTTATCAGCCAGAGCACAAATGCCGACCGTGGCTACAATTTACGAACCTGGCGGCGCGATTCCCGCGATGCCGACGATAGAAAAAAGCACGTTGGGTTCAGGCTGGTAAGGGATATTTGATGTTCACAAAACCAAGGATTCTCGCTCATATCGGATTCGGTTTCGTGGTCCTGGGGCTGGTGATTTCGCTGATAGTTCCGCAGGCTTATCCCGTATCGCTGGGGTTGTGGTTAATAGGCGTGTTCGCCGGGATATCCGCACTTATTAAAAACGGGCGACTGTTCCCCACGGTAGCCCAGATAAAGGCTGGCGGCGATGAAGACAAACTCGATATTTTGCAGTTTGTCGAAGTTTATCTCTCGTTAGTTCCCGGGATTTTTACGATTGCATATTTGATTTTCATAACGATAATTAAATAAGAAAAAACGTCGAGAAAAGGAAATATTGGGTGTAGTTATTCAAAAATACGGCGGGTCGAGTGTCGCGGATATCGATAGAATAAAACACATCGCAGAGAGAATTGTGCGTCGCAAACGCGAAGGCGACGAAGTTGTCGTGGTCGTCTCGGCGATGGCCGACACTACCGACGAGCTTATTTCGCTTGCGAAGGGAATAGACCCCACGCCGCCCGAACGCGAATACGATATGTTGCTGACTGCGGGAGAAAGAATCAGTATGGCGCTTTTGTCCATGGCAATACAAAAGCTTGGAGAAAAGGCCATCAGCTTTACGGGGAGTCAAAGCGGGATAATAACCGACGATGACCATACTCGCGCGAGAATTATCGATGTGCGACCTACGAGGATTATTGAATCGCTCAATCAGAAGACAATCGCAATCGTAGCGGGTTTCCAGGGCGTATCCGGCAGACGTGACGTTACCACGCTCGGGCGAGGCGGCTCTGATACTACGGCAGTTGCACTCGGCGTCGCTCTCGTCGCGGAGATATGCGAAATCTACACCGATGTCGATGGCATATTCTCCGCCGATCCCAACCGGGTTCCCGGTGCGAAGTTAATTGATGAAATGACTTATGAGGAAACCCTCGATATGGCTTATTTCGGCGCGAAAGTCCTGCATTCCAGATGTGTCGAATTGGCTCGTGCGGCACGCCTGCCGCTGAGGGTGGCGTCGAGCATAAATAACGAAAAAGGAACGATGATTATGGAAAAAAGCAAAGGCATGGAAAGACCGCGTTTCGTGGGAATCTCGCGACGGGAAAACATCTTCATGTGTTTTGCGGAATTAAGTAGCGACGAGCAATTTAGCGACCTGCTCGAAAGGCTGGCGAATGAGCGAATTCACATTGGGTTTCCCCGCGCGGAAAGATGTGCCCATGAATGGCATTTCTCCTTCTGGGCGGACGCTATCGACCTCGAGCGCATAAAAAAATTGCAGGACGATTTCAAAATAAAAATCGACGAGAACATCTGCCTGATTGCCCTGGTGGGAGAGGAGGTTTCTCAGCGAGCTGACGTACTGGGCGAAATTATCGATTTCGTCGTGGAAAAAAACACACAACCGCTTCTCGTCAACGCCACTCAAACAAGTGTAACATTTATGTTTCCCGATGATTGCGGTCCAGAAATCGAGAAGGCACTGCATAGAAAGTTCGTAGAGGAAAAGGCATTTGAAGATTGAAAACAGCCAAATAGCTATCGTCGGCGCGACCGGCCTCGTCGGGGAGTATTTGCTCAAGCTACTCGAAGAACGTGGCCGTTGCCCGAAATTTATCGAATTGTTCGCATCGGAACGTTCCGCCGGCGAGGAAATCGATTTCTTCGGCAAAGTGCACACAGTGAAGGCGCTGGAAGCCGACGGCGTGGGCGATTACGACGTGGCCATTTTCGCCGCAGGTTCCGGGGTATCCCGCGAATACGCGCCTATTTTCGCCGAAAAAGGATGCATCGTTATCGATAAGTCCTCCGCATGGCGGGACGATCCCGACTGCCCGCTGGTAATCCCGCAAATAAACGCGCACGCTCTGCGCACTATACCGAAGAATATCGTCGCCAGCCCGAACTGTAGCACAACCGGGCTTGTCCTCGTCCTGAAACCGCTTATCGATGCCTTCGGCGTGCCGGAACATATCGTAGTATCCACATATCAATCAGCCAGCGGCGCGGGCGCGAAAGCGGTGGACGCGCTAGAACGCCAGCGCGGCGGATACACCTCCCCGGCGCCTTTCAAGGCGATGCTCTTCGATAACGTCATCCCGGCGATAGGAGAAATCGACGAAGCGGGTTTCTATACCGAGGAAACCAAATTAACTGTCGAGTCACGTAGAATCCTGGAAAGTGGAAATTTGCGAATAAGCGGCACTGCCGTGCGGGTTCCGGTCGAAATAGGGCACTCCGAAGCCGTAACGATCATCTGGAGTTCGGAAATAGAATTTAATCGAGCCGTCGAAGCTCTCGAAACCGCCCCCGAAGTGCAATTAACTGAATTACCCACGCCAAATGCGGTCGCTGGAAAAGACACGGTTATCGTCGGGCGAATAAGAAAAACTCCCGGAGAACCGGGAGTCCTGAATTTATTCCTCTGTTTCGACAATCTACGGCGTGGAGCCGCAACGAATGCAATCGATATCGTTACAGCGTTGCCCGAAAACTAAACTTCCTCGGGCGCTTTCTTGCGGGTTTTTTCCCGAATGCCCATGAAGATAATCGCCACGAGGATGAAAGTGAAATATAACACGGTCATCGTTTGCATGGGTAAATCCGCCGCAAGTGTTATTATTGCGGGAATTAAAGCGTATATGAACCAGAATAGCCAGGCTAACATATTTTTCCTCCATCGTTTGAGATGAAAAAATACCGAGCCGGTTGAAAAAGTCAAGGAGTTATTTTGCCGATCGATATGGAAAAACACAACCAACGCCCCGATTGGGACACCTATTTCATGCGCATGGCCGAACTCGTGGCCAGCCGTTCGACATGCCTTCGCAGGCACGTTGGAGCGCTTCTGGTCCGCGACAGACGGATACTCGCCACGGGATATAACGGCGCGCCACAAAAACTCGCACACTGTATCGACGTCGGTTGCCTTCGTGAAGAACTGAACGTCCCCAGCGGCCAGCGGCACGAACTCTGCAGGGGTATCCACGCCGAACAGAACGCCATTATCCAGGCCGCTCTTTTCGGAGTCAGCACCGAAGAATCAGTCCTGTATTGCACCACGAAACCCTGTATTATATGCACGAAAATGCTCATCAACGCCGGCGTGAAAAAATTCGTGGTCGGCGAAATGTATCCCGACGATCTTGCCGACGGCTTCACCAAAGAGGCGGGAATCGAGTTGGTTCACGCGCCTATAGAGCAAATTATGAATTAGCTATGCGATTAATCGTTGCGATTATTTCGATTTTTTTCATCCTCGTGTCGTCGTGCACCCTGTCCAACCGCTATGAAATCCAATTCGATTGCGACAATTCGACGATTGAAACCGGCGGAGCGACTATCGCTGTCGTTGAAACCGGCAATAATATGACTGCCCGAATGTCAAACCGCGACGGCAATGTAATCCTAACATGGAATTTGGACGGAATATCCCCCGGAGACTGGGCGGGAGAGCGTTTCAGGGGAACCCATATCGAAATAAAACGCCAACAGTATAACTGGGAATACAGCGGCAACAAGGTTGGCATCCTAATCGAGGTAACCGACGTTACCGGAAGAACCGTTTCCGGCAAATTCTCCGGCCTTGTGGGTTTCGGCGACAATGCCCATAAAATCGACAACGGCGTTTTCCGCGCCTATATCAAAACGGAATAGTCCTCAAAGAGCCTTTTAATGCAATTCCTGAACCCAGCCGTTCAATCCGGCTCGCTTGAACGAATCGAGTGCCGATTGCCATTCTTTTTTTATCAACCTTCGATTGATCCGGGGAATCTCCTTAGCCTTAAATGCCGGAAAATACTGTGCCATCAGGGATACATAGGTATCCGGCGAAATCTCTTCCGCTATAAATTTTAGCGCCGCCGGAGTGTCGGCTCTTCCGCCGGGCAAAACTAAATGCCGCACCAAAAGCCCGCGTGTGGCGATACCGTGTTTGTCCAATTCGAGATCGCCAACCTGCCTGTGCATCTCCTTCAATGCCGCACGATTGATTTCGGGATAATCCTGCGCGTCGGAATATTCCTTCGCAATGTAGGGACGTTGGTAACGGATGTCCGGCATGTAGATATCTACAAGCCCCTCCATCCGTTTGAGCTGACTTATCGAGTCGTAGCCGCTTGTATTATAGACAATCGGGATTGTCAAACCGTGTTTACGAGCCTCCGGAATTACGACTTCAAGAGCGATCGTAGCATGCGACGGTGTAACGAAATTTATGTTGTGCGCTCCGCGTTTCTGAAGCCCCAGCATCTTCTCGACTAACGTATCGAGAGAAATACCTGTGCCGTGGCCTAACTGGCTCAGTGGATAATTCTGGCAGAAGACGCAGGCCATATTGCATCCCGCGAAAAAGATAGTTCCGCTACCATGATGCCCGGAAATCGGCGGTTCCTCGCCATGATGCAGATTAGCGCTGGATAATTTCGGCACCGGCGGCGATTTGCAATATCCAGCCGATTCGAAACGATTGGCGTGGCATAACCGTGGGCATGCGGTGCAGGAGCGAAGGCGCTCTATATGCGACTCGGAGAAAGAGAGCATTACCTATTCGGTCTCGTCTTTAGCTCTGGATTTTTCCTCGAAAACGCGCTTCGCCTCGTTATAACCTTCGTCCAACGCCTTTTTAATCTTTTTTTCGTCGAATTCCAGGACGTCTATCAGGGAATCGTGCGGTTCAATTAACGTGATATCCACCTTCTGATATTCTCGGAGTGGAAATTTGTCCTTTTTTTCCGCGAAATAGAAAACCATTTCCTCGATAATATTGCCGTCCCCTTTGAAATCGCCCCACTTATCGACCAATTTATTTATTTGTTTTACTCGTTCGATTTCGATTCGAATCAATTCGGATTGTATTAGTTCAAGGCACCTTTGTGCAGTTTCGATAATTGTTCCCGGACGTTCGTCGAAACGCCGATTTTCTACAGGTCTCGTGGTCACGATATCGATCTTCTCGACCTTTGCCCGAATCAGCGGTTCAATCGGTTTTGTTGCCAGCACCCCGCCATCGACAAACTGATGCCCATCGATTTCGATAGGCTCGAATACTCCCGGAATACTACATGACGCCATAAGCCAATCGATCAATGGACTGGCGAACTTGTCTTTTTCGACTAAAATGCCCTTCTGTAAATCCACTGTCGAGAAATAAAAATCCACTGGAGATTCGCGTAACTTATCGATGTCGATTCTGTCTTCAATTTGCTTTCGAAGCGGTTTCATGGAAAGCAAACCCTTGTAAAAAAGGATGTTCCCGCCGAAAAAATCCGTCATCGATTTTGCCTTTTCCCATAGGTCCAGGACAATATCAAAATCCTGCATAACCACCCCAAGTGCGTTGAGAGCGCCTATGGAGAATCCTGTTACGACATCGTATTCGCGCCCCATATCCTGCAGTATATATTTCAATGCGCCCGCCTGAAACGCCCCTTTTGTGCCTCCGCCCGGGAGAAGCAGTCCACGTTTTGGTCTCTCATCGGCCATAATTACCTCCGGTTAATTTTACTTTATTTTTAATATAATGCAGGGGGAGTTATTTGTCATATGAAAAATGAAATATTGACATTCCCGAATTTCTCAATATATTCGTCTAAGAAAATAATTGCCGGGTATTGGTCCGGTATTTGCGGATTGAACTCGAAAAACCAGCAAAAAGGAGAATAATAGTGTTAGAAAAAATCGCTACAATGCTACTTATCGTCTTAGCCCTAATTTTCACCGCTTTCGGCGAAGAACCTGCGAATGCGAACGCCAGTTCCAGCGAAACCACGCAGATTTATAAAGTAAGCGAAGCTGGCGACGATGCCGCGACATCTACGACGCATCACGCCGACTGCCCGCACGCTCGAAAAGCGACCGAAGAGGTCAAGCATTCCGACTGCCCACACGCTCGAAAAGCGACCGAAGAGGTCAAGCATTCCGATTGCCCGCACGCGAAGGATAAAGACCACGAATGCCCACATGCAACCGCCAAAAGTGATGGCCATGAATGCACTCACGCTCACGGTGTCGAGGAAACATCTAAAAGCTCGGGCAACGCAAAGATAGAACATAATTGTCCGCATAACAAAGCCAAAGGCACAGTCACGCCTTCCGGCAAACATCCATGCGACAGGAATAACTGAACAAGATAGATATTAAGAGATTCGTGGGGCGACGGTTTCGTCGCCCTTTTTTATTTGATATAAACGACGGGTATGGCCTGATCGAGATTGCCGACTGTAATCCTGGCGATATAGACGCCCGAACCAATTTGGCTTTCAGGCCTCCATACAACGACATTTCGAGCGGCTTTATCGGTTGCATTTATCTTTTGTAGGGGGTTGACGGCGGCAAACCCCGTTCGCGGAATAGACCTCGATTTTGGGATTTTTTCTATATCCTCGCCTGGGTATGTTACCGCCATGTCTCGAGATGTAATCTCGTCCACGATTCGTCCCGAGATGTCGTAAATCTCGACGCGTAGGGGCAATTCATGAATTGCCCCTACTACGGCGTCCGCAATTTCAATAGTCACCGCCGAATTGAATGGATTGGGGCAGGCCGAAATAGTCGGTCTATCAGGCATTGGCGCTTGCTCATCGACTTTGGTAGGGACATCATAGGTCAATGTTACGAAGGTGTCGGAGGTATCTGTCAGATAATCGTCGAAACGGCCGTCGCCCATGACGTATTTCATAAGGAAGGGGACGCCGTATTTCAGGATTTCATGATGCCCCTGGTCGTAGGACAGGATACTGTCCGCGCCGCATTGTGGATCGAGGTCGCTCGAACAAGTATCACCCCAGGCGAAATGTGTCGCGCGATGAATTTCCACCCAGTATTTAGGGGATTCGAGAGTGTCGTAAATCTCTTCAGCGTAATCATGCGGCAAACCATTGTCATATGTGCCATTCTGGATCATGATAGGTTTATCGACGCCGCGGATATCCTCCATGCAGTTCATAGGCGCATCGAATCTATCGACGTAATTCCCGGAAAAAGCCAGTCCGGCAAGGAAATAGTCGTAGCGATTGAGCATCGCGTATGTCGTCCTCGCCCCGAAGCTGTGGCCGCTAATGCCCATTCGATTTGTATCGAGAACACCGAATAGCGACGACGAATCCTCGCACAAATCGATGAACCATCGCCGCGTGAAATCGACATCTCCCGGGCGGTTCAGCCATGTATCGTGCAAAGAGGCCGAATCGAGACAATCTGGTTCGCCGAACATGCTCCCCGGATGCATCGTCGCGATGGTGATAAAACCCCAACTCGGCAAAAAACTCGTGTAATAAACCGAACTTAGGGGGTGGCCGCAACCTCCGTGCGAGAAGAAAACTACAGGTCGTGCGGTGTCGCCCAAAACTACCCTCGACTCCCAGTAGGCGTTGAGTTCATCCACCCAATAGCCTATAACCGGATCGGCGGGATACCAGATATAAATATCCATCTCCCGGGTGGTCGTGTCGGTGTCGCTGGGGCGCTCTATTGTCCGCATTCGAACGCCTACATCGTAAGGCCCGGAGTCAGTTGGCATCTGAGCAAATAGGACGACGATGAGTGGAAACAGTATTGAAAAATATTTAAACATCGAGTTTCGCGTTAAACTCTATAGGAACCGCTTTAAGCGCTTTTGAAACCGGACATCCGTTTTTAGCCCCGTTTGCGAATTCCATGAATTTATCGTCATCGATACCGGGCACATTGGCCACGGTTGCAAGTTCGATTTTCGTGATTTCAAAGCCGTCGCCGACTTTGTCGATGTGCACTTTAGCCGATGTTTCGATAGAATCCGGTTTATAACCCGCCTTTGTCAATGCTACTGCCAGCGCCATGCTGAAACATCCGGCATGTGCACCGGCTATTAGTTCCTCGGGATTCGTTCCGGGATCGTTCTCGAAACGGGAGCCGATGGAATATTTGCTCTCCATGGCCCCGCTTTCGAGCTTGATAGTGCCTTTGCCTCTGTTGGCGGTGCCGCTCCATTTAGCCTGTGCTTTGCGAATCATTTCTTCTCCTTTTTAGCATATTAATACCCCAATGGTATTATATTCCAGATAATAAAAAACTCAAGTATAAAACAGATTGCAGACAAATATGGTTTGATATATCGGTGCAAATTTCCGGCTGGCACGACAAATGCGACATATCCGGCATTTCTCGCGCCAGCCGGAATCCTGCAACCGCGGCTTCTGTTGCAGGTTCAGATCAATGCCGCCAGAATTCCCGCATAAACTAGCGCCGGAAGATAGTTGGCGATCTTCATTTTGCGTAGCTTGAGTATTTCGATTCCCAGCCCTATTATTAGCAGACCTCCCACCGCGCTAATTTCGGTTACCACCGCCGGTTGCACCGCCGCGCCGGTGAATTTGGCCAGTAGTGTCAATCCGCCCTGCAGGATGAACAGTGGTATTGCGGAGAACATTACGCCAACACCCATCGCGGAAGCCAGAGCTATCGACGACACGCCGTCCATGAGGGATTTTATATAATATAGTGACGCATCGCCGGTCATACCCTCCTCGATACCGCCCAATATCGTCATGGAACCGGTGCAGTAAAGCAGAAACGCGGTCATCAGGCCTTCGGTGAAACGGCTTTCGGATGTCCCGACTTTGGCCTTGAGTTTCTCGCTTAGCCCTGTCAACCAGCCGTCGATATTGAGATATTCGCCGGTGATTGCGCCCAGGACGATGCTTAATATCATTATGAGGAAATTTTGTGTTTCGATAGCCATCGACACGCCGATAACCAGAGAAAAAATCCCTATTCCGCGAAATATTGCGTCGCGGATTCTGCCGGGGAAACGGGATTTCAGCAGAAGCCCAATTGCGCTCCCGCCTATGACCGCGGCGGTATTTACCAGTGTGCCGATCAACTAGTGTCGGGAGGTTTCTGGTCGGCGGTGTAAACGAGACGGTCGAGGTCGAAACCCTTTTCGCGCAGACGGTCGATGATGCCCGCGAATTTTTCGTCGTCCATGGACATCTCTCTGCAGAGTATCCACAGATATTCACGCGACGGTTCGCTGACCACGGCGTATTCGTAATCGTCGCCCAGGTCGATAATCCAGTAATCGCCGGTGAATGGCCAGAAGAAACGGACTTTGAGTTTGGTGTTGGTTTCATTAGTCGGCCATGCCGTCGCTTTAGCCTGTTTCTGGAATTCGCCGCCATACTCGTCGCCCCAGCAGGTGTTAACCACGAGTATACGCCCGTTATCTTTGAGCGAATATTCGGCGGTGGTGATACCGCAATCTTCCGGCTGGAAACGGGTCGGATAATACGCCAGTTGAAACCATAAACCGAGATATTTATCCAGCTCGACACGTTCTACTGTTTGCAAATCGTCTTTCGCATCTGATGACATCGCAAATCCCATGATTATTAGCGTTAAAAGAAGTGTTATCACAATTATAATTCGCAAAATAGTTATCCTTTCATTAACGCGATTGTAAATGGGTAAAGAACCGCGGTCATTGTTCCCTCGGCAACCGCGGGGTCGGAATTCATTATCTTTTCCGCGGCAGAATCGTTTTCGGCGACGAAAATAACTATACCCAACGATTTCGCGTCTTCGACCGTAGTTCTCCCGGCGAGAACTACCGTGCCCTTTTCCGTCAACTTTTTAAGATGGTCGAAATGCCTCTGAAGAATTTCCTCGTCGATGTCCGTCCAGCTATCCTCATGATGAAGTCGTTCGATCAATCTGAGTTTATAGATATATTCGTTCATTTTAACGCCTCCGCCTTCATCAGAAATTTCCCTAAAACTCCCGATAGATATTGAACGCCTTAGTGTCGTCGTAATAAATTCGTTTGAAACCCATCGATTCGATCTCATCGAACATGGGGCTTTTCTCGAATCTGTCTATCCAGGCCTTGTCTATTGCTTTCGAAGCCAGCGTGATGTCCATGTTATTCGGGCCATCCACCGTAACATCGACTATCATGTCGGCGTTATTAAATGATTCTTCCGCGAGCTTCTCGTAGTCCGCGCGTTCTGCAATCGCCTTTTCATCGACCTGTTCTTCTGTAGCCTCATTCTGTTGCAGAGTCTCAGCCTGTTCGACGGCTTCTGTAGTCTGCTCGGTCGTCGTGGTCGATGTCGTAGTATCATCACTCTTTTTACCGCTGGTCGCGCATCGGATGATAAGCACGATTATCAGCACAAAAATTACGAAAGCGATAATCGCGCCGCATCCTTTGCGCCCCATGGCAGGGGAGGGGGGAGGAGAAGTATCACTCGTCGAAGCCGCCGAAGATGGCGGAACAACTCCGGTGCCTGGGATAGGCGATGCCGCCTTCTTTTCCCCCACTTCGTCGTTTGACAACGGTGATGCGGCCTTTTTCCTCACCGATTCGCTTTTAGAATCGTCCGAATCATGCATCTCCTGCGGTTCGTCGGGCAGTGGAGAAGCCGCTCTTTTGCGATCCCCCTCGTCGCTCGGTAGTGGCGATGATGCCTTCTTGACATCCATCTCGTCCAACTCCTTGCGTTTCGGATTATTGTCGTCACTCATCGCGGCCTTGATTCTGTCCGCGGCGTTTTCGCCACTATTTTCCTTTATCATATCTCAACCTCCTTCGTTTTGGTAAATATATCTTTCATAAGGTCGATGGTCAACTAAGTAATAAAACTTGTTTCTAATATTGCGATTTGGGGCGTCGCGTTCCGCGGGGATCGGTTGAACAATCCACATTCATAAGAAACGTCTGTAGCTCCGATCCCCGCGGAACCCGTCCTGCCGCCGATAAGAGCGAAAATCATCCCGTATTATTAGATTAAGCGTGGAAAATCAGATTATTGGTGATTCAGAAAGCGGCAGGCCGGTGTCGGTCGCATCCTCCTATTATTAATAAAATACAATGAAGGCGACCGACAGCGACGCCCCTTTGCGAGTTGATATTTGAGAGTGTAGAGTGTAGAGTTGCTATAATTTCCCACTTTTGTAATGGAGTCAAGGGGGATTATTGTAACATCCTCGCCCGTTTTACCTGTCATTTCGACTAAAGGGAGAAATCTTTCATGAACGCATAGGAGATTTCTCGTCGGGTTACACCCTCCCCGAAATGGCAGGTAGATAGAATAGGGAAATGTCGTTTCGATACACCTTTCACTACAGATGCAAGCGTGGCACTCAACGACTAAGCGGTTTACACGGCGGCTGGGTGCGAAGCGTATCGAAGCCACCTCACTCCACCGAATCGGCCGTGGCGTTTGGTGATTAACGGTAGGCTTTGTCTCTGCGGTCGATGTTCACTATGCCTATCGTCGTTTCATCGAAATCGACCTCGAAGAGAATGCGGAAATCGCCTACACGGACTCGAAAAAGCGATTCGGAGCCGACTATTTTTCTTGTTTTTCGAGGCAGGGGGTCGCCGGTTAGTCTTTCGATTTTCCCGATGATCCTTTTAGCGTCATCAGCGTTTACTTTGCGGAGAAATTTTATTGCTCGATTCGAGTATTTGACCTCGAATTTCACAATCCGAGTTCGGTTTTGAGCTGGTCGTGAGAGACGAGTTTGCTCTCGGCTTTTTCTTTGCGGTATTCGGTGAGAGCAGAGAAATCGTCCTCGGTAAGAATCGAGTCGATATCGACCATGTGTTTTTCGATCGATAGGATTTTCTTTTTGAGGAAATCCAACTCCTCGAAGATTTTATCCAACGCTGTAGTTTCGATCATCGTTTTCTCCTTGAAGGCCAAACCATAATAAATATAGACATCGCCGGCAGAAAGTCAATTATGTATTTTTAGGGGAAATGTCGTTTCGATACACCTTTCACTACAGATGCAAGCGTGGCACTCAACGACTAAGCGGTTTACACGATGGCTGATTGCGAAGCGTATCGAAGCCACCTCACCCTACCGTATCCGCCACTTCCTCCTCTACCGCTACCGGCGCGACCGGATATCGAATTATCGTCAGATACTTGTCTGGATTGCCCTTGCCGAACATTCCAGGGCCTTTGAGATACTCCTCCTCGTGCTTCCCGACAATCTCGTAACCCGACTCGTCTATGAACGTTTTCAGTTTGTCGACAGTCTCCTGTTCATTGTCGTAAGACCCGACATGCAGGATTTCCGCGACCTCGCCGTATTGCCAGATTCGTAAAGCCACCAGATACCCGCTCTTAGACGTGAGTTCCTGAATATGATCGACCTTGTCTGGCACTCGTAGCGCGAAATAACCGACCCACTCGGAATCCGGCGCGGAAAAATCGGCGTCCCATCGAGCAAGAGGCCAGGGAGGCTTTCCTTTTTTCGAGATACCTTCGATACTGTAATACGACTTGTAAAGCACGCCTATCGCGTCCCCTGCGGACTCGTCAGGATCGCCGACCGTTTTGACCTGAATCACCTTCTGATCCTCCATCGAGGTTATACTCGGTTCCAGAAGATGCTCGAAATCCTCCAGCTTAGCCCCGTTGGACATGAGAAACATAAACGCGCCGACCGCAATTAGCCCCAACACTACCAGCACAATAAGAACAATAATAACAGACTTCATCACGCCCTCCTATTGATGTTTACAGGCGAAATTTATATTCTCTGAGGCGATTTATCAAGCCCTAAAACAAATCCCCACCTCCCTCAAACCGACCGAGACGGTCGGGCTATTAGCACCATTTATCTTTTTGCCTAATGGCCCCGGCGTCCCGCCGGGTTTGTGAGGAATCCCCCACAATTTGGGCGACAATCAAAGGTCTCCGAACGGAGCCGAGGAGATCCGGCATGGAGGTAAAGCTCTTCCTGCAATCACCGGTCATCTCGGCTCCGCTCGATGACCTATAATTTGTTCAATGACTTAAAATTGGATCAATATCAAGCATCAGTCCCAAATCTTAAATCCCCATTCCCCTTGACTTTCAATTGCGAAGGAGTTACATATAATAATGAAAGACGATCATGCCTATCGCGCGGAAACCCGAACCGGGGGGAACGATGTCGGACACGATTAAAAAAGCCATAACCTATATTATTGTTGCTGTTATCCTGATTTTAGCCTTCGTCTATGCCGGGATATGGATACCCAAAGCCGGTTTCATGCCGGACAAAATAGAACTCGCGGTCAGCGATTTAACTATCGATGGCGAGAGGGGATTGAATATCGGCAACCCGCGAATTTTTATCCTCTCGGAAGTCGTGATCGATTTAAACGGAAGCCCCTGGTCGGCGGGCTACACGACACGGATAATTTCGTTAAACGCAAAGAGCAATGAAAACTGGATTAGCATATCCGATTTTGCTAAGGACGGCGTCGCTTTCCCCCCGGACGGCGTAATCGAGAGGGTCGAAATATACGGCATCGCGCATGGCCAGAAATTCTATTCCAAAATCCCCGCGGCTAAAATCGGCCATTAAGCGCATAATTGCACCGCGCAATCCGCTGGCACGCTATTTTCTACGTCCGGATTTGTTTTTCTCCTCACATTATGCCGGACGAAAATATCGCGCCAGCGGGACGTTAAATCCTCCAAACCAAAACCTATATCCCTTTTTACGGATTTCCAAACCCGAATCCAGCTCAAAAATATCCGCGCCTTTTTGGCCTTCCGTTTCTCCTCAGCCGAATTATATTTTCACCCCAGGTTGACCCTCCTCGTTTATTTTTAACGGGAAGCAGAGCTTCCCAGGCATTTGCGTAACATAGCTGGAGCTATGTTACGAGGAGACTTGTTCTAGTCGCATAGCTCCAGGAGTCTTAATTCTCCTTGCGTAGCTCCAGCTACGCAACGCCCTTGCATCCGAAGCCCCGCTTCGTTTTCCGCTCTTCCCCGGCCTCGAATTTTACCTCAAAAGTTTTACATTCCATGTCATTGATTTTACATTCGACATCATCGGTTATACTTTTGATGTCATCCGTTTGAGATTTGACATCATCGGTTTTAGATATGATAAAATCAACTTTAGATTCCACATCATCGATTAGCACTTTGGTGTTATCGGGTTTGAATTCCATGAAGTCAAAACGGGCGTTTTTGCCCTATTGCTTGGATTTCAGCTTATCGACTTCGCTCAGTTTGACCGTTCGTTCATCGTAATACTCGTCTTCCTGAGACGATAAGCGGACGAACTGGATTTTGTAACCCGCCGCACGAGCCATTCCGACCACCGCGATGAACGTCGCCTTGTCGAGGTCGCGCCTTTTAATGAGCCTGCCGATGGTGCCGCCGCAAACTCCGGAATACCCCTCGAGTTTGAGATTGCTGAACCCGGTCGCCTTCATTTTCGACACCAGCTCGCTCATCAGCCGTTTCGCGATTGCAGAAGCCTTGCCCCTGCTCTGTTTGCGAAGCTCGGTCCGCTTGGCAACGCGCGCCTTTTTGGCCTCCTGCTTTTCTTCCCACGATTTATATCTCCAACCCATTTGAACCCTCCCAAGTTTGCTAATATTTTTTCTTACAACAAGTTAAACCCATCAATCGGGATTTGCAATGCACAAATGAACCGCACCGTTAGTCGCGGATTATCTTACGGGCCATGGAGACCACGAACAGGCCGACGAACAGCAGGCCGAGAAGCGCCTCTATTCCCGCGAAGAACTTGCCCCAGAAACCATAGGGCGCATAATCGCCGTAGCCGAGGGTCGCGAAGGTAACGACCGAAAGATAGAGTGCCTTCGGCCATGAGCGGATGAACTCGCCGTTTGTAGCGCATTGAATTCCCGTGGCCGAGAAGATGCCCGAAAAAATCAGAATTGTCGCGCCAATCCAGCCGAACATCCAGAAAGGCCGTTCGCCGTAGCCGATGGTGTATTCTTTGAGCCACTCCTTTGTTTTCCAGTACGCTTGGTAAAGCTTACCGCCTTTTTGCGGCCCGGCCATTCGCCGGCAGTGCATCTCGCGGAAGTAGTAATGGCCAGCCTCGTCGTAATAGCCGCTATTTTTAAATGCGTTTTTAATTTGAACGTAGGTCTCGGTAATTGATTCCCAGTGTCCTTTTCTTTTCTCTTTTTCTTCAATCAGTTTTATATCAAATTTAGTATCTGAATTTACTCTAGCGTTAAGAAAAGTTGCACCAATTACCCTTGAGTTTATAAAAGAAACATCACGAATATCTGTCTCATCGAAATTCATGTATTCACAAATAGCTCTATTAAATTTTGAAAGGCGGCAGTCCGCACCATCAAAATTAGTAACAGATAAATCAGAATCATTAAATTTGCAGTTGTGGACTTTCGCTTCGTTGAACCATGATTGCTTTATCGTGGAGTATTCATCGAAGAATACTCCACTTAAGGAGGAGTTTCTAAAACTAACTTCAGTAAATGTTACCCCCTTAAATTCTACGAGGCCCCCTTTCGTCTTAATACTATTAAATGAAGTTTCTGAGCCTTTCGATAAATTAAAAGAAGTTCTTTCTAATTTTGCTTCGTCGAATATCGTTTCCGTGCAATCAACACCAATAAAGGAAGCTTGTTTTAAAGGGCAATACTTAAATATAGCTCCAGTTAAATCTGCGTTGTCGAAAACAGCTTCTCGACAATCTGATTGCTCTAAATTAGCAGAAAGCAGGTTTGCTCCTTTGAAATCCGTTTTTCTCAGAGTAGCACCCGAGAAGTCAGATTCATAGCAGTCGGAACCTACAAAAGATGCGTTTGAAAGATCTGCCCCTCTAAAATTTGTGAATTCGCATATTGTGCCGTCGAATTTGTCGTTAAGTTTGAAAATAGCACCATGGAATGATACTTCTTCCAAATTAGCACCTCGGAAATCAATAACGATTTCTTTCGCAAAAAAATCCATCCCATAATCTTTCAGTTCGCCCATTAATCTTCTAATTATACTAGGGCCGTTATCCTGCCATATCCCTCTCAGTTCTCGAGGATTATTTGTTGGTCTAATATCATGTTCTTCTTCTATCTTTTCTTTTAAGTTTAATAGCCTCGTCATGAGAAGTTGCTCGCAAGTAGATATTTGGTCATAATGGGCTATTCCGGCGAAGTCGATATTAGGGTCGGTTATCCAGCCTCTTCCTTCTTCTTTAAGAGGCTGTTCAGCAGTTCGTGGGTTATCTCTATATTCAGGAATTAAATTTACCTTGCCGGTTTCGGGGTCGCGGTCGAAGGAGCCGGGTTTTAGAAGGGGTTTGTCCCAGCGTTTCCAGAGGGTCCATATCATCTCGTCGGAGTATTTCGCGCGGAGAGCGGTTAGTTGCCGTTCTTTGTAGCGGCGTTTAAGTTCGGTTAATTGTTGGTCTGTTAGTGGCATATTCCTTCTCCAATCGCAAATTTTCTATGTCGGGCGTATGCACGTCCGCGTTTCGCTTCCAACTCTCAATTCTAAACTCTCAACTCTCAATTCATTCCATCGGCAGTTTCACGCCCCGCGCCTTCGCGACCTCGATTATGGGAAATATCTGTAAATATCGCGCCGATGGAGGAATCGAACGAAAATAAGTGTATTGCCCTTCAATTCCAGGCCAATTCGATAATCGCCGATTCTGATTTTGTAATATGACTTCCCTGAGCGGAGTTTCTCCAGGCGATTTATCTCTGACAGTTTCTCGGTGGAATGAATCCGCTCGATAACTTTTAATAATCGAATTTTAATTCGCTTATCACGCACTTTGCCGAGATCGCGCTTGAAAGACGATTCATAGAGGATTTTCATCGATCAAGCTTTGAGTAACTGCAGAATTTCAGCCTCCGGAACGAAATCACTCCGCCGACCTTCTTTAATTGCTTTAGCCAGGCCTATTTCCTCGATCGCTTCGATAAATGCCTCCGAGAAGACCTTCGGGTTCTCCATCAGAAGCTCCTTTATGGCCTGTTTGAGCAGTTCCTTATCGGATTTTTCATCGATTAGAGTTTTCATTTTTCCTCCGAGTTTATATTTCACAATCTCATTATACTCATTTCATCGGCAATTTCACGCCCTTGTCTTTCGCGACTGCGATTGCTGTCAAATCAGCTTCCGAAAATCATCAATGTCCAATCTCGCCTGTTTCAATATCTTCGCCAATGTAGAGCGTTTCACCGGTTTATGTGCCGGAACTATGATTTTCAAAAGTTCATCGCCGACACGTTTCTGAAGCCGAATATGACTGCCCTTTTGCCGCACGACAATCCAGCCGTCCCGTTTGAGCGCGTTGATTATCTGAACATATGACAGGCTTGGAACTACCGTCATACCACTAATTCCTCAACAATCGCGCTGTCATCGATGATAAAATCGTCCTCGACCGGTTCGAGATAAAGCTCGATTGCCTCACGAATATTTTTCATGGCTTCTTCGACCGATTCGCCTTCGCTGACACACCCCGGCAGAGAGGGCACATAGACGGTGTAACCACCCTCCTCGCTCGGCTCGATAATTACCTTGATTTTCATATCTTCTCCAATGCTAAATTGCCGTCAATAGATTATATTCATTTCATCGGCACTTTCACGCCCTTGTCTTTCGCCACTTCGATAGCCAATTCGTAGCCCGCGTCGGCGTGGCGGATTAGTAATCGAGACCAAGTTGCTTTCTAATATGCTTCGCGAGGGAGTTGTCTATCTCCGTATGCCTCGGAACCGGTTGTCTCTTGCCGTTTGCGGGGTTGAGATAAATATCGTGTCGCGAACCATGCCGAAGCAGAATACAACCTTCCTTTACGAGCTGTTGGACAAATTTTGTCCGCTTCATATTGCCAGGGCTTTCATTTCGTGGTCTTCCGGCACGTCGTCCAACGCCATCATTAAATAGGCGTCCTTCAGATTTTCCTCAAGTTCTTCGAGTGTTTCGCCCTGAGTCATGATTTCGGGATGTTCAAGTATCTTGCCGAGCCAGAATTTCTCGCCTTTCCAATAGATCATTGTTAATTGGATGCTCATTTCATCTCCATTCAGTTTAAAAATTCTATTATAATCATCCCATCGGGATTTTCACGCCCTTGGCCTTCGCCACTTCGATTGCTGTCTCGTAGCCGGCGTCGGCGTGGCGGATTATGCCGGTGCCCGGGTCGTTGGTGAGGACGCGCGAGAGGCGGAGGTCCATCTCTGGCGTGCCGTCGCAGAGAATCACCTGCCCCGCGTGGAGCGAGTATCCTATTCCCACGCCCCCACCGTGATGGAACGACACCCAGCTCGCGCCCGAAACTGCGTTCAGCGCGAAGTTCAAGAGCGGCCAGTCGGCGACGGCGTCACTGCCGTCGAGCATTGCCTCGGTCTCGCGGTTCGGCGATGCGACACTTCCGCAGTCGAGATGGTCGCGCCCGATGACTATTGGCGCGCTCACTTTCCCCTCGCGGACAAGGCGGTTGAACATGAGACCTGCTTTGTCGCGTTCGCCGTATCCGAGCCAGCAGATTCTGCAGGGAAGCCCCTGAAACGCCACGCGCTCGCCGGCGAGTTTGAGCCAGCGATGCAGATATTTCTTTTCCGGGAAGAGTTTTATCAGCTCCTCGTCGATGGTGAAAATATCCTTCGGGTCGCCCGACAGCGCGCACCAGCGGAAAGGCCCCTGCCCCTCGCAGAAAAGATCGCGAATGTAGGCGGGCACGAACCCGGGGTATTTCCATGTGCCGTCGGCGTTGCGGGCTTCCTCGTCGGAGATGTTGCCGCCGGCGACAGCATTGCCGCGAAGGTTGTTGCCGTAATCGAAAGTCTCCGCGCCGAGATTTTTCAGCTGAATCATCAATCGGACGTGCTCGGCCATGGTCTCGTCGGAGCGGCGCTTGTATTCGTCCCTGTTTTGGGCACGAAGTTCGAGAGCCTCGGCGAAGCTCATTCCCGAGGGCACATACCCCTCGATTGGGTCGTGGGCGCTGGTCTGGTCGGTTAGGATATCCGGCACGATGTTCCGCTCGATCAGCCTCGCCAGCAAATCGACCTGATTGCCCACCCAGACGACGCTCCTGGCGATTTTGCGCTTCTTGTAGTCGATGGCCTTATCGATTGCGGCGTCGAGGTCGAACTCTATCTCGTCGAGGTATTTCGTGTCAATGCGCTTTTGCGCGCGGGCGATATCGACCTCGGCGGCCAAATAGGTGGCGTTGCACATGGTCGCCGCCAGAGGCTGTGCTCCGGACATCCCCCCGCAACCGCCGGAGACTATCAGCTTGCCCGACAGGTCGTCCGTGCCGAAAACCTTGCGTCCCGCCGCGGCGAAACACTCGTATGTCCCCTGAAGAATCCCCTGAGTGCCGATATAAATCCAGCTTCCGGCGGTCATCTGGCCATACATCATGAGGCCGGCCTTCTCCAGTTCGTGGAAATGCTCCCAGTTCGCCCATTTGCCCACGAGGTTCGAGTTCGCGATAATCACACGGGGCGCGTTCGCGTGAGTTTTGAAAACCCCCACCGGCTTGCCCGACTGGACGAGCATGGTCTCGTCGTCCTCAAGCTCCTTAAGGGTGCGGATTATAGCGTCGTAGCATTCCCAATTGCGCGCGGCTTTGCCGGTGCCGCCGTAAACGATGAGCTTGTCCGGGTCCTCGGCGACAGCGGGGTCGAGGTTGTTCATCAGCATCCGCATCGCGGCCTCCTGATGCCAGCCTTTGCAGGATATTTTGTCGCCCTTCGGCGCGTGAATTATATGTTCCGGCATGATACCTCCTGATGAAACTTGACTTTTGTTCATTTTAGTATAACTTTTGAATGACGATAAATCAAATCCAAATGGACGAAATATGAATAGTTATAAAATAATTATAGAAAAACACCCCGACGGTTTTGTTGCCTATCCTGTTGGTTTTGAAGGCGTTATTGTCGGAGAAGGGGACACATACGAAGAGGCCCTTGAAAATGTTCGTTCGGCGATCAAGTTTCACATCGAAACCTTCGGCGAAGCCGATCAAGAGAACCTTCCCGAGAAAGTTTATACTGCCGAAACCGGAGTTGGCATTTGAGTAGAAAATGGCCGATAGACGCTCCAAAGAAGCGCGTTCTCAAAGCGTTAAATAGGTTGGGTTTATGAAGTAATCCGAATCGGTAATCATATTTCTCTCCTTCGGGAAAATCCAGACGGGTCCAGAACCCCAATTAAGATTAGAAAAGAACGGCTAATTCGCAAAAAAAGAAACTACCATCTTTAAAGAAGGACAACTTACCGCCAGGAAAACCCGGACAATTTTTTTTCGGGCCCTTGAAAGCCAATTAGTGAACCCCTCATTCCCCTAATAATCCACTATAAACATTTCTTATTTTAGAAGTCATTTTATCGATCGTGAAATTGTCGACGATTCTCTGTCTGGCATCGGTAGCAATCCTTTGGCGCAAAATGGGGTTTTCGATAGCTTGTGCAATTGTCGAAGTCAGGGCGTCCGGTTTACCCGGCTCGATATAGATACAATTCTCGCCATCGATACCTATTTCTTTCAATCCCCCCGCATTTGTCGAAATACAATATAATCCCGTCGCCATAGCCTCTGCCAGAACCGAACCGAAGGCTTCGTTTTTGGAAGGGCAAACAAAAATATCTATAGCTCGATAAAATTTTTCGGGATCGCGGATAAATCCCTGAAGGATTACTCTATCGTTCAAATCGGCTAAAGCATCTGATATAACTGCTTCTTCCGGGCCGTCTCCCACCATAAGCAGTTTACTTTCCGGGAAGTCATTGGCGATCTTCACGAAAGCCTTCGCCAGATCCAGCATCCCCTTGTGCGACATGAAGCGACCGATTCCTCCGATAAGCAGGCTATCATCCTCGATACCAAATCGCCGACGCGCTTCCGCCTTTTCTTCGGGGGATGGGGGTCGGAACAAATCCGTATCGATCCCATTGTAAACCATACTGAACTTAGAAACATCGGCTCCGAAACTCTCTCTATATTGCTCTACTACGTAATTCGATATAGCTATGGCCGAAAACACCTTCTCGATCCCTTTTCTCTCGACATAAGCCGCTAAACGTTTACGGCGATATATATTGGCATTTGTGGCTTCGTGGATAAGCTTGGCCCCGATTCTGTTCGCGACAGATGACATAATCCACTGGTATGGCGGTAGATAAAGGTGAATTATATTCGGCTTGAACTTCTGGGCGATTTTCGCAATATGATTGGCTCGAGCGAAGTAATACGGATACATGTATAGGGGCAACCTCGGCAAATTGGCGGTTTCCGCGAACCATCCTTTATTACGGAAATAATCGTCGAGCAATTCCGCATCGAAAAGTCCCATATGGCCAAACTCGAAGTCCCCTTCGAGAGCCTCTGAGCGGGCAATAATCTTCCGCTCTATGCCGGCTTTACCGGAGCCGCCGGTAATATGAAGTATTCTGGGTTTGTTCATAAAACTAAAAAACTCTAATAACTTCTGTTATTAATATTACAAAATTTCGGCCAAAAATGAAAGCCTTTTTCCGAAAGATCATAATAAGAGAAGTCAATTGATTAAAGGCGGGCGACTTTCAATCCTCAAGGCCATATTTTAAATAATTCAACTTTAATATTGATTATTTAAATATAGTTCTTGACTTTTCTAAAAACGGGATTAAATTATCTTATGAAAACAAAAGGAGAATCAATTATGGAACTGAAAAAAATACCCGGTTGTCCATCATGCAAAAGCGAAGTAGTGGTCACCGAATATATCTGCCCGAAATGCGAAATTACCGTGCGTGGTAAATTCCGCGCGGGACCCTTCGCGGCGCTCAGCGACGAGCAGGTCAGCATAGTGGCCGCATTTCTGGCATCGGGGGGCAACATCCGGCAGATGGAGAGCAGGCTCGGAATGAGCTACCCCACTGTCAAAACCAGGCTGAAAGAAATCAACGTCGTCCTGGGGTTGGAAAACGACGAGGAAACCGTATCGAGCGACAAGAGCGAGGTGCTCGAACAGCTCGAAAAGGGCGAAATCGACGTCCAGAAGGCCCTGGAAGAACTCGAAAAGGAGAGATCATGAGCGACGAAGTTATGAAGATACTCAAATTACTCGAACACGGCAAGGTCAGCGCGGAGGAAGCCGAGCGCCTGATTTCCGCGGTGTCCGGCAAGAAGCAGGAGAGCGGATTCTACGTCCCACCCGCGCAGAAACCGCCGAAGATGCCCAAAGAATTCGTCCGCAAGATCGAAATCATCCCCGACCAGATAGGCCAGGCGATCTCCGCCGCCTTCGGGTCGATGGGTTCCAACGCCGGGCGAAAATCCTTCCCGGACGCCAAAGAATTCGCGATCAAGGTGGTCAGCGGCAGGCTCGATCTGATCAAAGGCGAGAGCGAAATAGTGTTCGATGGCGCGGCATGGCCCATGAAAAGCGCCATGGAAAACGATCGCCTTATAATCAACTCGATCAACACCAACGCCACGCTGGAGATTCCCAAAGACATCGTCGGCACCGCAAGCGCGGTCAGCGCGGATGTGCACGCGACGGGCATCGAATCTGATATTCAGCTCGAACAGGTCAGCGGCGATATCGAAATCGAAAACTGCTCCGGTGATTGGAAGGTCGTCACCGTATCCGGCGATGTCGATATCGAAGGCTTCTCAGGCAAACTCCACTGCAGAAGCCGCAACGGCGACATCGAACTGAATATCGGCGGTCCCGGCGAATACACGGTCGATACGATAACCGGTGACATCGAAGTTAGCTACCCCGCCGGTTTCGCAATCGAAATGAACGCCAACTCACGCGAGGGCGAGGTGAAAATCCCCGAAAGCAAGACCTCCACCGAGGTCGGCGAGAAGGGCAAAATTAAATTATTACTCAAAAGTGTCAATGGCGACATCAAAATCAAAGAATAAAGGAGAATCATGGAAGCGAAAAACGAAATCAAACCGGACAACCGAAAAAGAGAAAGCCACGACCCAGTATGGATCAGGGTGAAGAGGCTGAGACCCCGCATCATCATCTAAAAGGAGGGATAAAATGAACGAAGAAAAGATGAGAATCCTGAATATGCTCGAAAATGGCAGTATCTCCGCCGACGAGGCCGCGAAGCTCCTGGACGCCGTTACCGCGGTGGACGAGAGCGCCGCCGGCAACGGCAAATCCAACCGCTGGCTACGCATCCGTATCGCGGAAGACGGTGTTGACAAGGTCAAAGTCAACCTGCCGCTTAAGTTGGTCAAACTGCTGTCCAAGATGCAGGGTATCCTGCCGGAGGACGCCCGCGGCCGGCTCGACGAACACAACATCGACCTCGAATACATAGTTCAGGCAATTCAGGAAGGCGCGGAGGGCGAAATCGTGTCGGTCGAAGACGGCGCGGACACGGTGAAAATCACCGTGGAATAGAAACAGGGCATGCCCCCACATAAGCGATTTTTGCGCGAAGGGCGGTTCCTACAGACGCCCTTTCTAAATGACAAAGCTTAAATCACAAATGTCAAATGAATGACAAATGACGCAATGTCAAATGGTTGCGCGCAGTGGGTTAGGTTGTTTATGAGGTGAGAATTGGTAGATATTTCTCTCGTAACACAGCTCCGGCTGTGTTACGCCCCTGCATATGAAGCTCCGCTTCGTCTTCGCGAAGCAGAGCTTCGGAGGCACTTTCATCGCATAGCTGGAGCTATGCGACGAGACGTATTTAGAATTAAGAATGTAGAATGGTAGAATGGGGAAAACACCCCGGCGCTGACGCGCCACCCCTTTTTTGGAAAAGAGGGGAATAAATGGGGAAAAATCCCCGAAATGATGTAAGATGTTGTTCTTTAACATGTTATGGGTATTTTTTGAACGCGAGTGGACGCGAAAAGAACGCGCAAGTGTGTGCGAGAGGCGCGCAAGATTGACAGCACAAGGCGCATATTTCATTAGAGCACGCGCATGGTTGACAGAGGTTCGCGCACATATTATTAAACCCCGCGCATGGATGACAGCACAAGGCGCATATTTCATCAAAGGGCGCGCTTTTTACGGCATGGCGATTCTTCCGAGGATACCCATCTCGATCACCTCATCGACCGTTCCGTATGTCGAATAGCTTGGGGCTTTAAAGAACAGCCACAGTTGCGCCCAGTTCATCCCGGACGAAGGCACTCCACATCCCATCGGTCCGAAAATATCGTCGGTGGCCCATGTAAGGTTGTAATCAATCCAATCGTAAACCGGGTCGTATTCGACACATTCCGGCGCGTAGTATGTATTCGTGAATCTTGCGCGTAGGGTGTAAGCATCAACTCCCGGTATGAAGTTCGCCGTCCATCGAGGGCCGTCCTCGCGTATCCATAATCCCCAATCCAGGGCGACGGTTCCGGTATTTTCGAGGTAGATTCCCTCGTAGTCGTTCATGCACCGCGTCTCGTAGTAATCGACGTTTCCGGCGAACCATGTCGAATCGGAGATTAAAAAGGACAGTTCGCCACTCCATGTATCAACATTGTAAACGGCGATAAGGTCTCTCGCGGAATACAGGTTGATCGTTCGATTTGATGTGAAGACGAAATCTCCCCAATGGTCGAACGTCCATATCGAATCGCTGTAGATGTCGGTGTCTGAGACGGCTATCTGGTATGGCCCTCCGGGTTGTGCCCAGTAAGTATATTCAGACGCGCCCCACGCGGTGTCGTCCTCGAAGGCGATCCAGCCGTAAGGTTCCTCGGGATACTTGAATATTTTCAATGGATATTCGAGGGTAAAATAGGCGAGGTAGCTGTCAACCTCGGCGCTGTGTTCTATCGTATGTAACTGCGCGCCTCCGTCGCTCCAGGAATCGAATATGTATCGTTTATCGTCCGTCTGGAGCTGGGGGGATACTGCGCGAAGTGTATGCAGAGAACCTTCTATCCAGTGATTTTGATACGGTGACGGCACCGTATCGCCATCCACAACAACCACGCCGGTATCGGTTATTCCGAAGGCGTTCTTGACCAGGACGGGCGCGTAACCATACCAGATAGTATCGTTTATAGGTGAAATTATCGAAGTCCATTCGCGGGTATCGTATGTTTGACGTGGCGGAGTGCCGGTTGTAAATTCGGAGAAACGGAGCGTTCCCTGACGATCAACCCATTCCTCGAAATCGGTGAAATGGGTCGAGCCGGAGACAATCGTTCCAAACCGATCTTGATGTTCGAGGGTTGCGGAATATGTGGGATCTGTTCCTATTAGAGTAATGTGCGACCATAGCTGATGGTAATACGTTACCGGCAAATCGGTGCGGGAGAGGATTGTCCATAAAGTGTCGTTGATAGTAATCCAGCGTTCTTCGCCGTCGGACGACGATGAAAGTTCGTTGAATACGATATCGCTACTGCGGATGCACCATATATCCGCGCTGTCCCAGGTGGAATCGGTCGATATTACGGCTGGTAGCGTGTCATAATGTGTATAGCGGATGCAGTTTGCCGAATCCAGGTCGAGTCCTCCGGGAGCGATTTGAATCTCCAGTTTTACCAGATAATCTATTATTGTAGTGGCGACGCTGTCGGGGTTCGTCGTCCAGTCTTCGACGTTATTGGCATAATCGACCGCGCGAATTCTGAAATCGTAAATCGAGCCCATATCGCAGGGGCCGAAGACGTCTGTTGTGTCGGCGGTCGAAATCCAATCGATCCATGCCCCGCCGACCTGACGATATTGTATGTCGAAGTATGATATCCCCGAACCTTCCTGGCCGCCCGCGCTGTCATGGCCGGCCCAATGAAGGATAACCATTGTATCCGGCGTATATTCGTAATCCGTCCAGATCCAGCTTACCGGCGGTGTGTCATCATCCGGGGGAAGGAAGCCGACTATGACGAAGTTATCCGTGCCGATTGAGCTGTCCGGCATGAACACCGGCGAAGATTGACCGAGAGCGTCGTGAACTCGATATGTCGTGCCGGATTTATCGACCATCCCGGAAGAGGTGAAGATGTCGCGCTGAATAACGTGGTCTGTGCCGGTCATTTCCGGTATGCCTTCCCCAATGACCGGACTCAGGAAAACAACTATTAGCAGTAAAAGCCAGCATCTATGTTTGTTTATTAGATTGATTTTTCCCATTACTGCCTCCCCCTATCTGGCTCGAACAAGGAGATAGGCGCTGGTGAAATCGGTAGAGCCTGAATCAACCCAACCGTGGAGGTGGATTTCCCACGGTGTAATTCCTGCGTTGAAATCTTCCCAGCCGCTTTCCAGTATCCATCCGGTCTGGACGGGCGTCCAGGGTAATATCTCGGAGAATATTATAGGATAGACCTCCGTAGTGCCGTTATGCGCCCGAATCTGGAAATTACTGCTTCCGGCTGTGTTATTCTGGACGCGGACGACGAGTTTAATCTGGATGTCTCCAGTGGCCGAATAGACTGTTGGAATCAATCCGGATTCGCAGTTGAAGAGATCCTGTCCGGCAATATTGTTCATCACATAAGCCGCTCCGGCCTGCCACAATGGTATCACGCTCACCTGATTCGTCGAGTATGAATATCCAGTAGTCCTATGATCGCCATCAACATAGACGTCGCCGTCCATATAGGCCGCCATCGAACCCGCGCCTGTATTCCCGGCGTATAATCCCGCGGAATCGCCCTCGAACCAGCCGCCTACAAGGCCACCAAGTCCAATAATACCGGCGGAATCGCCGCTCGCTTCGAGCCCGATATCCGGATTATTCCAGATTTCTTTAAGTGTGTCCAGCGGATATTCTGCGGTCAAGCTGTCGAAATACCATTCGAGAACCGAATCGACATCGGTAAATCCAAGCATATCGAACATGACAGAATCGTAATTTAGATACATAAGAGTATCCTCCGCGGAACCTATACTGCCGAGTATCCCGAAACCGTCCGGATCGTCAAGGAATATCAGCGACATCCATTCGTCGTCGTTAAAATATAAGCTGAGCGTATCCTCGGCCGATTGGAGGGTAACCGTGGCTATCGTATCGTCGTCTATCACGTATGCGTATCCGCCACTTATCTCGACCAATTTCCATACCGTGGTATCGCCGTCGAAAGTCATATAGAATTCGGTGGAATCCGGGACGAACCAACCCTTTGCAATCGTATCGCCGTCGAAAAGCACCGCGAAACCGTCGTCAGTATAAGTGAATTGTAGCATTTCCACGAAGGCATCGGAAAGGCTGTCGGAATACCAGTTGATAAGGCTATCCATATTCAACGTTCTCAGGCTGTCGAAGACACTCCCGAAATACGCGAAAGTATCGACATCCCATCCATGGCCGACAACGTAATCGTGAATATCAGATAAATAAGACGCCCAATTGTAAAGAGTATCTTCGGTGATGTCCCTCGAATTCAGATATAGATAGAGTGAATCCGTAATCCGGAAGACGTCGCTTATATCCTCGCCGTTGACGAGTTCAGCATCCCCGGAGGTGAACGCATAAGCGTTAGTGGACAGCGGTTCTCTTGGCGATAGGACGTCCGTGCCGATTACTATTTCTATCCAATACTGCGTATCGAAAGGCAAATTCAACGGACCTCCGGCCTCGCCCAACCTCACTGAGAAGAATCCATCCACGACTTCGACTCCGTAATGGGTCTCACTCCACAACGCGGAACCCGGCCCGCTGGCGACGTCGTAAATTCGGAAGGTTATGTCATAACTTCCGTCGAGTGGGACGCCAAGCGTATCCGTGAGTTTCGCCTGATAGTTCATAAACTGTGGCACGGCGAAAGACACGGCCGCCAACATCAGGATCGGAAAAACAACTCTCCAAGTAATCATAATGCCTCCCTTTTTTAATTCAGTACCTGGAATAAATATTTGTTATTAATATTAAATATATCGTTATTAATTAAAATTTCAACTACAAATTTTTAAAGTTTTTCCAAGGGCTATCCATGGGCTTTTAATCCGTTCGATCTTATTCTATGTCGATTACTATTACCTTCCCAATTATCCCGCCTGGCAACCTAAATACGCCCCGGCCATAAATACTACATCTCGTAGTTTAAATTTTCGGTCTCGGACGCGGGAATTATTATTTCGGATTTCAAGGCCTCTATCAGGCGTTCGGTGCGCACGTTTCCGCCGAGACTGTCGAGATGGTTGACGGAATTCGTGAAATATTTGACTGGCAATGTCCATCTTTCGGGCGGTTGAGGGATTTCCATCTTGATTTCTCGCAGTAATCGTCGATGAAGAGCGTCTATCGTTTCGCGATTTCGTTCGTATTCACACTCCGGGAAGGCCTGATATATAAGGAAGATCTCGCCCCCCTTCGCGCGGATACTATCGGCGTAGCTATTCAGGCGAGCCATGGTGGAATCGGAAAGCTGGAACTCTATTTTAACGCCATATCCTTCCAGTTTTTCGGTCGGAACGTTTTCGAAGGGATCGAATATAGCATCTCCGCATTGGTCGTGGCGGATATCGAAATCCCGTGAACCGTTACGAAACGAAGTTTTGAGGTTGCCATTGATGATATTTTTCAATAAAGCGATACGTTTGAACTGCAGGAGATTGGAAAAATCGTTCAGCATCTCTTTTCGAGTGGGTTTCAAACTGAAATAGTCCGATTTTGAAATGGGATATACCCAGATTCTTGTTTCGGAAGGCATTCGATTTAGGGCCGAGTCGTTGAGCATATCGTATTCAGGAATTATCACAACTATGTCTTCGGAATCGATGTGTGGGACAACCAAATCGAGGGGAAAATACAATCCCATTTTGGCGTAGAGTCCCATGTTAACGACGTTATATCCCGTAGCTGTCTCGATAGCCGGGCCGTCGATGGCGTAATATATCCCGCTTCCGCCTACGAAGACGATTTTTGGCGATTCGGCTTCACGAAGCAAGCGATATTTATCCATAATCGTTGCGAGACGATGGGCGTAGTTCATCGGCAGGTGGAGTATCACAAGGATAACAATCGTCAGGATAACCAGGAAAATCGCGCTATTTTTGAAAAATCTCGACATCATTAAAATTGGAAATAGATAAATTTATAGGTGAAATATTTAAATAATAAAATTCCGAGGACAATTATGAAATAAAACGCCCATCTTAAAAGGACGTTTTTAGATCTCAACGGCGCTAATTCCCCGCGATGTTCTTCGATGATATTCACGATATGCAGAAATAGAATTCCCATCACCGCTACCAGGAATTCGTGATCGTTTTTACCCAGCAGAATTATGTTCTGGAAGCCGCCCTCAATCGAGGGTTTCCTACCAAGATCGCCCCATCCGCGAAAGAGGTTTTGCGTGAAATATATCGCATCGTGGATACTATTCGACCTGAAGAATATCCACGCGAACTGGACTGCCGAGAAAGTAAATACAGTCGAAATTACAGTGTTAATATAGGATTTTCTCTTAAATCCGATTTTCGACATCAATACTTTGCGGGGATGTTTTGTAAGGCTTTCCAGTATCAGGAATGCGCCGTGCAGGACACCCCAGATTATGAACGTCCACGCCGCGCCGTGCCATAATCCCGCGAGGAACATGGTCGTTCCCGAGGCAATCACATAGCTCCAGCTTTCGGATCTTATACCGAGTGGCTTCTTCTCCCCTATTTTCCTCGACGACGAATAAGCAACGGGCAGGAAGAGGTAATCGCGTAGCCATGTCGAAAGAGATATGTGCCATCTTCCCCAGAAATCGGAGAAGGATTTCGCCAGATAAGGACGACGGAAATTTTGCATGAGATCGAATCCGAGGATTTTCGCCGCACCTATCGCGATGTATGAATATCCTGCGAAATCACAATATATCTGATAACCGAAGAATACCGTGGCGATGGCTATCGATATTCCGCGCCAGCCATCGGGCGAATTATAGACGGCATCGACAAAGGAACCGAGCCTGTCCGCGATTACCATTTTCAAAAAATAACCCCATATCATGTATTTCAAACCGTCGGTAACGCGGTCATAGTCGAATTTTTTCCTCTCGTAAAATTGCGGCAGTAGTCGTGTCGAACGTTCAATGGGGCCTGCCACGAGTTGCGGGAAAAAGGAAACATAGAGCGCGAAAATTCCGAAATGTTTCTCAGGCTCACGCGACCCGCGATAGACGTCGATTGTGTAACTCAGGGTCTGAAATGTATAAAAGGATATTCCCACCGGTAGAAGAAGTTCGCTCTTCGGCAGAAATGTGCATCCGCCCAAAAGGCCGCAAACCGTGCCCAGAACGTGCTCGTTGAAAAAATTATAATATTTGAAGGTGAATAACAAACCGAGACTGGCAACCAGGCTAAGTATAAACCAAAGACGTTTACGGGTTTTATCTTCCGCGCGAGCCATCAGCATAGCGAAGAAGTAGGCTACGGCGGTCGAAAAAACCAGGAGCAATGAATAGGCGGGATTCCACGACATGTAGAAATAATAACTCGCCACGAGAAGCAACAGCCATCTGAACCTGTGCGGCACCGCGAAATAGACGACCGCCACGACGACGAAGAAAATTACGAATTGTAGCGAATTGAAAAGCACTTTCGTGGAACGCTATGACATTGGCACTATGCACATGTGCCGAAAAGCCTGTCGCCGGCGTCGCCGAGGCCGGGGCGGATGTAGCCGTTCTCGTCGAGATGGTCGTCCAGCGCGCCCAGGTATATCGGCATGTCGGGGAATTTATCGTTGAGAAGATTTACTCCCTCCGGCGCGCCGATTACCCCGCAGAAAACCAGGCTTGCCGGGTTGCGTCTCGATACAAGTTCCGCCGCCGCGACCGCGCTTCCACCGGTGGCGAGCATGGGATCGAGCAGGAAGATAGTGCGTCCGGTCAGATCGCTCGGAAGGGAATCGTAGTAGTAATCGGGGGCGAGAGTCTTTTCGTCGCGTTTGAGGCCGATGTGATACACCGAGGCGTTGGGCAGTAGCCGCTGGAAAGGCTTGACCATGCCCAGCCCCGCACGAAGGATGGGAATCCCGACGATGTCCTTTTCGAGGATTCGTTTGACCGCTACGGGTTCGAGCGGCGTCTGGACTGTCAGATTCTTGAACGGCGCGTGTTCGAGCGCCTCGGCGATGACCATCGACCCGAGAACGCTTATGCGCATGGAAAATTCCGGGTAATCCGTCTCACGGTCGCGTATTATCGAAAAAAGGTGCGCCACCGCCGCCATATCCTGTAAAACCACCGGCTCCATATCGTCTCCTTTCGGTTTTAACAAAAGATAATCCGCGAATGGTGTGTTGTCAATGGATTTGAGATGGGAATTCGGCAAAAACAAGTTGCTTACGGCTGTGATTTCTTTATAATTCTATGAAACATAGGGAGGTAAAGATGCGTCAGGTCATTATATTTCGGGGCGAAGACGGTTTTTGGATTGCGGAATGTCCTTCTCTGCCGGGATGTATCAGCCAGGGCAAGTCGAAAGAAGATGCCATTTTCAATATCCGCGAAGCCATTCGCCTCTACATCGAGGTTCTGGAGGAGGACAATCTTCCAGTTCCGGAAGAGCATTACGACGCGCTGACAGTTGTGGTGTGAGCATGTTGCCTGTGATATCGGGAAAGGAATGTGTCAAAGCCCTTGAACGCGCAGGATTCAGAGTTCGACGAATCAAGGGCAGTCATATCATAATGCGTAAAGATTCGCCCTTTGCTCAGGTTGTAGTTCCCAATCACAACACCCTTGACCGAGGGACTTTGCGCGGGATAATAGGTCAAGCAGGTCTAACATTAAATGATTTTGTCGCATTACTGAAATGAATTATTTATAGCCCCATCAAAAAACCCCGGTCAATTGACCGGGGTTTTGATTTCTCTGAAAATAGAACTTATCGGCTTGGGTTGAAATCATCCGACAGGAATAGGCACAAGCTCGGTTTCTGCTGGTAGGTCGATCTCGGTTTCCAGAAGGTCCTCGAACCCGATTCGCAGAGATTCGATTAGTTCTTCCCGAGTTTTTTCCTGAGCGTTCACTCCGGGAATATCTACAAGCCAGCCTATCCACCAGCCTTCCTCATATTTTATTACAGCTCGAAGGTTCATAATTTCTCCTCGATTTCAAGGTCTTTCAAAATCTTCTTTGCAAGGGTATTCACGATTTCGACATGGCGTGGCACTTCGGTTTTCAATTTGCCTTTTGCGAAAATCGTATGGCGTCTGCCCTCGCGCAATAAATACGCGCCATTACGCTTTAGTAGCTTGATTAGTTTTGAACGCTTCAAATCCTTCCTCATTCAATCTTTTCAATACCAATGAATTTCAGGCTGTTTCTTCTCACAAATCATCTTCAGCTGAGGCAACACTTCTTTGGAAATCAATCCCCATTCTCGTTGTCTTGATATGGAGTGATTGTTTATATTTGTTTTCAATATACTTACAAATATCGATGGCATAATCAATATAACCATCGACGCCCTGCTGTCAACCCCCATCAAAAAACCCCGGCCGTGTGGCCGGGGTTTGGGATTTGCGTTTGGGTCTAATGCGATTAGATTATTCCCTGATCGAGCATCGAGTCGGCAACTTTGATGAAGCCGGCGATGTTCGCGCCTTTGACGTAATCGACCCAATTGCCCTGGGTGCCGCATTCCACACACTGTTGGTGGATGGCTTGCATGATTCCGAGCAGTTTTGCATCGACTTCCTCGCGAGACCAGTTGAGCCTGAGGCTGTTCTGGGACATTTCGAGGCCGGATGTGGCCACGCCGCCGGCGTTCGCGGCTTTGCCGAGGCCGTAGAGAATCTTCGCGTTCTGGAAGATCTCGATGGCTTCCGGTGTGCTGGGCATGTTCGCGCCCTCGGAAACGACTTTACAGCCATTGTCGACGAGTGTTTTCGCGTCGTTGGCGTCGATTTCGTTCTGGGTTGCGGAGGGAAGAGCGACGTCGCACTTGACGAACCACGGGCGTTTGCCTTCGTAGTATTCGACACCGAAGTGTTCGGCGTATTCCTTTATCCTGCCGCGACGGACGTTTTTGAGATCCATGACCCATTCGAGTTTCTCGGTGTCGATGCCGTCGGGGTCGTAAATCGCGCCGCTGGAGTCGGACAATGTAACGACTTTCGCGCCGAGCATGGTAGCTTTCTCGGTGGCATACTGCGCGACGTTACCGGAACCTGAGACGGTGCAGATTTTGCCTTCGAGGCTGTCGCCAACGTGGTTGAGCATTTCCTGCGCGAAGTAAACCTGGCCGTAGCCTGTGGCTTCCGGGCGAATGAGACTTCCGCCCCAGTTACGACCCTTGCCGGTCAGGACGCCGGTGAACTCGTTGCGGAGCTTCTTATACATACCATACATAAAACCGATTTCGCGTCCGCCCACGCCGATATCGCCTGCGGGGACGTCGGTGTTAGGGCCGATATGGCGCTGAAGTTCCATCATGAAATTCTGGCAGAAGCGCATAACTTCGCCGTCGCTTTTGCCTTTGGGATCGAAATTCGATCCGCCCTTGCCGCCGCCCATGGGGAGCGTGGTCAGGGAGTTTTTGAAGACCTGCTCGAAGGCGAGGAATTTGAGCATGCCGAGGTAAACAGTCGGGTGGAAACGCAGGCCGCCTTTATAGGGGCCGATAGCGCTGTTCATCTCGACACGGTAGCCCTTGTTGATCTGGACTTCGCCATTGTCATCTACCCATGTAACGCGGAACATAACCACGCGTTCGGGTTCGGCGATTCTCTCGAGAATCTTGGCGTTCTTATACTTCGGGTGCGCCTCGATAAAAGGCATGAGTGTTTCCGCGACCTCGCGGACCGCTTGATGGAATTCAGGTTCGCCGGGATTCTTGGCGATAATCTGTTCCATAAAAGCTTCAACTGAGTTGGACATTACATCCTCCTTAGGGTGGTGTTTAGTTACTATGAATGAGATTTAAATAACTTCGATTCTTAGTACCTATTCATAAAATTGGGCAAATAGAATAGGTTTATAGAAAGGCGTTGTCAATGGAAATTTGTGGATAATTTCACAAATAAAACTAAAAAGAGACTTTTAGCCGATTTTTCTCTTTTATAATAGCCTACAAATATAATACGTTAGAGATATTGTTTAATTTATTCTTTTATAAAAGAACCCATAAACTCCCTAACCATAGAGGCTTCCGCGGGGAATCCGTTTCTCATGGCCATATCGTGGTAATTATCGAGATAGCTTATAGCCGAATCTGGTCCGAATTTAGAGCTTAAAAGGAGGGAATAATTGCATCGATAACTTGCCAACCAGGGTCTTTCCACAATAGCTTTGCCCACCGCCATAAGTCCCTTATCTGTATCGCCGAGCATAGCGCAGACAAGTCCCATATTCGAGAAAATCGATCCCTGGTCGCCCCCCAAAACAAAAGACCGCCCGAGGGCGTTATTGGCCTCCGTGGGACGCTTGTCCATGAGCAATATCGCGCCGTAGATAAGTTCGATATTGCCGCTCGTGGGGTATAGTTTCTTCCCCGCTACATAAACAGCGTCAACGACCTCGAAGTGTCCGGCGACGGCCATCTGGTTCATATAAAGACATATCTTCAGAACCTCCTCGAGGGACTTCTCTCTGTCTGGCACGGGCATCTTTTCGGTATATGCGAGTTGCTGGAGTTCCTCTATCAATTCCGGTTCCAGAGAAAAGGGGCCTCCTTCCGAATAAAGTTTCTCGAATTCCTCCAGCGTAGGAACTTTGTGCACCAGCGCCTCAGCGAAAAAACGCATCAGGCGGGGAACCATGTCCTTGCCGACCTTACCGGAATGGATCGATTCGAAGGCATAATACGCCGCGCGGTCAGGTTCATCGACCCAGAGGTTGAAACTCATCAAATACAGATAGGGGCGAGCGTATTGGGGTTCATATTCGATTAGTTTGTTTCCCCATCTATGAACTTTATATGAATCCCAGAATTCCTCGGGGAGGTATATGTTCGTCATCACAAGTCTATCGAGTGGGGAGCGATTATACAGGTAATAGGGCGTTCTCTGGCGGAGAAGGACGTTTTCCGCGCGGCTTTCGCCTTCGATGTTATCGGCATTCAGATAGACTTCGGTGCAAAACAAGATCAGAGCCAGCGCGACGATAAAAGCCCGCAGATGAGGTTTCATTCCCGAAGCTCTGTATCCCGCGAAAATAACCACAGGAAAAAGCATTGCGGAGGCGAGTTCCCAATCCAGCGCGCCGAGTTCAAAAAACAGCGGGATTATCAATATCGTCGAAGTTATCGCTAAAGCCGACATATATTGGACGCGCATATTCGGTTTTTTCTCGAATTTCGTCAACAGAATTAAGACCGCGGGAGTTGTGAATAAAAGAAAATTGAGTTTGAGCCACAGATGATCAATCGACACGAAATAGCCCGGGAAAGATAACGGCAGATAACTCCGTGCTACTTCCTCGGACAATCCAGAGCCTGCGAAATAAAGGGTTCCGATAATTAAAGCCATGACAAGCAGTGCTATTAATCGTTTGTCGATTTTATGGATGAAAGCAAGCGGAATAATTATCGTTAAGTAGAGATATAGCGGATTGAAAAGAACCGCAAAAATCAGAGGAACGAAGAAAAGATATCTCGCGTATCCCTTTTTTTCCAGGTTCTTCACGAGAAGTGTAATAAACCACATGGCGCAAACCAAACCGGGGGCATAAAGCTCTATATGAGTGAAAATCAGGAACAAGCTGGACGTCGCTATCACCAGGAAAATAGCGGTTTTCTCTCTCGCGTTCTTCCCGGTAAACTTCGCAAATTCCAATGAAATCCACAGGAAAATCCCGCCAAGTAGCGAATGCACTATCATCAGAACGCTAAAGACGCTCAGTCCGAACGGATGAAAGATTTTGGTGAATATCCAATAGAACAACTCGACGAAATAGCGGCGGGCAATATTGCTTCCCCGGCTGGAAAACTCCTCGATGTAGCGGACGATGACGTGCGAATCCCCCCAGATAAAATGCCTCGCCCTGAATAAATAAATTAAAACCGCACCGAAAATTATTACCGAAATAGCCCTGAGAGGATTTTTCAGCGTGTTAAAGAGAAATTCGCCCAACCGACCGAGTAGTTTATCAATAATCGCGAGAAACTCTTCGAAAAGGAGAAAACAGAAAACCGCCCAGAAAGCTATTTGAACGGTGAGCGGAGATTCTGTAACGGAGCTGGTAAACCACAATTCTGCGGGAAAAAAGTAACCAAGCAGATAAATGGCCGCAAGGACTATAGCAATTAGATAGCGTAAACGTGGTCTGCCTATTGCAAAGTTCATGGAATTCATACTTTAATTTAACACAAATAATCGTTTAAGCAAATTGATTTCTCGAAAAAAGTGTGCGAATTCGACTGTGCAAGAAGAACAAAGCGCCGAAATCTCGATTCTACGTCTCTAAGAAACCCGGATTTGCGATAAAAAGGAAAGATTGAAGACCATTCGAACCGATCGAGAATAGAATTCGCGCTATTTCTCTTCCTTTTGCTTCAAATCGAATTTTTCGATTTTCCGATATAGCGTGCTCGCGTCTATTCCGAGTATTTCGGCGGCGGTGGTCTTTTTCCAATCGGTGGATTCGAGCACCCAGTAGATATATGCCTTTTCGATTGTTTCCATGGACGGCATTTCGCCCAATTCGGCCATCGCAACGGGCTTTTTAGTTGCGGTAGATACCTGTTCGGCTTGAAGTTTTTCCGGCAGGGACTTTGCGCCGATTGTGTCGCCCTCTGCCAACAGTAGCGCACGTTCCAGGACGTTTTCTAGTTCGCGGACGTTGCCTTTCCATGCGGCGTTCTTCAGTATTTCTTCCGCTTTGGCGGTAAAGTGCTTTTTTCTTTCGCCTGTGCGTGCCGAGAGTTTATCCAGTATATGTTCGGCTACCGGGATAATATCGTCCGGTCGTTCCCTGAGCGGTGGTATATGAATATGGAACACATTAAGTCTATAAAACAGGTCTTCGCGAAATTCTTTGTTGGCGGCCATGGCGGCCAGGTCCGCATTTGTCGCTGCCAGAAGCCGGACATCGACCTTGATTGGCTTGGTGCTACCGACGGGAGTAACTTCCTTCTCCTCCAGCGCACGCAACAGCTTGACCTGAATGCCCGGCGATGAAGTTGCGATTTCGTCCAGGAACAGCGACCCGCCGGCCGCCGCGGAGAAAAGACCTTCTTTGTCGCGTATCGCGCCGGTAAACGAGCCTTTGACATGGCCGAATAACTCGCTTTCCAGAAGCTGTTCTGGCAGAGCGCCACAGTTGACCGCCACGAAGGGGCCATCGCTACGGTGAGAAAGGCGGTGAATGGCTTTTGCGATAAGGTCTTTTCCGGTGCCGGATTCTCCCGTTATCAGGACGGAACTGTCCGTAGGCGCGACCTTACGGACGAAATCCTTGATGTCCTTTATCTCTTTCGATTCGCCAATAAATTCTTCGATATCCGGGCCGCCGCCGGTGCGAACCTGCTCTTTGAGCACACGGTTTTCGTCCTTGAGCCGCTTGTTTTCCAGGGCGCGTTTGATGGCGAATTTGACCTGGTTGACCTCAAAGGGCTTCGTAATATAATCGGATGCGCCTTCCCGTAGAGCGGATACTGCACTTTCCAGGCTGGCATAAGCGGTAATCATAATGACAGCGGTTGCGGGGTCGATAGAATGCACCTGTTTCAACAGTTCGATTCCGGAGACATCCGGCATCTTGATATCGGAAATCACAACGTCGAAATTTTCGCCGGTCAGGATCTCCGTCGCCCTGTCATAACAATCCGCGGTTCGAACATTATAGCCCTCCTTTGAGAGCATTATATCTAAAAATTCGCGCATGGATTCTTCATCGTCCACCACGAGGACCTTTGGCTTAGTTTGTTGCGCCATTACCACTCCCTTCTTTTGTTCTAATTATTCCACCGTTATGGATTCCACTGCGGATGACATCCACCCAATATTTCGCGTTGCCCACCGCGAACGCGGTTTCCAGCATTTCGCCGTCGGGCATGCGGAAAACAACATGTAGCAGTGGCAGTCTTCCACGCCGCCCCGCAAATTTTTTCACGGTATCGACATGTTCGATGGCTCCCAGGTTGACCTGCAATTTCTTTTTCGGCGCCCATAAATTAAAATGCAAATCCGTGGGTGTCAGCACGAGAAGGCCGTTTCCGCGCAGAGTGAATTTCTCGCCGGGGAAAGAATAACAGTTCGCGCCGTTGGCATATAGGATAACCTTTTCGTCGGGATGTTCTTCTTTCCATGCCAGAGCGGCTTTGCGCGAGGCATTGAAAATAATCCACCAGAGAAGAGCCAGAACGCCAACTCCAAAGAGCACTGCGATTAGCGCTATCGTCCATCCAGACATAATTAGAACTCCGTTCCTATTCCAAAATGGTGAGTTGGTTTATCTGCAATATCAGTTAAATCAGTGCTCCACGCAAGGTCATAATAGAAAAGAAACCACCAGACCCATGCCCGCGCTCCGAAACCGAGACTCATCTTGAAATCTTCCAGCCTGCCGTCTCTCGCTCCGCGGAATTCTTCGATATCTTCCGGAGCCACCGCGCCGAAATCGGTGAAGAACGCACCGTTGATACCGCCTATCGTTATCGGCGGGAATCCCAGATCCATCCTTTTGACGAAGGGATAACGAAACTCCAGATTCCCCAGGCCGTAGTATTTGCCCTCGAAGGCGAAATATGGGTAACCGCGCATGGGCATGATGAAATTCGAGAAGTAGAATCGGCTAATCGAGAAATAATCGCGGTTTGTGCTCGACCAGTTGAGCCAGTTTTCAGAACCGCCCAGCCAGAATACCGGGGAATTATCTCCGCTAACTCCTCCTGCCGCCAATCTCATAGCGAAACCGTAGCCCTTGCCGAAATGGAAATATTTCCGTAAGTCGGCACGGCCGCCGATATAATCCAGACAATTCTCACCCAATTTAGGGACATATTCCAGCGCGATTTTGCTACGTGTGCCAGTAACCGGCCCCGTGGATTTGTAAAGCGCGTTGTCCCGCACTGCGGCGAGTTCCAGGCGCAGGTTGAAGGGCATCATATCGTGCAATTCCGAACCGACTGGAGTAGCGAAGTAGTTCCTGTCTACGAAGAAGCCGTCGGCGTTCAACTGCAACCGGTCGTATTGGCTGAAGGGATATTCAAGAGACAGCATTCCGCCGAAAACACGGTCGGAAAAGTATTCGTCCCAATTCACCCAGAAATAGTTTTTATAATGATATCCCATAGCGGCGAAATTCATGCGGCGGCCATAATATGCATAGATAGCATAAACCGTGGAATTCTCGATATCGTCCAGCAAATCCGTGGCGATATAAACCTGATGGTTTCCCAGCATATCGCTGAACATAATCTGCGACAGGCCGCGGAAGCCGTAATATGTATCATAAGCCACCGCACCGGAAACCAGGTCGATAGTGAATTCCGGTGTGTAGTCTTTTGGCTCGTAAAGGTCGCGATCTTCGTCTTCTTCATCCATATCGATTCTCGACCTGCGCAGATCGCCGGGAATACGGCCAGTGCGTTCCCCGACTTCGATTATCTCTTCCGGGCATAGCGTGTCTCGTTGAAGTATAAACGGCGTCGGCACCAGCGAATCCAGCGGATTCAGTTCCTTCATGTGGTAAATATCGAAACCGCCGTCGTAGAAGGCGCTGAACACCATCTTATCCCCGTCGGGATCCCATGTCGGCGAAAATGCCCCGGAGAGCAAATCTGAATAGGGTTTATGAACTATCGAATCGCCGATTTCGGCTATCCATATATTGCTAACTCCGTTACGCTGGCTGGTATATGCGATTCGCTCGCCCTCCGGCGCCCAGCCGGGGAAGTCGTTGCCCTCGCCATCGGTGGTGAGTGGCGCCATGGTATCGGCCTCGATGTCGTAAATCCAGATATTATAGCGGCCGAATTCCCTCTCATACTCTTCGACATCGGAACCCATTTGCCCGGCGCTACTCGCGGGCTTTTCCGGCGGCTCGCGGTCGAGTGTTCTGTCGCTGGAAAAGGCTATATAGCGGCCATTGGGCGAAATCGAAGGGAATTTATCGTCCCACAAATCGTCGGTGATTTTGGTAGGCAAGCTATCGCCAAAATGAAAGAAATACAGGTCGGCTTTTGCTTGCGCGAGGCCTGAGAACACCAGCGCTGTATCGCCCGGCATGAACACCGGCGACGATATTTCTCGCACGCCGTCGAAGGCGAATGTATAATCGATGTCCCCGGTCTTGATGTTGCGTGTGGCGATTTCGTCACTGCCGCCGGCTTTGCGAGAATATACGAGATATTTGCCGTCCCACGACCAGCCGGGTCTGCTTCGGAAGGGATGGAAACTCTGCGCCGAACCCGTGCGTTGCGCCTTTGCTATACGGTCGATGTCCTCGGTGATGATATCCACCAGATACAGGTCGATGTAATCCCCGCGGTTCGATATGAACGCCACATACTGACCGTCCGGCGAGAACGACGGCATGACGTTGAAATAGGAACCGTCCTCGTTGTGGTCTGTTACATGTTCCGCGATGTCCTCCGGGCGAACTCTAAATCCGAATTCGGGAAAATATTCGCGCTTTTTATAGTTGAGCCATTCTTTGTATAACTCGTCTTGAGTCCTGCCCAACGCGGCTTTCATAGCCTCGTCCGGCTGAATATACATCTCCCCCTTGCCGATGATCTCGCCGATCTTCTTCCTACCATATCGAGTTGTGATATATCCCACAACGCTCGCGCCCTGTTTGTATGCCAGAAAACCATACAACTGCGACAGCGGCACGACGTAATCGTTCAGGATAGCGTCGCGGAGATACATGTCGCTCTCGACGTCCCAGCATATCGACTCGAATTCGGATATCCCCTCGGCCAGCCATAGCGGCATATTGAAAACCGATTGCGACGCGAACTGCTTGCCCGGACCTCTGCCGTAAATTTTGTCGAATGTCAGAGCGTGCGCGACCTCGTGAACCAACACGTGCCGATAATCCTCGTAACTGCCGTTGAACGGAATCACCACGCGTGTCTTCATCGACTCCGTGAAACCGCCGGTGCCCTCCCCGATAATCGACTGGATGACGTTGGTCTCCTGAAAATCCGCCGGCGTCGGGTAAATTACCACCGGAAATTCCTCGATTGGACGCTGGCTCAGGTCGCTACGGATTTGCGGGAGCGCGTCCTCAAGTATCTCCCCCGCTCGCAGAGCGAGGTCATCGTAGCCCTTCGGGTAATAGAACTTGAAATTCGGCGTCTGCACCGTCTTCCAGTCGTAGGTGACATATTGCACCTTGTTCCGCCCGAAGGTCTCCGAAAATGCCGGCGACACTGTGATTAGAAACAGCATCGCCAATACTATTATGCCAATTTGGCGATTCAAACTGCGCTACTCTTCCAGATCCGGGATGTAACCCTCGCTGAATAGATAATCTTCCAGCTCGTCGTTGAATGCCTCGTCGCGCCTGCGCACCCATTCGAGAAGCATGGCGGCGTGCTCTTTTTCCTCGTCCCGGTTGTGGGCGAGGATTTCGCGAAGCTCATCGTCTTCGGCGACATCGACCCGCTGATTATACCAATCGACCGCCTCCAGCTCCTCGATAATCGACTTTATCGCGCGATGGTAATCCTTGGCCTCCTGGCTGAGTTTTTCCTCGTGATATTCCATTTTAACTCCTTCTTATTAGATTAGCATTACTAAATAATCTATTGTTATTCGCATATTTCTTGCCATGTCGACGTTTTCCCGTTGGCACGCCTCCCGCTACGTCCGATTTGTTTTCATCTCACATTATTTCGGACGCGGGAGTCGCGCCAACGTCCTTATAACACCACATCGACCAACAGATATTATACAACAAAAATCCCCCCTCGACAAGGGGGACTTCACCGATTTTCTTCTCGTTACACACCTCCAGCTGTGTTACGAGAGAAAACCTCGCAATGACGAGGTATAAAAAAGGGCGGCCACCTCAAGCCGCCCTAAAATATTC
>CAZSHG010000007.1:0-110564 GCA_964606695.1 uncultured bacterium
CATCCGTAACCAGCTCGTTTACAAATCAAAAATCGGCCCGGTAAGCGAGATGGGGCAACTCGACCGCCGTTTTTGGCGAGGCGTCGATAGCGAAAACAAGAAGGTCGATCAGGGAGTTTATCTATATATCATTCAAAAAGATGGAGAGATCATCTGCAATGGGACGGTGGTGCTGGTGAGGTAATCGAACGTTACGAAGTTAATGTCAAATAACTCATTGCAGGGCAATAAAATAGATTAGTAACGCATACGATTTTTAAGGGCGCGTTCCATCTCGCGCTCTTTTTCTTTCTCGATCAGTTTCTGTTTTTTATCGTGGAGTGTTCTGCCTTTGCCGAGTCCCAGCAGGATTTTAACGCGGTTGTTATCGTCGAAATAAAGTTCCAACGGCACCAGTGTATAGCCCGCCTGCTCGGTCTTTTTGAACATCTTACGGATTTCGAATTTGTTGAGCAATAATTTCCGCCGACGTGTAGGATTAATTTCGGTATAACCTGCATGATCGTAAGGAGTTATGTGCATGCCGATAATCCAGACCTCGTCATCGATGACTCGTGCGTATGCTTCCTTCAAGCTGACTCGCCCCGCGCGGATCGATTTAACCTCCGGTCCAAGTAACACAATCCCCGCCTCGAATTTGTCCTCGATCTCATAATCGCGGTAGGCTTTTCTATTTTTAATTTTAATCGGCATAAGCTCTCCGTTTCGGCACCATATTAGGGAAACGCTCGGTTTTGTCAAGTTGAAAGCATAAGGCTTGACTATATCGGCTTTGGGCGCTATATTCAGTGCGACATGAGAGATTTTCGCGGATATATCGAAGAGAATATTCTTCTGGGCGACGGCGCGATGGGAACGGAATTTTATCGTCGCGGAGTCGCCAGGGGACACTGTTACGACGAGTTGAATATTTCGAATCCGGCGCTGGTCGAGGAGATTCATCGTGATTACATTTCGGCTGGGGCGAGGTTAATCGAGACGAATACCTACGGTGCGAACAGGCATATCCTCGGCAAATATTACGACCTGGCCGATAGTGCTGATGAAATTTGCGAACGGGGCGCAAAAATCGCCCGGTCGGCGGTTTCGTGGCGGGATATTTTTGTAGCGGGAAGTTTAGGGCCGATAACGCGACCCTTCGAGACAGAGGAAAGCCTTTCCGACGATGAGATTTCCGCGGTTTTTTCGTCGCAGATAAAGGCACTAATCGTGGGCGGCGTGGATGTTTTAATTCTCGAAACCTTCGCTAATTTGAAAGAGATACTAATCGCTCTGAAAACAGCTAAATCTATATCGTCCGAAATCGCTGTGATATGCAGTATGTCCTATGTCGAGGGGGCACGGACGGTTACAGGAGTTGCTCCTCAGGAATCTGCCAGAAGGTTAATCGATGCAGGTGCCGATGTTATCGGGGCGAATTGCGGAACCGGTCCGAGGGGTGTTTTCGAGGCGTTGAGGGCGCTGGCAATCGACGAAAACATGTTTATTTCGGCAATTCCTAACGCCGGCATGCCTACCTTCACTGATGGCCGTTTCGAATACGAATCGGAACCTGAATATCTTGCGCATTACGCTAAAAAATACGCTGGATTTGGTGTCCGGATTATCGGCGGATGTTGCGGCACTACGCCGAAGCATATTTCTGCTATGAGCGTGGCTTTGGAGGGCAAATCGCCCCAACCGGTTCGTAAAGTCGCTATTGTAAAGGAACAACCCGACATTCAGCAACCGTCGTATAAACGCGAACCTACCAATTTCGAGGAAAAAATATCGAATAGTTTCGTTTACACAATGGAGATCGATCCCCCGCGGGGCACGGATGCGGGCGATTTGATCGATGCGGCGAGAAGGTTCAAAGACCTCGGCGGGGATGCCGTCAATGTGTCGGATATACCGATGGCGCGACTCAGGATGTCGGCTTTGCCGTTAGCGGCGGAAATTCGTCGCAAAGCGGAAATAGACGTGATATTGCACGTTACCGCACGTGACAGGAATTTGATAGCGATACAATCGGATTTGCTCGGCGCCCATGCGCTTGGAATAAACAATATCCTCGCTTTGCGCGGCGACCCGCCAAGTATAGGCGATTATCCTTTCGCTACGGGAGTTTACGACATAACCAGCGAGGGAATCGTGTCGGTAATCTCCGCCTTTTCGCATGGCGTTGATAGACTCGGCGTCGAAATCGATTCGCCGGCGGATTTTTTCGTGGGCACTGCGGTGAACCAGAATTCCAGTCGATTCGAGCGCGAACTGGCGCGTCTCGACGACAAAATCGCAGTGGGCGCGGGATTTATCCAGACTCAACCGGTGTTCGATATTGAGAAACTGAAAGCCGTGACAGACTATGTCGGCGGGAGTGCTAAGGTTATCGCGAGTTTGATGATACTCAGGTCGTCGCGGCATGCCGAGTTTTTACACAACGAGGTGCCGGGGATAAGTATCCCAAAGAAAATCCGGTCCAGATTCGAAAAGATATCAGGAGAAAACGCGCGGCAGGAGGGTATCGATATTGCGATGGAACTGTTGGGGCAAATCCGCCAGGTCTCGGACGGAGTGTGTTTCATGCCGCCATTCGGGAAATACGAAATAGTCGAGAAATTATTGAAATGAACCAGGTTATCCAGAAAGACGTCTTTATTCCGATTCGTAAGGAATTCGTCCTGCGCCGTCTCGGTTATGGCAAATATCGCCCGGTGCCGGACGAAATTGAGAAGAGAGTTAAGGAGTCTATAAAAGAGGCCCGCGCCCTAATCGAGCCGAAGATCGCTTATGTAGATACCGGAATAGTCGGGAAAAAACCGTCGGAAGTCATTCTGGAGGGCGGTTTTTCTATCGTGAGCGAAGACATATCCAGACTTCTGGCGAATTGTATCGAGGCCTGTGTTTTCGCGGGAACGATCGGCGATTATATAGAAGTAGAACTGGCCAAATTATGGGAGACGGATGCGCAAAAGGCCTTGATATTGGATTCCATAGGTTCGGAGGCGGCGGAAGAATTGGCTCGCACTATCCACAAATGGAGTTCCTTCCGGGCGCGGCGATATGATATGGCTGTTACGGCGCGTTTTTCCCCGGGTTACGGCGATTTCGGTTTGGAATATCAACCTAAAATCCTCGAATATACCAGGGCCGGCGAAATAGAGATGGAATCGACGGGAAAATTTTTACTCATGCCGCGTAAGTCGATTACCGGGATTATCGGGTTGTATTTGAGAAAATAGACTATCGTTGTCGTCACTAATCTCTTGCAAAATTCTCAAAAGGCGAAATTAACCGCGCAATTCGGGATTTTTTCATTCTTCACGAATGGGGGCGTCGTGCGCGCGAGGCTTTTTGAATTAAGGTTTTATCCTATAGGAAAATCTCTTATTTAGATATGTTTTCCCACTTTTTTTACAGTTGCCTCGCGCGCCTGGGCAAATCGGCAACTGCAAAATAAATTCCCATTCGTAAACCAAAAAATCTATTATGCGAATAATCGCAATACCCGGTATCCTTCAGCCGATTTGCCCGGCCTTCCCGCCGATAACGACCTTTACTGGACAGGGGAATTTTTGCCGGCGGGAAGGCTCGACGCCCCCACAGCGTTGAATGGATGGAGTTTCTCGAATATTGGTTGATAATTTCAAAACAAAAGAGTATCGGGCGCTTATTTCTTGACTCTACGGCGACTTTTGACTATTTTCGGAGGGCTATGAGAGACGTTCGAGTTTACATATCGGAAAATGTGCTGGTTTTAGACGGCGGTATCGGGACGATGCTGTGGGCGGCGGGTATGCCACGCAGTGAATCGCCCGAGGCCTGGATGTTGAGAAATCCCTCTGCGGTGCGCGCCGTGCATGAGGATTACGCACGTGCCGGAGCGGATATTTTAACCACGAATACCTTCGGCGCGTCGAGGATCAGATTGCGCGAATTCGGTATCGAAGATAGGGTCGGCGAGATATGCGAATTGGCGGTCAAGCTGGCTAAAGACGTCGGGGGAGAGGCATTAGTAGCGGGTTCGATAGGGCCACTGGGGGAACTTCTGCCTCCCTTTGGAGAGATCGATCCGAAAGAGGCCTACGACGCTTTCCGCGAACAGGCTATTGCGCTGGAAAAATCCGGTGCGGATTTGATTATTATCGAAACTATGACCGACCTCCGCGAAGCGCAAATTACACTGCGAGCGGCGAAGAGCGCAGTTAGAATTCCTATATTAATAAACCTTGCGTTCGACGATGGATATCGAACTGTAACCGGAACTCCTCCCGATGTCGGCGCGGTTGCGTTGGGCAAGATGCGTCCAGATGCAGTAGGCACGAACTGTGGCGGAGCGCCGGAAGAGATGGTCGATAACGTTCGGAAGATTAAACGATACTGGCGTGGTGCTCTGGTAGCCGAACCCAACGCGGGGATACCTGTAACGAAAAATGGCGAAACGACATGGCCGGGCACGCCTGAGGAGTTGGCCGAAATCACCATGGAAATACACTCCGCGGGCGCGAATTTAATTGGTTCCTGTTGCGGAAGCACACCCGATTTCACTTCGGCGATTGCGAAGGCTTTGAAGGATTCGAAACCAGTTTATTTTGGTTTACCGGACACTCTGCAAATAGCCAGCAGGACTACTCTTATGGAGATCGGCGATGAATTGCCCATAAGACTCGTCGGTGAGCGTATAAATCCCGCGGGACGGGCGAAGTTGCGAGCGGAGATGGCCGCAGGTAAGATGTCGCGCGTGCGCAGAGAAGCGCTCTCGCAGGTGCAAGCGGGCGCGGATATCCTCGATGTCAACGCGTCTATACCCGACGCCGACGAGGGCGAGATATTATCGAATGCTATAAAAGCTATAGCCTCGGCTTGCGACGCGCCGATATTCATCGATACGTCCGATTTAAAGGCCCTGAAACAAGCTCTCGATAATTGCGTCGGAAGCCCGGTTATTAATTCAATAACTGCGAATGAAGCAGACTTGAGCGATAAACTTCCCCTCGCAGGGCAATTCGGCACTGCAATAGTGGCGCTTCCACTGGACGAAAGCGGCATTCCCAAAAAACCTTCCGAAAGAGTGCGGCTGGTCGAAAAAATAGCCGGTAAAGCGCGTGAATACGGCTTCGGGAAGCGCGATATCCTCGCAGATCCGATAGTCCTATCTGCGGCTTCCGGTGAGAACGTAGCGGAGATAAGCATCGCAACGGCTACATTGCTGAAACAGCGTGGCTTTTTTAACGTGTGTGGCCTGTCGAATATTTCGCATGGCATGCCCAATCGGGGGGCTATCAACGCGGCATTCCTGGCGAAAATCGCGCCCTATCTGGACGCCGTTATCGTCGACCCGAAGGATAATCGCATAATCGAAACCCTCTATGCGATGCAATTCCTGTCGAACAGAGATTATAAAGGCAAAAGGTTCGTCGAGTTATTTTCAGCCAAAACCGAAGCGTCGGAAGAAATCGAGGGCGCTGTGTCATTGCGCGAGGAAATAATCGCGGGTAACACCGAGGCCGCGCGAGAATTGGCCCTGAAAGCGCTTAATAATTCGGAACCGCTGGATATAATAAATAACGAAATCGTGCCGGCGCTGACCGAAATCGGGGAACGATACGAACAAAAACAGGCGTTTCTGCCGCAAATAATCGGTTCAGGCGACTCCGCAAAGGCCGCTATCGCCGTCCTCAAGGACAAATTGCTCGAAACCGGCCAACGTGAGAGCGCGGGAAAAATCCTTCTGGCCACGGTCGAGGGAGACATTCACGATATCGGGAAAAACCTGGTAGCCACACTGCTTTCCGCGCACGGATTCGAGATCATCGATTTGGGCAAATCGGTCAAAACGTATGCAATATTAAAGGCAATCGAAAGCGAAAAACCCGACGCGATAGGCCTTTCCGCGCTGATGACAACTACACTCCTCGCGATGGAAAAGGCGGTCGTATCGATTAAAAAGAAATATCCTGAACTACGTGTAATTATCGGTGGAGCCTCTGTCAGCACCGAATTTGCCGATAGAATCGGCGCGGACGGTTACGCGAACAACGCAATATCGGCGGTCAGGCAATTCAAAAAGGCATTGAAAGTGAAGTAGGCGAAATGGCAAGAACATCTGACAAGGAACATTGGGAAAAGCTCTGGAAAAAACGCGACGTCAAGGCGATGTATGACAATTCCGGGCGGATATTGGCCGCGGTAAGGCGTTTCTGGGACGACGACCTGGAGGGCAAACGCGTGCTGGAAGTCGGCGCGGGAAGCGGGCGTGACAGTTTCGATCTGTCGGCGCTTGGCGCGGAGGTTTACACACTGGATTATGCGCCGTCGTCGCTGAAACTTATCCAGAATATCAACCAGGAATCGCGCGCAAAAACAATCCCGGTAGGGGGCGACGCCTTCGCTCTACCTTTCGACGACAACACCTTCGACCTGGTTTTCCATCAGGGACTAATCGAACATTTCCGCGAGGAGGAGGGGATTATCGAGGAGAACGCGCGCGTGCTCAAACCGGGAGGTTACGTCATAATCGACGTCCCGCAAACGTTCCACATATACACGGTCATTAAAAAGTCCCTGATAGCCATAAACAAATGGTTTGCAGGATGGGAGAAACAGTTCACACTCCGGCAATTAGAGGATAAAATCCGTAAATACGATCTCGAACCGGCGGATTTTTACGCCGAGTGGATGTATCCCAGCCTGTTTTACAGGATGGCGCGCGAGGCGCTCTGGCCAATTGGTATCCATCTGCCCCTGGTGCCATTTAAAATACCGGGATTTCATCAATTACGACGCGTGCTGAAAAACTCATTCAAACACTTTCGTCCGCTGACATATACCGGAATTTCGGTCGGTCTGGTGGGAAGGAAACCTGAAATTTGACAGAGGCGAATCGAATAAGGAAAGCTATCGAGACTGCGGTTGCGCGAGTGCCCAATGGCGAAAATTGGCAGATTATGGAGGTCTGCGGGACGCACACCATGTCTATCGCCAGGATGGGTATCCGGGAACTACTGAGCGACAAAATCCGGTTGGTATCCGGGCCGGGATGTCCCGTTTGTGTTACATCGGACGGCGATTTGATGAAAGCTATTGCACTCGCCGAAATCCCGGAAGTGATAGTAACCACATTCGGCGATATGGTGCGCGTGCCCGTCGGCGGAAAGAGCCTATTCGATTCCAAAGCCGACGGTGCGGACGTGCGAATAGTATATTCGCCCGATGACGCGCTGAAAATCGCACAGGATAATCCCGGCAACGAAGTCGTGTTCCTCGCTGTTGGATTCGAGACAACAATCCCCGCAATAGGGGCGTCGATTATCGAAGCAAAGGATATGGGACTTAAGAATTATTCAATCCTGCCGATGATGAAATTAGTTCCCCCCGCATTGCGTATCCTCTGCGAACACCCGGAACTCGCTATAGACGGTTTCGTCCTGCCCGGCCACGTTTCCACGATAATTGGAACTTCGCCATATCGATTCGTCGCCGATGAATTCAACATCCCCGGCGTGATAACCGGTTTCACTGTGAGAGATATCGCCGACGGCCTTCTGATACTCACAAAACTGATTTCAAAGGGCGAAGCGAAAATTATAAACTCGTATAATCGCGCCGTCTCCGATAGCGGTAACGAATCCGCGCGCAGGCTGATAAACATTGTTTTCGAGCTGGATAACGCTCAATGGCGCGGAATCGGGCAAATTCCCAATAGCGGATTGAAACTCCGCGAGAAATACAATAAATACGATACGCGCTATAGATTCGAGCTCCTGCAAACTGAACCGTGTTCAAATCCTCTCTGCCGATGCGGCGAGGTTATCCTGGGGAAAATCCTCCCCACCGAGTGCCCTCAATTCGCCGAAGTCTGTTCTCCCGAAAACCCGCTCGGCCCCTGTATGGTATCCTCCGAGGGCGCGTGTGCGGCATATTATAAGTATCGGACCTAAAAAACAGATAGAACTTGACAAAACGCCCTCCCGCGTCTATTATATGCCGTCCACGAGGGTGTAGCTCAGGTGGTAGAGCACCGGCCTTTTAAGCCGGGTGTCGTGGGTTCGAATCCCCCCACCCTCATTTTTATCACATTTAACGGCGGGAATTTATCCCGATGTTTTAACTTTTGGGAAATAACGCCGAAATACCCTGAAAAAGAATGTTTATTGAGAGAGTAATCGTTGGCGCGATATGCGCGTGCGAGAAAATGTGAGAGCTAAAACCTAATCGCACGTAGCGCATAGCGTGCCAACGGTGGGATTTGCAGTGGTGACATTGATAGAAGTATTTTGATTTTTGCGAAAAAAAGCTTGCCCTCGGCGGATTAAATTTACAAATTGTAACCGGTGTGCCGGAGTGGCGGAATAGGCAGACGCAAGGGACTTAAAATCCCTCGTCCCTCGGGACGTGCCGGTTCAAGTCCGGCCTCCGGCACCATTAAAAAGAGATTATTAAATAAGGGAGTGATTATGAAACGCGATTTTCTAAGCATCGACGACCTCACTTCACAGGAAGTCAAAGATGTCCTGGCAGGCGCGAAGGTCTTAAAACATCTTAGCAAATGGGACGACGATCCACAACCGCTTGAAGGCAAAGCGGTGGCGACGATATTCCGTAAAAAAAGCCTGCGCACAAGGTTGAGTTTTGAAATAGGAATATACCAGCTCGGTGGTCATCCGGTTTATATAACCGACGCCGAAATAGGTATAGGCAAGCGCGAGAGTGTCCATGATATCGCCAAAGTGATGTCGCGATACGTCGATATGATAGTAATTCGAACTTTCGAACAATCCGAGGTCGAGGAAATCGCCGAACACGCAAGCGTCCCCGTGATTAACGCCCTCACAAACCTGACTCATCCCTGCCAGATTATGGGCGACGCGCTGACAATCATGGAAAACAAAGGTTACATCGATGAAATCAGCATCGCTTACGTAGGGGACGGCAATAATATCGCCAATAGCTGGCTTAATCTCGCCAGGAAAGTAACAATCGATCTGAGAATAGGCACTGCAAGCGATTGCCAGCCGGACACCGAAATATTAAACAACGCGATTGCCGCGGACGTTAGCAAAATTACCCTGACCGACGATCCAATAGAAGCGGTAACCGACGCGGACGTAATTTATACAGACGTTTGGGCAAGCATGGGCGAAAAGGATAAAGCTGACGAAAAAGCCGAAAAACTCAAAGCTTTTCAGGTCAACGATAGACTTCTATCGCACGCTAAATCGGACGTTATCGTCGAACATTGCCTTCCCGCAGAACGGGGCAAAGAAATCACGGACGATGTAATGGACGGCCCTCACAGCGTCGTGTTCGACGAAGCTGAAAACAGATTGCATATCCAGAAAGCGATAATGCTATTTCTCACCAAAGGGCTCCTGTAGAAAAAGCAACCCGCCTTCCATTGCGGAAGGCGGGCTTTTTTAGGATTAGTTTGAGGAGCAACTAAATCCCGAGTTTCTCTCTCTTAGATTCTATGTGCGCGAGGATATTATCCGCGGCTTTGCCTGCGTCCGTTTCGATGTCCAGTTTACCACCGGTTATACCTTCGATGTCCTCGGTTAGCAGTTTTACGAGATTCGGACCGCCCGTAACCGGCGGAACGGGATTGACATAAGTATATAATCCAAACGCCAGCGCGAAAATGGCATCGACGGTAGCTTTCTGTTCCATATACTCGGGGGCGGCGGCGGCCACGGGAAGATCCGGAATCGGGACTCCGCCCAGCGCAGAAGAGACCGCGAAAATCAAATCTGCTACTCGACCGGTGTCGGTGCATGTGCCGTAACTCAATACCGGCGGTGTTCCAAGTGCTTCGCAAACGGATTTCAAACCCGGTCCGGCGAGGTCTTTAGCCTTAGGATGGCATAACCCCGCGACCTGAACCGCCGCGTTGCCGCATCCCATCGATAGGACGAGTATGTCGCGTTTGATAAGTGCAGTTACCACATCGACGGTGTGAATATCCTGGCCGGTGTCTCGAAGCGTCGTGCATGACACCATGCCAACGATACCGCGTATTTTACCGCCCTTGACCGCATCCAGCAAAGGATCGAGAGACCCACCGAGTGCGTCAACGATACTCTCGGTCGAGAAACCCACTATCGCTTCTCCCATCGGGAAGCCGGTTATCGGTTCTATCTTCCCGTGTCTTTTCGGGAAATTATCGATTGCCATTTGCAGTAATTTTTCGGCCTGTTCGCGAGCTTCTTCGGGGATATAGTCCAATCTGTCTTCGATTCCCTCGAAAGCTACTACATCGCTCACCGGCATTAGTTTGAAATTATACTTTTCCGCATAAATCGGGTCGATTGGCATCGAGCAGTTCATGTCCGCGACGAACAAATCGACACAGCCGCTGGCCAGAATGGCCTCCTGCATAATCCAGTTGCCCGTGTAGCCGAAGAAAACGTCGTCCATCTCCCATCGCTGGATCATCTCCTGGCCGGTCTCGATATTGGCGATAATTCGCAATCCCTTCGCTCCGGCGGATTTGGCTTTGTCCTGCCATTCCTTCTTGCGAGCTTCCTGAACCAGAGCGAAACCCAGGAAAGGTTCGTGGCCGTTAGGCAGAATATTGATATAATCCGGATCGAGGACGCCCAGGTCGGTGCGCATCTCGTGCGGGCGTGGGATTCCGAAAAGTATATCCTGGCAGAACTCGTTTATTATCTGGCTCTGATAGGCCATGGCGATACCGAGACGCATAGCCTTCATCGCAAGGCTGGCGTAGTAGCCATCGACATTGGTGAGACAGGAACTGGTCGCTAACATCATCTCGCCGTGGACGCCACCGGGAAAGATACCAAGCTCGCGCCACTTCTCCTTGCGGTCGGGCGGGGCGAGTTTCTCGACTATTTCGCTCTCTATCTGATGGCTAAGATTGAAATCCTCCGTGACGAAATCGCACAGTTTCAACGCAACGTCTGCGTGATCTCCGGAGGAATCGAGCCCGAGCCTTTCCGAAAACGTCCGGAGTTTATCGACCTCGACAATTTCATACGGTGTTTTGCCCTTTGCCGTCGCACGGAGTGTTTTGATCGTCTGTTCGGTGTGATATTGATATGTGGATGCGCCCATCACATTGCGCAGTAGCATCATTCGCATGGCCATGCCGTCGGCGGTGATTCCGCAAACGCCCCGTTTGTCTTTGGACGCGTCCGAGCGACAGGGACCGTTAGAACATAGGTCGCATCGTGTGCCAGCCATGCAGAAGGGGCACCGCTTGTCCGGGGCGCCGAAACCCTGAGCCTCGAACCTGTCCCAGATATTGGTCATGCCGTCGCGCTGAATGCGTTCGTAGGCTTTTAACACGCTTTCGTGTTGTGAAATCCTTTCCTTTTCCATGTTCCTCCCTAATTGAGTTTGTTTTTCGATAGAAATCCCCGCGGATACCGATTACAACCTCTCTGACGGGGATTTCGATGTCCAATTCGGAAACCGCATATCTCGCAATTTGCGTCATCCCGCCGCAACAGGGCACCTCCATACGCACAACTGTAAGGCTTTTCGGCTGAGCCGTCTTTAACATCTCTGCAATCTTATCGCCGTAAAACTGTGCGTCATCCAGCTTCGGCCATCCGATTATCACCGGGGCCTTTTCCAGAAATTTCCGGTGGAAATCGGCATAGGCGAACGGGACGCAATCCGCGACGAGGAGAATGTCGGTATTATGTAACCACGGAGCATTCGGCGGCACAAGCTTGATTTGCACCGGCCAGTTGCGCAGTCTCGAACTTATCGATTCCGGTTCGCTTATAGAACTGGTTTCTCCGGGAGTGTCGTGGTGTAAATCCATTAATCTCGAACCGGGGCAGGCGCAGGTTTCAGCGACCTGCCCTTTCTTTTCTACGCTTTTCTTAACCACTGTTTCGTCGTAAGCTTCGGCCTCGCGTTCGATTATGGTAATCGCGCCTTGCGGGCATTCACCGATACAATCGCCAAGGCCGTCGCAATAAATATCGCTGACCAGCTTCGCTTTGCCATCGACCATCCGGATCGCTCCCTCGTGGCAAACGTCGGCGCAGATACCGCAACCGTCGCAGAGTTCCTCGTCAATTTCGATTATATTCCTTTTCATCTTTACCTTTTCAGTTAGAGTATCTGAGATTTCTCGGTAGGTCTCGGAGTCTTGATAACGAGGAAACGCAGGATATCTTCGCTCTCGTTCAACACCCGGTGTGGGATTTTAGCAGGGCTATCGACAAGAGTATTTTCCCCGACAACGATCCTCTCCACGCCGATTTCAACCGTTGCATTGCCCTCCAGAATAAAGAAAACGGCATCCACAGGAGTAATATGTTTCCGCAAACCTTTACCCGGCGCGATCTCAACATGGATGACCTGGACGTGTTTGCTGTCGTGTAATCCTCTAACGGTAGCTTCGTGTGGAGTTTGCTTTTCGTTTACCTCATTGACCTTTACGTATTTGATCAATTTTACGTCTTCTTTCTGTCCAGAAAATCCTGAACTGTAGTAGTGTTGAAGTAAGTTCTCAATTTGTTGAATAATTCGTCACGGATATCGTCGAATATGCAAACATCCCTTCTGCAACTGATTCGGCCGAGGAAACAATTTGAATCCTTCAGTGGCCCTTCGATCGATTGAAAAATATCCATATAAGGTATTTCGGAAGGTGATTTGGCGAGTTTAGCGCCACCTTTGGGCCCGCTCATGGATTCCACGAGACCCGTTTGTGATAACCTGCCGATTACCTTCGCAAGATGATGTCGGGAACCGCCAATTTCTCTGGCTATCTCTTCGGTGGATATGTATCTGTCCCTATTCTCAGCAAGATAGATAACCGCATGTAACCCTAATGATGCCGCTTCGGAAAGTGATACAAGGTTTTTCATAATTACTTCTTCCTTAAAATAACGTTTTCAATTATGTATTAAGATACAAAGATACACAAATAAGTCAAGGAGAAAAAAATAATGTGATGTCATGCCAAAAAACAAATCCCTAAAAATTAATATTTCATAACGCAAAAAGTGAACCAATTAATACGCAAATTTTTACTTCGGATTTTCGCCACTATTCACAAGTTGCCATAAAGTAAATGCAAAAAAAATTAACCAAACATTGATAATACCAATCCTCTTTCCGGGGTATCAGGTATTGCCTGGTAAAGATATCCTGTTGTTGTGTTGGAAATATAAGCTATATAGGATTTGACGGAATAGCGTAATTTAAGGACGTGGCGCATAGAAGGCGAAATAGAAGCGCTATATATGCATCCCAATCGATAAGTTTGAAAGCAAAGAATTAATAATTACAACTAATGTGAGGGAAAAATCAACGTTTGCGATTTTCCCTGGCAACGACTTCGAGAGAGGTAATTCCCTCTTTAACGGCGTATTTGACAAGCTCCGCGATACTGAAAAGGCCGAGTTTGTGCATGATGTTGTGCCTATGCGTATCCACGGTCTTGATACTTACGTCCAATTTCCCGGCGATTTCCTTCGTGCTGTAACCCTCCGAAATCAACTGCATGACTTCGCGTTCCCTGTCGGTTAAAGCCTCAAAAGCCGTCTGGCCTGCCGGGACGTCATTTACAATATATTCGTTAACCAGTTTGCTGGCGACGACCGGGCTTAAATATACGTCCCCGTTCATCACCGAATCTATGGACTCCTTTAGCTCGTCGAAGGAACAACCCTTGACCAGATACCCCGAAGCGCCGCATTTGAGGAGTTCCGTCACAGATTGCGTATCGGAATACATCGAAAGACCGATTATATTTATCCTGTCGTTTTCTTTCTTAATTTCCCGGGTAGCTTCGACACCGTTCTTTTCAGGCATAGCGATATCCATAAATATCACGTCCGGCGATAATTGTTTAGCCATATCTATAGCCTGAACGCCGTTATCCGCCTCGCCGACTACCTCGACCCACTCCAACGGCTGAAGCAATGAAATCAAGCCCTCGCGTAAAAGTTGATGATCATCTACGATCATTACCCGTATCGCCATAACCAACCCCTATCTGTTTTCTCTTTCCAAATTTGAAGTTTATGAAATTACTCGAAAATGCTATCCTCGAATTAAATCGTCTAACGCTGGAACCTATTAGCGTCAAATCGATTACTTCTATATAATATAAAAAAATCCCCAAAATCAACATTTGTTTTATTAAACTGAATAATACTTGAATTGAAGAGATATTTATTCGAGTATCTTTTTCCAGAAAGATTATTCGACGCTTTTGATACTCTATATATCGACCGTTTAAGCGGTTTATTCTTATCTTGTTTTCCGTCGATGATAAACTATTGATTTTTCGACGAAATCGTGTATTATGATGACTGTCCCGAATGGGGCGTTTTGTATTTTAACAATCGCGAGGATGGCGATATTATGAGTTACGACGACAATCTGCCTGAGATCGACGGCGTTATCGGGCGCAAGCCGGAGAATCTGGATTTTATCCGCAAGATAATCGAGGAGGACAACGAGTCCGGCAAACACGACGGGCGCGTGAATACCCGTTTCCCGCCGGAACCGAACGGCTATCTGCATATCGGGCACGCCAAGTCGATATGCCTCAACTACGGGATCGCGGTGGAATACAACGGCAAGTTCAATCTCCGTTTCGACGACACCAACCCGGCCAAAGAAGATCAGGAGTTCGTAGATTCGATAATCGAAGACGCCCGTTGGCTGGGCGCCGATTGGGAGGATCGCCTCTTTTTCGCCAGCGATTATTTCGACCGGATGTATGCGCTCGCCGAGGAATTGATTCTCAAGGATAAGGCCTTCGTGTGCGATTTGAACGCCGACGAGATGCGCGAATATAGGGGGACGTTGACCGAGCCGGGGAAGAATAGCCCTTTCCGCGAACGGACTGTCGAGGAGAATCTCGATTTGTTCCGGAAAATGCGCGCGGGGCAATTCGCGGATGGCTCGCGGACTCTGCGGGCGAAGATCGATATGGCATCGCCGAATATGAACATGCGCGACCCGGTTATCTATCGTATAGTGCACGCCAGCCACCATCGCACAGGCGACGAGTGGTGTATTTACCCCAGTTACGACTGGGCGCACGGCCTGGAGGATTCGATCGAGCGGATCACGCATTCGCTGTGCACGCTGGAGTTCGAGGATCATCGCCCCTTATACGACTGGTTTCTGGAACAATTGGAGGTCTATCGCCCCCGACAAATCGAGTTCGCGCCGTTGAATTTGAGTAATACGATCCTCAGCAAGCGCAAGCTGGGAGAGCTCCTGCGTGAGGGCTACCTCTCCGGCTGGGACGACCCGCGTATGCCTACGCTTTCGGGATTGCGCAGGCGCGGATATACGCCGGAAGCGATATGGAATTTCTGTCTGCATATAGGGGTTTCAAAGGCGGACAGTCTGGTGGATATCGCTCTGCTCGAACATTACATTCGCGACGATTTGAATTTACGCGCCAATCGGGTGATGGCGGTTCTCGAGCCGCTGAAGGTGGTTATCGAGAATTACCCCGAGGGCAAGATCGAATGGCTCGACGCCGAGAACAACCCGGAGGACGAGTCCGCCGGAACGCGAAAAATACCATTCTCCCGGGAAATATATATCGAACGGCGGGATTTCATGGAGAATCCCCCTAAAAAATATTTCCGGTTCTTCCCCGGCAACGAGGTGCGGCTAAAACACGCATATTACATAACCTGCACGGACGTTATCAAGAACGACACGGGCGAAGTAGTCGAGTTAAGGTGCGAATATGATCCTAACTCGCGCGGAGGCTGGAACCCCGACGGACATCGGGTCAAGGGAACACTGCATTTCGTAAGCGCAGAACACGCCGTGCCGGCGGAAATCCGGCTTTACGATCATCTGTTCAAAACCGAAAACCCCTCGGACGTCCCGGAAGGCGATTCCTGGATGAATAATCTAAACCCGAATTCTATGCAAGTCCTCACCTGTTGTATGGTCGAACCTTCGCTAACCGAGGCCAGGCCGGGGCACAAATTCCAGTTTATGCGCAAGGGCTATTTCTGCATGGATAAGGACTCGACGCCGGAGAAGCTGGTTTTCAACCGCACCGTGTCTTTGCGGGACACATGGAAAAAAATACAGAAGCGAAAATGACCCGAAATACGTAGTATCGTCCATCGGAAAAAACTATATATGAGGAAGGCGGCTGGCGCGATACATGCATCGGATGGTAGAGCAGTGGTTAGAGGAGGACCGTAGCATGTAGCGTGACAGCCGCCAGGTGCAGACCGCGTGGAGGTGGCGGAACCGTTGGCGCAGTTCTTGACGTTTAAAGAAATCTGAAAAATCGGATAAAGTAAATAGCAAGAACTGTGACAACGGTTTGGATAGTCCTGGCCCTCAAATGAAAACGCCGGCCAAATCGACCGGCGCTTTCGCGATTTTTACCCCATGGAGGATTCGAACCTCCGACCCACTGATTAAGAGTCAGTTGCTCTGCCAGCTGAGCTAATGGGGTAAATGAAAAATTTGCTATCGACAGCGGAAAAGTAGCGAGCCGCTAACACCCGCAGTTGAGCAATTATCGGAGAGGGAGGGATTCGAACCCTCGATACGCTTGCACGTATAACTGCTTAGCAGGCAGTTGCCTTCAGCCGCTCGGCCACCTCTCCATGGAAAATTCAATCTTGGAATATTTTAGATTATCCCAATGAAAGGGCACATATTCGTAGAAATTCTCTTTTTACGATATTGAGAATACTTCCGGGTGCTCGCCACTTCTACAAGAGTTTTCGGTTTTTATGGATAATCAAGATTATCTCGATGACCGGCCACCTCTAAGGGAGATTTTCTCTTTTGTCATTCCCGACCTGATCGGGAATCCAGAAATTAAATTAGATGCTTACTAATAATAGAGGCGGCGTCCCGCCGACGATGTTTGAATTCCAAATGATCGAACGGGGACGCTCGGACTATTATTTATAATGATCGTAGGGGCGTATTGTATACGCCCGTTTAATTTCCGCGTGTCAATAACTTCAAAGAACGATTTCGATACGAGAAATATCTATCTCGATCTGGCATTTTCGAAAAAACGTCTCAAAATATCGCTACATTTGTCAGCCATTACTCCCGATGTAACTCGAATGGAATGGCCGAATCTCGGGTCGTTTACTATATTGAACCCGGACACCGCCGCGCCGAGTTTCGGATCGGGTGCGCCGTAAACCAAACGCCCTACTCTGGCGATCATAATCGCCGCCATGCACATCGGACACGGTTCCAGAGTAACATAGAGCGTGACGTCTTCCAGCACACGGCTTCCAATAGCCTCGCCGGCTTTTTTGAGCGCGATCATCTCCGCGTGGCCGGTAGGATCGCCGGTTTCGCGGTCGTTTCCCGCGTTAGCGATAATTTCATCGCCCAGAACGGCGACACAACCCACGGGCACCTCGCCGCAGTCAAAGGCCGCTTCCGCCTCCGCGATAGCCTCCGCCATGTATATTTTGTCTTTATCGATATCCATTCAAAGAACTTTAACTGGCGCGCCCGATGCTACGGACGGCCTACGGATTCGTGGTCCGGTTTTATCAACGCGCCCGGCAGGATTCGAACCTGCGGCCTACGGATTCGTAGTCCGGCGCTCTATCCAGCTGAGCTACGGGCGCGAATCAATTCGCTTATTCATATTTTCAAATACGCGCGACTCTAAGGGTAGCTTACGGATTCGTAGTTCGGCGTTTTGTCTTAAACGCGTCTGGCAGGATTCGAACCTGCGGCCTACGGATTCGAAGTCCGGCGCTCTATCCAGCTGAGCTACAGACGCGAACGTTCTCAATGACCGTTGCCTGGGTCGCAAAGCAATCCCTAATGTATATAACCAAGCCGCGAAATGCAAGCTTTTTTGTGATAACTTAACGATTCAACCAGAATCTTATTGCAAAAAGGTGAAAATTTAATAAGTTGCTCCGATAAAGTAAAATTAAAAAGGAGAGAGTAATGCCTAAATCCTTCGTCTTCACGATATTAGTAATCGTTGTTGTAACTTATGCCTCCGAACCCGGTCATTGGGAGAAATCCATGGAACTGAACATTAATTTCAACATGAGTAACTACAGCGACAATTGGACCGGTGGCGACGTCGGCGGAATCAACTGGGTTGCGAATTCGAATATTCTCGCTCAGAAGCAGTTCAATAATTGGTTTCATTGGAAAAACACTCTAAAGATGTCCTTTGGGCAAACTCATTCCCAGGACGCCGAAACCGGAAACTGGCTACTTCCTCAGAAATCCACCGATCTGATAGAATTCGAATCTATCGGCAGGTTTACGGTGACAAAATTCGTCGATCCATACGCCGCAGTCAATCTGAAAAGTCAGTTTTACGACAAGTGCGACGTTGAGAATCCCAGATATTTCAATCCGATAAACCTCAAAGAGAGTGCGGGTTTTGCGCGAGTGTTTATCAAAACCGAGAAACGCGAACTCACAAGCCGCGTGGGTTTCGGTATTCGACAGCATATCAACCGCGACGTAATGATCGCCGAGGACGATTACGAAACTCAGACAACCAACGACGGCGGTTTGGAGTGGGTGACCGAACTTCGCACGCCTCTGGCCAATGAAAGAATCAGTTATTACACAAAACTTACCGTCTTCAATGCGGTTTACTATTCAGAGGCAGAGGAGTTAGAAGGAACGCCGCAGGAGGACTACTGGAAAGCCCCGGATATCGATTGGGAGCACATTTTCACGGCGAACATCACCGAACATCTGATGGTCAACCTTTATTTCCAATTACTGTATGACAAAGAAATCGACCTGAAAGGCCGCCATAAGGAGACTTTGTCGGTTGGGTTCACTTATAATCTCTTTTAGAAAGCAACAAGATCAAGGAGTTCGAGAAGTTCGTCGGCTTTCTTATAGGAATGACAGACGGCTAGTAATATTTACCATTTATGACATTTTCCTTGACTAAGGATGTTATTTTACTAATTTATTACAATAGATAATGAACCACTCAAATATAAATACAATATCTACCAGGACGGGCAAATACTCGCATTTTGAGTTTCCCCGCTTTTTGGCGAATGCCGAAATATATGCCGAGGATGTGCACTTACGGGTTCTAATCAAGGGGCGAGAATGACATTCTGGATAATGGTCTTACTGGGCTTGGTGATTTTCAATGTCCTTGCGGTAAATTTCGTTTTCCCGGAGAAGTTCGTCGATTTTTCCCGAACCCTGTTGCTTATTGTCTCACTCATTTTATTATATAAGAGTTATAAAAATATAAAATCACGTTTCGGTTGATATAAAAGGAGATAAACAATGATAATCTGGATACTCTTACTCATCGGAATGCTGATATTGCAGAATATTGCAATTACCTTCTCATATCCGCCGATTTACGTTCATATATCGACAGTGGGTATGCTTCTTTGTATCCTCGGAATGGCTTATCAGGCCTACGCCAAACAGCAGGCTATTTTACGCCAGGAAGCCGAAAGAAAAAGACACCACGAATTGCTCGGGCAGATTCTGACAGGCGCCGGATATTGTTCGCCCAAGGACATCCTGGAGGGACTTAATCGTCAGAATAAAGGCGACGCGAGGAAAATAGGGGAAATCCTGACCGATATGAAAGTAATCGACCAGACTCAACTCGATAGGGCTTTGAAAATCCAGCATGAAATTAAACGCGGTTCATCCGGTTTCGAAGAAAATAACGAACGGCCCGATGTCTCGGTAGAAACCGCATGAAATTAGCATTCAGCGGAGAATAGTTATAGCGGAAGGGGTGAAAAACGAAGGTAATTAGAGATGATTTTTTTTGAAGGACGTTTAATCACTATCAGATCGTTTATACAGTAACGACGGTATTTTAAGATTCTCCGGTTTGAATAGCCGGATTTTTTTCCGATAAAAAATAAGGGTAATCCAATTCGAGGCGAAATTATCCTGAGAGGGATATTGGCGGATGGATATAGAAAAACCGCTTCACGCGGTTATTATGGAATAATAAATAATTGGAGGCGGCATCCGGATTCGAACCGGAGAATGGAGGTTTTGCAGACCTCTGCCTTACCACTTGGCTATGCCGCCTCGATTTCAAATAAAAAACCGACGCCCGGTCGGTTTACGGGCAATATCGCCCCAGAAAAAATAGCGGGAGACGGGACTTGAACCCGCGACAACGACCTTGGCAAGGTCGGGCTCTACCACTGAGCTACTCCCGCATTCTCAAACAATAAATATATTTTACCATTCAATGAGTGTCAACCCTTTTTTTGAAATTCTCTACGCGAATAAATATCTCGTAATAATTGTTGTTCTTCGGGCAACATCGTAACGAGACGGCGGGACATAACGGTTTGTGCCGTGGAAATAGCCTTTTCGATATCGTATTCGACGTAACCGTCCGCGCCGCCCCACGAGAAATCTGGCACATATTTGGGCGGAAGCCCCGTGCCGTAATGATTGACGCTCACGCCGATACACGTTCCTGAGTTCAACAGCGTTCCGATTCCAGTTTTGCTGTGGTCGCCGATGAAACTTCCTGCCTTGATTCTGTTTGTCGATATCTGTCCATCCCCGAAATCGACACGAACCTCGCCGTAGTTATTCTTGAGGTCGCTGGTGGTGGTCAACGCGCCCAGGTTCACCCATTCGCCTATATATGAATGCCCGACGAAACCTTCGTGATACTTGTTGGAATACCCCTGAAATACACTCGATTCGACCTCGCCCCCGATTCGACATGAGGGACCGAAACTGCAACCCGAACGTATCCAACCGGAAACTATCTGCGTTTCCTTTCCGACATAGCAGGGGCCTTCGATAACTGAACCCGGTTTAATAATAGCACCCCTATCGATTATAACCGGCCCGCCGCGAACGTCGATAACAACTCCCGCACAAACCTCCGCGCCCTTCGCTATCGAGACAAGATCAGCCGAATAAATCGTAGCCGAAATATGGACGTTGCCTTCTACCGAAGGCCCGAAAAAGTGATGAAAGTCATGTCTGATCATCGTGTCATTGACGTTCACGATATCCCAAATCGCGGGAATTTTTTCGACGGAAAGCTCAATCTTTTCCAGACCTTCATCTGAGATCGAATCCGGTGGTTCATCGAAGTCCCGTAAAATAGCGATAGTTTCGCCGGCTGTAACGAATGCTGTTCCGTTTTCAGCGTCGTTGATTAAATCTCGAAAAGCCGGATCGTAGGCGAAATTCGGTTTAATTGCCAATACTGGGCCCTCGCCATCGGGCAATTTATTGGCAGGGATATTGGTTCGCGCCGTATATGCGTTTGCTATAGTTTCGGGAGCTGTAATTGCGATTTTCGCTTCCGTAAAAAGACGGCGAAGCCTTTCCGCGAAGGTAAAAGCCCCCGTGCGTAATTCGGCAAGGGGGCGAGTGCGCGTGATAGGAGAAAAATTCGCCCTGTCTTCATCGAGTATGAAAATTCTTTCTATCACGTTCTATCGATTTCGGTCTCGAAATCGTCTTCGCATAAAACTGAAGAACCTTCTCTCTTAACCTTACAGGCTAAAGAGTAACCGAGTTTTAACGCTTTTTGATTATTTTCCGCGAATCTCTGAGGAAATCCGTCGATAACGGAAGACTCCAGAGATTTTTTTGTAACTAATTCGGCGAACTCTGCAATAAATCCTAACGCTACGATATTTGCCGCGACGGCCGAACCGAGATTGTCAATAGCACCTTGAATGAACGGCGCTTCGATGAATTCCCGTTGCGGCTTTCGTTTGACCGCGCCAGAATCGATAATCATTAAACCGCAATCTTTCTTCAGTTTCTTCACATAGACGTCCGCGGCTTCCTGCGTCAGGGAAAGTAGTAGATCGAGTTCAATAGCCTCCGGGAAACTTATTTCTCCGTCTGAGACGATTATATCGCATCTTGTATGACCGCCTCGTGCTTCGGGGCCGTAAGATTGAGTTTGTGCCGCGTTCTTGCTGTCACCGACAGCAATAGCCTCCGCGAGTATCATGCCCGCAGTCATCAACCCCTGCCCGCCAGAACCGGAGAGCCTTATTTCGTAACGGTCTTCTTTATAGACTTCCTGTTGTTTCCCCGCGGTTTTTTTCTTTGAAACCTTCTTTTTGGATTTACTCGATTTAGCTTTGGCCATTCTGGGCCTCCTCGCGCGCTTTATGCTTCATCTGTTCGTAAAGGTCGGTATATTCAGGGCGACTCATATCCGTAACGAATTCTCCGATTGGGAATCTGCCCTGCGTTTTCGCCTCGATTCTCTCGTCCCTGGACATCTTTTCCCAGGCTTTTAAAGATATCGCGGCCTCTTTCTGCCATTTCAACTGTTCCACCGGATCCCTCATACGGTTGAGTCTTCCATACAATGTCGGGCAATTGCTAATTACCTCGATCATCGACAAACCATTATGATCGAGGCCTTTTTTGATGAATTTTGCCGCCTGGACTATATGGTAGTTCGAGGCTCTCGCAACATAGCTCGCACCCGCGCCCGAAGCCAATTCCACTGCGTCGAAAGGTGGGTCTATACTGCCGTAGGGCGCGGTATGAGCGTAACTTCCCAACGGGGTAGTGGGGGAAACCTGGCCGCCGGTCATGCCGTAGATGTAGTTATTGATAATAACTATTGTTAAGTCGATATTCCTTCGGCATGCGTGAATGAAATGGTTCCCGCCGATTGCCAGTCCGTCGCCGTCGCCGGAGACGGCTATTACTTTCATGTCCGGGCGAACCATCTTGATGCCCGTCGCGAAAGCTATCGCGCGGCCATGTGTTGTATGCAATGTATTGAAATCGACGTAGATAGGCATCCTCGAACTGCATCCAATGCCGCTGACCAGTGCTATGTTATTCTTGTTAATATCTAGTTCGTCCACCGCCCGAATAATAGCGCCCATTATCGAGCCTATACCGCACCCCGAACACCAAACGGTGGGGAACTTCTTCTTAATACGCAAGTATTTGTGTTCCCTGCTAATAGTTTCCAATTCCATGTTATTTCCCCCTTTTGTTTGACCGGAGGTGGGTTAGTTTGTCATATACTTCCTCAGGCTCGATAGCTCTGCCGTCGTAACGGAGGACGCCGTTAACTTTACATTTGCCCATCACGTATCGATCGACTTCACGTATCATCTGACCCATATTCAATTCGGCGACGACCATTCCTCTAACCTGACCCGCCAACTGATTTATAACGTAACCCGGGAAAGGCCACAGCGTTTTAAGTTTGATTAATCCCGCTCGAATACCCTCGCTTCTTGCGCGGCGAACCGCACTCGCGGCGGCCCTGGCCGCAGTTCCGTAGGATATCACGAGATACTGGGCGTCATCGACGTATTCTTCGTCCCAGCGCATTATTTCTTTCCGATGTAGGTGAATCTTTTTGCGTAATTTACGAAGTTTAGCCGCTATCTCTTCGCTCTTGCTGGTGGGGAATCCTTCTTCGTCATGCGTGAGTCCGGTAATGTTATATCTGTATCCCTCGCCAAACGGAACGAACTCGCTGACCATATTAGGCGTCATCGCGAAAGGTTTGAAAAATTCCGGCGGAACCTCCGGATAGCTTCTCGGTTGGATATGAATATCCTCGGCGTCGGATAAATATACCTTCTCACGCATGTGGCCGAGCATTTCGTCCAATAATAATATAACCGGTGTATGGTAGTTCTCGGCGCAGTTGAATGCGTGTATTGTAAGGTCGTATATTTCCTGGACACTGCTCGGCGAGATAACGATAGCCGTATAATCCCCATGGGTTCCGAATCTCGCCTGCATGACGTCGGACTGCGAAAGCCGTGTTGGAAGACCCGTGCTTGGGCCTCCGCGCATTACGTTGACTATAACTATCGGCACCTCGGTCATATACGCGAAACCCAGGTTTTCCTGCATTAGACTGAAACCCGGTCCCGAGGTTGCGGTCATGGATTTCGCGCCCGCGAGCGAGCCGCCGATAATAGCGGCGATCGAACCGATCTCGTCCTCCATCTGAATGAAAGTGCCGCCAACCAAAGGTAGTTTTTCGGCGCATCCCTCGGCTATTTCGGTGGAAGGCGTAATCGGATAACCCGCGAAAAACCTGCATCCCGCCGTTATTGCGGCATCGACGCAGGCCTCGTTCCCCTGCATAAAGGCCGGAGTGCCTTTTGGTTTATTTTCTGGCATCAGGATTCCCCTTTGTCTTTAGAGCTTTCGTTTGTTTGCTCCTGGTTTTGCTCACCCTCTTGTTCCCCTTCGATTTTGCAGGATTCTTCGTCCCCTGCCTCGCACAGCATAGCCCTGGTGCGATCGGCTTCTTCTTCCGTAGGTTTATTTTCCAGAATTTCCGGACCTCGGATTATCGCCAACTCAGGACAACGCATCCAACAAAGGCCGCAAAGCGTGCATTTGTCGGGATGAGTAAGATAAGGTAATCCGTCCTCGTCTTCCTCGAGAGCGCCAGTGGGGCAAAATACGGTGCAGATTCCGCATTTCTTGCACCACTGTTCGAAGATCACAACCTTCCCCTCTGGATGAATTTTCTCGCGCCAATGTGTGGGGGCGACGGTAGTTACGCCCGACATTATGCGCCCTTCCATAGGGATCATCTTTTTTTTCTTAGCCATCGCTCCTCCAAACGATTTGCTGTCTGTGTTCTAACAGAACATAAACCGGCAAGCATAGCCTTACCGGATTTATTATTTTGAGTTTAAGGATAAAGATTTCTCATGTCAACAGTAATTATAATATGAGTCGCTTATTTTCTTTTTTTTCGATATCATATTCATCGAGCAATTTCAAAAGCGATTCCCGGTCGTTCAGCTCAGGGTTCTCATCGACCTTTTCCAGCAGGAAATTGAGAACACATCCGACTTCTACGCCCTCCGAAATTCCAAGCTCGGCCATGACATCTTCGCCGTTCACCGCGAGGTCGGTTACGTTCAGCGCAGGTTCTTCGGATAAAATCGCTTTTATTCTATCTAAATATTCTCTATCTTTCGAATTATCTCTGCCCGTTCCCTGAGCTTCAATGTCCGCGAAACGAAGAAGAAAAAGATCTTCGATAAGATACTCACCGACCTTGCGAATGAATCTTCTCACGCCCTTGTCGGTCTCGCATCGCGTGAACATGTGATATTTCACCATTTTTGTAACTCGTTCCACGGTTTCGTTCGAGAATTTCAAACGTTTTAATATATGTCTGGCCATTTTCGCGCCGATGTTCTGATGGCCGTAAAAGGTCGCCTTGTCGCGTTCGCTGTCGAAACGTTTTTTTAGCGGTTTTCCTATGTCGTGGAATAAAGCGGCCAGGCGGACGTCGAGTATAGGCGGTGCGGCATCGACGGTATGTAGTCCGTGCTCAAAGACGTTGTGCGCGTGCCATCCGCCCTCCTGGACTATCCCCACGCCCTCCGCCAGTTCGGGAAGCAGGTCGTCGAGGATACCCCATTTCTCCCATAGACGTAGAGCTTCCGACGGTTTATCCAGATATAATAACAGCTTTTTCAGTTCCTCTCCGATTCGTTCAGGAGAAATTTCATTCAATTTTGGAACCGTGTCTTTAATCTTATAGATAGTGAACTCGTCCGGTTCGAGCCTGCAACGAACGCAGATATATGCAGCACGGATACACCTTATGGGATCGGCTGGCAGAGAATTTTCTCTCACTGTCCTCAGAACGCCCTTTTTCAGATCGTTTTCTCCTAGATAGGGATCGATAAATTCGCCCGAATTCAGGTCTAATGCCATGGCGTTGACGGTGAAATCGCGTTGGGCGAGATCGTCTTCGAGGGGATAATCCGGGTCGATTTTACATCCATCGAGGTAAGATAGATTGCGTTTAGCGGGTAGCGAAACATCTACCGTATCGTAGCCTGTGGGGTTCCATTTGATGACGGAAAAACTCCGGCCAACGAGTCTGGCCATGCCGTATCTGTTGAGGATTTGGAGGAGGTCGTCCGGTTTTATGTGAGTAACGAGTAGATCCAATTCGCGGGGGATTAATCCGGGTATGAAAACGTCCCGAACGGAACCTCCCACCGCGTATAATCCCACATTATCCGGTAAATCGTCGATAAATTCGCCGGGCAGGCATTTATGGAAATCTTCTTTGAGGATATCTTTAATATCCATCCTCATTAAGGCAGGATACAGGTCCCCGCGTCGTGTTCGAGAGCTTCTTTTACTCTGTCTATACTGGTTATTATAACCTGTTTCCCCCCGTTTTTTATGAAATAAATCGCACTCTCGATTTTTGGTCCCATACTCCCCGACGGGAATTGGCCGGTTTCGAGGAAATCTTTCGCCGCTCCGACACTCATAACATCCCAGTCTCGCTGGTAGATCGTGTTGAAATTGGTCGAGATCTTCTCCACGCCGGTGAGAATAACAAGGATTTCGGCTCCCAATTCGAGCGCCAGGACAGCGCTGGCCCTATCCTTATCGATAACTGCATCCACGCCGTTGAGTCTCCCACGTTCATCCTGAGTAACGGGGATTCCGCCTCCGCCGACCGCGACTACCATTATGCCGGAATTCAGAAGCTCACGAATGGTATCGATTTCCACAATCTCCTGCGGCCAGGGGGAGGGGACTACACGGCGCCATCCACGCCCGGAATCTTCTTTAACAGTCCAACCTGCTGTATCGGCCAGATGTCGAGCCTCTTCTTCATTGTAAAATCTACCTATATATTTCGTGGGATTTTGGAAAGCCGGGTCTTTTCTATCGACAATGACCTGAGTGACAACCGCCGCTACCGTCCTGTCTATTTTGTTTTCGTGGAGGAGATTATCTAACGTATTTACTATGATATAACCGATTTCGCCCTGAGTCATCGAACCGCACAGGAAAAGCGGCACAGGGGTTACTTCCTGGTGAGATAATTCCACGCGAAGCAACTGATTGCCCACCTGAGGGCCGTTGCCGTGTGTTATCGCGATTTTGTAACCAGCGGTAGCCAATTCCACCAGTGGCGTCAGGCTCATCCTGGCTCTGGTGAATTGTTCCGAAATCGTCTCGTTGGAACCTTTAGAAATAGCGTTGCCGCCAAGCGCGATTACAACCGGTCTGGAAATATCTGAATCCATAGTATTTAAGCGAGAATCCTAACCCCATTCCGGGAAGAATGGCGACGGTTTCTCGCCGATAAAGTTTAACCCTCCAATTCCCTTGCGATGATATCCTCCAGGTTGGGATGCCCCAACACCTGAAGTTCGTATCCGACACGGGTCGAAGGTTTATTAATCTTGATAATTCTTCTCAGATCGATTGGAGTTCCTATAACGACTGCGTCGGCTTCTGTGTCGTTGATAGTCTGTTCAAGGTCTTTTACCTGTTGCGGACTGTAACCCATTGCCGGTAGAAGCGTTCCAATTTCCGGGTATTTTTCAAAGGTCTCTCCGATTGATCCGACCGCCCAGGGTCTCGGATCGATAAGGTCTATAGCGCCCTGGGCTAAAGCGCCCATAATTCCAGCGCCGTATTGCATACCGCCGTGTGTCAGAGTCGGGCCGTCCTCGACAACCAGAACAGCTTTTCCGCGGACGATTTCAGGGTTCTCCATTGTTATTGGGCTGGCGGCTTCCATCACAATCGCGCCGGGATTAACCGCGCGAATGTTATCGCGGACTTCCAGGACACCCTCCAGCGAAGCCGAATCGACCTTGTTGATGATAATTATATCCGCCATCCGTAAATTAATCTCACCGGGATAATAAGCCAGCTCGTCTCCAGGCCTGTGAGGATCGGCTACGGTTATCATCAAATTCGGCAGGTAGAAGGGCGTATCGTTATTGCCGCCATCCCAGAGGATAATATCCGCTTCCTTTTCGGCGCGTTTCAGTATTTCGTGATAATCCACGCCCGCGTAAACGATATTTCCGCGGTTTATGTGCGGTTCGTATTCCTCCATTTCCTCTATTGTGCAATTATGCTTTTTTAGGTCCTGAATTGTCTCGAAACGTTGCCAGGTTTGTTTAACGAGGTCTCCGTATGGCATCGGATGTCGGATTATAACTACTTTTTTCCCCGCTTCGGTCAGGATTTCGGCTACCCTTCTGGTTGTCTGGGACTTCCCGCAACCGGTTCTTGTAGCGCAAATAGCTATAACGGGGACATCGGCCGGAAGCATCGATGATTCCGGGCCGATTAGGACGAAGTTTTTGGCCCCGCCAGCTAAAGCCCATGCCGCCCTATTCATTACATATTGATATGAGACATCGGAATACGAAAAAACGACGTCGTCGATGGGGCCGTTTTCCTGTATTATTTCTTCCAGATCATCTTCGTCGAGGATAGGAATGCCCTTAGGATAGAGTTTCCCCGCCAATTTTGCTGGATACGCCCTGTCGTCGATATCGGGGATTTGCGTTGCAGTGAATGCGATCACCTCATATTCCGGATTGTCTCTGTAGATACAGTTGAAATTGTGGAAATCGCGGCCGGCGGCCCCCATGATGATAACTTTACGTTTCGCCATAATACACTCCCTGGTTTCGGCGGTAACGCCCGTCGGAACCTGCCTACTCCGCCGGAACGGGCCACGGTCGGAGAGCAAATCTTTGTATAATAGGCATTAAATAAACGCTGTCAAGCCAATAACCGAAATTTTGCCGAAAAAATTCGCCTTCAATACACTCGTAAAGAAGAATAGTCTATCCCTGTCCATACAGAGATAGACTACTCATATCGTCCGATAAACCCCAATTATTTAGGTTTCTTCGTTCCGTATTTGGAGCGGCCTCGATTGCGGCCATCGACGCCGGTAGCATCCAATGCGCCGCGCACGATATGATAACGAACGCCGGGCAGGTCTTTCACCCTTCCGCCGCGAACCAGGACTATGCTGTGTTCCTGAAGGCTGTGTCCTTCGCCGGGTATATATGCGGTTACCTCGATACCGTTGGTCAAACGAACACGCGCGATCTTCCTCAATGCGGAATTCGGTTTCTTAGGCGTCATGGTATAGACTCTGATGCAAACGCCGCGTCTTTGCGGGCAATTTTTCAGAGCCGGCGATTTCGTTTTTGTAGATTTGTCCTTCCGCCCCTTACGGACTAATTGATTGATTGTGGGCATACTATTAACTCCTTGTTATCTCCAGATTAAAAACCATAATAGTCATCCGGTTGAGTTTCTATGAATAATTCATGCATGATTTCCATTTCGTTTTCTTCGGATTCTTCCTTTTTTGGCCTTATTTTGCGGTATTTGGAGAAACCCGTTCCAGCCGGGATTAACCTGCCTATGATGACGTTCTCCTTAAGGCCGCGAAGTTCGTCGGATTTACCGCTGATAGTCGCTTCGGTGAGGACTCTCGTAGTCTGCTGGAAACTGGCCGCGCTCAGGAAACTATCCGGGGTGAGGCTTGCTCGAGTGATACCCAGGAGAAGCGGTTCGAATGTAGCCGGTGTTCCGCCCCGCGCGATTATACGCCTGTTTTCCTCGAAAAATTCGCCGCGATCGACTTCTTCATCCTCGAGAAATCTGGTGTCTCCCGGAGTTTCCACGCGGACTTTTCTGAGCATCTGTCGGATAATGACTTCGATATGCTTGTCGTTTATCGAAACGCCTTGCAGACGATAAACTTCCTGGGTTTCGTTCAAGAGATATTCCTGCACCGCACGGTCTCCGAGAACGCGGAGGATATCGTGCGGAATGACCGGGCCGTCGCATAATTTCTGCCCCGCCTGCACTTTATCGTTTTCCTGAACAAGGATATGCCTTCCGCGGGGGATAACGTAATCGTAAACTTCGCGCCCCACGTGAGGAGCGGCTTCGAGGAACGCCGAACCGTCGGGCAACTGTCGCACTAACCTGCTGGAAGTTAGCTCGTAAACCACACTTCCATCCGGCTCGATACGCGGATCCACGCTTACCTTCGAATATCGACTTCGTTTCTTGCGTTCTATCTTTAATTTGTCGTCTTTCATCGATACCCGGAATCTGCGGCCTATCTTAACCGGCTCGTCTCCGGTTATCTCCTCGATAATCTCGCCACGTAGCTTTTCCGGAGATTCGACGCCTATGACTTCTACTTTCGTTCCCGTTTTACGTGAAACCTCTTTTGGGAACCTCACCACTCCCTCGATCTCTGAGATGATAGCGGGATCCTTGGGTTTTCTGGCTTCGAAAAGTTCGGCCACACGAGGCAGGCCGCCCGTGATGTCACGGGTTTTGGATATGGAACGCATCAATTTGGCTATTGGCTGGCCTGCTTTGATCTCTTCACCGTCTTCTACCAGCAGATGTGCGTCCGTCGGCATAGAATATGAACCGAGGAGTTTGCCTTTTTTATTCTTGATGAGAATCTTCGGGTGATAGGCTCTATCGCGGAAGTCCATTACTACAAGCTGTTTGGTTAATGTAGTCTCGTCAACTTCCATTTTTGCAGTTCTATCTTCCACAATATCGACGTATTCGACGATTCCGAAGACATCGCTAAGAATCGGGTTGATATAAGGTTCCCATTCGTAAAGCATAGTCCGCGGATCGATTTTTGTGCGATGCTTCACCCTGAGCTTAGCGCCATAAGGAACTTTGAACACGTGTTCGATTCCGTCGTCGTCGGTGATAATAATCTCACCGGTTCTGTTTAGAACGATTCCTTCGCTCTCGCCGTCCGGGTCTTTGATAGCTCTAATATGTTTAAATTCTACGCGTCCACCGTAACGACTGCTTACCTGAGATTGCTCCGTAATCCTGCTTGCCGTTCCACCGATATGGAAAGTCCGTAGTGTCAACTGCGTGCCCGGTTCTCCGATAGATTCGCCGGCGATAATCCCCACCGCTTCGCCAACCTGAACGGGGTTATTAACCGCGAGGTCGCGGCCATAGCATTTCGCGCAAACGCCATATCTGGATTCGCAGGTCAGAACAGAACGGATATTGACAGTTTCGATACCGCGGTCTTCTATCTCCAGAGCCATGTCGTCAGAAATTTCCTCGCCGCCCTCGACCATGATTCTATCGGTAACGGGATTGAAAATATCTTCAACCGCGACTCGTCCGCGGATTCTCTCTCTAAGAGGTATAACGATATCTTCTCCCTCTTTCAGCGCGGTTCTTTCAACCCCTCTGATTGTGCCGCAGTCCCTCTCTGTAATAATAACATCCTGCGCCACGTCCACGAGTCGGCGGGTTAGATATCCTGCGTCAGCGGTCTTAAGGGCTGTATCGGCGAGTCCCTTACGCTGTCCGTGAGTCGAGATGAAATATTCGAGAACGCTAAGCCCTTCTTTGAAGTTTGATAAGATAGGCGTCTCGATAATCTCCTGTCCGGTAAGTCTCTTCTGGGGTTTCGACATAAGGCCTCGCATGCCCGCAAGCTGTCTTATCTGGTCTTTACTACCTCGCGCGCCTGAATCGACCATCATGGCCAGCGGATTGAAGCCGTAATTCGTCCGGAGTAGAACGCGGAACAGCGCGTCCGTTACCTCATCCTGCATCCTGTTCCAGATATCGATAACCTTATTATATCGTTCGCCCTCCGTAACAAGACCCTTCTGCCGTGCGACGTTTACCTTATCGACCTCTTTTCGAGCATCTGTAATCAGGCCGGGCTTTTCTTCCGGGACGATTAGATCGTCCACGCCGATCGATATGGCGGCCTGAGTAGCGAATTCGAACCCAAAGGTTTTAAGTTCGTCCAGGAATAGCGCGGTGGCTTTGAGTCCCTTTCTCTTATAACTCAAAGCGACGAGGTCGTTCAACGTCCGTTTCTTCATAACTTCATTATAGAAAGGCATGCCATCGGGAATCGCCTCGTTGAATATCACTCTTCCGACGGTCGTCCAGGTCATCACCCCGGGGACTTCTATATATGCCAGGATTGTTTCCCCGGTAGAAGACAACAACTGAACGTTCAATACGCAACGTTCTTTGTCGTAGATATCGTAATGGATATTCCCGGCCCTTCCAGCGGTTATGGTAATCGGTTCTCTTTCGGACAGTTTATCCGGGTCCGGTGAAAAGCGCGGGATAACGGCAATCGTCTCGCCGCCCTTGACGGATGCGGCTTCACGGAATTTGAGGTGCTCTTCCTGTGGTGGGATTCTGCAAGCTATCTGAGCGTGAAGTCCCACTTTGCCGTGGTCGTAGGCGATCATAACCTCCCAGGGATTCGAGAATATCATTCCCTCGCCCTTTTCGCCCGGTCGTAATTTAGTCAGGTAGTTGCACCCGAGAACCATATCCTGAGATGGACTTGCGACAGGCTCTCCATTGGAAGGCTTGAGGATATTATTCGGTGCGAGCATAAGATTATGCGCTTCCATTTGCGCTTCGAAAGATAATGGAACATGCACCGGCATCTGGTCGCCGTCGAAGTCGGCATTGAACGCAGAACAAACGAGGGGGTGAATCTGAATCGCCTTGCCCTCGACAAGCTTCGGATAGAAAGCCTGAATACCCAGTCTATGAAGAGTCGGCGCACGGTTTAATAGAACCGGATGGTCACGGATAATTTCCTCAAGAAGATCCCAGATTTCCGGTTTTTCCTTTTCCACGAATTTCTTCGCGCTCTTGACAGTTTGCGTGAATCCCTTTTCCTCCAGTTTTCGGAGTATAAAAGGTTTGAATAATTCCAAAGCCATGGATTTCGGCAGGCCGCATTCGTGCAATTTCAATTCCGGGCCGACGACGATAACGCTACGACCAGAATAATCCACTCTCTTACCGAGTAAATTCTGTCGGAATCGCCCCTGTTTTCCTTTAAGCATGTCGGACAGCGATTTAAGTGGTCGCCGGGATTTCCCCCTGACCGCGCTTCCCTGCCGACCGTTGTCTATAAGCGCATCCACCGCTTCCTGAAGCATACGCTTCTCATTACGGAGTATAACTTCCGGTGCCTGTATATCGATAAGTTTTTTCAGTCGGTTATTTCTGTTAATAAGCCTGCGGTAGAGGTCGTTTAAGTCGCTTGTGGCGAACCTTCCGCCCTCAAGAGGAACGAGTGGTCTGAGGTCCGGAGGAATTATCGGGACTATATTTAATACCATCCATTCCGGTTTATTACCGGATTGACGGAAACTCTCGGCGACGTCGAGGCGTTTGAGGAGTTTCTTCCTGCGCTGGGCGCTTGTTTCCGTTTTAATTCTCTCACGAAGCTCATTGACCAATTCGTTGATGTTCAATTCGGTTAACAGTTTCAGGAGCGCGGGAGCGCCCATCTCGGCGCGGAATTCAACCTCGTTTGACTTCAGTTCGAAATACTCCTCGTCGGTGATGATCTGGCCTTTGCGTAAGCCGGTTACATCTTCATCTCCGGGTTCGAGGACGATAAAGGACTCGTAGTAGATTATTTCCTCGATGTTCGAAATGGACAAATCGAGTAACCGTCCTATCCTGGAAGGATGGGACCGAACATACCAGATGTGCGTAACCGGGACCGCGAGGTCGATATGCCCCATTCTATCGCGACGCACTCTGGCGCGAGTAATCTCCACGCCGCATCTATCACAGACCACGCCCTTAAACCGGATGCCTTTATATTTTCCACACGAGCATTCCCAATCCTTAACCGGGCCGAAAATCCTCTCGCAGAAAAGGCCTCCCTTTTCCGGTTTGAAAGTCCTGTAGTTAATAGTTTCCGGTTTGGTTACTTCACCGAAACTCCACGAACGGATTATTTCCGGACTTGCAAGCATCACCTTGACGCCCACGAAATCCATTCCGCTTTTTTGACGGATATCGCTACCTTTGGGCACTTTTCTCTCCCTCTTTAACGCGATATGTATTTGAAAAGAGTTTCATCGCTCTAATCCTCTATTTCTTCGATTAATTGAACATCCATGCAAAGTCCCTGCATCTCTTTCATCAGGACGTTGAATGACTCCGGAACACCCGGTTCTGGCGGGTTTTCACCCTTTACTATCGATTCATACATTCTGGCCCTACCGCGGACGTCGTCGGATTTATATGTAAGTATCTCCTGGAGTGTATGGGCCGCGCCGTAAGCTTCGAGAGCCCATACCTCCATCTCTCCGAAACGTTGGCCTCCAAACTGCGCTTTTCCACCGAGTGGTTGTTGTGTAACAAGCGAATACGGCCCGATGGAGCGGGCATGGATTTTGTCGTCGGCGAGGTGGGCGAGTTTCATCATGTATATTTCGCCGACCGTAACTTCATTCTCGAATGGTTCGCCCGTTCTGCCGTCGAATAGCGTAACTTTGCCTGTTTCCGGGATGCCGGCTTCATCCATCAGCTCTTTTATTTCGCCAATCCTCGCGCCATTGAAAACCGGGGTAAAAGCCTGTTCGTATCCGAGGATCTTTAGTGCCCAGCCAAGATGCGTTTCTAAAATCTGTCCGATATTCATTCGTGAAGGCACGCCGAGAGGATTCAATATGATATCTACCGGAGTGCCGTCCGCAAGATAGGGCATATCTTCACGTGGGACAATTCTGGATATAACGCCTTTGTTGCCGTGTCGTCCGGCCATTTTGTCGCCTACTGTGATCTTCCTTTTCATAGCTACGTGAACCTTGACCATCTTGAGAACACCGGGGTCGAGCTCGTCGCCCCGAATTATCTTGTCCTTGAGGATCTTCAGCTCGATTAGTTTGTTCTCGATAATATCGGCGGACTTCTTCAGGATATTCTGGACTTCCCTGTTTGCCTTCTTATCGTCCGTCCAGTCGTATCTATCGGAAACCTCCTCGATAACGAGCCTGTTCGCCGCGGCTTTTGAAATCTTTTTACCCACGCCGATTAGCGGTTCGCCGCTGGAATCGGAGATAATCTTGTTCGCGCGTTTGCCGATGATAGTTTCCCTGATTGCGTTGTCTCGCCTTTTGCGGATTTCCGCCAGGATGTTGTCGTATGAATCGACAAGCTCGGTGATCTCTTCTTTTTCCTTCTTGCGAGCCGCCTTTGAATACTTCTTGCGTTCGAGCAATTCGGTATTTATAACGATCCCCTTCATTCCCGGAGGGGCTTTAAGGGAAGCGTCTTTGACGTCGCCGGCTTTATCGCCGAAAATCGCCCTGAGCAGTCTCTCTTCGGGAGTGGCTTCAGTTTCCCCTTTGGGCGTTACTCTTCCCACGAGTATATCTCCGCTTTCGACTTCAGCGCCGATACGGACTATTCCGTTCTCATCGAGGTCTTTTACGGCTTCGTCTGATACGTTCGGAAGTTCTCGAGTTAGTTCTTCGGGCCCCCGCTTCGTATCTCGAACCTGAAGCTCGAATTCCTCGACGTGCAAACTCGTGAAGGTATCGTCGCAAACCAGTCTTTCGGAGATAATTATAGCGTCCTCGAAATTATAACCGTGCCAGGGCATAAAGGCGCAGAGGATATTCTTGCCGAGAGCGAGTTGGCCATAGGCGGTCGCAGAACCGTCTGCGATGGCCTGTCCGCCCCGAACTGTATCGCCTTCCTTTACGATGGGGCGTTGGTTTATGCACATATCCTGGTTGCTACGTTCGAACTTTTTTATCGTATAGAAGTCGGTTTCCGTAAATTCGAAGATACCTCGTTCGCTTTCATTGGGTTTGATATGAACACTGTCGGCATCCACTTTTACAACCTTCCCGGCGCGATTTGAGATAACTACAGCCCCGGAATCCCTTGCGGTTTTTTCTTCGAGTCCGGTTGCTACCAGGGGTCTCTCGGTAACCATTAATGGAACCGCCTGACGTTGCATGTTCGATCCCATAAGGGCGCGGTTGGCGTCATCGTGTTCGAGGAAAGGTATAAGCGCCGCCGCGACACTCACGAGCTGTGTTGGCGAAACATCCATATAGTCGATATCCGCTCTGCCCGCCATGAGAATTTCAGCCCGAAAACGGGCGAGAACACGCTCGTTCTTAATCTTCCCGCCTTCGGTAAGTTCCGTGTTCGCCTGTGCAATCGTATATCTATCCTCTTCGTCCGCAGTGAGATAGACGACTTCTTCCGTTACCTTATTATTAACGACTTTGCGATAGGGTGTTTCGATGAAACCGTAGTCGTTTATCCGTGCAAAAACGGAAAGGCTTGTGATGAGTCCGATGTTCTGGCCTTCAGGCGTCTCGATTGGGCACATGCGACCGTAATGCGTATAATGGACATCGCGCACCTCGAAACCCGCACGTTCGCGGGATAAACCGCCGGGACCCAGAGCGGAAAGCCTTCTTTTATGCGTTAGTTCCGCCAGAGGATTATGTTGATCCATGAACTGCGACAACTGGCTCGATCCAAAAAAACTGTTGATAACAGCGCTGACGGTTCGCGCATTAATCAAATCAGATGGAGTCAGTGTTTCCACGTCCCTTAATCTCATTCTCTCGCGAACCGTGCGAGCCATTCTCGCCAATCCGATACGTATTTGATTTTCGACCAATTCGCCAACACTTCTGCTCCTGCGCACACCGAGATGGTCGATGTCGTCCAACTGACCTTTGCCGTGGCGGAGTTTTATGAGGTATTTCGTAATCTCAAGAAAATCCTCGCGCGACAGATAATGATGTTCGATGGGAATATCGAGCCCGAGGCGTTGATTAATTTTATATCGTCCGACTTCGCCGAGATCATACCTTTTCTCGTTGAAAAGGTATCTCTCGAGCATCGTCGAAATTCCTTCTTCATCTAAAACTTCTCCCGGGCGAAGGACTCCGAACACTTCCCTGACGGCTTCTTCGTAATTGGTTGTGCTATCGGCTTTGAGGGAAGCTATCATAACCGGAACTTCTTTGGGTTCGAGTTCGAAGAAGGAAATCGAATCGACGTCCGCTTCGATGAGAGCGTTGAAATTCTCTTCCGTTATTTCCTCGCCCGCTTCGAGATGGACTACGCCCGTATCGAATTCAGCGATGGTGTTGGCGGCGAATTTGCCCAGGACGGATTTGCGGTTTTGAGGATGGACTTTATAGCTCTTGACTTCGTGGAAAAGCTCGTAAATCGAAGCGTCGGTGTCGTAGCCGAGAGTTCGCAGTAAGGTCGCTATCGAGACCTTCCTTCTCGCGTCGAAATATACCCAGATAGCCTCGCGGATATCGAATTTCAACTCGATCCAGCTACCCCGATAGGGGATAATCCTCGCGGAAAAAAGCCGTTTGCCGTTGGGATGGATACTCTCGTCGAAAAATACCCCGGGGCTTCTATGAAGCTGACTGACAACGACTCTTTCGGCCCCATTTACCAGGAAAGTTCCGTATTCTGTAACCAACGGGATTTCGCCAAGATAGACCTCGCTTTCGCGGGCTTCTTTCATCCTTCGAGCTTCGCCTTCGCCCTCCCATTCAATCAATTTTAGCTTGACTTTAAGACTGCCGGAGTATGTCATATTCCGCACGCGGCATTCCTCGATACCGAAACGCGGTTTCCCAACGCTGTAATTTATATATTCGAGGGTGTATTTGCCGTATAAATCCTCGATAGGGAAGATACTCTTGAAGACTTCTTCCAGGCCGCGGTTACGCCTTTCCGCGGGGGGAATATCCTTTTGCAGGAATCCTTCGTAAGATTTCACCTGCACATCGAGGAGATAGGGGATTTCGGCAACAGATTTATTCTTAGTGAAGTCGATATTCTTATTATCCTGGGTCACGGTTACCTCGCCGTTTTCTGGTTAACGGTATATTCGGACCTGAGACGCGCCTTGCTTCCGCGCCATATCTTATTGTATATCAATGACTTATCAATATCGAGCAGGCCATATTTTCAAAAAAACCGAATTCTGCCGCGACTTAATCCCGTATAGAGAATCGGGCAGAAAGGTTATTCCGGATCGTCCCGTTTGTTTGACGGGACGATCCTATTGCCGTATGCTATTTGATTTCTACTTTGGCTCCGACCGCTTCCAGTTTTTCCTTGATTGCTTTGGCTTCATCCTCAGGAATATTTTCCTTGATAGCCGCAGGCAAACTGCCTTCGACGAAATCTTTGGCTTCTTTCAAGCCGAGGTCTGTAACTCCGCGGACTTCCTTGATGACCTTGATTTTCTGGTCACCGACTTCGGCCAGCATTGGAGTGAATTCGGTTTTTTCTTCTTCCACTGCCGCTGTAGCCGCTCCGCCGGCCGGTCCGGCAGAAACTGCCACCGGGGCCGCCGCGGAAACGCCGAATTTTTCCTCGAGAGCTTTAACCAGGTCGGCAAGCTCCATTACGGTCAATTTCTCGATGCCGTCGAGTATAGCCTGTGCATTATCGCTCAGGTTGATTTCGGGTGCAACGTCTTCTGGACACATATCGATCTCCTTTATTGTTTGTTTTAATTTACAAAATCTAAGCTTGCTGTTTCTGTTCGGCTACGGCATTCAATGCCACCGCGAATCCTCGAAGCAAGCCCGATAGGGTGAACACCAATCCGGTTATTGGAGCGGCGATACCGCCCACTACCATGGCTCTTAACTCGTCCACGCTGGGCAGAGACGCCAATTCATCGAATTTGGACAGATCCCAGATAACATCGTCGATTATGAGTCCCTTGATAGCGGGTTTGTCGATATCCTCGATGAACTCCTTAAGCGTTTTAGCCGGCGATACAGGATCCTGTGAAGATAAAACAAGGCTGGAAGGGCCCTCCAGGATATCCTCGAGTGAAACGAGCCCCGCCTGTTCTCTTGCAATATTGATAAGGCGGTTTTTAGCAACGCGCATTTTCGCGCCGCATTCGTTCAATTTGATCCTTAAGTCGCTTACTTCCTTTACGCTTAAACCGGTATGGTCGGTTACTATTTGCACATTATTAGAGGAAAGTAGCTCCTTAAGAGCTTCGACCTCACGTTCTTTCTGTGGATTAGGCACCATTTCCTCCTAATTCTATTTACTGATAATTCCGGTTAAATCGACCTTCACGCCCGGTCCCATCGTAGAAGACAGGACACATGAACGAAAATAAGCTCCCTTTACAGATGGGGGCCGTGCCTTGCTCAGTGCGTTGATCAGCGCCTCGCAGTTATCGTTCAGCGCTTCGGCCTCGAAAGATACCTTGCCGACAATGGCGTGAATAACTCCGCCTTTATCGACGCGATATTCGATTTTACCGGCTTTAGCTTCGTTGACAGCCTGCTTAATATTAGGGGTGACGGTTCCGGCTTTCGGATTGGGCATGAGACCTCTCGGCCCCAGCACTTTTCCTAACCTCCCGACCTTGCTCATCATTTGCGGATGGGCTATAGCGACGTCGAAATCGACTTCTCCGCCCTGGATTTTTTCTACAAGGTCGTCGCCACCGACGATATCCGCGCCCGCTTCCTTAGCTGAATCGGCGTCCTCGCCCTCGGCAAAGACAGCGATGCGAAGGCTCTTGCCCGTTCCGGCGGGCAGAACTACCGTTCCGCGAACCATCTGGTCGGCGTGCCGGGGATCGACACCGAGTTTTATCGCCATATCCACGGATTCATCGAATTTAGCGAAAGAATTCTCTTTCACCAGATCGATAGCTTCCTTAAGCGGATATTGCTTTTCTCGGTCGATTTTCTCGCGCGCGTTACTATAATTTTTTCCGTGTTTCGGCATATCGCACCCCCTAATCCATAACCTCGATACCCATGCTTCGAGCGGTTCCCTCGACAATACGCATGGCGCCTTCGATATCTATTGCGTTGAGGTCGGGCATCTTGGTTTCGGCTATTTCTTTGACCTGTTTTCGGGTTACCGTTCCGACTTTCTCGGTGTTTGGAACGCCCGAACCCTTTTCGATGCCCGCGGCCTTGCGCAACAGATCGCTCGCCGGCGGAGTTTTGGTTATGAAATCGAACTTATTATTCTGGTAAACCGTGATGACTACCGGAATAATGACGTCCCCCATCTTCTGGGTTTGGGCGTTGAAGGCCTTGCAGAAATCCATGATATTGATTCCGGCCTGGCCTAACGCCGGCCCCACAGGTGGGGCGGGTGTCGCTTTGCCAGCAGGTATCTGTAGCTTAACGATTGTTTTTACTTCTTTTGCCATATTTTTCCTTTCATCCTCCCACGGTTAAGGCATTCCGTGGTAAATGGACTCCCAAAGCGGGAATGAATTAACTCGAAAGAGTGCGTCAAAATTTATTCCGTATCCTCTTTTATCTGGAGAAAATCGACCTCGACCGGGGTCAATCTTCCGAAAATACTCACCATGACCTTTATTTTACCCCTTTCAGGGTTGATTTCCGATATGGTTCCGGAGAAATCGCGGAAGGGTCCGTCAACAACCTTCACGGCGTCGCCGACAACAAACGGAATCTCGATCTTATGTTCGGCGGCTTCGATTCCACCGGTGCGAGCTTTTATCCTGTCGATTTCCTCTTCGCTGACCGGGACAGGTTTACCGCCGCTCGATGTCAGAAAACCGGTAACTCCGGGAGTTCCGTTTACGAGTGCGATTGTCTCTTTGCTCGCTTCCATATTGACCAGAATATAGCTGGGAAAGAACTTCCGCTGGACGGTTCGTCTTTTGCCCTGACGCATTTCGATAATATCCTCGGTAGGAATAAGGATTTCAAAAATACGATCCTCATATCCCTTTTCGCGAATAGCGGCATCGAGGTAGCGTTTGGCCTTTTGCTCGTGACCGGAAAGCGTATGAACTACATACCAATTCGCCATTTAACCTAACACCAACCGCACGAGTTTCAAGAATAATTGGTCGATAACGCCGACGAACACAAGAAGCAAAACGCTACTGATAACGACGGCAATAGTCAGACCGGTCAACTCTTCACGAGTCGGCCACCTGACCTTTTTCGCCTCCTGATAGGACTCTTTAATAAAAGTTTTGATTTTCTCGAACATATTGCCAGTCCGTAATTTAGTTTTGCCGGAAGGCGGAGCGTTTAACTCCGCCATCCATAATCTCAGGCCCGGAGGGAATCGAACCCCCAACCCCCGGTTTTGGAGACCGGTGCTCTGCCAGATTGAGCTACAGGCCTATATCGATGGCAGGCACAAACCTACCTTGTTTCCTTATGCATTGTATGCTTGCCGCATTTGGAGCAGAATTTCTTATACTCGACACGTTCGGGATGTTTCCGCTTGTTCTTCGTGTAAGTATAATTCTTCGCCTTGCAAACGGTGCAAGCAAGTATAATGACGTCTCTCGGCATAATTACTCGATGATCGTATGAACGACACCGGCGCCGATTGTCTTTCCGCCTTCACGGATGGCGAACCGAAGTCCCTCTTCCATCGCGATAGGCGAAATCAACTTGCAGTCCATTGTGACGTTGTCGCCGGGCATAACCATCTCGCGGCCTTCAGGTAGTTGGATTTCACCGGTAACGTCGGTAGTCCTGAAATAGAACTGCGGTCTGTAACCGGTGAAGAACGGCTTATGACGCCCGCCTTCTTCCTTTTTGAGAACGTAAACCTCGGCCTTAAATTTGGTATGAGGGGTAATCGATCCCGGTTTTGCCAGAACCATACCGCGCTCTACCTCATCCTTGCCGATACCGCGTAGAAGCACGCCGACATTGTCTCCGGCTTCCGCGTAATCGAGAAGTTTCCTGAACATCTCGAGGTCTGTGGCGACTGTTTCGCGGGTTTCGCTGATTCCCACGATCTCGACTTTGTCGTTCTTGTTGATTTTACCGCGCTCGACACGACCGGTGGCAACCGTTCCACGTCCGGTAATCGAGAAGATGTCCTCGACCGGCATAAGGAAAGGTTTATCGACGTCTCTCTCCGGAGTCGGGATGTAATCATCGACCGCATCCATAAGTTCGAGGATCGGCTTGAATTCCGGCGATTCCACCATTTTTGTGTCGTCGAGACCCGCGTTCATGGCTTCCAGCGCGCTTCCCCGGATAATGGGGATATCGTCGCCGGGGAATTCATGCTTGGTCAGAAGTTCTCTGACTTCGAGTTCGACGAGGTCGAGCAGTTCCTCGTCATCGACCTGATCCGTCTTGTTCATAAACACCACCATAGCGGGCACGTTCACCTGTTTGGCGAGTAGCACGTGCTCGGTGGTTTGCGGCATCGGACCGTCGGCGGCGCTCACCACAAGGATAGCGCCGTCCATCTGCGCCGCGCCGGTAATCATATTCTTGATGTAGTCGGCGTGCCCGGGACAGTCGATGTGCGCATAATGGCGTTTCGCGGTCTCATACTCGACATGAGCGGTGTTAATAGTGATTCCGCGTTCCTTCTCCTCAGGGGCGTTGTCGATGTCGTCAAATTTCTCGACTTTCGAGAACCCCTGGCGGCTGAGCACCATCGTGATCGCCGCGGTGAGAGTCGTTTTACCGTGGTCGATGTGACCGATCGTTCCCACGTTCACGTGGGGCTTTTTGCGCTCAAAATGTTCTTTGGCCATTTCAATCCTCCTTAATTAGCCTATTTAGCGCATGTTACTTATTTTCAAATTTAAACTCTATCGAGGAAATCGAGCAAAAAATCTGCCAGACGGCCTAACACGCCATGTCTGGTCTGTTTCGACTCGTCTTCCTCCGATTCGGTTTCTTCAAATATCTTTCCGAGACCTTTTTCTCGAAATATCTTCCGGGCTTCTTTGTCCCAGATTTCGTCAAAAGCCTGTAGAGCGACCAACTCGCTTTTATCCAACCATAGACCGCAACCGTTAGAACAGCGGTCAATAACCACGCCCGTGTCGTATCCGTAAACGGCACGGCTGAGCCTGGAACCGCAGGACGGGCAAACGATTTCATCCTGTAGTTCCTCTTTAGGTATCGCCCTGATGCGCCATTCGCGAGCTTCTTCGAGCGCTTCCGATGGCATTCTTTCCTTTCGGGTTTCGATAATCTCCCGAAGAATTTTGCCGTCAACCCAAAAACCGCCGCAATCGATGCACTGACGGATAGGGTAATCCTCGTATTTAGTCTCCGTCAATTTCCTGCCGCAATGAGGGCATTTCATTATCAAACTCCGTCCAAAAAGCCCACGACCGGACTTGAACCGGTGACCTCGTCCTTACCAAGGACGTGCTCTACCTGCTGAGCTACATGGGCGAACCAAAGATTATCAAACAACTCAAAAGCGGGAAACGGGATTCGAACCCGCGACATTCAGCTTGGAAGGCTGACGCTCTAGCCAGCTGAGCTATTCCCGCAATTCAAAATATGTGGTGGGGGGAGGATTCGAACCTCCGAAGGCGTTGCCGACAGATTTACAGTCTGTTCCCTTTGGCCGCTCGGGAACCCCACCAAAACCGGTATCAAACAGCCGACGGAGGGAATCGAACCCTCAACCTGCGGTTTACAAAACCGCTGCTCTACCCTTGAGCTACATCGGCAAAAGCCATACCGATTGCCGGTATAGACTTGCCAAATAAATACATTAGAAGCCCGGATGTCAAGCTATTTTTCAGAAAAATATCACTTTTTTTGAAAAAAACTGATATATTTGTTGACAATGCCAATTCCAAATTATATTTTCATTTAGTTTGCGTGTTGAAAATTACGTAAGAATCACGGAGGTTTAAATATGGGCAAGAAGAAAAGGACATTTGCGGATAAGGTGGCAAAGGGCACCGGGCCGCGTGGAGAGGTTTGCCCCGAATGCGATACGGTTAAAAGGATAATAAAAATCGTCCGGGCAGAGCGAGACGAGGAAAAAGGCTCGTGGCGATTTTCGGAAAACATCGAGAAAGTTTGCAAATGCAACGAGAAGGAATTGCTGGCTTCCTGATAAATTCCCGTTTATAACTCTTTAGCTAACCGTCGGTTAGAGCCGGCGGTTTCCTTTTATTTTCGTAAATTCCACGTTTGCCCGAATAAAAAAAATAAAAAAAATTAATTTTTTCCTTGCGCAACCTAACCTAAACTTCTATTATATAGGCAAATAAAACCTGTTATTTCGAGTGTATTGTCAGGGAGGATAAATGAACTTAGAGCATTTTCAAGCTCTTGAAGACAAGATAAATCAGCTCCTTAACCACATAATCAAACTAAAAGAAGAGAAGCGCGAACTCATCGAGGCGAACCAGCGTATGGAATCCAGAATTAAAGAAATTCAGAAAGAAAAAGACGAGATTACCGCCGAGAAAGAGAAACTCGAGAAGGAAACGCAGTCGGTCGAAAGCGCTACCGAACACGAAAGTGAAATAAAAAATCGCGTCGAGGCTCTTCTTAATAAAGTGGACGAAGTCGTCGGATCTTAAGGTAAAGGCTGATAGAAACGCGGATATCGGATGATAGACGAACCGAAAAACAATAAGATTACAATCAAAGTCCGAATATATGGCAAGGAATATTCCATTCGGAGTTCTAAAGATACGGAATATGTCGAGGAAGTCGCCCGCTACGTCGATAACAAGATGACCGAAGTCGATAAGAGCGGCGTATCCTCGAGCCCTGTTCAGGTGGCTGTTCTCGCGGCCATGAATATTACGGACGAGTTTTTTAGTGTTAAGACTCAGGATTCGACTGCGGTTAAGGAACTCGAAGAGAAGGCAAAGGACCTTACCGAGAAAATAAACTCGGCACTAGAAGAATAGAATTTTTCGACGTAGGGTCGTCTATCTGCCCACCGGTCCGCGATGTGGCCCCGGTGGGTTTGTTATTTGCACGATTTTCTTTTGAATACCACGTCCTTCCCCGGTGAAGGCAGGTTTAATTATAAATTGAAGGGAGTTTAGAATGAACTGGCTCATTGGAATAATAGCTGGATTAGTCGTCGGAATAGCCGGCGGATATTTTATTGGTTTGGCTTTCGTCCGAAGAACGGGACGTAACCGAATCAGCGACGCCGAAGCCAAAGCAAAAAAGATAATAGAGGAGGCACAGCACAAATCCGAAATCAAGTTGAAGGAAGCGGAACTCGCATCTAAAGATAAACTGATTCAGATGAAACAGGATTTCGAGCGGGAGACGCAATCCAAACACAACGAGATTCGGCGGGAGGAGAGAAAATTATCGGAGAAACAGGCCTCTATCGAGCGCAAGATGGATCTTCTGAGGAAAAAGGACAGAGATTCTCAATCGCGCGAGAGACTATTGGCACAACAGGAGAAACAGATTCGTCAGAAACAGAACGAGCTCGAAGAATTATTCGAGCGCCAGAACCGGCAACTTGAAAGAATAGCCGGAATGAGCGCCGAGGAGGCCAAACAACTTCTTATTCAGAACCTCGAGCAGGAAGCCCGAGCCGATGCCGCGAAAATAATCCGCAATATTCGTGAAAAAGCGGAAGCCAATGCGGAACGCGAGGCGCGGCAGATTATTATCGATTCTATACAACGCTGTGCCGCCGATACGACCGTGGAATCGACCGTTAGCGTCGTAAGTTTACCCTCCGACGAGTTAAAAGGCCGAATCATCGGGCGGGAAGGGAGGAACATTCGCGCTTTTGAGATAGCTACCGGAGTCGATGTTATCGTTGACGATACGCCGGAAGCTGTCATTCTGTCTGGATTCGATCCCATACGAAGAGAGATAGCAAGGATATCTCTGGAGAAATTAATTCTGGACGGTAGAATCCACCCGGCGAGGATCGAGGAAAGCGTCAAGAAAGCCGAAAAGGAGATGGAAGTCATCATCCGTGAGGCCGGCGAACAGGCGTGTTTCGAGGTCGGTATCCACGATCTCGATCCCGAGCTCGTAAATCTGATGGGACGGCTTAAATACAGGACTTCATACGGCCAGAACGTCCTGCAACATTCTATAGAAGTCGCTCATCTATCCGCACATATAGCAGATTTGCTGGAACTCGATCCTCAAACGGCACGTCGTTGCGGATTACTGCACGATATAGGCAAATCGATCGATCGCGGCCAGGAAGGCACACATACAGAACTTGGCCATGAGGTAGCTCGCAGGCATGGCGAAAGCCCGATCGTTCTTAATGCAATACTCGCTCACCATGCGGACGTGGAAGCTGAAACGCCCTACACTATAATTACGATGGCTTCCGACGCTATTTCCGGGGCGCGTCCGGGCGCCCGACGCGAGACTTTGGAGAATTACGTCAAGCGACTCGAAAGGCTCGAAAAGGTAGCCGACGGGTTCTCTGGTGTCGAGAAATCATACGCGATTCAAGCGGGACGTGAGGTTCGGGTAATGGTCGTTCCTGACGAGGTTACTGATCAGGATTCCTCGTTCATGGCTTCCGAAATCGCGCAGAAAATCCAGGATGAACTGGAATATCCGGGACAGATAAAAGTAACCGTTATCCGCGAAACACGGGCGGTCGATTACGCGAAATAAGCGTATCTCTTCCGATTACAGGGCGGCGTTTCAACGCGCCGCCTTTTTTATTGAGTAAAAATCGTTTGCTAATTCGATTTTACACGATTATCTTCATTTCCCGCGAGAAGGCGCGGTTATTATGCGAGTTTTATTCATTGGCGACATATTTGGGCAACCCGGCAAACGTGCGGTTCACGATTTACTACCGTTAATTGTCGAAGAACAATCTCCCGATATCATTATTGCCAACGGCGAGAATATAGCCGGCGGTTTCGGGATTACGATGAATCTGGCGAAAAAGCTTTTCCGATATGGCGTGGACGTTATTACCATGGGAAATCACATCTGGGACAGGTCGGACGCCGACGAGATAATGAATTCCGACATGAATATTCTCCGTCCGCTTAATTTTCCGCCGGGCAACCCGGGCAGGGGTAGCCTCGTTTTCGAGACTGAATTCGCGGGCAAGATAGGTGTAATTAATACTCAGGGACGCGTTTTCATGCGCTGTATCGACGACCCGTTCCGTGCGACTTTGCGAGAAATCGAGAAACTTCAGGCAATCACGCCGATCATTCTTATCGACTTTCATGCGGAAGCGACTTCGGAGAAAAAGGCTTTTGGATTCTTCGTCGATGGGCAGGTCAGCGCGGTGATTGGCACCCATACTCATATCCAGACGACCGATAATCAAATTTTGCCCAAAGGAACGGCTTTTATAACCGACGTGGGAATGACCGGGGCGCACGAGTCGGTTATCGGAGTGAAACCGGAACTTGGGCTCCAATTTCTTCTTTCGGGACGAAACGTGCGTTTTTCGCCCGCAACGAATGATGTTCGTCTGCAAGGCGCGATTATCGATATTAACGAATACGGAGCGGCAGAATCTATAGAACGGCTCGATATACCTTATGAGGAGGATAATGGAGAAATACAACGAAATTCTGGAGATTAATATTGGCAGAGAACCTGATTTTCGCGGCAAAGTGCGCGATGTCTATGACCTGGGGAACAGATTACTAATAGTTGCCACTGATCGTCTGAGCGCTTACGATGCTATTTTGCCGAATGGAATCCCCGGACGAGGCGTCGTGCTTACACAGATGTCCGATTTTTGGTTTAACCGGACTTCGGAATCGGTTCCCAACCATCTGATTACGACCGATTTCGATACTTTTCCCGAAGAACTCCGAAAGTTTCGTGATCAACTCGAAGGCCGCACTATGTTATGCAATAAGGCGGAGAGGATAGACATCGAATGCGTTGCGAGAGGCTATCTTGCGGGAAGCGGTTGGCGCGAATATGAAAAACACGGCACCGTATGCGATATTGCTTTACCTGAGGGTCTGCTCGAGTCCGACCGCTTGCCGGAACCGATTTTCACTCCGGCTACAAAGGCCGAACAGGGCGACCACGATGAGAATATCTCATTTAACCGAATGGTCGAGTTGGTGGGCAAAGACCTTGCTGAACGGCTACGTATGCTTACATTAAAACTTTACGACGACGCGGCAACATACGCCCTTTCGCGAGGTATTATTATCGCCGATACGAAGTTTGAATTCGGATTCATCGAAGGCGAACTTTGCGTGATAGACGAGATGCTCTCGCCGGATTCCAGCCGTTTTTGGGACGCCCAGGAGTGGACGCCAGGACGGCCTCAGGACAGTTACGACAAACAATATGTCCGCGACTGGCTGGCTAATTCCGGGTTCACGGGCGAAGGCGAACCTCCGAGGTTACCGGGTGAAGTTGTTACCGGGACTATTAGGCGATATGAAGAAGTCCGGAACAGGCTTATTGGTTAAATTTAATTAGCTTTTTGGTAACTGAAATCGGTTCAAAAAAAATTCTTTACCGAAAACATAACTTGAATTCGAGTAAATCATCTACATATTATTATTAGCGTGAAAGAAAAATGGAGGAAAGATGAAAAAAAGAATAACCTATTTAGTTTTATTTCTATTGAGCTTTTCGGTTGCTTTCGCGGTCGTAATAGACATCGTTCGAATTAGCGATGTGCCGCTTATACTCGATATCAACGTCTATAATGACGGGGAACCGCCTGTCGAAATAACCGATTTCCATTTCAGCGTATCACCTCCTTGCGAGGTAGTGGCCGCGGAAGGCCCTCCAGGATGGACTCTACGATACGCATTGCCAAACAGTTTCGTCGAAATGGACGCTGGCGACGGCGCGGAGATTCCGCCGGGAGGTTCCGGGTCGTTCAGGGTTACGCTCGAAGGGCCCTGCGAAGACGCCAGTTATACCTTGTATTTAACCAGTCCCGAAGGTGTGATCCCTGGAAGCGAGCAGGAAGGTCCTCTGGGGCCTTTGGACGTTGGGACGGGAGTTAGACCGGAAAATATCGAGATCGAAATCTCGCCCAATCCATTCAACTCGTCGTGTGCTATTTCGGTTCCTGCGCGTGCCCGGATTGTTATTTACGACCTAACCGGACAGATTATAGATAAATTCGACTGCGGCTGTTCGAGAACTACATGGACATGGCGTCCAGATGAGAACCGGCCATCGGGAATATACCTTGTAAAGGCAACTCTGGGCGATTTAACTCTGACTAAACGCCTCGTTTATATGAAATAGGCTAATCGGGAATCGATATTAGTGTGGGAGAATCCCGCCATTTTCGGGTTTTTTCTGAAGTATCGTTCTTCCCGATCCAACCGGCTGTCACAGTTCTTGCTATTCTCAAACCAGTTTTTCACCTAATCTCAGAAGGCAAGAACTGCGCCAGCCTGCGCTATGACCGCTGTCACGCTACGTGCCACATTTTCTTTTAATTTAGGAATTTTCTCGTTGGATGCACGTATCGCGCCAGCGGCCTTTTATGTTGGAGTTTCAACCTACGGGCTTATCCTTTTTAATAGACGGCACCCAATTTTCGAAAGGGATTCGGCGATTTTTCAATGAATACAGTTTGTTTTTCAACGGTATGATATAGCTTTTAATAAACTACATATCGATTTTAATGAACAACACATCGTTTTTCCCAAACCACATATCGTTTCTAATAACATACATTTAGGATTTCCAAACATATACTTAGTTTTGCAAAAACATCTCATCGTTTTTAAAAAAGTCCATTTAGTATTTACGAAACTATTTAGCCGTTTTTGAGGACTTTTTTTCAAGGCGGAAGCTTCACACGACGTTTTTCGTAAAGCATGTCATCCTCGGGAGGGATTCTTTCTAAAACGACGCGAAAGCCGCAAGCGCCTGCAACCGCGACAAAGGTCGAAAATCGAAGCGACTTAGTTCTCCGATTCATGAAATTGCTGATCGAAGATTGAGCCATTCCGGTTACACGCGCGATTGTCGCCTGATTGACACCCGCTGTGCCGTCCTTTATTATCTCGATAAGCTCCTCGTGAACCCGGTTTATCTCTGGTTCCCAGAACACACGCATTTTGGCCCTGGTTTCTCTTGCCATGCGCCTTCTCTCCTTCCTGCGCGCCACCATGGCTTCATATTCTTCTCGAATACCCCTCTCATCTCCCTTCGATTAATTTCAAATTGAATATATGGGATTGCGGAAGGCAAATCAAGAGATTCCCCTCGATAATAGCTTCGGCGTCTCGACGCGGGGTATTTCGATTTCATCACAAAAAAGCACCGCCTTCCGAGGGGAGAAGGCGGCGCAGTGTGTGAACGCAACCCAAAGGAGCCATTTCTGAAGCATGCGTTCACTTTATATTAAGGGAAAACACCTTTGCTTTTGTAAATCTTTTCCAAAATTGACAATGCCTTTATATAAGCGGCGTTTCTGTGCGTTGTCTCGTATTCTTCGGAGGCATCTTCGACGATTTTATATGCCGCCAGCATCTTCTTTTTTAGCATTGATTCCAGGTCGTCGGCCTCGAATTTCTCGCATCGTTTATTTTGAAGCCACTCGAAATAGCTGAGGACAAGGGAACCTGAATTTGAAATGATATCTGGCATGATGTCGATGCCACGGTCTTCCAGGATGATGTCCGCCTCGGTATCGACCGGCGCGCTTGTGGCCTCCACGATGAGTTTCGTGTTGAGCGATTTTGCGTTCGACCCGCCAACCTGATGTTCCAACGCGGCGAAGATCATCATATCGACGCCTGTTTGCAGAAAATCGTCGTGCGAAATACGCTCCCCGCGAGGGTATCCGCTGATTCGCCCGAATTTCTTCTTGTAAAACAATAGTTCCGGGACGTCGATGCCGTCCTTGTCGCGGAAAGCTCCGCCGCTGTCCTCGATAGCGACTAACGAGCATCCGTTATCACTCAATATATTGGCTATATTCGATCCGATCTTGCCGAACCCCTGAAGTGAATATGTCATTCCCTTTAGTTCGAGGCCTTTGTTTTCGCACCATGCTTTGATTAAAAACATGTTGCTTTTCGCCTGCAATTCGTTGTAATTAGGCAGGCCTCCAAGCGTTTCGGGTTTGCCGGTAACTACGTGACGATAACAGTTAAGCTGGTCGGGAGAAACCTCGGTCAGGTAGGAATCGAGTATCCATGACATGATTCGCGGATTGGAATTTATATCCGGTGTGATGACGTCGTATTCCGGGTCGATATTCGACCTGACGGCGTATGTGTATCTCCGAATGGTTCTTTCCAGATCGACACCGGAGAATTCACCCGGCGATGCCGCAATACCGCCCATCGAACCGCCGAATGGTAAATCGAGCAAGGTGGCTTTCCACGTGTTCCATGACGCCAGGGCTTTCATCTGTGTGAGATTTACGCTGGGGTGAATCCGGAGGCCGCCTATAAACGGCCCCCGGATGTTATTATGTTGGACACGATAACCACTCAGAATCTCCACGTCGCCACTTTCCATCTGCACCGGGAAATTAAATGTTATCTCATTCATAGACTTCCCAAGGATGCGAAGTATGTTAATATCCAGGCCGATATGGTCGGCGGCGCTGTGGAATTGCTCCACCATTGTTCCGTGGATATTCGATATGGTCAGCATGTCCAATCCTTTTTGTTCATCTTCGATAAAATTCGATATTGCGACTCATCAGGGGAAAATTCCACGTTCGCGATATACCTTTTCGAGGCTCTTGATAGCTACAACGTAAGCCGCGGTTCGCCAATCGGTTTCGTGCTGATCCGCGATTTCCTTCACGCGATGGTATCCGCCGATGATCTTCTTGTGGAGTTTCGTATCGACCTCGTTGAGATCCCAGTGCTCGCTTCGTTTGTTCTGTAGCCACTCGAAGTAACTCACGACGACTCCGCCTGCGTTGCAGAGGATATCGGGGATGACGTCGATTCCGCGTTCGAATAGAATCTGATCGCCCTCGGGATCGGTTGGGCCGTTAGCGCCTTCAGCAATCATTCTGACGTTCAGATCTTTCGCGGTTTCGCCGTTTATCTGGTTTTCCAGAGCCGCCGGAATGAAGATGTCGGCTTTGGTCTTCAAGAATGTGTCGTGGTCGATCTCTTTCGTTCCGGGGAAACCGGCAACTCCGCCTGTTTTTGCGACGTGGTATGTGAGAGCGTCGGCGTCGATGCCGTCCGCGCTGTAAATTGCGCCGGTAACGTCTTCGGCGGCGAGGAGTTTCGCGCCGTGTTCTTTCATCAGGCGAGCCGCCCACGAACCTACGTTACCGAAACCCTGCACGAAGTATGTCGAACCGTTCAGGTCGAAGTTCTTATCCGAAGCCCACTGTTCGATTGTGAACATGACGCCCTGGCCGGTGGCCTTGTCGCGTCCCAGGCTTCCGCCACTCTCGATGGGCTTGCCGGTAACGACATGCGTGCACCTGTTGCGGTCCATCGGCGGCATCATCGACAGGTAGGTGTCGAGTATCCAGGCCATGATCTGCGGTGTGGTGTTGACGTCGGGAGCCGGAATGTCATATTCCGGGCCGATGTTATTGCCCAGCGCATAGGTGAACCTTCGCGTGATTCGTTCCAGCTCTTTCTTACTATACTTGGCAGGATCCATCTGAATTCCGCCCTTGCCGCCGCCGAAGGGAATCCCCACGATTGCGGATTTCCAGGTCATCCATGTGGCCAACGCGCGGACCTCGTTCAGATCGACGTCCGGGTGGAAACGCAGTCCGCCTTTGTAGGGGCCGAGGATATTATTGTGCTGAACTCGATAGCCGGTGAACATCTCGATTTTCCCGTTATCCATGCGGACGGGGAAATTGACGACGATCTCGTTAGTCGTGTTAGAGAGTATTCGCCGGATGTTCTCGTCCAGGCCGATTAAATCGGCGGCTTTGCTGAACTGCCGTTCGACGTTCTCGTAAACGTTCGATTTACGAACCTTTTTCTCGACAGCTTCTTTTACTGCTTTCATTGTAGATTCCTCCTATCTGTATTCTTCACAATGCCATACGCCGCTTTCCGGTTTCGGGAAAGTGCATGTGTGGCGGTTTTCGCAATTTACGCATAGACCTTTGAATTTCTGATCCTCCACAGGTTCGGTGGCTTCGGCCTTCTCCGCCGGTTTGTGTGCCGAGACGGGTGTTAACCCGCAATCGAACTCCTCGCAGTAGAGGATGGGTTCTTCGGCGCTTTGAAGGAATATGCAGTCATCCGCGTGTATGCAGGTTGCGCATAATCCTTTCGCCTTGATTTCCTCGCGCGAACAAGACGGCTTTTCGGCGGTCTCGACGCGAGGTCTTTTCAGCGTCCTTTCTTTTGTTTCTACAGCACTCATTTCAATACCTCCTAATTGGAATTGATTTTGTCGAATTTCAAACAACCAATCCCTATTAAGGCTTGAAGCGTGCCAATTGTGAAAAAGACGTTAAGACTTCATCTAATTATTCGAGGGAGATATCCTGCATCCTTTTGTATAATAAGGTGTTATAGGTGAAAGAAATATTTTTTTAGACAGTCGTTTTTTTCTGTTTTTCGATGCGAAAAACAGGTTGGTTTTTGGGGGGAATTTCCCCGCCGGGGAGTATTTCCCCGGCTCGGTATGGTTATATTAATGGGGTTTGGTGATAATTATTGATTATCTTCTTCGACTTTATTACGAAGCGTCTTGCGGTCAATATCCAGAATCTTCGCGGCATGTGTTTTATTGCCGTCCACGCTGTCCAGAACCTGCCGTATATATTCCTTCTCCACTTCGATAAGAGGGCGCGTGAGATCACGGGCGGTATGCGCGGAATAACGCATCGGCGAGGGCAAATCCGGGACGTCGATAACCTTATCCTCGGTCATTACAACCAGTCTCTGCACAAGGTTTTCCAACTCGCGGACGTTGCCCGGCCAGTCGTAATCTTTTATAGCTTGCAATGCTCGATCTGTGAAACTTGGGACTGCGGTGCCCATTTCTTCGGCGTAAAGGTGCACGAAATAATCTTTCAACATAATGATGTCGTCACCGCGATCTCTCAGGGGAGGGACGTTAATCTCGATCACGTTTAACCTATAGTAAAGGTCTTCGCGAAATATTCCTTTGTTCACAAGCGAAAGTAAGTCCTTATTAGTTGCGGCAATCACTCGGACGTTTACCTTTGTCGGTTTACGCGACCCGACCATGGTTACTTCCTTTTCCTGCAGAACTCGAAGCAGTTTGACCTGCATGGATAAACTTGTTTCGCTTATTTCGTCGAGGAAAATCGAACCACCGTCTGCGGTCTGGAAAAAGCCCGCGCGAGTATCGCTTGCGCCCGTAAACGAGCCTTTCACATGCCCGAATAGCTCGCTTTCCAGAAGCTCCTGTGGAATTCCTCCGCAGTTGACCGGCACGAAGGTCGCAGAAGCCCTGGGGCTGGAATAATGTATTGCTCTTGCAACGAGTTCCTTGCCCGTGCCGCTTTCACCGGTAATCAGGACGGTAGCGAGTGTTTTAGAAGCTTTGTTAATCGCCCGGTATATAGACTGCATAGCATCGGAGTTTCCGATGAATCCTTCCGGTGCTTCGACCGGTTCCATCATTGAATCGCCGTTGCGCAATTTAATTCTGGAAAGTGCTTTTGTTACCGATTCCAGCAACTCTTCCCTGGTAAAGGGTTTGGAAATAAAATCCGTCGCGCCGGTTTGCATAGCTTCGACCGCGCCGTCAACCGTAGCAAATCCGGTAATCATAATCACCTCGAGGTCACGGTAGTTCTCGCGGATATGGCGAATCATATCCATCCCGTTTCCGCCCGGCATTTTTAAATCTGTAATCACCAAATCGAAGTGTTCTTTTTCGAGAAGGTTTACGGCATCATGAAGCATTGTTGTAGTAAATATTCTGTAGCCTTCGCCTTCAAGATTTCTGCGAATCATTTCCAGCGTATCTTCTGAATCGTCGAGGATTAGTATTGTTGACTGCTTATGTTTATCCATATCCAACTTCTTTCTGATTAATTGGAAGCGAGACAACAAATTTCGATCCGACACCGGTCTTGCTTTCCACTTCGATCGTTCCATTCTGAGAAGACACAATCCCATGAACTACAGAAAGACCCAAACCTGTGCCGTCGCCAACTTCCTTCGTTGTGAAGAAAGGTAAAAAGATCTTTTTACGAATGTCTTCAGGAATACCCTCGCCAGTATCTTCGATCTCTATAATTACGGATTCGTCGCAAAGAATAGTCCGTATTGTTAATTTCCCTCCGTTTGGCATAGCCTGAATTGCGTTTACTATAAGATTGACTATTACCTGATGTATCTGCGCCTGATCAGCATAAATTAGGGGTAAATCGGGCGCTAATTTTCTTACAAGTTCGATTCCTTCTTTCGAGCACCGCGATTCCAGGAAATACAAGCCGTCCGCGACGATTTTATTAATATCGATACTCGTTTTTTTTGTGGGCATCTGCCGTCCGAAAAAGAGCAGTTTGCGAATAACTTCTCGTGAATGAAGCGAGGCTTTTTCGATTTTTTGCAGGTCATCTGAAATTTCACCGGGGATTTCCTGATTGTTTAGCATTAACTGGACGAATCCAAGTATGTTCGCCAGCGGTTCGTTTAGTTCGTGTGCGACGCCAGAAGCTAATTGGCCAAGAGTAGCCAACCTGTCCGCGTGTCGAAGTTGTTCCTCCAGTTTCTTCCTTTCCTCGCGGGCTTCGCGGCGTTCAACTATATTCCCTATCTCGGCGACGATCATATCGAGTAAACGCCGTTCCTCGTCCAGGAAAGGCGATTCCTCGGTCTCGATCTTATCTTCGGAATAGAAAACTTCCACGCGCCCGCGTTTTTCTCCAAGGACCATAATATCGGCACGCAAAGACAGGTTGCTGGTGGTGAAATTATCCGTAGTGAAATCCTTCCCGTCGAGTTCGATAATCGCCGACGTTATGTCGGGATATTGCCAGCCGGGAGGTATCAGTTCGACTATCCCATTCAAGATGTTATCGATTCCCAGGGATGGATCCTCCACGGTCTGGGATATTCCGTATAGGCATGTCAGTTCCTTGATTCGCTCTTTGCGTTCCGCCTGAGCTCGCTGGATAATCAGGGCGATTCCCAGCGTCTCACCGGCTTCCTCAAACAGTGCTATTTCCTGTTCGGTGAAAAAGAATTTCGCCCGGCTCTTCATTATCAGCAGACCGACATTTTCTTCGCCGATACGGATCGGCACAAGCGCTATCGACTCGAAATCCTTCTCGGAATCCAGATTATATCGAAAACCCTTATTTCGTTTTAGGTTGGGATTTGATATCTCCGGTGTCCAAAAACTCCCGCGATCGGTGAAATAGTTGAGTTCCGGGTTATATCTGCCGCTCATGACGTCGCCGCATAGCTTCTCGAAATCGGATTCTCCCATTACAAAAGCCGATCCATTTTGTTCGTGGATTTTGACTATTGGTTTCGCCCGAAAACAATACGACGCCCCCTGTGCCCCCTCGATAGCGCATCTGCGGAGTTTTTCCCTGCTAATTACGCGTAACTCGATATAATCGCAAGCCGAGAACTCGGCGATGTTCTTCAGAAAAACTTTGAGGAATTCAACACGAGGAGCTTCCCGAATAGCGAGCATAAGAATACGCCGCGACAACTCCCGGTAACCTTCCCCGAGCCGCCTTTCAATATCGTGTGTATCCAATGGCGCATTTCCATTCATAGATATGGATTCTATCGATTTTATAACCAAATTCAAGAAAAGATTTTTTATGTTTGAAACCGTATTGCAATAAAACTATAACGACGTCTTGCCGGTTATCCTTTTACCACTGATTGGGTTCTGAGTTTCAGGAGTTCATTGAATTACGCCCGCAACGGGTGAAATCCGAACGATTTCGGTTGCTATATAATAATAGGTGAATATATTTTTGTCGAGGAGGATGAGTAACGATGGGAACAAGAAAAAGGCATCTATTCATATTTTTATTGATTCTGACTGCGGTTTTCGCGGAGTTCGACACACTGCAGATAATCGGGCATATCCCCGGCGCGGCTTGCATGTCGGTCGAATATTCCAACGGTAGATTATACGCTGGCGCGGGAAGTTCGCTCTTCATTTACGATTGCCTCGCCCCAGCGGATATGGAACTGGCGGGTTACGTCAATTTCATTTCGCTGGTGACGAATATAGTCGTCCGGGACGATTCGATGGTCTTCGTCGGCGCGAACCATGACGGCCTCTACGCGGTGGATGCCTCCGAACCGGATTTCCCTATAGTCGCGCAATATAAAATGATCGATCACAGCCACTGGATAGGCGATCTGGAACTTTCCCCTCCCGACACGTTGTGGATGTCGGATTTTAACGGCCTTAAACAGATGCTATTCACCGGTGATACCTTCATCGTTTATGAGGAATATTTTGACGGGGATAAGATAGCTGGCGTGGGTTTCAAGGACACTTTGCTCGCGGTTTGCCGTCGCCACGATTGGGGCATTTTGGGCTATGTCGATTTCTATAAAAGAATGGGGACCGAACTGACTTTCATCGCCAGTTTCGATTCGTCGCGTCTCTGGTATATTATGGACGCTGAATTCGCGGATAATCGCAATGATATTATATACGTCCTCGGCGGAAGCCCTAATCTCGGTGCTGATGGTGATTTTTACGCGCTCCATTACGACGGCGATTCTCTCTACGTTGCAGACGGTCATAAGTTCAGCGGCATTCCCATGTTCGCGCAAACATATATAATGAACATGGACTCAAAGAACGATACGGTTTTCCTCGCCACTATGGCGGCATTATACTGGTCGTCTCTTGATTCCACCTGGTCGGACTGCCCGGCCCTCGACGGTAATTTTCTTCCGGATTCCATGCCTATAATCGGGCATTTCGTGCCGGGGCTGTGGTTCTTTGACGTCGCCCTGCACGACGATTACCCCGCACTCGCCACTGGCTCGGAGTGGTTGGGCGTCTGGTGGACGAGCATAGCAGATTTCGACGAGAGACTCGACACAATCAGAACTTACCCCACCGGCGGATGGGGACAGCATTCGTATCTCTACGGCGGCGACACGTTATTCATCGCTATGGAGGGCTACGGTGTGGCTGTATTCGATGTCGGAGAGCCGTCGGTGCCGGAACGGGTGGGGAGAATACCGGGTTCCTTTGCCCACGATATGGCTTTCCTGGATTCGATAATATGTGTTGCGAGAAGCGCTAAGTTCATATTCTTCAATCTTGCACCCTTCTGGCGTGGAGGCGAAATCGAAGTGTTAGACACCTTCGAGGTGCCGCTTGTTTTCGGGGAAACGCATATCTGTCATTCGCTGGCGTTGATGGAGACCAACGACGACACGTTCTTCGTCCTCGCCACCAGCGACGAGGGGATAAATCTCATAGATCCGCGAGATATCCCGGGTGTCTATACCCACGCGCATTTCTTCGATAACACTGATCCTCTGGACGTTCGATGTTGTTACGATACATTATTTGTGATGATGACGGATAGTTTCCACGTGGCCTGGTTCGACGGCGACACTATCGAATCTATTTACGATTGCGCGACGCCCGGCGAGGCACTCGGTTTTTATAAAGGCGGGGATTTCGTCGCTATCGCATGTAAAGGCCCGGGTGTTTTCTGGTATAGATGGGAAGCGGATTCACTCGCTCTAATCGGCAATTGGAATCCATGGGGTTTATGCGCGGATGTGGAATATTTCGACAGCCTATTATATATCGCCTGCGCGGGCGAGGGGCTTTATATCCTCGATATCGAGGATTTCCCGGCGATAGATACTCTGGCATGGTTCCCCGGTTCGGGCGGCTGGGAATTCCTTCAATACGGCAGTCAGCATGTCTATTTCGGCCCGGACAGCACGATATTCCTATCCGATTATCACGCGGCGTGTTATATTCTTGAAAAATACGTGCGCGATCCTTACTACATCCGTGAAAATGGAGTGGATATACCCAAATCGCACACAATTTGGTCCTCCCCAAATCCGTTTAATTCCAGCGTTCAGATCGAAGTGAAGAAAAAGGGAGTGAATTCCGCCCCCCGCGAAATTTCCATCTACGATGTTAAAGGCAGGTTGATCGATAAGATCGAACCCGATCCCATCGAGCGGGAAACAGTAGCTTCTTACACCTGGCGACCGGACGAAATTACCCCGTCGGGCCTTTACCTGGTTAAGGCCGAAGTATCCGGCGAAATACTAACCGCCGGAATCGTATTCCTTAAATAGCCTCCTTAAGACGGCTGAGCCGGCGGCGGCGGAGGGGGAGATTCCGGTGCCGAAGTGCTCATCCCGGAAAACCAGGCCTTGCTTTCCTCGTCGGTGAATCCTATAAGCAGGATGATCCCCAACACCGTCCCGATCGGGATATTGAAGAGCATCAATATTGCCAGGATAAATCCCACCGTCTTCGCCCAGTTCTTCTTTTCGTGGATTCCCTTGGCAATGGCGAAATATAGCCAGCCAATCAGGACTCCGATAACAATATAAACTATTCCCATTATTACCAGGCCGATAGTGCTTTCCTTTTCGCCGGAAACAAATCCCATAATGGTAATAATTATGCCGGCGAGTATTCCGCCGATGAGGATAATCCATGCGAGGACCTTGAAGATCGTCGCGTTCGTTTTGAGTTTTTGTGGAATCATTTTACTCCCTTTACTTTTTTTCCTCGTTTTCGATTACTTCGCCTTCAGATTTAGGCCTGTCAATCGAAGCTTCGATAGCCTCTCTTAATGATTTAAGTTCTTCTTCCATTTCCTCGATCTTGCCGGATTTTTCTTTACGGTAAACTCTGTAGGAAATTCCCAACGCCAGTAGTAACATCAGCACTGAAAATACGTAAACATAGGTTTGTGGGAAACCCAACAGAAGATACGATATCTGAAACAAACCAAGAAGAATAACAAGCACTATCCATGCGATCATATCTAACCTCCTCGCCAATATTTTCTATCGAGGCTTCGGTATTGAACGGCTTCGGAAACATGGTGCGGCGCTATTTCGTTGGCACCCTCGAGGTCCGCTATCGTCCTCGACAGTTTTAATATACGATCGTAGGCTCTCGCTGACAAGCCCATCTTTGTTATAGCCATTTTCAAAAGCGATTCGCCGGCGTCGTCCAGTTTGCAGAATTTGCGGATCATCTTCGTTCGCATGTCCGCATTGGAGAAAACACCCTTTATCGATTTGAACCTATTGTTCTGATGCCTTCTCGCCCTGGATACTCTTTCGCGAATCGTATCGGAAGTTTCGCCGGTGCTCGGGCCGGACAATTCGGTGTATTTCACCGACGGCACCTCGATATGTATATCTATCCTGTCCAACAAAGGCCCGGATATTTTCCCGACATAATTCTGGATTTGCGCCGGCGTGCAGGTGCATTCGTGGAAAGGATCGCCGAAATATCCGCAAGGGCATGGATTCAACGCGCCGACCAGGGTGAAATTTGCCGGATATTCCAATGTTATAGCCGCGCGGGCGATTACCACGTGTCCGTCCTCCAGCGGTTGACGCATGACCTCCAGCACGTTCTTTTTGAATTCGGGAAGTTCATCGAGGAACAGGACGCCGTGATGCGCGAGTGAAACCTCGCCCGGCTTAGGATATGTCCCCCCGCCTATCAAGCCCGCGTCCGATATCGTGTGATGCGGAGATCTGAAAGGCCGCGAGCCGACAAGGGCGGTATTTCTCGGCAAGACCCCAGCCACCGAATGAATCTTGGTCGTTTCCAGCGCCTCTTCGAGAGTTAACGGAGGCAGTATCGAGGGGAATCTGCGCGCGAGCATGGTTTTACCCGAACCGGGAGGGCCTATCATAAGGACGTTGTGTCCTCCGGCGGCGGCTACTTCCAGCGCACGTTTGACATGCTCCTGCCCTCGAACGTCCGAGAAATCGGCGATATATCGCCCGGAGGACTCGAAAACATCGCGCAAACTGACCTTGAACTCATCGATAACAAGTTCGCCTACCAGAAAATCGACTACCTCGGCCAGATTTTCCGCGGGATAAACCGGTGCGCCCTGGGCAATCGCCGCCTCCTTGGCGTTTTCTTTTGGGAGGATAATTCCATCCGCGCCGATTTTTTTTGCCAGAAGCGCGATTGGTAAAACCCCGCGAACCGGCGCGAGTGCCCCGTCGAGACCGAGTTCGCCGATTATCACGTAATTCTCGAGATCGTGATTCTCTATTATGTCGAGGGCTTTTATCAAACCCACAGCCATGGGCAAATCGAAGGCACTGCCCTCTTTTTTGACGTCGGCGGGCGCGAGATTAATCGTGATCCTGCCCTGAGGAAAGGGAAATCCCGAGTTCTTAATCGCGCTGGCCACACGTTCACGGCTCTCCTTGACCGCATTATCCGGCAAACCCACGACGGTGAACGCCGGCAATTTCGCGGTGATATCTACCTCTACTTCGACCTTGTAAGCGTCGATTCCTAAAACAGCCGCTGATGTAACTCTTGCGAACATATCTTCTGAACCTCAGTCTAATTAACTCCTCCTAACATACAACACCCATCGCGGGATGTAAAGCTAATTTTATTAGAATTTAACCTTGACAAAAGAGGCGACGCGAAATATAATTAGCGTGGTTTGACAATCCGGAGTAGCTCAGTTGGTAGAGCAGGTGGCTGTTAACCACCGGGCCGTGGGTTCGAGTCCCTCCTCCGGAGAAAATTAAATCGCCGTCTTCGATAATGAGGGCGGCGATTTTTGTTTCCATGCGAAATCGGCTGGCATGGATCATCACTTCGGCGAATTCTTCATCCTCGACGACACCGCAAAAGCGAAAATTCCTCTCTGAGAAATGACTACTCCTTTCTCGGATGCCGAAAAACTTTTCGCAGAAATACTCAACCATAGGGATTGCAGGCCGATTTCGCGATTCACGCCCCCTGAGCCTTGCTTATAGTCCATCTGGGCAGAAGGGGGATTACAGTGTGCACCACCGCGCACTTCGACCCGTGGGGTCATGAAGTCAGGCTCAGTGAGCGGCTGGACTAAGCCACCATTCACGTCGAACACCTCGATTCGTTGGGGCGCGTCGAAGGAGATATTAATCGCGAAATTGAAGGGGTTTGGCCAGGCGGAAATCTCGAATGCCACCGGTTTCGCGGAGGGCGAATTCTCCTCGATGCCGGTATAGCCGAGCGAGTCGGTTTTAATGAGATAGATGTCGCCACGGTTTTTTGCTATAATCATTATCAAACACACCGGCGATAATGTGCCCGCCGTCGGACCTCTGGATTACGATATAACCTATGTCGTCCCCACTACCTTCGTAAGTTCTAACGACCAATCAGATCGAGATACTCTTCAGGTCTTTTCGCGCAAGAACCCGTAAACTAAGGGGTTGATATACATATGAATCACAAAAAGGAATGTTAATCTTAACCGCTGACTCAAAAGGAATCCTAAATAAATACACATAATTAATGACAAACTCCGAAAGACTGTAAAGCGTTCATAATAGCGTTTTCCGCTGGTTTCGTATATTTATTTTCTTTTCTCTTTACAAATACGGCGCGCTAGATTATTTTGAAATGAAATAAAAAATTTTCAAGATATTCGAATATGAAAGGCAGGATTTATGAGTGATATGAGAATACTGGTTGTCATCATCTCACTTTGCGCTCTGGCTTTTTGCGCCGAGACTCATCTTCTGGACGCAATGCAGACGGAACTCGACCGTTCGACTGGCACGCTTGCGGATTCGGGAGCGGCTCCGCTTTATTTTCTCGGATACGAAATCATGGAGAAATCCGGGCAGAATATGTCCGCGCAGTTCGGGAGCATAAGCGATTACGGCGTCGATTATCCCCGGAGGATTCTGGACGTCGATCTGCGCGTGGGCGATTACAAACTCGACAATACCCATCCGCTTTCCGAACGCGATTGGTTCGCATACCTGCGCGATTTCGGGATGTCCTCGGCAATCCCAATCGACGGCTCGCCGGAGACGATTCGACATTACATCTGGCTGGTTACGGACAGGAAATTCCAGCACGCTCAGGAGGATTATATCAAGGTGCAGGGCGATGTTGCGGTGAAGGTCGAAAAGGAGGATACCTCGGCGGACTTCTCCCGCGCAGAACCGGAGGTTTATATCGGCGAAATCGAGCATATCGCGATCGACTCGGCGGAATGGGCGTCTAAGTTGAAGGCATATTCCGCGCGCTTTTCCGGCAACGATTTCTTGCTGGATTCGCGCGTGAGCCTGAACGTCGATAATCTCGATAAGTTCATCGTCAACAGCGAGGGCACGAGGCTTCAGTTCAGCGAGCCGAGGATTTATCTGTCCATTTATGCGTCGGTCAAAGCCGATGACGGTATGCAACTTTACCTTTACGATAGCTATATGGGCGACAGTTTCGACGATTTGCCCTCAGACGACGAGATTTACGCAGACATCGACCTGATGTTAGAAGATTTACGCACACTCAAGGACGCGCCCACGGTCGAGCCATACACCTGCCCGGCGATCTTGCGCAACCGCGCGGCTGGAGTCTTTTTCCATGAGATATTCGGGCATCGGTTGGAAGGACATCGCCAGGAGATAGAGGACGAGGGGCAGACTTTCGTAAAGAAAGTCGGGCAGTCCGTGCTTCCGGATTTCCTCTCGGTTTACGACGATCCTTCATTGTCCGAGTTCGAGGGCAATTTTCTCAACGGACATTATATGTTCGACGACGAGGGAGTCAGGGCACAACGGGCGGACGTCGTCAGGGATGGCATACTCAGCGATTTCCTGATGTCGCGCAATCCAATCGAGGGATTCGATAAATCCAACGGCCACGGCAGGCGGTCTTCCGGCAACGACGTCGTCGCGCGGCAGGGGAATCTTATTGTCGAATCGAGCAAAACGGTGCCTTTCGACGAACTGCGCACGACGCTAATCGATAAATGCAAAGAACAGGGCAAGGACTGGGGGCTTATATTCGACGATATCTCCGGCGGATTCACCATGACGATGCGATATCTGCCCCAATCTTATAAGGTAATCCCGCTGAAGGTCTGGCGCGTTTATACCGACGGCAGGCCGGACGAACTCGTCCGGGGAGTCGATATAGTCGGCACGCCGCTGACGAGTTTCAGCATGATAAGCGCGACCGGCGACGATCCTTACATATTCAACGGAATGTGCGGCGCGGAATCCGGCAGAGTGCCTGTTTCCGCGGTGTCTCCGTCCGTTCTCGTGGATCAGATCGAGGTCGAGAAAAAATACAAGGGCACGGACAAACCGCCGATTCTACCCGCCCCGAAATCCGTCGTGAAGTAAGAGGAGGAAATAATGAGACCGAGATATATATACATAATTCTGTTGGGTTTGATATTAGCGTTGACCACGTCGGCTATTAAACTCTATTCGGAGGCTGATAATGCGATTTTCCCCGCGTTGAAGGACGAACTCGATCGGTCGATGAAGCAATTGAAAACCGATGAACTCCCCGGACCGTATTACATCCTGTATAAGGCTAATGAATCGAGGTCGCTCGGTATTGGTGCGGGTTTCGGCGCGATAACGGCGTTCAATGAAGACCATCGAAGGAGGATAAATATCGATCTGCGCGTAGGGGATTATCAATTCGATAACTCTAATTTCGCTAATAATATGCGTTCGTTCGAGTTCTCGATGGGCGGAGATATGTCCTTCGGCACATCTTCCGGATTGCCGCTGGAAAACGATTACAATCTCATGCGCCGGGAAATCTGGCTGGCCACCGACCGGGCGTTTAAAGATGCCCACGAGGATTTTTCCAAGAAACGGGCGGCTATGGAAAACGCCGCAGAAGAACGCGAGAACGCCGACATGACGGAGGAAAAACCGGAAAAATTCTCCGAACCGGAACTGGAATGGAATCCGGACGCCGAATATTGGAAAGGAATCTGCCGGGACGTTTCCGCCGTATTCGCGGAATACCCTATGATCAAAGAATCCGAAGTTGCGTTATCGACGTCTATGAACAGGGAATATTTCGTCAATTCCGAGGGATCCGAAATTATCCAGAATTTCCACAATGCCAGGCTCACGATTTCCGCGAGCGCTCAGAACGAGGAGGGCGAGAATTTCTCGGACAATCGATATTTCGTAGCGGACGACGTGGCAGGATTACCGAAACGCGAGGAACTCATCGCAACTGCGAAAGAGCTGGCTCAGGCCCTCGAAACGCAATCCGAAGCGGATTCGATCTCATATTACATCGGGCCGGTGTTGTTCGAAGGACAGGCCGCGGCTGAGTTATGGACGAAAATGGTCGGCCAGAAACTACGCGTGATAAATGAGCCGGTTTTTGCGGATAAAATGTCGAGTATGGCCTTCGATATAATGAGAACTTCAGACCTGACCGGAAAACTCGATAAGCGCATCATGCCGGAATTCATCGACGCCTGGGACGACCCGTCAGCTACCGAGTTCGACGGTGTTCCGCTACATGGAGGCTACAATTACGACGATGAAGGCGTCCGTGGTAGGAAGGTCGAATTGCTGGAGGACGGCACGGTTGTGGGAGTTATGACGAATCGCGTTCCGTTCAAGGAAATCGAAAATTCAAACGGCCATGCGGGCGGACTAAGCAATTTTTTCGTGGAAAGTGATAAAGGATTATCGCTTAAGAAACTAAGACAATCGTTTATCGAGGCGTGCGAAGAACAGGGGCTGAAACAGGGCTACATCGTCAGGCGGGTTAACAGACCGCTTTCCGAGAAGGATATGATGCAGTCGATGATGTCGCGAATGTCCCCAATGATGAGCGGGGGAAACAAGCAGGATGTCGAGATTACGCCGGTCGAGGTATATCGAGTTGATATCGATTCGGGCGACGAAACGCGGGTATCCGGCGTGATGTTGGAAGGCTTCGGTGTTCGCGCCCTGCGCGACATTATCGCGGTGGGGGAAGATCCCGAGGTTTTCGATGTGCCGGACTTTTCGGGGAATATTGTAACGGCGATAACTCCAGCGGTGCTGTTCGAGGAGATCGAGATCAAACCCTCGCCGACCGACCAGGACAAACCGCCAATGTTGCCCGATCCGTTGCACGAGTAGGAAATTGTTCTCGTGTAGTTCCGCTTCACGACGCTATTGCTACAGGAGCTTTGCAACCCGGTATTCAATCGAAGCAAAGCTCCCTCCGCAATGGAGTTATAAAGCGAGGCCGATGTAGTGATATAAATCGCCCTTTGTCAAAGGGGGGTAGACGCTTGAGGCCGTAGGCAAGGATTAGGCGGTTCCCCGCGATCAATCACACTCCTGCCCTTCGAAACCGCCGATCATCAACCACCCTTTTTCATCGCGGAGATATATTTGCCCCTTGCCCCATCCGATTTTAGCGCCTAAATAATAGAAACAGCGGTAGCAAATATCGCCCCACATGAAGGGGTTGTTCGATATCTGAACGTCGAAAAGCAGATTCTCATTCTCGAACGGAATCCCGCATTTGTTGCATTTCTCCGAGGGATTGACGTAATACCTTTTCTCCTTTTGAGCGCGCTCCATATCGGCGTATTTATCGACCAACCCCCGCTCAGTCTTGTCCATTTTGCCTTTTGTTTTATCCTCTTTCATTTTCTCTCCAATATCATCTCCCGGAAATCGGGTTGATTGCGGTCATTAAGCGGTCGGTGTTTATCAGGGCGCTGAGGATGTGGGCGTATTCCCCTCGTTCCAACTGTCCTCCGTAGGAACGTTTTTCCCAACGCTCCGCGTCGAATGCGTTTTTGCTGTCCATATTTCATCTCTATTTAACATGCCTCCTCGATTGTTATCTTGCCAGCGTTACCGTTCCTTCGCATTTGATTCTGCCTTCGGCGCGGATGGTATAGATATAGATTCCCGGGCGCATAGGGGCGCTGGAATCGTCTCTGCCGTCCCATTTGGCGGCCTCTTTGGCACCACTGCCCGTGGGCACCTCGATATTTCGCACTCGAAGATTGCCGAGGGTGAATATCTTGATTGTGCCGGGCACCTCGCCGAGGCCGGGGAACGTAAACTCCGCCTCGTCGTTAATCCCGTCGCCGTTCGGGGTGAAGGGGTTGGGGGTGGCGGAACAGAGGTGATAATCCGGCATATCGCATGGGATGGTGATTGACCCCGCGTAGAAAGTAATCGCTTTGTGGCCGAGTTCGATGTTGTATTCGCCATTTGGCAAAGACGGGCAGACGAACTTTAGCCATGTGTTATAGAGCGAATGCGGGTCCGGGCGATGGTGCGAATACTCGAATGGGATAACCACGGTATCTCGCGGGCCGTAGAAATAGATTTCTATGTCTCCGCCGATATTCTCGTTGCTCCCCTGCCAGAGGTTGCGACCGGTGAGGGTGATCGTATCCCCCGGGTTCGCGCACTCCGGCACGGAATCGACCTCTATCTCGAACGGCTCCGGGACTGCACAGGGAGGCAATTGCCAGCCGGGGAAATCAACAGCCGCAAGCAGCAGGTTCTTCGTATATTGGAAGTAATCCGCGGCATTCATGAATACGACATTGAAATCCAATTGCTCACCATCGGCATAGATAGCGACGAACGAGTAGCAATTACCCTCGAATAAAAAAGGGTAAGAAATTGCAGATACCGCCGCTTCGTATGTCGAATCGGAAAGAATAATCGGATAGGCCGAATTTCCGCATTCGATTTTTTCACCATGACCAATTCCTACCGAACATATTTCGTTCGTAATCGGAGGAAACGAAAAAATATCGAAGTAGAAATGGCAACCAATCCCTTCCGTATCGATTGTATCCGTAATTTCGAGATTTGTGTTCCAATTCGTATTCATAAGTAGCGTATTCATTACGTCGCAGTTATGTCCCACATGCCACCCGCATTCACGCCATTCTCCGATGACGAGTCTGCCTCCTTCATTGGTAAATTCGATAAGTTTGTTTTGTATTTCTACCGAATAACTATCCAAAGGGGCCTGAATCCACACGGCGTCAATCTCCGACAGGTCATCCCAGCCATAATATGAGAGTGTGCACATTTCGACACCGTAAGACGCAAGAGTATCAATCGTGTAAAACCAATGATTGACGTCCCCCATCGCGTTTATATTGTCCCAGAGAATCGTTTGCGAAAAAGCTGATCCCATCAAGAGAATGATGAGTAGATTTACTGCTATTTTCGTTATTTTACGGGCAGAATATACCACGTATCATCTCCATTCGATTGAACCATCCTGCATTCTCCCTGGGCGATTGATATCCCTGATGTTCCGGCTGTCCCGTCGATATATTCGCCAGCATAATTACAATATAATGTTATGGAGCCGCCGGAGTCGTGTTTATTTTTAATCACATAAATCCGGCCTTTGATACCGTCAGGTCGTGGAAGGAATACACTGTAAGAATTGTCCTCCATCACGACAGTGTAGTCACCGTCCCCGAGGTCATAGTCATCGCTATCTTCTTCGACTATCGGCAAAGCTAAGGAACCATCGGAATGGAGGGTGGAATGCGGGCTTGGTTCGTTAATGCCGAGCTTGCCGGGGTAGTCGTCGGTATAGAAGGCGGTTACGTAATCGTCGCTGACTTTAACTTCGTAACCAAATGCCAAGGAGTAATCGCCTGAGACAGTGTTATTTCTTCCGCCCGGGACAACAGAATACTGGCCCGATACACTATCTATTCTTCCTCCCCCGATAGCGGAGTAGTTCCCAAGGGCTCGGCAATAATGGCCACCAGCAACAGTAGCACCATGTCCACTGGCAATATTAATATCACCACCCCCAACCGTAGCATCAGTATTGCTTGCTATATTGTATTGTTTCGTGAAAAACTCCCTTTCGCTATTCCGTCCGGTTTTTCCGCGCATGTTGCATTCTGGTAAATATCAAATTAATCGCTTATTGCTATTTGTCAACCACTTATTAGTATTCAAACAGAAAAATTTTTTATTCTGGTTCATTAAATATCCAGCCAGCCGTGGTGTTTTGAATGGCTATTCATCGTCGGTTTGTAGTTCGGCTATTCGTGCCTTTAGTTTCTCGTTCTCTGTTCTTAGAAAAAACAGGTTTTCCGTGCATTCGTTCATATCCTCGTTCAGCCCCTTTATCGTAGCGTGCGCCATTTTCAGTTCCATTCTGGCGTCGTATAGCTTGTTTTCGAGGCATTCCGTCAGGCATTCCTCGTAAACGTCCTCGAAGTCCTCATCGTCTATTGGCAGTGGCTCAGGTTCCTGTTCCTTTCTAAGATCGAATCCCATGACTATCTGCCGGTATTTGACGCCACCTCTCTCGTCGCTGTCATATCCCATTAATAACTCGTATTTATTATCAAGGATATAATCATATTCGGGTTCGTGTTCGCTTACGCTGATCACCCATCCCGCAATCAATCTCTTTTTATTCAACTTCTCCGGAATCACTTCTATTTCCATATTGTTTACTCCAGTTTTAAGAATTACTGGATTAAACTAATATGTTCGGCGGGGTTTCGCAAGTGGAGAGTTGGGAATGGAGAATAGAGGTAGAATAGTCGTTGGTCGTTAGAGAATATTATAGGCGGCTTGAGGAGGCCGCCGGGTCAATGGTCAATTAGCAATGGGGTTATTGTAGGGCGAAGTCCTATGGTTTCAAGCATTGGGAATAACAGAAGTTGTTATTGTAATCCCCCCTTTGGTTCCCCCCTTATAAAGAGGGGCTTTTTTTGCACAGTATATATTATTATTAATAATAAATAGTTGTCAATCTTATTTTCAAATATTCGCGTAAGTCGTTGTGTATCAAGGGTTCCTACTTATGAAAAAAGTCTTCCTACAGGTGTTTAGGGCGTTCCTACGGGTGATTTTCGCGCTCCTGCGGATGGTTTTTGGGGTCTTTATCGAGAAAAAGGAGGTGAAGTGAAGGGATGTTGTCAAGGGAAAATGGGAATTAAAATAAAAAATTAAGAATGTTTTTTATTATGGGCGGCGTGAGGTTGGCGGTGTCTGGATTGGGGATGAGGAGAATCTTCTATCGAAAAATCGGTTAGTTTAGTATCGCATAGAATGCCTGGCCGAGGGGGACGCCTGCATCTCCGGGGGGGATTATTGCGTTCCAATGGGGTGTCAGGTTGCGTGCGCGAAGGCCGTTTACCACCAATTTCATCAATAATGGGTTCTGGAATACGCCGCCGGTGAGGATTATCGACGATGTGCCCGCGTTTTCGGCTGTGCGTTCCGCGAATTCGATTATACTTCGTGCGAGGCCGTTATGGAATCGCGCGGAGATTATTTTCGGGGGGGTGCCTGCGTCGCGGTCGGATATTATTTCGCGTATTGCCGGGGAGGGGTCGAGGATGCCCTCTTCTATCGCGAAATCGTAGGTGCCAATTTCGTTGTCGTCCGCGATTGCGGTGAGTTTCTGCGGGCATTCGCCCTCGAAGGTGTTCGCACAACAGATTCCGATTATGCATGACACGGCGTCGAATAGTCTTCCCGCGCTGGATGTCATGGGAGGTTTGCCGTCGGCGATTAAACTCGCGATGGGTTCGGCGTTATCTCGGAGTGAATCTATTATGCGGGGAATGTATCGCATAAAATCCTCGCCGATAGCGGAATGCGCCCATGTCATTGCCATGCGATTTGCGTCTTTGGCTGATATGTCGCCTCCGGGCTGGTTTACCTGTTTGATATGGCCAACTCGGCGGAACTCGGTGCCATCGACGAGTAGGAATTCCCCGCCCCAGATAGTGCCGTCGGTGCCGAATCCGTGGCCGTCGAAGGCTATCGCGATATGCGGCCCCGGATGCAGGCGATGTTCGGCTATAACGGACAGCGCGTGTGCGAAGTGGTGTTGGATTCGATGTAGCGGGACGCCCCATTCCGAGGAATATTTCTCCGCGAGGATTGTGCTCTGATAGTCGGGGTGGAGATCGCACGCGATTGCGGTCGGCTGGACTTTCAGCCAGTCGAGGTAGCGCGCGAGGACTTCGTCGAACAGTCCGACGGATTTTTCGCCGGAGAGGTCGCCGAGGTAAGGGGAGAGGTAGGCCTTGTCTCCGCGGGTTAACGCGAAACAGCCTTTCAGATCGGCCCCCACCGCGAGAACAGGCGAGCCGGAGCGGGACATTTTAATCGCGCGAGGGACATAGCCCCGGCTTCGACGGGTCAGGACGATTTTGCCCTCGAATATGAACCCGACCGAATCGTCCGTGCGTCCGACTATTTCACGGTCGTGCAGAAGGAATGCGTCCGCGATGCCCTGCAGGTCGCGAATCGCCTCGTCGTTTTTGCATGCGATGGGTTCGTCTCGTCGGTTGCCGCTGGTGGCGATAAGGATTTCTATGCCGGAAAGTTGCATGATTATGTGATGAATCGGCGCGTAGGGGAGGAATATGCCCAGTCTGTCCAGGCCCGGCGCGATTGAATCGGGCAGGACTATTTCCGGATCGAAGCGCCTTTTCAGAAGGACTATCGGCGTGGAGGGGGATTTCAGTTGCGCTTCTTCATTCTCGGAGACATAGCAGATTTTCCGTGCGGTTTCGATATCGGCGACCATCAGGGCGAAAGGTTTCGCGGGGCGGGATTTTCGTTCGCGGAGCTTTTCTATCACGGAAGGATTCATCGCGTCGGCCATCAGATGAAAGCCGCCTATCCCCTTGACCGCGACGATTTCGCCATCGTGTAGCAAACTGCACGTTTCAACTATGGGGTCGTCACACAGGATGTCGTTGCCCTCCGCATCGAGCAAATCGTAGCTCGGCCCGCATTTTTCGCAGGCGTTGGGTTGTGCGTGGTATCGGCGGTCGGAGATGTCGGAATATTCGCCCGCGCATGAATCGCACATCTCGAAGGGCGCCATGCTGGTTTTCGGGCGGTCGTAAGGAAGTTCGAGGATTATGCTGTATCGCGGCCCACAGTGGGTGCAGTTGATGAAGGGGTAGAAATACCGACGGTCGGCGGCGTCGAACAGTTCGCGGAGGCAGTTATCGCATGTTGCGAGGTCGGGGGAGATGGAGGTAACTTCGCCGTCGCGGTGTTCGCTGGGGATAATACGGAAATCCTCCGCGCCAGTCGGTTCGGCGTTCTCGATGTTGATAGCGTCGATTTGCGCGGGTTGGGGTGCCCCCTTTTCGATTGCTTTTACAAAGCTTTCGATGGGTCCGGCTTTGCCCTCAATATGGACGAGCACGCCCTCGGTGTCGTTAAAAACGGTGCCCCTTAATCCGTGCCGGGTTGCGAGAATATGGATGAAAGGCCGAAAACCTACCCCCTGCACGATGCCACGTATTCTTATTCGTCGCGCTATCATAGCTTTTCTATGATACGTAGAAGTTTTTGAAAATCAAATCTAATCTTGACAGGCGAAAAGGTTTTATTATTTTGGCAGAGAAATAGAAAGGAGCCGAAAATGGATAAACTATGGCGCGAACTTAACGTCGTAGAAAAAATCGAGAATGAGGAACTTAAAGACCTGGTGAAAAGAACCTTCGAGGAGGCCGCGAAACGCGGGGGATGGAGCGAGGACGATCTCTTCGGGATTCCATTTACATTGCTAATTCCGGACAATCCGGTTAGTCTAATCGAACACACGAAACAGGTTACCGAGATGGCGTTGGATAACGCCGAACGTATGTCCAGGGCATACGAAGATTACAAATTCGACCGCGACATCTTGATAGCTGGTGGTATCCTGCACGATGTTGGCAAGCTCCTCGAATATGAGGTAGTGGGCGGTAAATACATTAAATCCGGTATAGGCAAACATCTGCGGCACCCGTTCAGTGGAGCCGCACTGGCTTATGAAATGGGATTGCCGCCTGAAATCTGCCATTGTATAGCTACCCACGCACACGAGGGCGATTCCGGATGGAGGAGTGTCGAGTCGATTGCAATTAATAAGGCCGACTTCACGAATTTCCATTCACTCAAGGAAATCTACGGCACTTAGCCAGAGTCCCCATTCGACTGTTGCGGAAGACTCATTTTAACATATTCTTATTATGGGAGAGCGTAAAACTAAGAGGTCATTATGCATAGAACGCTGAATGTAAAAGTCCGTTGCCCTCACGAGAATTGCGGGGAATCCCTTCTTACCGATCTGGTAAAAATCGGCAGGAAACCCTCGGTGCATCTGATAGTCGAGAAAAACGGCGAACGTGGCGATATTTACCTGTCCTCATGGTATGACGATTTCCGATGTGTCGAACCGGAGGGGTTGAATCTATTGCCCGGAGACGTCGTGAAGTTCTTTTGCCCCCATTGCGGGAAAGAATTGCCCTATGCCGAAAAATGCGCGTGTAAGGCAAAAAGGGTCTGGCTGGGCATCGAAGGCGACGGAAAGGTGCGAATTTGTTGCAGGAAAGGTTGCTATTACCATTCGCTGGAATTCGACAATACGAACGAACTGCTTGATTTCATCGGCGAAAAGGGAAGATCTAAATAACTCGTCAGTCCACCCATTGTGGGAAATAGCCTTCAGTCGAAGGTTGCGCCGAGACGAGTTTTCGTGTCGTTTCCGCGACCGGGTCTCCTATCCATAATTCATATTCATTAACCATATTCCTGATGCACATTACGATTTCGGAACCGTCTGGCGACCAATCCAACCCGACTATTTCCTGCCCCTCCGTGATAACGTTCGACGGCGATTCACCGCTCAGTTCGATCAACCAGAGCCTTCCTACCGTAGTCGCGTAGCCGTAGGCGATTTTGTTCCCGTCCGGATTGAACCGTGGGCAGACGGCCATGTAGGTTATGGGCAATGTGTCCGTCGGTTCGCTCGATTCGCCCGCTAAATCGAATAAGACCATTCTTGGACTGGTGCCCAACCTGCAAGAACTAACGAATTGCGAGCCGTCGGGAGAGATATCCAAACCCTCCATCTTAACACCCTCGCGCGAATAATAGAGGTGCTCGGAATTTATATATTGCCCAAAGGTCGATGTCGGGTCGAGGGCGTGTATGTCCTGATAAACGGTCAGGAATATCCCGCCGTCGGGGTTCGGGCGGATGTCGTAAATCGGCTCGATTGTATCGCCGGTGATCATATTGGCGTGGTTGTCGTCAAAAGGTTTGAACCAGAGATAACTGTAATCGAAAGGGGCGATTGTGTGATATACGATTCCCTTGTTTGTCCAGAGCATAGGCCCGGATATATCATATTCTGCGCCGTCGGTGCCGGGAATTGCAATTTCCATGCTGTCGTTCGGCGTGATTACTCTAAGCTGAGTGCCGTTTGAATACAGTATCCATTCTTCCGCAACGTGCACCTCGCATGGATCGCTGGTGAATTCCACCGCGCCCGCCGTGATATTCGTTGTTCCCGGCGATACCGGTGTTATTACACCGCCGCTTACCGTCGCGACAGATTCGTCGCTGGACTGCCACTCGATATCCGCGTCGCCGCCCTGCACCGAAGCCGAAATTGTCCGCGTCTCGGTCATTGTCATCGCAATCCAGTCGGTCGAAATGGTTATCCCGGTAACCTCGCCGCCATCGCTACAACCGGTAAGCAGTATCATCGCGGAAATAAAAATATAAACTGCCGATATTAATCTCATAATCACATCCTATCCCATTTTTGTAAATAATAACTCGATTTTTCTCTAGATCCTCGGCCCTTTTTCTGGTATCAGGTGGAGTATATCGCGTGGATCCTCGATTTTCATCCACGATTTACATTCGCGCATAAAATCCGGGTTCGGCCCCCATAATGCCGTCACGAATTTGACTCCCGCATTGGCCGAACAACTAACGTCGGCCTCGGAATCGCCAATGAACACGGCCTCCTCGGGCGCGAGTTTCAATCTTCGCAACGCCTCCTCGATAGGATCGCCGTTGGGTTTGTGCAGTTCCGTGGATTCGTATCCGACTATCTCGTCGATATAGCCGTCCAGATCGAAAAGTCCGAGTCCGCGTCTGGACAGCCATTCCGTTTTGCTCGTAACAACCGCCTGATCGAAACCTCGCCTCTGGACGTTCGCCAGCGCGTCAATTATACCGGGGAAGGGGCGAATCGTCTCGTCGTGCTTTTCGTGATTATAATTGCGATAGGATTCGATCAACTCCAGAGCCTTTTCTTCCGAGTATCCGTTCATGACGTCGCTGAGAGTCCGCCCGAAATTTGCTATAGCCTCTTCGTCGCCTATTTCCACCTGCAATACCTCGCGGAATGCGAATTTATACGATCCCAGGATTAACTCGGTCGTATCCAGGATAGTCCCATCGAGATCCCATAAAACCGCTTTAATCATTCTCGACCTCTGTAATCTCGATAATTCCCCTGTCCGGCGAGACTATGCCACCCTCGGTAATCACTCCCGTAACCAGCGATAGCGGGGTTTTCTCGAACAACGGCGCGCCCGCGGTTATGAACTCGCTCTTTGGCGGTTCCAATTCGGATGCGCTGATAGTTCGTAACCGTCGCGGTAAATTCTCCTGCTGGACGAATTTTACCCTCCGTGCGCATACATATAAGGGCACTCCGTAATGACGCGAGGTTATAGCCAGAGTCGTCGTGCCGAGTTTATTGATGAAGAATTCGCGCGTTATAGCGTCCGCGCCGACCAATACCAGGTCAGCTCTGCTGGCGGCTATTGCCAAAGCGGCATCCGGTATAACGGTAACGTCGATCTCTCGGTCGGCGAGTTTCCTGGCGGTTATCAATCCTTCTTTTGCCGGATGACCGACCGGGGCTATAACGTGGAAATCCAGACCGGAACTTTTCGCGCGGAAAAAAGCCTGCAAAACAGTGCTACTCTGGCTGATAGTCGCGATAGTAGAGTTCTCCCTGAGTAAACTCGAAGCCAATTGCGCGACTGAGGACGTTTCGCGGATACGTTTTTCGCGTAAATCCGTTACAAGATTTTCCAGCTCGAAGCGAATATTGTCCCGTGGAAGCCGTTCGATAAGGTTAGCTATTCTTCTCAGGGCAACCATTTCCGGTAACCGTTCGCGAATAGCCTCCGCCGTCGCGTCTATCATATCCCGGATTACATCTTCATTTTCCTCGCCCAGAATAGCTTCCAGAACGTCCAGAGCCACGGGCACTAATTGTTCGGCACCGCTGGCTTCGTCATCCGTTAATTTTGCCAATAACAGATCGAACTTTTCCATGATTATTCCTTTTCCGGTCTCGCTACGACCACGTAGATCGTGCTACCCCTTTCCACAAGGGTACCGTGTTCGGTTGCCTGACGATAAACAGTGTTCTCGGGCACGGACGGGATCTTTCGGAATTGCGCCACGATAAATAATCCTTCTCCGCGAGCCAGTTCTTTTGCGTCTTCGAGAGTTTGCCCCATGAAATTTGGAACCCTAACGAGTCCTTTTTCCGAGCCGAGAGATATGATTATATCTACCGAAGCGCCTATGATTAATTCCTCTCCGACCGGCGGAATGGTGCCGATAGTCATCTCGTTTGCCATGGAATCGGAATGTTCCCATATAGTATCTCTAACTCGCAACCCCGTCTTCTCGATTTCCAATATCGCCGACCGGTAATGCTGGCTACCGACGTCAGGCACTTTCGTAACCGCTTCACTGAGGGATACGACGACCGAAATTCGCCTTCCTTTTTTGGCGGATGAACCGGGATCGGGACGCTGAGAGATAACATGCCCCTCCGGAACCGAATCGCTATGTTCCTCGCGCATTATCCTGAAATCAAATCCCCCGTTTTCAGTGATTCGTTGCGCATCCCCGACGGGAATCCCGGTAACGTCGGGAATCTCGATAGTCCCACCGCCCCGCGTAAACATGGGCATGAGAAGTCTATCGAATATCATAAAACCCGCCAATATCCCTATCAGAAGTATCAGTGTATAAATAAGATAATTGAGTAATTTTTGTTTCCCGTCAGTCATCGGTGCCGCCCTTCCGATACCTTTCGGTGGCTATCAGGGAAATATCGAGCGCTTTTACGGAATGCGTAAGGCTCCCGCTGGAAATGAATTCGACTCCAGTGGCGGCGTATTCGCGGCAATTATCGAGAGTTATCCCGCCGGATACCTCGAACGGAATTAGTTTTTCCATTTCTTCCCTGATTTCCAATGCCTTTGCGATATTAGCGACCTCGAAATTGTCGAGCATTATTCTATCGAGAGGATATTGCAGGGCGATTTTCAACTCTTCGGTATCCTTGACTTCAATTTCCACCGGGACATCCGGCAGTCCCTTTTCGTAAACACTGTCCAGCGCTTCCTTTATTCCTCCGGCGGCCTCGATATGATTTTCCTTTATCAGGATCATATCCCACAGGCCAATTCTGTGATTTCCTCCGCCCCCGGTATATACGGCGTATTTTTCCGCCATGCGAAGACCGGGCATAGTTTTCCTTGTGTCAAGTATATCGCAGTCCGTGCTTTCCAGCCTCAACGAGAATTCATTAGCCACTGTCGCGACCCCGCTGAGATGGCAGATGATATTCAAAATAACCCTTTCCCCCGCCAGAATAGCCCGTGCAGGCCCGTCGATTCGGGCGATTACATCTCCGGGCATAACCTTGAAACCGTCGTCGAGTAGAATATCGACTTCTACATCCTCGACGAGGGCAGTATAGACGTCCTCTATAACGCGCATTCCGCAGATAACCCCGTGTTCCCTGGCAATAAATTCGGCCTTGAGATACTCCTCTTCCGGCACAAGCGTTTCGGAGGTTATATCGCCTGAACCGATGTCCTCGGCGAGGGCAATTATTATCATTTTCCTGATGTCAGAAACCGGATATTCCATATAAGAAATATTAATTAATCGGCGGGCATAGTCAAGAACTAAACTCTCGAAAGGGATTTATAGAAAGATTTTTGCCCTTTCCGTGAAAAGACCCGAATTATTTTCGATAAATATTGACATCGATATTCGCGTTTCTTATAATACTCAAATACTTTCGCCGGTGGTTGAATACGATTTGTCGAACTCAAACTGAAACAGAGAAAGTATGCCAGCAAAAAAGAAGAAGCTGTTTATAATAGATACGAACGTTATTCTCTACGATCACAAATCCATCTATAATTTCCACGAACACGACGTAGTCCTGCCGATAGTTGTCCTGGAAGAGCTGGATAAGTTCAAGAAGGGCAACGATCTCATCAATTTCGAGGCGCGCGAGTTTATCCGCGAATTGGATAAAATAGCCGGTGACCAACTTTTTACCGAGGGTATATCACTCGGTAAGAAATCGGGAAGGCTTTTCGTGGAGATTTCCGTTCCGGAAGATTCGTTAAAAGACTGCGCTCTCAGCCGAGGCAAGCCGGATCATACGATATTGGCAATGGCCGACAATCTCCGAAAGACGAGGAAGGACCGCGAGGTAATCCTGATTTCAAAGGATATAAATCTCAGGATGAAAGCAAAAAGCTTCGGCATACCCGCCGAGGACTACGAAACCGGGAAGATACGGAACATTGATGAATTATATACCGGTCGAGGCCTTTACACGTCCGTCGATGTCGATATAATTTCGCGGTTTTATTCCGAACCTTTCGGCGTTCCGCCCTCCGAAATTCCACTCACAACCGATCCGACACCGAACCAGTATTATATTATTAAAAACGGCAGTTCCAGCGTTCTCGCTCGATATAACGCCACGGAAGAGATGCTGGAAAAAATAGATAAGGCGATGGCTTACGGTATCCGACCGCGAAATGCTGAACAGACCTTCTCGCTGGACGCCCTCATGCGTGACGAAATTCAACTTGTTACAATGACCGGTAAAGCCGGAACGGGTAAGACATTACTTGCGTTGGCCGCGGCCCTCGCGCAGAGGAAGAAATATCGGCAGATTTACCTCGCCAGACCCGTTATTCCGCTGGGGAACAGGGATATGGGGTATTTGCCCGGAGACATAAGCGAAAAACTCGATCCATATATGCAACCGCTTTACGACAACCTTTCGGTTATCAAGCATAAGTTCCAGTCTAACTCAGACGATTACATACGTATCTCAGAAATGCTTGAAAAGGGCAAACTCCTGATTACCCCGCTTGCATACATCAGAGGCAGGAGTCTCGAGAAGATATTCTTTATCGTGGACGAAGCGCAGAATCTCACTCCGCACGAGGTCAAGACGATAATCACACGGGCGGGGGAAGGCGCGAAAATGGTGTTCACGGGAGATATCTACCAGATCGACACCCCATATCTCGACAGCCAATCCAACGGCCTGACCTATCTCGTAGATAGAATGAAAGGCCAGGAAGTCTTTGCACAGGTGGATCTCATTAAAGGCGAAAGAAGCGCTTTAGCCGAATTGGCCTCGAATTTGCTCTAATCGTTTTCGAGTAAATAACGAGGTCGATTAACAGGCAATATAGAATCGCTTTGAATGACTGAAAAACAGCTAATAGAAAGAGATAACGAATTATCTGCCGGTGAAGAACCTTCCGCCAATCCGCCGATGGTTTCGATCATTATCCCCGTTCGGAACGAGGCCAAATACCTGCGCCGTTGCCTCGATTCAGTCCAGGCGCAAACCTATGATCACAGCCGAATAGAAGTTCTTATAGTTAACGGCCTTTCCGAAGACGAAACGGAAGATATCGCCCTGGAATTCAAAGAGGAATCAGACATCACGGTCAGAATACTCCAGAACAAAGCCGGGAATACTCCCTGCGGTTTGAATATGGGTTACCGCAACGCCCGTGGCGACCTGCTTTTGCATTTTATAGGCCATGCCAGTATGCCGCCGGATTTCATTGAAAAGGACGTGAAATACCTTCAGGAAAAAGAAGCGGATGCCGTAGGGGGATTGGTGATAAGCAATTGCATCGAGGATAAGACCGTGCCCAGAGCGATTGGCTACGCCCTCAATTCACCCTTTGGACTCGGCGGAGTTACCGCGAGGACAGGCACGAAACCGGGATACATCGATAATCCGAGCTTCGGGTGTTACCGTAGAGAGCTTTTTGATAGATACGGCTACATCGACGAACGTTTAACCCGCAACCAGGACTACGAATATAACCAGAGGATAACTGCCCACGGCGCAAAAATCTATTTTTCCCCGGAAATAAAAAGTTATTATTATAATCGTCCGAGTTACAAGAGTTTATGGAGAGAATATTTCAACGCGGCCAAGTGGCGGACATTTATGATAGGCAGATTCGTCCGCGCGGTTATGTTTCGTCATCTCGCGCCGCCCGCGTTCGTGCTCGCAATAATAGCCCTCGCAGTCCTGAGTTTCTACGCAGATTGGGCTATATATCCTCTTTTAGTTTTACTCGGATTGTATAATATCATCGCCCTGATTTCTACTATCCATATTGGAATACAGAAAGGCACCAAGTATATGCCGGCCGCTTTTTTTAGCTATTACGTGATTCATATCGCTTACGGGCTTGGATTTATCTGGGGTTTCATCTGGTTCGTATTTTTCCGAAGGGGCAGTCAGGTCCAGCAAGCAGATGCCCAATAGCCCTCCGGGGGCGAGTCGCATCGAATATCAAAGCGAAAGGCCGATATAAATCGGCCTTTTTTATTGATTGTCTTTTTCGCTTTTTCTACAGTTTAGGAAGATAATTCCGTATTTCGTAGTCCGTGACTTCGATACGGTAGGCTTGCCATTCCGCGCGCTTATTGTCGATGTATTTATCGAAGAAGGGTTTGTCGAGGATGTTCTTCAACAATTCGCTCTTTTCCATCAGCAGGATCGCCGCATAGAGCGAATCCGGCAGGGCTTCGATGCCCATAGCCTTCTGGATGTCCAGTGGCATTCCGTAAATATCCTCCTCCATTGGCTCGGGAGCTTCATACGCCTTTTCTATGCCTTCCAAACCCGCGCCGAGCATCACCGCAAACAGTAAATATGGATTGGCCGCGGGATCGGGCGAACGGAACTCCGCTCTGCAAGCTTCCGAATGGTGAGGTTTGAACGCCGGAACTCGAACCAGAGCCGACCTGTTTCGCCGTCCCCAGCAAACATAAACCGGAGCTTCGTAGCCAACTACTAGCCTCTTGTAGCTGTTAATCCACTGGTTCGTTATAGCTGTAATCTCGCGGGCGTGTTTTAGTAATCCCGCGATATAATATTTAGCCGTTTCGGATAAGTTGTAAGGATCGCTCTCCGAATAGAATTTATTCTTTCCGTCGGCGAAAAGGGAGCCGTGGACGTGCATCCCGCTACCGTTGCAACCGGACATAGGTTTGGGCATAAAACTGGCGTAGATGTCGTGTTCCCGCGCGACCTCCTTGATGACGGCTCTGGTAATCATCAGCTTGTCGGCCATCTGAAGCGCATCGGTATATCTTAAGCCCAATTCATGTTGCGACGGCGAAACTTCATGGTGACTCGTATCGATGTCGATGCCCATCCCGCGAAGCGTGGCGAATGTTTTCTTTCTGCACGATGCGATTTTATTTAACGGCAGGACGTCGAAATAACCGCCATGATCCATCGGTGTTGGTGCGGAGTCGTTTGGGAAATAGAAATATTCGACTTCCGGCCCAACATAGTATTCATCAAAGCCGGCTTCTGTCATTCGTTTCAAGTTTTTCTGTAGGATATATCTCGGATCGCATTCGAAAGGTTTACCGTCCGGGTAAGTTACGTCGCAAATTAAAATTGCCGTCTTCACGCCGCCGTGGTCCCAGGGCAGAATGCGAAATGTCCGCGGGTCGGGATGAACGAGTAAATCGCTCTCCTCGATTCGGACGAATCCCTCGACCGAACTGCCGTCGAAAGGATGCCCCTCGTCGAGAACCTTGTCGAGTTCATCCGAGGGCAGGTTAAACCCCTTAATCTGGCCGAGAATATCGGTAAACCAGAGTCGAATGACCTCGATCTTGTTGTCCTTCACTAATTTCTTGACGTCCGATTTGTCCAGCATGTTTCCTCTTTATCGAGTAGTTAGGCTCATCTCAATTTTACAATTTAAAAAAAATAATTGAAAACCCGCTTCTATTCGAGAAGCGGGTTTTGTATGGTCAACAATTAACCTCGCTTACTCGAGAACCCTTATGTTCCTCGGAGCGCAGATTTCTTTTAACTGCTGAGGCCAGACAGTAACGCTACATTCGCCGAGATGACCGGTCCTGAGGAGATACATATACGTCCTCGATTGGCCGATACCGCCACCGATGGATTGCGGGATCTCGTCGTTGAGGATCATCTTGTGATACGGCATGTTGAGGAAATCGAGCTGGCCGGTTTCTTCGAGCTGTAGTTTGAGCGTATCTTTCGTAACACGAATACCCATTGAGGTTAGCTCGTGACGGCGCTTGGTTACCGGGTTCCATACCAGGATGTCGCCGTTGAGTCCGTGCATTTGCTTGCCGTCTTTCACGATAGTCGGCGTGATCCAATCGTCGTAGTCGGCGGCGCGCATTTCATGGGGATAGCCGTCGTCCAATGTATAGCCGATCCCGATTATGAAGACAGCCGGAAATTTCTTCAGCACTTCTGTTTCACGCTGTTTGCGCGGGAGATCCGGGAACATATCCAGGATTTCTTCAGCGTGAAGGAATTTAAGTTCTTCCGGGTAATCCGGGTAGCGGCTGTCTTTGAGTGCCGGGAAAAGCTCCTGAGCGTGTTTTCCCGCACCGCGGATGACCTTCCATAGCTTCTTTACGGTGTCTATCAGGTAATCCAGATTTCTGTCTTCCGGGCTGATGACCTTCTCCCAGTCCCATTGATCGACATAGGAGCTGTGGTCGTGGTCCAGGAAATAATCCTTGCGAACGGCGCGCATGTCCGTGAGGATGCCCTCGCCTTCATCGCACTCATATTGCTCGAGTGCCCATCTCTTCCACTTCGTTGCGGCTTGAACAACCTGGGCGTCGATTTTTGCCGGCAGGCCGAGTCCGCATTGGAAATCGATAGGCGTCCGTGAACCGTCTCTGTCCAGATAGTCGTTCATGCCGCTGGATTTCTCCATAATAAGCGGGCACTCGACACGGAAGAGATTAAGTTCTTTGCAAAGGTTTTCCTCGATGTAATATTTCACCGCGGAAATCGCCTTCTGGGTATCCTTGCGACTGAGGAGTGGTTCGTAATCGTCGGGAAGTATTTCCGCGACTTTCTCATACGTGCTCACTCCAGGCCCCGCAAGGTCCTTTTTCTTGTCATACATTTCTGCCATAGTTCCTCCCATTAATAAGGATAATTATAACATCCAGATATTTACTTTTCAATAAGTGATGTTTCAAGGTGCATATAGACTCAAGATTAACTAATATAATCGAGGTTTATTAATCCTGCAAGAGATTTTTAATAAAAAGCGCGATTATCGTAAACCCGGGCGTAATATGATTTTAGAACGCCCCGTCAGGATTCGAGCTCGTCCTTTATCCGAGGTCGCAGAGCAGTTGCCCGATTCCCTTTTCTGGTATTTTTTCTTCGTTAGAGTGAAACAAAAATACAATCGCTTGACTCTTTTAACTGGACGATTATATTATCGGAGTTGAAAGCTTCGGTAGTCCGAAGTTGTTTTTATTGACAGATTTGTGGGGGTGAAATTTCATGGCGAACGAACCGCAATGCCGCCTGGTAATGGGACTTTTTTGGGGAGACGAAGGAAAAGCCAAAGCTATCGACGTCCTCGGCGCGGATGTAGATATAGTAGCGAGATACGGCGGCGGCGCTAACGCAGGACATACCGTCTATTTCGAGGGAGAAAAATACGTCTTCCATCAGGTGCCGACCGGTTTGTTGAGGGATGGCGTTACCGGGGCTCTCGGTGCTGGAATGGTCCTCGACTTACCCGAATTAATCCACGAGATACGCGATCTGACGAATCGGGGCAAGGAAGTGATTTCCAGGCTAATAGTATCGCCGCGGGCGCATCTGGTTACAACGCTATCAAAGCGGATAGAGGCTATACAGGAAAAAGCGCAGGGAATCGGGACCACTCTCAGGGGAATAGGCCCGACATACGCGGAAAAGGCATCGAGGCGCGGACTTCGCGTTGCCGATATCCTGAATGACAAATCGCTCGCAGAAAAGACGGGGAAACTCATAGAATTCCACAGGCCGTTTTTCGATAGAGCCGGAGAGGAAATTCCCGCCGAAACGGAAATAATCGAACCGTTGTTTGAATCGAAAAAATTACTATCCCAGATTGTGGGCGACGTTTCCTCTTTCCTCACGGAATCGTTATCGGACGGGAAAAAGCTACTGATAGAGGGTGCACAGGGAGCGATGCTGGACATCGACTGGGGGACATATCCTTTCGTTACCTCCAGCGGAACCGCATATTCCGGTGTGGCAAGTGGTCTGGGTATCGATCCGAGGAAAATCGACGAGGTCGTCGGGATGGTCAAGGCCTTCACGACTAGAGTGGGCAACGGTCCTATACCAACCGAGCTTTTCGGGGAGGAGGTAGTTGCCCTGCGAGGCACCGGAGAAAATGAATGGGATGAATTCGGAGCGACCACCGGAAGACCTCGCCGATGCGGATGGCTCGACGGGTTCGTCCTATCGACCAATTGTAAGCGATGGGGAGTGAATAAAATCTTCCTTACTAAACTCGACGTTCTCGATGGTATCCCGGAAATAAAGCTGTGTAGTGCCTATAAAATCGACGGTAAGGTTTGTAGAAACTACCCCTCCACTGCGGAGGAACTCAAAAAAGTCAAACCCGTTTACGAAGAACTGGACGGTTGGGAAAAAGGCGTTACCCCGGCGGTGAAATATGACGACCTCCCGGAAAACGCCAGATACTACATCAAGAGGATCGAACAACTAAGCGGCTGTCCCGTCGGATGGGTATCAATCGGGCCGGGGCGAAAGGATACTATCGCCCGATAAACGAGTAAACAAAGACATTCAGGAAAAATATGGCAATACAAAATATCGATATTTCCAGCTTGACCGAAAGACTCGACGAACTCAGGGGGTTTCTTTGACCCGGATTCGCTTCAGGCGAGGATAAATGAAATCGATGAGGAGGCTTCCGATCCCAATTTCTGGAACGACCAGCGTAAAGCCCAGGAATTGATGACTGAACGAAAATACCTCGTCGATGATCTCGAACACTGGAAATCCATAGTAAATAGAGTCGAAGACCTGAAGGAACTCAGCGAATTATATGAGCCTTCCGACCCGGAATATTCAACATTGATTAAAGATTATACTCGTCTCGAACGCGAGATCGAACGTTTCGAGTTGCAACAAACCCTATCGGAACCGGAAGATAAGGCCAGTTGTTACCTGGAAATCCATTCCGGGGCGGGGGGAACCGAAGCCTGCGACTGGGCGGAGATGTTACTGCGAATGTATTTGAGATGGTGCGAAAACTCGGGTTACGAAACGGCGATATTGAATATCACTCCCGGCGACGAGGCCGGGATTAAATCCGCCGATGTCGAGGTTAATGGACTATACGCTTACGGCTATCTCAAATGCGAAATCGGAATACATCGCCTTGTGAGATTATCCCCGTTCGACTCGGCCAACAGAAGACATACAAGCTTCGCAAGCCTGTTCGCATATCCGCAAGTGGAAATAGATACAGAAATAGAAATAAACGAAAGCGATTTGAGAATCGACACTTATCGCGCATCGGGACATGGCGGTCAACACGTTAATAAAACCGATTCCGCGGTGAGGATAACCCACCTTCCCACGGGAATAGTCGTCCAATGTCAGAACGAACGGAGCCAGCATAAGAACAGGGCAAGAGCGATGAAGATGCTCATAGCGAAACTACGGCAGAAAAAGGAAGAGGAACTCGTCGAACAGCGCGCGGAGGTCGAATCATCAAAAAGAAAAATCGAATGGGGAAGCCAGATTAGAAGTTACGTCCTGCATCCATATAATATGGTAAAAGACCTGAGAACGAGTCACGAGACGTCCAATACGAAAGCCGTTCTCGATGGCGATCTGGACGATTTTATCCGCTCGTATTTATTATCGCACTAATCGATGAAGAAAAAAATCAAAGAATACAGGATTTCAATTTGCGGAATAACCGTTAATATCTATGGGCTGGGAACAGAGGTATATGGTGTGTCGTTCGAAAACGATACCTCTACAAAAGACCGTCTTCACACGATTTATGATATTACAGCCGGAGACGTCGGCGACCCGATTTTTACTGAATTCCAGAGATACTCCATTTCGGGCATAATTAAAAACCTTACGCCGAAATTCCCGTGGGGAACAGAATTCCAAAAAGCCGTGTGGAAAGAAATAGGCCGTATCCCCGCCGGGCAAACATCGACATACGGAGCTATTGCGCGAAATATAGGCAAACCACGAGCGGCGAGGGCCGTGGGACGGGCGGTTGGGGCTAATCCCATTGCCATCCTCGTTCCGTGCCATAGAGTCCTGGGGAGTGGCGGTATCGGCGGGTATTCGCCCGGAATAAGTATTAAGAAAAGCCTCCTGATCCACGAAGATATTTTGCCGCTGTAAAAAATTTAATATTGCCCTTGACATTCTGTTTCCATTCATATATTGTCTTGCGAAAACTGGAACGCAATAAACCAAGGAGGAAGATATGGCTTACGTTATTAACGACGATTGTATCGCCTGTGGTGCTTGTGAACCGGAATGCCCGGTTGAAGCCATCAGCGAGGGCGACGAGATTTATACTATCGACGCCGATCTCTGCACCGATTGCGGTGTCTGTGCCGATGTTTGCCCGGTGGAGGCAATTTCACCCGAATAAATCTCGGAAAAATAGATAATGAAAAGCCGGATAGTATCTATCCGGCTTTTTTCATTGCCCCATTGGGGTGAACTTAAACACGCCAGTAACGCCGAATAATAGATATGGGCGCCGAAATCTTCACAAAATCGCGCTCCTCGCCCTTTTCCTTTAGAGCTAAATATTCAGCGAAATTCCCGCGAATCAAAGTCCAGTAAACATCGAGTTTAACCCTGTCCGCTTCCCAATTGGTAAGACGTTCGAAAGCCTGCTCGAGCGTCTCTCCTTCTTCTCTTCCAAATCTATCCACTATGTATTCGCGCAGTTTAGGAGAAAAATACATTATTTTTTCTCCAACGCCTGTCTCCGCGAAGTATTTATCGACCTCGTCGCCCAACTCCCGGATTTTCTCGATGTCGTATCTATGGGGATGACGGACGATGAAATCGAACCAGCGTAAAATCGACTTGATTCCCTTTTGCACTTTCCTTTTTTCGCGAGTCTGGATTATCGCCACGACGAAAACGCTTATCATTAATATCAGAATGAATAAAATAAGGGCTTTTTCCATTTTACCTCCGAACGTTGCCGATTCGAGAACGTTCCAACTTATCGTCCGAATAGAGGATGTCAAACCTTTTCTAAGAATAAAGGCTTTAACCGACAACGCCGGCTTTTAAGATTAACGTAACAGAGTTATCTTTCGATATATTTTTTCTTCGCCAAACCCGGCTTTAACGAGGTAAATTCCGGAAGGCAGTTCCTCACCCTCCTTATCGCGTGCGTCCCACGTGACGCTCATCTCGGCGGTCAGAACCGCTACTTCGCGGCCAGTGATATTGAATACTTCAATTAAATCTGGCGGCGTCCCAAATTCCAGTTTGACAGCCGAATTGAAGGGATTCGGATATATATCTACCGATATGCGATCCGGTTGTGGCGGCGCATCGTCCACCCCCAGATCGACGTATGCATATACTCCGAAATCGTCTATCATCCCCTCGGTGAGGCTTCCATCGCGATAATCTGTCGCCACGAACGCGAAACGGACGTTTGCGGTAGGGGAGATATGATCCGTAAGAAGAACCGTTACCTCCGTCCACCAGTTCTGCGTTTGAGGAACTATCTCGATATTATCCCACGATGAACCGCCGTCATCGCTTGCCCAAACCCAGAATGAATCGTCGAGGCTGGTTTCGTTCGTGAACCATCGGAAATATTTCAATATCGGCTGATCGTAAGAGCTCATGTCGATAACGGGGCTGAGTAGAGTAACTTTACCGTCATCCACATCGGCGTGTCCCGCGCCGTATGACATGGGGGCATTGCCCGTCACCCAGCATCTCACGCCCGGGCTTTCGGTATAGTCGTCGCCGCACTGGTATATCAGGCCGCTGGAAGTGTTATAGGTTTCGTATGGGTCCTCCCTGACCCACTGGCCGGTGCTTGCGTCGTCGTCGCCAACGCCGCTTGTCCATCCAAGATCGCTTTCCATATCGTCGAAGAAAATTGGCACCTGTGTCCCGACGGCGAAGATATGATAATCGTCCGGCCATGTCGATGGATGAGTTTTTTCGTGTCCGGAATTATCCTTTGCGATAATCGCGTATCTGATTATAGTCCCGGCCGGTTGAGGTGGTATTTCTCCCTCGTAAAGGTAATCGTCCGAGGAGGTCATTATAGCCGTATTCCATATAGAACCGCCCCTCGACCAGCGGATTAAGACGCTGTCGGCTCCCCACGAATAGACGGGGCATTGCAACAGGTTCGCCGTTATCGTATATGGCAAAGTTGTATTCTCCGTGTCCTCGTGTGGAGTATGAGAAAGCAAAACCTCCGCGCCGTCCCCGATACCATGAAGTCCAAAGGCATAGGCTATTGCGCAGTAATTCGGCGTTCCATTGGAAAGGTCGGCGTCGTCATCATCTACGGCGAGTATCTCATAGTAATTATCGAAGAAATCGTAGGGAAGGCCGTAGCGGGCATACTGGAAAAGCGTGTCCGAAATTTCTTTCCCGATTTCCTCGCGCATATCCCATAACGCGCCACCGAGAATCTGACCGTCGTGATGGCCTTCTCCTTCCCAGTCATCTGGATAGACGAGCGTGTTATCCAGATTTCTTAAATAAGTATCTGCGCCGAAAAATCCCCGTCCCAGATAGGGCGAATCCGAATCCGTGCAAGGCCAGTAATCGCTCCAGCACTCGTTGACAGAGAGGTGTGGCATATAGCCGGAACCGCTGAAAATAGCACTTGTGATTCCATGTGTATATTCGTGCATAATGACGTCTTTTAACTGCCCGATGTTCTCACATCCACCGCCCTCTGCGTAAAAATTAATCGAACTGCCGTCCCAATAAGCGTTGCAGGTTCCCGATAGGTTGACGTTACATGGAACAACGTAATCCATTTCCGTAAAAGAAGGATCGACAAGTTTGGTGTTATAAAGGGTGCGCATAGCCCAGACGTAACCGCATCTCTCCTCCAGGTCGGAATTGGAGTTGTCCATGTGGATGTCCACGACGTCGCCACCGCTTGCGCTTGTGCCGAAATAAGGCTCGGCACCGCTCCGGTCGTCGATATATGTATAGAGACCGGAAAGCTCGTGGACTACAGTATTCGTCCCACTCGCCGAGAAATTATAATACCCATCGACATTTGCAGAGCCGTCATAAGAACCGAATTCTACCGAACCCCACCGGACTTCTCTGGTATGATTGTAATTCCACGGAGAAACGGGCGCAACCATTACCTCCGCGGTGATATAACCGGAAAGATAAAAGTAGTTGTTTACACGCATTATAGTCTCGCCGGTAACAACATCGACGAAACAGGACCATTCGGAAACGGGATCGGCCACTTTCAGTGTGATAAGTTTTACAGGATGAATCTCCAGCGCGCCGGATTCGTTCTCCGCAGGTAGCCAGATTTCCTCGCCTATCTCGTAGTCCTGAACCGTCAATCCGAGCTGTGAGACGGCGTTCGTGGCGAGTAATTCGCCGGGGATTCCCACCGGGAATACGCCGCCAAAACGGGGGAGGAGTTTGTTCGATATGAGGAATAATTTGCCGTCGCGGGACATGCGTAAATCCAGTCGCGCACCGTAGATTCGTCTGCCATCGACGACCTGCTCCATAATCGCGAACCAGACTCGGTAGTGTTTTTCGCTTCTTACTGTCTCCAGAGAATTCGAAGATATGCCGAAAACGTGTGGGTTTGCATCGATAAATTCTCTCATGGCTATTTCCGCAAGCCCGGGATTTTCCGACCAACCGGGTATTTTAATGCCGTCTCCCCAGGCTTTATATGCCCTGCCGGTGTATTTATTCGGAATGCCTACCCAACCCTCAAAATCCGCCAGGGAAGCCAGAGCGATGGGATTATTAAAATATTCGGGATTGACCGCTGGATGACCGTCGAACGGCGCGGGAGTTATCTGTCTGAAATTCTCCGCAAACGGCGCTACTGCAAACGCTATCGCGACAATAAAGATTATTAAACAAAAAGATCGCATAGGCACCTCCAGTTTGTTGTCTATTATATAATAAGACAAATCGTCCTTTTTTCAACTGGAAAAACACGACTTTCCAGTTTTTCCAAACCAATGCCAGTATTACGTTAGTATCTCCTTAACCGTCTTTCATTTCCGCTGTTCGTAAAATGCGATAACATCCGGTCGAAAGCTTCTGCAGACTATCTCTACATGCCTTAGATACGGTTCTTTCTCGATAACCGGCGCGAAAACCGCACCATCGACTATAAACACTCGCCGGGTTAGTTTATCGGATAGGACATATGATACAATCGGGCCTCCGTGATGTTTCCTCGAATTTTCCCATAATCCCCTGATTTCCACCGCCGGGCGACCCCCAATTTTCGTCCCGTTTAACTTGATGTAACGTTCGGCGACGGAATCTCCCTCATAGTAAATCTGACACAGGCTATCCCGTATATGCCGCCACCACCCGACATCATACTCGACCGAAGTATCCATATCGCAGAACCAGACAAAAACCCATCTTTCGGGCTCGATAGCTCTTAGCCAGAGGAAATCATCCTCCGTGGAACCCTTTTCACGATACCAGAACTTCGGCACGCGAATACCGTATCCATATTCCCGCGCTATAGAATCCTCCAGTTCATCTTGTTCGCCCTCCCCAAAAGCCCTGCTGTATAGCCAATCAGAGACGCGTTCGTTCACGGAACTATTTATCAGATTGAATACGTCCTCGCCGAATAAGTCGAGTTGGACGGATAATGCTTCTTCGGTCGGTGCCGTGAGGAATATCACCCTCTGATTTCCCGCCCATAAATCGTCCTTGACGATTATCCAGCGCATATTGGACTTAATAGCTTTTACGGCGTCGGTGGTTAGAGATTGCCGAATCAAATTACCCGCCGGGCCGGTGGATTCCAAACTGGCGATGATGATAGAGGTGCGCGCGTTTTTAAGCCAGGAATATCGGGTGCTATCCACGGGATGCAATTCGAAAATCTTCTCGTGTCTGGGAGTGATTATTTCTCGCTCGACGACCTCGGATAATAAGGGTAAAAGCTCTACAGCTTCGTCGTCGTCGATAAGGACGGGGATTTTCTTGTATGAACCGACAGCATCTCCCTTGACATCGCAACCGCAATATATTATTATACTGAATAGAAAGTAGAGTGGTATTATGAATTTCTTTTTCACTTCTTGATTATGATAGTAATTCGCAAACTAAATTTCAAGGTTTAGTTAGATGCCGGATAAACAAGAACCAGATATTAAATGCCATATCTCTTCGATAATACCCATCGAAGGCGGGGCGGAATTGACTTACACAAATTGCTATGAGGATTCCGTAGCATGGGCTGTGAAATTAGCGTTACAGAGCGAGGGTTTTTCCCTTTCGGACAGCTCGGACAAACACGGCGTTCAAATATCAGGAAAAAAGCACAATAACCAGACTGATGACCGACAAGATCGCTCTCAAATTGGACATAACCTCGCACGACAAAACCGTGATCGCACGTATTCTGGACGTTTCGCCGGATGTAGATGATAGCGACCGTAAGCGAGTTCATATTCGAAACATAAGGAGGATAATCGCTTACCTTCGCCAGATTGTATTATGAATCGAGGAGTAACTAATTTTCAGTTTCAGGTCTTTCTTTCTTTGTTTTTACGTTATCCATGATTCCGAAGAAAACCAGGGAAACCAGCAGTCCGGCCAGAATCCCCAACGCCATTCCAACCAGAACGTCCATAGGCCAATGAACTCCCACATATATCCGGCTGTAGCTCACAATAATAGAAATTAGAAATAATGGTGTGGCCTTCCATTTATATCTCCAGACAATGGGCGTAAAAATTCCAAAAGTGTTGGCCGAATGGAGGCTGGGCATAGCGTAACCGGAACCGCAATCCACGAGCAGTCTGCCTATTCCCAGATGGCAGGGCCTCAGCCGTGCTAACAGCGGTTTTAGAATTTGCCCGCCGACCGGGTCGATTAACGCCACGGCAATAACGCATCCAATTGCAGTAATTCGACCTTTCCTGCCGCCCAATACCGCAAAAGCGAGAACTATCCCAATCAGAACGAAAATCCCGGCTTCCTGATTGGTAGCCAACGGCATAAGCCGATCGAAAAACTCGTTCGACCACCTGGTGTTTATAAGGAAATATATCGACCTCTCCAGCTCAATCATTATCGTTTCCAAAAATCAGGTAAGGTGGATTTGAAATCGACATTCCCCTCTCGATAACTTTTTTTGCGGTTCTTACCGCGTTTTGGATATCCCTACCCTTCGCCAATCCGGACGCAATCAATGTAGCGAGAGCGCATCCGGTTCCGCGGAAATCTCCCTTTATCCTTGTCCCGGCGAATTTTTCGATTTCATTTTCATTGATAAGGACGTCTATGGGCATTTCGGGGGAATGGCCTCCCTTAAGCAGTATCGCCGTTCCAGTTTCGTCATACAGTTTTTTCCCGGCAGTTATTGCGCTTTCCAGATTCTCGATTTTCATCCTCGCCAGAATCTCACATTCCGGCCAATTAGGAGTAATAAGGTCGGCGAATGGAAATATTTTTTCGACGAGAATCGCTAATCCCTTTTCATCGATTAATTGCATCCCGGACGTGCTGTAGATGACCGGATCTACCACGACCGGTAATTTCGGATATTCCATCAACTTTTCCCGGACTATCTCCGCGATTTTTCCCGAGCCCAGCATCCCTAATTTGACTGCCTTTGCCGGCGCTGAAAAGCAACATTCGATATTACTACGGAATATTTCCGCCGGAGTGATTTCGACAGAGAATCCTTTTATGTTGGTTTGCAGTGCAAGGCCAGTAATGGTCAATGCGCACGGCATATTAAACACCGCCGCCGCGCGGATATCCATCGAAATCCCCGCGCCGCCCGAGGGATCCAATCCACCGATTATTATTATAGGTTCGCCTGCCACAATCATTCTAATTATAACTTCGTTAGACGATAATTTCAAGAGCTTTCGGCTTTCGGCATAATAAGTGCTTAATTATAAAAAGCCGCCGAGAATTAAAAACGGAGTTTCCTATGAAGAGACTATTGCTATTATCTTTAATGCCCATCTTGCTTTTCGCAATTCCCGACGGGATGATAATTCGCGATAGCGGAGAAAGGGTAGAAATCGAGTGGGCGGCACCGGATTACGAAACCAGTTACACCGAAGAGGGCTATCTATTATTCAATATCGAAGGTGCAATTATAGAAGGAGAACCTGGAGAACCCGGAATCCCGCGAATAGGTCTTACCCTCCTGCTTCCGTCGCAAGGCGAATTTAACTTAACTATCGATAATATTCGCTGGGAAGCCCTGGATAATGGGATTCTCGCCCCGGTAAACGAATGGGAAGGCTGGCCGGACGGCCCCTTTTCGCCGATATTTCGGCCCGATGAAAAAATCTATTCACAGAATAAATGGTTCCCTGAAGAAGCGCTTACCCTTTTCGATGCCGGTTACACAAGGAATCTGCACCTTGGAGAACTTCGGATACATCCAATTCGCTATAATCCCCGGACGGGAGTTGTAGAGAAAATAGCGTCTATCGTTTGCAGGATTTCTTTCGATTATTCTCCTTCCAGAGAAAACCTCGCGCCGGACGACATGGAGAAGGCTCTGATTGCAAGGTCGGTAAATCCCGGATTGGAAAGGGAATCTCTTCGACGAAAACCCGCGCGGCGGATTATAGAGGATATATTCGATTATTCCGATCAATGGTTTACCTTCGGCGTTTCGACGTCCGGGCTATATGTCATCGATAGAGATTACATAAGCTCGCTCGGTTACAGTCCTTCGAGCGTTTCCCCCGACGACGTTCGCGTCTTCGACGACGGCTGGCGCGAACTTCCAACGGAAATCCAGGGTGAACAACCACAGCTGAAAGAAATCCCCCTTTATGCCGTCGGCCTCTCGGACGGCAGTTTCGATTCCGGCGACGGCCTTTACTTCTACGCAAGATCCCCGCAGGGATGGTATATATACGATGGCGATCCTGTCCATCACTTCCACCGTTTCGCGAACAAGAACAAATATTGGATCGCCGTCGGAGGGAGTTTCCCTTCACCCGCGAGAAGGCTTACCGGGGAAGATATCGACGTTGACGCAACACCTACCACGTCCGGGCGTTTTATGCACCATGTCGAAAACGATGCGATCTACGCTAAAACCCCAAACGACATCCAATGGGGACAGGAAAGAACCGGCAATAAAAACATAACTTACATCGATTCGAGATTGGATACAACGAAGACAGTTACTTTCTCATATCGAAATGTTCCGGTAGAGGGCGAGAGTATTCCATTGGGAGACCCGATCGTGAACGGCTACTCTCCGGATAGTTCCTCGTCGAGGTATTACACATTTACCGGTAAATATATCTCGAGTTTTACGAAAGGAACCAATAGTATAGAGATAGATTTTTCCGGCGTGTCCGTCCTGTTCGATTACTACGAGTTTATCTATTATATCGACCTCGAACCGAAAAGCGGCATGCTGACTTTTGCAGGTAGCGACACCGCCGCGGAATATGAATTGTCGGGCTTCGACGACGAACCCGTGGTCTTCGATATTACCGATCAGACCGAATTGCGCAGGCTTTCGGCTACCGATTCGGGCGAGACTTATCACTTTGGCGATACGGCGACGAACAGGATTTACTTCTGTTCCAAAATATCGTCGGCACAGCGCCCCGAATCGCCAGCTTCTGTATCTCTGGGCGATCTGCGCGATAGTCTTTTCGCCTGCGATATGGTTATGATTATCCCGGAGGGACTCGAAAGCGACACTGCCGGCAGTCTTCAGGAATTCATTGTGTATAAGGAGGCTCTCGGCGTAGATGTATCCTGGGTTTTTGTAGAAGACGTGATTGCGGAATTCGGTTTCGGGGTGGAGGATCCAACGGCGATTCGAGATTTCCTTCGATATATCTGGATAAACAGTCCCGATCCGCCGATTTATATAATGCTTGTTGGCGACGCCACCTGGGATCCAAGAGGATTGACCGATCCGCCGGAGACCTTCTGCCCGGCGGCGCTTTGCGTTACAAATGCACCCGACGACTATTTCTATTCGGTAACCGAAACTGACTACACGGGCGATTTCGCGGGAGGACGAGTTCCTATTAATACAATTAACGAATGGCGTTATTTCGTCGATAAAGTTATGGAGGCCGAAAGTTATCCGGAATACGGCCCATGGCGAATCAGGTATGTATGGTGCGCTGACGACGATAGGAAAACCGGCAATCTACCGGACATAGCCACTCACACAAATCAAACCTCGAATAATATAATCTCCATGCCTTCGTGGGCTGACAACCGAGACGTCTATATGATCGATTATCCTCTGACATCGACACAGCTTAAACCTACAGCCCAGGCCGCCTTGCTGGACAGGTGGAATAACGGATCCGTTCTCGTAAACTACATCGGGCACGGCAATTATCGCCTGTGGTCGCACGAACAGGTTTTCGAAGGGACGAGCTGTATTTCCAGGCTTCATAACGATCACAAATTGCCACTGGTTATAAGCGCGTCTTGCGAGGTCGGGCTTTTCTATAGGACTTCCGGGCAGTGTATAGCCGAACAGGTCGTCCTCAGGCAGGGATCGGGCGCGCATTCCTCTATAGCCGCGACCCGAATGACCATGGCCCCCTCCAATGGTAGCCTGGATTACAATACGATTCAAAATATATGGGCCGGCGAGAGCGCCACGAATCTCGGAATTGCGCTTAAATCGGCTAAAGGCGTTTCTGGTTACGGCTCGACACAGGGGCAATATGTGTTGTTCGGAGATCCTTCGATGAGAATCGGCCCGCCGCCCCTCGATGTCGCTCTCGAAGCCGACCCGGAATCGCTGATTGCGGGCAGGCTAATCCACGTTGATGGCGAGGTCCAGCAGGATTCGGTACTAAGAGACGATTTCAATGGAACGGCATACATAATGGTTTACAACTCGGGTTATTGGTCAACATATATATCGCCGTATTTGAGTGGCACAATAACATACTACACTCCGGGAACGAAACTTTTTTCGGGGCCCGTCGATGTTATAGACGGCAGACTCGAGGCTAATTTCGTTATGCCTACCGATATATCCATAGGAACTTCCGATGCGAAGATCACCGGTTACGCATATTCGGACACGGAAGAGGGTGTGGGCGCGCTTTCGCCTCTTACATTATACGGCGATACCAGTCTGGTGATCACCGATTCTATACCACCCGATATCGACATTTCCCTCGAAGGCCCCGGTTTTTGCGACGAGGGAGTGCTTTGCGGCGACGGAATCTTACTCGCTACGTTCTTCGACTCGAGCGGCATAAATACTTCCGGTGCCACCGGGCACGGAATTATAATGACTATCGACGGCAACGAGGCCTCGGCCGTGGATCTCTCTCCATATTTTTCTTATGATAAAAACAGCTACACTAACGGCACGGCAATTTACGATATTGTCAACCTCGAGCCGGGATTTCATACGGTGAAAATCAAGGCATGGGATAATATGGGCAACAGCTCCGTGGCGGAATTTTCCTTCGAAGTGGACGATTGCGAATTGGCTATATCGAATCCGCTTGCCTATCCAAACCCATTCGACGACGAGACGGATATCACCTTCACGATAGACGAACCGGCTTCCGTAGAGGTCAATATCTACACACTTTCCGGAAGATTCGTCAGGAAACTTCAGGCCAATATCGAACCCGCTTTTGGAATAATCCACTGGGACGGTAAAGACACTCACGGAATATCTGTCGCGAACGGAGTTTATATCGTAAAATTAATGGCGAATTCTGACGAGGGCGAAACCGTATCGTCTATTCTGAAAATAGCCAAAACCGAATAATTGGCATTGGCATTGCTATAAATTCCCGAAGTTTGGCTTTTAGTAGCCATTGAGACGCTCATTCGTAGGGATATCCTATCGCTTAGATAAAATCCCTTTCTAATGACACTATTTGGAGGTTTGAGGATGTTGACATCCCGAAATATCAGAACGTTGTTTATTGTCTTCCTTTTAGCGATAATCTGCTTTTCCGCGATAGCGGATAGGACTCGCGGGGGAGTTCTATTTCTGTTAATTGGCCCGGGCGCACGGGCAACAGGTATGGGTGAGGCTTTCGTGGCCATAGCCGACGATCCGACCGCGACATATTGGAATCCCGCCGGTCTCGGCTCTTACCCCCTTTCATCTAAATGGCTGGAAATAGAGATGCCACCGGGAAACGAGATAATCGATATCGCCACCGTTAAAACCGGTGTGATTAACATCGATTACACCTCCTATGATATCTGGGCCGCCACCGATTCGGGACTGTTCATCGTTGACGGAAAAGACTGGGTGGTCGGCGAGGTTTACACTACAGCGGAAGAAGAATCCATGATCGATGTCATTAATCATTACATCGACGGCACAACTTACGATTCGACTATAATCAACGGCCGAATTATCCCCGCAGTTCTGGAGGCTAACGGTCTGGAATCTATGCCCGAAGGCTATCTCAGGCCGGAAACAAAGATTAGAATACCTTTCAAAGCTCTATTTGAAGGCGAAATAACGGCTCTTCACGGTGGTAAAAAGGAACTGTGGGTTGGCACCGACAAAGGGCTTTATATCCGCAGAAAATCGACATGGGAGAGGGTAATCGACCCGAGCGGACCCTCCGGAAGGGCTATCAACGTAATCGGTATCGATGACCGCAACTATATTTATGTCGGCACAAATCGAGGATTATACGTCAATAAAGGCGCTCGCTGGATTAGTATGACAACCGCCGAGGGATTGCCCGATAATAACATTACGTCACTCTATCTCGGTTCTCATAGAGATATATGGGTGGGAACCGACCGCGGCCCGGCTCGAATGAGAGGCGAAGAATTTGAAAACTTGTTTGATGTAAAAGCAGAAACACCGGTAAGTTGGAGAGAATTCATTACGAATATAATTCCCATCGATCAGCCCAATAAAATAGATGTGATTATTTCCGAGATCCAGGCTAAGAACAGCATGATGGATACCGAAAAACCGACTCCCGGCGCACAAATTGAAATTCCCTACGACGTCCTGTTCGAATCGCCGGTAACGGCAATATATGTGGACGAAAATAAAACAGTCTGGTTCGGAACGGAGTTGGGTTTGAGGTCATTCGATGGCAATACATGGCGTTTTTACGGATGGGGCACGACGGAAATACAGGAAGAGATTTCTATCAAGGCATGGGCTTCAAAAAAATGGCCAAAAGCGTCCGGGGAATTAATCGATAAACTCGAACACGATTTACGACATTATAATCGTTGGAATCCGCACTCGTTCAAGCCGGGGGATATAGTCGCTTACCCGAAAAGCCCCGTCAGCGGGAAGATCAATTCCCTCGAGCGCTCCCCCGACGGCAACCTCCTCGTGGGGACAGAATACGGCACACTTAAATTCGATTATAAAAAGGGGAGATTCCGCTATTATAATTTCGGCGGACTCAAAGATAACGAACTCGACAAGATAGTCCGCCACGGCGACGAATACTGGTTCGATGCCGGCCAGGACGTGAAAGTCTATTCCGAAGGTAAGAGCGGTATAAGCTTCATGCATGTGAAATGGCTTCCCGTCCTCGCGGACGATCTCTATTACGAATATCTCTCCGGAACGACCTATATCGAGGGCTGGGGGACTATCGGCGGCGCGATAACATATATCAATGAAGGTCTGAATATATGGACGGGCGAAGGCGGCGAATCGCTGGGCACCTTTCATTCTTACGAGCTTGCAGTCTCCGCATGTTATGGGACTAAAATCAGCGAGGAATTTGCCGCGGGACTTACTTTCAAGCTAATTCATTCCGCGCTTGCGCCGGGAGTAACCGTGGGTCTCGAACAGGAAGAGGGCAAAGCCACCACATTCGCCGTCGATGGCGGAATAATATACGATACTCCGTTAAAAGGCCTCGCTCTGGGCGCTTCCGTCCAAAACATCGGCCCGGACATCCACTATATCGACGCCGCACAAGCTGATCCCTTGCCTCGAAACCTCAAACTCGGTCTGGCGTATCGCCCCGTAAACACCGATTATAACAAGGTTATAATAGCCGCCGATATTAATAAGGACCTTATCGATGTCGGCAACGACCCCGTTGGCAAGGAATTCCGGGAGGCGATTAAAAACGTCGGCCTGGAATATTCCTACGCGAACTTCATCTCCATCCGCGGCGGTTACATGATCGACTACGATTATATACCAAAATCCGGCGAGGACGTCAGTAGCGGCAATTACGACCCGTCGCAATGGCGTGGAATACACTATTTCACACTCGGCGCGGGAATAAACTTCAAGAACTTCGCCTTCGATTTTGGATACATTCCCATCCAAAAGGACGAGGACGAGGGCAAGCTGGTTCTATCAAACATATTACGCTATTCGGTTAGCGTGATGTTCTAAGTTTAAGTGAATAATCGACCGACATATATATTGTTATCGCTTCTGACGATTGTCGGCCTGGCGGTATCGAGTCAATTGATAATCAAAGGCCCCTCGGAACCGCGCGAATTCAAGCGAGTCGAGCCGTGGACGCCGATGGTATCGGATAGAAATATTCTGAATCTCGAACGCGAATCGATGATGGCTTTTCCCCTGCCCACTCGTGATACTTCGGTCGATACTATTAACGTGTGCGTGATTCGAGTCGAATTCCAGCCAGATGCCTCGTCCAGAACCACCGGCGACGGCACTTTCAATTATAGTCCACGCGAAGAAGCCGAACATCCTTTCGATCCGCCGCCGCATAACCGGGCCTATTTCGAATCGCACATGGAAGCTCTCAGGCGATATTACCTCGCGGTCAGCGACTCACAGGTCTATGTAGATTTCGACGTTTACCCCGGCGGCGAAGAGCTCGCATATCGTCTTCCCGACAGCATGGGCTACTACGGCGAACTCGGATGGATGGGCGGCGATATAGCTGAACGCATGCAACAGTTCTCCAGGGATGCCTGGGAGCTGGCGATCTCATACCACGAATTCGACACCTGGGCTTACGATGCTTTTATTATTTTCCACGCCGGTAGCGACTGGCAAAACGACGTTGCATCGCTTTATCCCGATTACGTCGCCTGGTGGCCGAACATCTTTATACCGACTCCGGACGACCTACCGACGGGCTATCTGAAACTGCCCTTCACAATCGACGGCGTTATCGAGGATTGTATTATTATGCCGGAACACGCCTGGCAGGACGGCCAATACGTCTGTCTCAACGGCGCTTTGGCACACGAATTCGGACACCAACTCGGTCTGGTCGATTTATACAACACCGGCAATTTCATCACCGAGGTCGGCGATTTTTCGTTGATGGACAACGGTTTCGGTGTCGGCGCGCAGGTATGCGAGATTACCGAAGAAAACGACACCGTCTGCTACAACGTTTACGGCGCTTTTCCCGGCTACCCCGACGCCTGGAGCCGAGCGTATCTCGGATGGGAGTTGCCTCTCGAAGTCGATTCGGATACGTCCGATATAGTCCTTCAGGCTTGCGAATTGCCGATGAACGATGGAACCACTATAGTCAAAGTTCCTATAAACAGCTACGAATATTACCTTGTCGAAAACCGGCAGGATTATTTCGATTACGAAAAACTGGACAGCCTCGGCTATCCTACCGATTTTGATTTCGCTTACCTCAAGCAGGATCCCAACACCGGCGTGATTATAGGCGGTTCGACGGGCGCTCCCGGAGATACGATTTTCACCACTTCCTACGATTATCTTCTTCCCGGCCACGGTTGCCTTGTCTGGCACATCGACGAGACCGCCGCTTACGACGACGTGGATGGCAACGGCATAAACAATTTCAACGATAACACACTCCAATGGGATCGCGACCGTAAATTCGTATGCCTGGAGGAGGCCGACGGCTATCAGGATTTGGGCTTTATAGTTACCTACGGCGAACCTCAGGATTATTTCGGTTATCCTAACAAATCTCAGTTTACGCCCTGGACTAATCCTAACACATCAACTAACAACGGCGGCGCGACGGGCATCAGCATGACCTTCTCCGGCGTCAACTTCTCGCCGGAAATTCGTGTTAATCTCGAATTCGATCAGGGCGCGCCTACGGCTAATGTCAAAACGGTCGTTTATCCGCTTTACGCCCCGTTGAACTCAGCAGACCTCGACGGTGACGGTATCGACGAGGTTTATACCGAAGCGTATACTTACGAAAGCGGATACTATTACGGCTGTGTCCTTATCTGGCGTGCCGACGGCGAACCCTTTATCGACAACGGCTACACGGTCGAGGGCGGGGAATTCGACGATCATGTCATCACCGTGCCCTATCCCGTGGCCGCTACGGTGAGTTCCGGGCGGGTTACTCTTCCCGCAGTCGGAGACATCACCGGCGACGGTTTGCCGGAGGTGGTTGCAATCGACATCGATGGTTATCTTCACGCCTGGAATCCACGCAATACGGATCCTTCCGGCATGATGACTGAATTGTCCGGTTTTCCCGTCAACGCCGCAGATTCCGCTTCCCGTTCCGTTTCGCTATGGGACATCGAAGACGACGGCGCGATGGAGATAATCGCCTTCGGCGCGGAAGAGTGGTTCATATATAGCGGTTCCGGAAACAAAATTGGCGGTGCGGACGCCAGAGGAGAAATAGCTGGAGTCGCGCCTTTTGAAGACGGCATTTACGTCCTCGCGAGACGCGAGGCGTCCTTCTTATACGAATATGACTGGTTCGGCAACGTCGTCCGGCAGACGCAATTAGATGCAGGTGATATCTCATATATCACTCGCGCCGATCTCGACAATGACGGCGTCGCGCGCGAGATAATCGCCGTGGCGAGATCCGGGATGATCTTTGCCCTGGATTCCGCGGGAAACGATATTGGCGATTCCCCTGTTACTGTCGATGACACCTCGCTGGCAAGCCCCGTAGTGGCAGACCTCGACGACGACGGCGCGCATGAGATTATGATATCCGGCAGGGGAGGATTCTATTCCTACGAGAACAACGGTTTCCCTACGGAAAATTCCCCCTTCGATTACGACGACATACTCGCGCCGCCTATATTTACGGGCGATTACGCGATACTGCCATCCAGTTCGGGCAACGTCCTCGGCGTGAATTTGCAGGGCAAATCGCCGGCGAATTTCCCCCTCAGCGGCGGGCCATCGAATGCCACACCGTGCCTGTTCCGCGATTCCAACGGCGAAATCGGGATGGCACTGGGTAGCACAAACGGCTCGATATTCTTCTGGGAAGGATTAACCGATTCTCTCGACACCGACGCATGGCCGATGTGGGGCGCAAATTCCGCTCATACATTCTGCCAGACAGCACCGGGGAGTGACCCCGCTCTGGCGTCCGACCTGTCGATAGAATCATTCTACTGCTACCCCAATCCGGCGGACAGGTTCACCAATTTTAGATACAAGATAAAATCACCGTCGTCTGATATTGATATAACAATAGATATTTTCGATATTACCGGAAACAGGATAGCATCGCTGGAAAACACGGCACAGGCCGGTTCTCCGCACGAAACCGAGTGGGCGACCTCTCTGGTGGGAAGCGGAGTCTATTGGGCGAAGCTATCGGCGAAATCCGGAGAAAAAACCGCCACCGAGATGTTTCGGGTGGCAATAGCAAAATAAAACATGCGGGAGGAAGCATGTCCAGAATAATTATATTACTCGCATTAATAACATTAATTTTGACCTGTTACGCGACCTCGCCACTTCAGGGTTCGCTATATATGCCTGTCCTCGACCCGGATGAAGAAATTATCCTGCTGGCTCAGGCAGAGGAAGGCAATGAAGAAGCCCCTGAAGGCGACGAACAAGAGTCTTTCCCCGGCGAACAGCAGGAGGAACTTTTCCAGAGCGAAAAACTGCGCGACCTAAAAACAAGCTTTCTGCTATCGCTTGTCGTGCCCGGCGCAGGAGAATTTTACGCGGGCAATTACATCAAGGCCGGAACCTTCTTCGCTCTCGAAGCTGGGATGTGGACCGGATATTTCGTTTTCAACAAAAAGGGCGACGACGGAATCGAGGAATACGAGGCTTTTGTCGACGATCACTGGGATTTCGAATATTATTACAACTGGTTCGCTTATGAAATAGACTCGGCTGACATCTACACGGAACAGCTTCCGGTCGATACTGTCGATATTACGATAGATACGGTTAGCGGCGACACCACTTATGTCTTCGAACCGAACAAGAATCACGATTACTACGAGATGATAGGCAAATACGACTGGTTCGTCCTCGGCTGGAACGATTTCGAAAACCGAGACGCCGTCCGCGATTCCACGCTTGACGTCCCTCGAACACAGCTCGATATTCTCAATGTCCTTCGTGGCGGTCAGGCGAACGCCTTCTTCCGTAGCGAATGGCGAAATCAATACATGGTCATGCGCAAAGAGGCCAACGACCAATACACCACCGCAAAATACTTCATCGGCGCGGCGATTATGAACCATATCCTCAGTGCCTTCGACGCCGCATGGACGGCAAAACGTTCCAACGACCGCATTTACGAGGGATTCACCTTCCAGCCGACACTGGAAACCAACATCGCCCTGGACAGCCGCGGCAACCCCGAACCCCGTTTAGTCCTCAATCTGGCGACATTCTAATGAAGACACTCCGCGTCATATCGCTCCTTTTAATCCTCGCGATCGGGATATTCGCGCAGGTCACGCCAAACCCCTTTGGTGGCGGCGGTGATTTCCTCGAAGAGGAACGCATCGAGGACTACGGCAAATCCAAATGGGCGGCGGCGGCTCTGTCCATACTTGTCCCCGGCGCGGGACAGTTGTATCTGGGCGACAAACGCGCCGCTGGTTACTTCATGGCCGCGGAAGGCGCGGTATGGGGAACTTTTACCGGACTGACCGTTCGAGGCAACTGGCTCAAAGAAGAATACCGAAACTACTCTGCAATCCACGCAGGTGTCCACCCGGAGGGCAAAGACGACCAGTTCTTCGAGGACGTCCTGATGTTCGGAAGTCAGGAGACCTACGAGAACTGGTATCATCTGGTATATCGCGACGAGGTCGAGACATATCCGAACACCGAGGAATACTTCTGGGAATGGACCTCCGACGAGGAATGGGATACTTACGCAGACATACGTTCCGAAAGCGAAACCGCTTACCGCAACGCCAAAATCGCTCTGGCCGCCGGACTTATAAACCGCGTGATTAGCGTAGTTCACGTCATGCGCTACCAACCGCCCGAACCGGATTTATCCGAAAGCGGAATTAACCTCCGCCCGATCGCCTTCACCGAACAGGCTCCCGCCGGAAGATTGAGCCTGGGTGTCGGCGTCTCCGGGGAATTCTAAGGCGAAACTCTCGTCCAATTTGTCATTAAATAAGTCAAAATTCCCGTTTTTTCAGTCGAGATAATCATTTTCTCCTTTATCGATAACATCTTTTACTGCACTAAATACAGTTTCTAATGCATCGATATTATTTTCTACTTCATCATTTTTTGGGAAATTTTTCGATTTCTGAAGATTTTCGGTCGGTTAAGCGCCTCTGCGAAGCTCTTCGCGATCTTTTTCCGCTTCGTATTCGCTGAAGATACATCCGCACCAACGCTGGCGGTATAAACCCGCCTTCTTGCTGGCGGTGATTCCCCTTCCCCATAGTGGTCTGAAATCGCGATACAGGAATTTCGTGCTCTCATCGTCGGCGATCCTCTCCGCGATTTCGCGGATTTCATCGTGCATTTGATATTTTGAATAAAGGAGAGTCGTCGTGAAGGCCTCGAAACCGTTTTCGTGGGCGGTTCTCGCCGTAGCGCGAAGGCGATCTTTGTAGCAAGCGAGACATCGGACGCCGAATTCGGGGTTTTCGAGGAGCATCGTTAAATTATCGACAAGATCGTAATTATCGTCGTAGATGACCGGTAAATCGGCCTGGTCGGATAATTCGACAAGCGCCTGCCGACGCTTTTTCCATTCTCCGTATGGATGTATGCTCGGGTTATACCAATATCCGGTAATGTCGAAACCCCCATCCCGTAAGGATTCGACGACTTTAATGGCGCACGGTGCACAGCAGATGTGGAGGAGGATTTTCATCAGGAAATGTTATCGAGGATTTTGCCGAACTGAGTATCGTGCAATGATTTATACATTCCACCCCTCGCCAGGAGTTCGCCGTGTTTGCCCATCTCGACAATCTCGCCGTTCGATAACACTACGATTTTGTGTGCGTTCACGATGGTGCTCAGTCTGTGCGCGATTACTACCGCCGTTCGCCCCTTCATCAGCCGGTCGATAGCCTCCTGCACCAGCCTTTCTGATTCCGTATCCAGCGAACTGGTGGCCTCGTCGAAAATAAGTATAGGTGGGTTTTTCAGAATAGCTCGCGCGATGGCGATCCTCTGCCTTTCCCCGCCGGAAAGCTTGGTGCCGCGGTCGCCTATCATCGTGTCCAGCCCTTGCGGTAATTTCTCGATGAAGTTCCACGCGTTCGCCGCTTTGGCCGCTTCGATAATTTCCGCTTCCGGCCAATTCGAATGGCCGTAGGCGATATTCGCGCGGACGCTGTCGTTGAAAAGTATCACTTCCTGCGTTACGATTCCCATCAGCGTTCGCAGGCCGGATATGTCGAGATCGCTTAAGTCGTGACCGTCGAGTAAAATCTGCCCTTCGGTCGGGTCGTAAAAACGCGGAATCATATCCGCCAGTGTCGATTTGCCCGCACCGGAAGGCCCCACCAACGCGACAATCTCGCCCTTGTTAATCTCCAGGTTGATGTTATGTAGTGCATAGTCTTCGACTCCTTCGTAATGGAAACTAACACGGTCGAATTTGATTTCATTATCGAACCCGGTTACGGGAATCGCAACAGGTTTGTTTTTAATATTCGGGGGGGTGTCCAGTAGCTGGAATACACGTTTCGCGGCGGCAAGACCGGTATTGATTCGTGCGAATTTGTCACTGAACATCTTCACAGGTTGCATGATCAAAAAGAGCACGAAGATGTATTGCATGAAGGATTCCGGAGGAATGCCCTTGCCCGTGAGGATTCTAGGCCCCATAAATATCAATACACCCACCGCGATAGCCGTCGCAATCATCTCGTTAAAAGGTCCCGCCAACCGACGCACACGTATGCCTTTGAGGACATTCTTAAGATAGTCGTTGGCGTAACTCGAAAAGCGTTTCAGCTCGAATTTCCCCATATCGAAGGCTTTCACCACGCGGATGCCGTTGGTTGTCTCCTGAAGCACGCTGACCGCGTCGGCCATGCGTTCCTGGCTTTTAGTCGAATAATGCCGTAGCTTTTTCCCGATTCTGTCCAGTAAGAGAGCGACAAGCGGTAACAGTGCGGTGATTATAAGCGTCAACTGCCAATCGATGAACAGCAGGATGATGTAATAGAGCACGATGGATAGCGGGTCGCGGATCAAATCCGCCACAGACACCGAAATTGAATCCTGCATCGTCTGGACGTCGGACACTATGCGACTGATTATCTCGCCGGTTCGGCTCTTATGGAAAAATGACAGAGATAGCCTGTGGACGTGCTCGAACAGCTTCTTCCTATAGTCGTTCATTATCCCCTGTAGGGCGACGCTTGTCAGAACGGTTTGCCAATAGAGAAAGAAGTTCTTTGAGAACATTATAATAATTAACAGGACACAAAAATTAATCAGTGTGTCGAGCCTGGTTTCCTTATAAACGATAGGGTCGAGTTTCGACTGGAATTTGACCTTCCATTGGTCGATCAGGTCGCCGGCTTCGAGGGTTTCCTCGCGCTGTTGCTGAATATTCTGTAGTGTGCCGCCTTCGGGAGTGAATAATGTCCGCGTTACCGGCGCGACCATATAGACAAGTGCGACGTTGCTCACGGTGAAGAACACCATCGCGAGAATGCCCGCCGACAGCGGCAACCAATAGGGCAAGAGGGATTTAGTAAGTCGTATGAAAACCTTCATGCCGGCTTTCTTTTAATTTTCTTTGGCCTCGTGGAAAATATCCACAAGCCCGGCTTTGCGGAGCCAAAAATGTAGTCGCGCGGTTTCGCCCGATGTCAGGCCGAATGTGATAGAGAGTATCGACATCGGTATCTGCGGCAGTGTATAAGCGTCGCCGAAACCTAACTTACCGACGAATAGCACGATTATACCGAACGCTACGAAGACCACAAAAATGATGATATTGATGATATCATCAAGTATATTCGGTTTTGTGATACCTTCGGCTTCGACGACACCTGTATGATGTCCCTTGTGCCATTTGAGATACTGCAGGCCGCTTCGAATAAGACCGAAATTAACCGCAATTGCGGCAATCCAGATAGCTGGAAGGCAGATGTGCACGATTCCGCGGTCTTTGAAAAGCGGCATGCCGTGAAAAGACATCATAATAGCGAAAACGACGACGATTAAAGCGCTTATCAAAGATAGCCAGCCGCGAAATGCAAGGTCGAATTTAATGCGTTTTATCTCATCGGACGAAAGAGTTCTTGTTTTACTCGATTTATTATCCGTCATTTATTCTCCATATTTCAATGTTTCCGCGAGTGCGATTATCTCCGTAACCGCCTGACGTTCAGTGACCTTTCCGGTCTTTATTGCGATATCCGCGTCCGCCGCACCTTTGATAATCTCATGCAACTCCGTTTTTCTCCATTTACGAACCCAGTTCACGTAGTTTTTTCTCTTCCATCCCGGTATCCTAACTTTTTTCATGCCATCAGGGTCGGATTTCAACCTTAAAAGCGTCATCAATTCATTTTTCAGGAAAGCGATCATCATCGTGCCGGATTCGCCGAACTCGAAAAGCCTTTCGGCGGCTTCAAGCGATTGGGCGAAATCTTTCGACGCGAAGCTGTCCGAAAGCGTAAAGATATTCGCGCTTCTGGAATGTGCGGTCATTTTATCTATAATTTCGACTGACAGAGGTTCATCTTGAACTAAAAGGGCAAATTTGTCCAGTTCCGAATCCAGCGTTTGCAGGTTCACACCTACCCTCTGAACGAGATGAGAAGCCACTGTCCGATCCATATCTATTCCCTTATCCAACGCCAATTGTAAAACCCAGGAGATCATTTCCCTGTCATTGGCGATTTCACAACTTACCGGTTCAAGGATTTTCGAAAATAATTTGTGATAAGAAGTTGTTTTTCTCGACGGTGTTGCTTCGATAATTAGAATACACTCGTTCGGAATTTGGAAATCTTTAAAACCATCATGGACACTCTTTCGGCATCTTTCGGCTTCACGCAGAATAACGAGGCGTTTATCGGCCATCATGGGCAGTGCCAGAATGGCATCGAATAGTTCCTTGCCGTCGCCGATGTCTTTACCCCAGAATTCGTCGAAATTGAATTCGGCGAAATCCGGCGACACTACACTACGTTTAATCACTACGATAAAAGCCTGTTTGAGGTAAGACTCCTCTCCGAAGAGATAATACCCTTCGGCTATGTCGCCTTCCTCTATCGTTCCCAGAATATTTTTAAAATCTTCGGGTTTCATAGAACGATATAATAGTTTCCAAATCCCTCCACGTCAATCAATACTTGTCGATAATCGATCTATCTTCGTAAAAAACAGGATATGTTATCAATTGCTTAAATTTCTTTGAAATAACTTGACTATCATATACCTATAATGTATATTCACAACAATACTCCTCTGAATTCGGGGGGCGCGTAATCACATCTCTGGTGGGTTGATGAATAGAAGGTTTTCATTTTCTTCAATATTAACGCTACTCCTTCTCTGTAGCCTTTACGCGAATTGGAGTTTGGACTGGACTGGAGAGCCGGGTTATGAGACTGACGGCGTGGAACCGGATGAAGGTCTTATTGCCGCACCCTACCGGTTCAAAATTAAATTCAATACAGACGATCCCTCGCTAAAGCCCAAATGGGTTAAACTGAATATCGACCTTGACGAGGACGGCAAATTCGGCCCGGACGAACAATATGACCTTGAACCTGAATCCCAGAATTCCAACATCTGGGCAATCGACCTGAAAATCCCGATATCCGAGGGTAGAACTCAACGCCAGCATATCGCGTATTATTTCGTAGCGAACACGGAAAACGTAATAAAGACAAGCCAGTTGACCTACGGTCCAATCGTGGGAGGATTCAACAATTCTTTTATAATCGAAGGCCGTGGCTGGTTTATCGACGAAGCGCTTCTGCCGATGGAATTTAGAACGATGGAACAGCCCGACCGCATCGTTATAACGAATACAAGCGCGTCCGTTTCGAGAATCGCGTTGTCTCTTCCACAAGATTTCCCCGGCCCCTTCCATCCTCTGGACGACGTCAATTCGATGGAAACAAACGGATTTGTTATCAGCGCAATTGTTACGGACATGCAGGAAGATCGACTGCTGGACGAAGATTTCAATCAGGCGAATTCCGAAGACGTCATCACTTTCGAAAGAAAAATCGCCGAAGACGAGGTTTTCGGTATAGGGAAAACCTCATACGGAGACGTAATAGAACCGGGTAAATCCGTGGCGATATGGTTACAATTGAGAGCACCCGCTACAACCGAGGGCGAGGGGGCATTCGAAGACCAGATGGTATATATTAAACTCGAAGTCGAACCCGTCAATTAACCTTTTTGAGGAGATAGTAAGATAATAGGGATTATTTAACCTAAAATAATTTATTAGTTCGGATATACGAAATGAAAACGGATGAACAACAGGTATCTTTTTTTGACAGAATTTAGAGTTAATCTAACTACCGGGAGGAAGAGATGAGGTCTCTTGTTATCACAATCCTAATAGTAGCAATCACAGCTACGTTATTTGCCGTTCCAGAATTGATGAATTACCAGGGCAAACTCACTGACCCCGACGGAGTCGCTATCGATGGCTCGGTCGATATTCGTTTTTCGATCTGGGATTCGGAAACGGGTGGAAGCGAATTATGGTTCGAACTTAGAACGGTCGATGTAAGCCATGGGCTTTTTGACGTTAAATTGGGCGAAACGAGGACGCTCGACCTTTCCTTCGACAGCCAATATTGGATTGAACTTGATGTAGAAGGAGAAACGTTGGCACCCCGACAGCCTCTCACGACAGTTCCCTACGCTTTCAAATCGCTATCGTCGGATACGGCTTATGTTGTAGCCGGAGGAGCAGTGCAAACCACGGCGCGAATTTCCGGCGACGGGTCGGTTGGCAATGAACTCGATATCGCCCAACAGGGCGCATCTTCCGGCCAGGTTCTCAAATGGGACGGTTCGGCGTGGTCGCCGGCAAACGATACGGATACCGACAATTATGTAGATGGCTCGAGTTTCAACACTACGAACGGTGAACTGACATTGACTCGCACCGGCGCTCTACCAGACATCGTCCAGGATCTCGACGGGCGCTATCTAACCAGCGAGGTCGATGGGACTATCGGCAACGAATATAACACCGGCGCAACATGGACAGACGCGACCAACACCTTCGGCGTTACCGATGGCGGAGGAACGGTAAGCGCGGTAATTACCGGTTTCCTCGAGAGCGAGGTTGACGGAGTTATCGGCAACGAAGTCCTCGATGCTACTACTGGCGGCGGTTTGAGTCGTTCAGGTTCCGGCACAGGCGGCGATCCTTACACTCTGGGGATCGACAACACCTGGTTTGACGGCGACGCTACTGTCTCCACATCCGGCACAATAACCATCACGGACGATGCTGTTCAGGCCTCCGATATAGATTTCGGTTCGGGCGGAGATCAGGTTGATGCGCAGGATATACCCTACTATTCTGTTCACGATTGGAACTGGATCGATCCCGATCCTGCAAATGCGGAAGTAGCTTTCGATTCACTCGCCAGCAAGATAGAGACAATCATTGCGGGCGGCGGTGAACCGAACCAGACAATCACGACTGGCGCGGGTGTCACCGGCGCTGAAGGCGGCACGACAGGGGATTTAACCATCGATGTCGGCGCGGGAACGGGTATTAATGTCAATGCGACAACCGTCAGCGCCGATGAAGCTTGGTTCGACGGCCAATATATCGAGCTTACCGATAACTTAAACGGCGACGTTACCGGAGCATATGACGCGAACCAGATAGCATCCGGCGTAATCGTCGAAGACGACCTCGACGCGACGAACGCACCGACAGCAGGTTATGTGCTTTCATATGATGCCGGCGGCGGATTCACATGGGTGCAGGATGACGGCGGCACCGACGACCAGACGGACGTCGAAGTTCCGCTGACGAGCACCGGCGATTTCACAGTAATCGCTGGCGAAACCGAAGTCCACGGCGCACT
>CAZSHG010000008.1:0-110359 GCA_964606695.1 uncultured bacterium
AGCTTTGGGCGGACGGCGAATGGCATTTCGCGGGAAGCTGTGAACCGAAACCCTCGTTGGATAACGCCTGGTTCAATAAATCCGCGACGAGGGCGGCGGTGATAATGTCTTCGGCATTCGGAGTTCCCGAAGGGGACGAGATACTTTATCGCGAAAGAGACCATTACGCGATTATCAATTCGACGCCGCATTATATGGAGAACCCGGCGCGGCTTATTGTCGAAACTGAAACCGAGAGCACCGATGTCTTCCTGGCAGTCTTCAATTTCGGGGCTTTGCGGCCGATAATGCGCATCAACACCGGCGATTCGGCCTCGGTGGAATTCGTCATGGGACGCGGAACCTACAATATATATGCCGGCGACGACAGCAGTTTCGCTCAGGCGGTAGTCGAGACGAAATACAGCGAAACGACCAACCTTCGCCTCGTCCCGCAACCCAAGACGAAAATGGGCGAGGAAAGCTTCTGGCTGAGATATTCTGCGGATTAAAGGGAGGCGGATTTATTTTGCGATTGCGTTTCTGCGGCGAACAACCTCTGAGAACGCCCTCGTCTCCATTGTCTTCCTGCACAATATTTGTGCAATCCGCGTAAGTCGTTGTGTCTCAGGCTTTCCCCCGAGTCCTTTGCGCGTTCCCACGACTTCTTTTTCCGTTCCCCCCACTGCTGTCAAGTTTCCCTCGACTCTTTTTTCATTCCCTCGAAGTCGGAATTGATTCCCCCGGACTTTTTTCGATTTCCCTCTTCTTCTAAATCCTTTCCCCGCGACCCGATTCCCCGATTTTTTGAAAAATGTCCTAAAAAAAACCCCCCGGTTCAAACGGAGGATTGAGCGAGGGGGGGGAAAGGCATACTATATAATCACTTAATAACCAGAACACATCCAATTTATTGCCTTGTTATTAGGCAAATCTTTCCTTCTTTTCGAAGGCCATCTTCAAATTCGACTTCAATATCGATGCAACCGTGTTCAATTAAGTTATATTGGGTAGAATACGCTGAAAGTCCTAACTTAAAAACTTCATTAGCAACTGCTTTATTAGCGCCTAAACCTGCAACATAAACGCTTTTTGCTCCATTCCTAAAAGCGTAATTTATAGCATTCTTGTGCCCGAGTATGTCCTGTTGGTCACGACTCCGAACAAGCACAATATTGATTTTGATAAATAATCTTACAAAATCTAATGGCGGATCGCAACCGTTTTGGTCCTTATAGTTATCTTTATCGGCTATATTAAATAAAAATTCGATAAACTCGTCGATTTCTTGGTCGAGTTGGTTTGTCCTGTTCTTCCTCTCCCGCGCCAACCTATCGCAAAGGACATTAATTTCCCTTAGAAGAACCGGAGTGAAAAAGCCCTTGCGCTTAATTAGACCCGTTTTATCCCACAAGTCTCTAATCGGCTGATTCCCAAGTTCCTGTGATAGATAATGCTCGTTGTAATACCTGAAAGCCTTATCACCTCTATCGAGCATAGTCTGGTGAATAAATTCGAGCTTAAAAGCGGTTCTTAGGTTTTGATCGATGAAAGGTATAGTCGCGGGTGCGAAACCTTTTTCGAGATACCTCATTATCGCTTCGATATAATTCCTCGTCTTGTCCATATCGTAACCAAGACGGATTATCGTTTCACCTTCTTCAAAAGAGATTCCCTCATCTTCTTCGACTCTCACCCATTCTATTTTAACTGCGTCGTTTATTAGGATGTCGTTTCCAAAAGCCCTTTTCTTTGATAATTTAATTTCTTCATTAAGGTAGGTTTCGATATCCGATTTAATACTCTTTGTAACTAAGGCCTTTGTTTTAAAAAACCTTCGCGACATTCCAGATAACTTTGCTTCTGAATTCTCTGAAGAAAAAAAGATTCCAAAGGCTTTTCACAATAGCTGAGAGGGCAATACCGATTAATGCACCAAAAATTATCGAAACCCAGTCCATTGATATCAATCCTTGATACTATTGGCTATGCATTCAGGATGGTTGCAGAAAACGATCAACTCGCCGTTTCGCTTTTTGACCGAACCGAAATTTTCAAGCGTTATTGTTCTCTCGCAACGATGGCATTTTAATAGACCTTGCTCGATTTTGTCCAGCAATCCGAGTTTTTCGAGGAATTCTACAAGTCTTTCGTCATAAATTGCTTTTAATACTGGCATTTTTGCCTCCTTAAACATTATCGACGACTATCTTAACCAAAGTAGAATTTAATTTTTTTAACATTTTGTCAAGCGGAAATGAAGGGAGCGAAACGGGGAAAGGCCAGCCGTTTCGTTCCGGAAGTCGAGAATTTCCTATCGCCCTTACCCCTGGCGTCCCATGCCTATGAAGCGGAGGCCAGCGGAAACAATGGCTTCAGGGGGGATCATGTTGCGGAAATCGGCGAGAAGATCGCCTGCCATCCAATCGCGGATGTCCGAAGGATCAATTTCGCCGAACTCTACCCACTCGGTGGCGATGATACCGGCGTCCGCGCCGGAAAGGGCTTCCTTAGGAGAACTGGCGTATGAAATTGAGTCGCCGAGGATGCGTCGGGCGAGTTTAGTCGCTTCGGGATCGAAAGCGATTACTTTTGCCCCCTGTTTTACGAGTTCGCGAGCTATCGAGATTGCGGGCGAATAACGGACGTCGTCGGTGTTGCCCTTGAACGCGAGACCGAGCTGACCTATGCGCTTGCCGTCGAGGCCTCCTACCTCTTTCGATAGCCGCTTAACCAGATTAGCAGGAATTTGATCGTTGACCTCAATTGCGGTTTCGACGAGTTGAAGCTTGCTGTCGTAGCTCTTTGCTATGTGAATCAGACCGTTTGTGTCTTTCGGCAGACAGCTTCCGCCGAAACCGGGGCCGGGGCGAAGATACTTTTTTCCGATACGCTTGTCCAGACCAATTCCCCTGGCCACTTCGAGGGCGTCGATGCCGATTTTGTCGGCCATGAGGGCTATTTCATTGATGAAGGTCAATTTCACCGCGAGGAAGGCGTTGGAGGCGTATTTGACAAGCTCTGCGGCCTCCGGGGAAGTTATTAGAAAATTGCAACCGTCCTTGACCAGAGGGTGATAGACTTGCTTTAGCTTTTCAGCCACTTGTTTTGAATCGGAACCGATAACTACACGGTCGGGATGGAGAAAATCGCCGACCGCCAAACCTTCGCGAAGGAATTCCGGGTTGCTGACAACTCCGACGGAATCCGACGCTCCGGCATCTGTTAGAACTTGCTTTACCATACGAGCTGTGCCCACGGGGACGGTGCTTTTATCGACCACTATGGCATCTGCCGAGAGGTGCGGTGCGATATCCTTAGCCGCCTGCACGACATAATCGAGATTCACCGTGCCGTCGTCGGGGTTCATAGGTGTTCCAACCGCGATATACACAACTTCCGCGTCTTTGACCGCTTCGGCGACATCGGTTGTAAAAACGAATCGGCCGCGATCCATATTTTTCTTCATTAGTTCGGCGAGACCCGGTTCGTAAAATGGAACCTCGCCACGCTCGAGAGCTTCTATACGTTCATCGTCGATGTCCAGACAACGGACATCGTGCCCGAAATCGGACACACAAACCGCAGTTACGAGTCCGACATATCCGGCGCCAATTACACATATCTCCATAGTTTTCCTCTCTAAAGAAATCCAAACAGGCGGAGTTTTTAAGCAAAGGCAATGCCATAGAACTTAAATCAAACCGATAACATGGGTTTTTATAGAAGTTTTAAGTTCCACAATTTCAATCCAGTTCGGTCGTCGGGGATTCGGACAATATCGTCCGTCGGGTGGACTATAATTTCGCCGGTTACGGAAATCCTGCCGGAAAAGAGATGGCCACCGATAGTGTTCATCTCGCGGTCGCCCAGGATAACATGCGCGTGGACGACAATCTCGCCTTCGGATGTAACCCCGATATTGCCGATAAGCGACAGCAGTTCCCGTTGTTTCTCGATAGGTTTTCTGACATAATCTTTTCGGTCGATATCGAAAAAACCTATCTCGGCGAGGTCGATCGCGCCGACGCCCTTCAAATGCGCGCCACGGATTCCCTCGTCTTTTGCGAATTTAATCAAGCAATCGATAATGTCATCCCCGATTTCCAGGCAAAGGAGATAACTCCCGTCGTATTCCTCTCGATATTTCATTATTTACCCACCTTTGATGTTTTGGTCTATCAAACTGCAAAGTGATATATCATAAACTAATCGAATATAAATCGCAAACGAATAATAGGGGTTGAGAATGACTGATGACTAGGCCCTAATGACTAATAGTAATGACGGCGATATTCCGCTATCCTAAATCATCAATCCTCCAAACCCGATCGAGACGGTCGAGCTGGTAAGTGGAGATGCAATTTCTAATTAATAGTCCCGGTGTCTCGCCGGGTTTGATTGTGGAAGTGGCTTCGATATAGGCTACGCTCTAGTCAGCCACCGGGCAACATATCTCGGTCGTCGATTAGAGTTTTGCACGCACTTGAGTCAGCAGGGTATCGAAACGAAAAATGCGTGGAATAACCATCAATCTAAAATCCATCAGTCCATGTGCTGGCGCGCCATTATCAGGACGTGGACGGTAAATGTATCTATCGGGAAATATTGCGGCGTGTCCAGGCGTAACCAGAGATTTTCCGTGCTGTCGATGTCGGGGTAGATATTGAATCCGCCCGGGCCGAATGTGTCGGCGTCGGCGTAACGGAAGTTATGTGTGAAGAAATCCTCGGAGTCGAAATCCCCCGCGACCGGCGGAGTCGCCATATCGTTGAAGATCGCCCAAAGGCCGAGACATCCGTAACAGAGGGAATCGATCAACGTGAAATAGGGGACGGTGTCGCAACACATCGCGAAATCCAGCGCGACGTTGCCGGTGTTCGAAAGGACGATTTTCTCGGTCTCGTCGGTGATTAGTGTGTCCGGCGGGTCCTCCGAAACGGGGTTCCAGATTGTGTCGCTCAAATCGAAACTCAACACGATTGCGGGCGCTGTCAATATAACAACGTCGTCGATAAACCAGCCGCTTTCTACGTTGTTGTTGCTCGACCCGAAATCCCATGAAATGGTAATCTCTTCGCCCTCCCACGGGGACAGGTCGATACTCACCTCGTGCCAGTAGTCGCCGTAATCGTTGTCGGCATATGATGTTTGATATGGTATCAGGTAGTTCCATTCGCTCTGGTTGCCGTCGTATGGCTTATCCGGTTCCACGATAGTCGAATCTGGCGACCATATCTTGATATTACCGCCGTCGTGGAAACCGCCACCGCTGTTATTCTGGAAACGATACCATTGCCACCAGGTTAAAGTCGGGGAAGAACCTTCGGGGATGGATATCGGGCCGAGAGTCAGACGGCTCATGCTTGTATTATTGTAGTCGCCGTCGAGGATAGTCGCCCAGCATTTCGAGCCGCTGTGTGCACTTCCCGGGCCGTCGGTGGGGGTTCCCCATTCCCAGTCCATCGGTCTATATCCGAAGGATACGGTATTCAAATCTCCGTCGTCGGCTTCGAAATCGGATTCATACAGAGCTAATGTTGGGTCGAGTCTGAAATTCACCTCGATTTCGCCGCCCGAGGACATATCGATTACTACGCTCGAATCCGAGTAGCCTGCCTTTGACGCTCGCACCTGAATTCCGGGAACCTCCTGAACGCAGGGAATTGAATAATCTCCAGCGACATCGGTAATATCGCTCCAGAGGCTGTCGCCAACGGTGGCTTCCACGAGCGCGCCGGAATCGTCGCCGACATCGGAGAGATCGACGTTGCCGTAAATGCGGTTGCCCTCTGTGTAGAAGGTCCAGCATGTGTCTATCTGATTGTAGCCGCAATATTCTGCCTTGTCCCGGGCAGTTGCGCAGACGGTGAAAGTGTCGAATGGATCGAAGGAAAGTCCCTCTTCCGCTGGATCGAACTGCATTTCAAGGCCGTCCCAGGACACTGCCGGGGAGGTTCCGTAGAAATACCATATTCCCATAACCTGGAATCCCATACTGTCGGTTGACATGCCGCAGTCGGCGTCCGATACTCCGATAGAAATTGGAATAGCCCCGCCGCTGACCGTATCGCCGTCTGCCGGATTGCATGTTCCCCAAACCGGCGAGACGCGATCATACATGAAATCCCAGCAAACGGGCGCTATTATGTCGATCCCCACCATATCTTCGGCGTGATTGAGGCACATGGTGAGCCAGGTTCCGGACGGCCAATCGCTGGACGGCGCGAACCTCAGAGTGTCGTTAGAATATGATAGGCGCGGATCGCCAATGCCTACTATCGTGCCATTTGCGTCGAATTCGATAGTAGAAGTATTAATGCCGTCGGAATCGTAAAGATACATCACGGCCGTCTGATCGCCGCAGGTTGTGCCGCTCATGTCGGGAGGACGAATAGCGATCGCGGTAGGGCCGTTCCAGGGAGTTTGCCCAAAGCGGTTTGTGTAAATATCCCACGTGCTTCCGCTACGATAATCCTGCCAGAAAACATCATGGAAAGAGTCGTTCCAGTCGATACATGGGTAATTTTCGTTATGGGTTCCGCCATCGGAAAGGGTTGTATCCGCACCGACCGACGTTCCGATTATTCTCGAACCGAATATATTACCGTAAATATCGGGCGTCCCCTGCCATACGACGAGGAATCCGATTCCGTCATAGGCGGCATCCGGGCGGGTTTCGTTATTAGGGCTCGCCTCGGTGGCAATGTTAAGAATCGATCCGGTGGGACTGCCTGAGGAATTGACATATCGACCGAAGACGTTATGCGAAGAGCCATCGTAAACGTTCCATACGACAAACCACTGGCTACCATCCCATGCGGCGGCAACGCTCTGGGGATTGTTGGGATAGGCGTAAGTGGCAATATTCGTTGCGGAACCGACGGGCGATCCCGTAGAACTAACCCTCTGTCCGACTACCGCCCAGTTTATAGTATCCGACCAAACGACGAGGTAATCCACGCTTCCACCACATATATCCGGATCGAACGCGTCGTAGGTCGAACCCGAAATATCGAATGGACTTCCGGTGGCAGAATATTGCGATCCCGACCACGTCAACCGTTGCCCACGGATTATCTTCCGGGTGCTGGATTCCTGCCAGACTATCATGACGTCATTGCCGATATTATCAGCGGAGGGGGAATCTTTTGAATTGGCGTTTGAGGTCAGCGTCATTTCCGAATACGGCAGAGAACCGTCTTCGTTTACCTGAACGGCGTGGATTTCCGGGTTTCCTGAGACTTCGTCGATCCACGCTACGATAAACGCGCCCCCCGATGCTGTCGCCACGTCGTATTGGTTACTGCTCGGCGTCACACAGATAGGAATATCTGCGCCAATCAAGCTTCCAGAGGAATCGACTATGTTGCCGTATATATTCAGATTCGAGGTGCCGCTACGTGAATCCGTCCACCCGACGAAGGATTTATGGTTCAATCCAGCCGAAGATGGTTCGGTCTGGTTTTGTGAGGCATTGGAGACGACCATATCTCCGCAAACGGTTATAATAAGCCAAAGAACGAGAATCAAAAGATATTTATATTTCATAATTTAACTCCACCTTTTTTAATCCAGAGTTATTGGATTTCGACTTTTATGAACCGGCGTTTGCCGACCTTAATCACGCAACCGCGATTTATCTCATATTCTAATTTCATATCGGTGATTTTATCGCCGTCGATACTGACAGCGCCCTGTTTAATCAATCTTCTCGCTTCGCCGCCCGTATCGACCAGGCCGTTTTCGCGAAGCAGATCGACTATCCATATTTTCGTTCCGGACGGATATTTCGCTATATCGATATCCTCCGGTGTTTTTCCCTTGCTGAAAACGCGCTCAAATTCAGCTTGAGCCGCCCTGGCGTCATCCGACGAGTGGTAAATCTCGATGACCATTCGCGCCATGCGTTTTTTTATGTCCATCGGATTGGTTGTGCCGGATTCCAGTTTGTCTTTTGCCTTTTCGATTTCTTCCATCGAGGCGAAGGCGGCCAGTTCAAGATATTTCAATATCATATCGTCCGGGATACTCATCAGTTTGCCGAATTTTTCTGCGGGTGGATCGGTGAACGCGACATAGTTGTCCAGCGATTTACTCATCTTCTGGACTCCGTCGGTGCCTTCCAGGAGAGGCATAGTCATGATGACCTGCGGCTTCTGGCCATAAGCGCGCTGGACTTCGCGCCCCACCAGCAGGTTGAACTTCTGATCGGTGCCCCCCAATTCGACATCCGCTTCCAATGCCACAGAATCCATGGCCTGCGCAAGCGGATATAGAAACTCGTGCACGCTGATTGGTTCCTCTGATTTGTATCGCTTCTTGAAATCGTCGCGTTCCAGCATCCGCGCAACAGTATATGTGCCAGCGAGTTTAATGACGTCCGAGAAGGTCATCTTATTGAGCCAATCGGAGTTATAAACTATCCGCGTTTTTTTCGGATCGAGTATGGCTGAGGCTTGCTCGAAATAGGTCTGTCCGTTTTCGCGCGTTTCTTCGAATGTCAGCTGGGGACGGGTTTTGCTCTTGCCCGACGGATCGCCTATCATCGCCGTGAAATCGCCTATAACGAGAATCGCTTCGTGCCCAAGGTCCTGAAAATCCCGGAGTTTCCGCAAGACAACGGCGTGGCCTATATGTAAATCCGGTCTGCTGGGATCGCAACCGAGTTTTACCTTCAGCGGCTTGCCGGAAGAAACCGACCTCTCGAGTTTGGACGCGAGTTCCTGTTCGGGAATAGTCTCGACGACTCTATTTGTGAGTAATTCAATATGTTTTTTTACGTTCATTAGCTGAATATTTCATCGAAATAAAATACAACATAACATCTTAATAATATAGTTTTCTCTTCTAAAAATACAAGTTAGAAAAACGCTTTCATTGTGGAAAGCTTTGTTATACAATGTTTGTGGGATTTCTCGTAGTCGATGATTTGGGGCGTCGCTGTCGGTCGCGTCCGCATATAGTATTAGATTTGCTCTGATGAAGGCGACCGACTCCGGCCTGCTTGCATGAAATTACAGGATTGTTCTGGAGATAAGATTTTTTTGCGGGATATATATCAAATTGTAGTCGCAAGAAAGCAGGCCGGGTTCCGCGGGGAATCGGGGCAAGAAATTACAATGCAAATCTAAATCTATATCCCGATTCCCCGCGGAACGCGACGCCCCATGTCGTGGAAATAGAGAGATTCCGGGTTGCGGTTTAGTATCATAGGAGAGATTTCGAGTTTCCACGACGAAATCAGAATATCGTAACCTTCACCTTGAAATACTTCATAGGGTTTTCGCGGATATCGATTAGCAAAGAATCCAGTGACGATGCGGACCGAGAAAGTTCGTCGTATAGCTCATCGTTGGAAATGAGTTGCCCGGCAGTTCCTTGGCCGTGTTCTATTCTCGCTACAAGCGAATCTATATTCCCAAGAGTATGGGACATATGGTCGTATACGGACGGATCCTTTATCAGACGCCCCAATGTCCCGCTTCCGCTTTCTATAGTATCTATTAGCGCTTGAGTTCTATTCACTGCCGAAACGATTTCGTCGTAAAGTTCAGTGTCGGAGAACATCCTGCCGATAGTCCCCTCGTTGCGTTCGATACGTCCAGCGATTTTTTCGGAATAATCCGCGAGTTTGGCGAGATCGACATAGACTGCGTCCTCGTTTATAAGGCGTGCGAGTGTGCCGTCGCCCGTATCGAGTTTGGCGGCAATCGACTTAAGCGATTTTCCGCCCTCGGATAAATCCTCGAAGGTCTTTACACCCTTGCTGATTAGCTCCTCTATGTCCAGCGGATTATTGGTTTTAATTAAATCGCCGTCCACGAGGATTTGTCCACTTTGCGTCCCCAGAGATAATCCTACTAGTTTATCCCCCAGAAGACCCAGTGTCGATATTCGTGCCTCCGAATCGCTCCGAATCAACTCCTGAACGCTCTTGTCGATTTTCAAAGTTACGTCGATGAAAACAGTGTCGGTTTCGCTTCTGACGAATTCGATATTTGAAACATACCCGACCCTTTGCCCGGCCAACCATACCGGCGCGCCGGATTGCAGTCCGCTAATGCGTGTGAATCGGGCTTTTAGTTCATATCGTTCGGAAAATAAACCGGCTTCGCCGCCAAGCACAATGATGCTTACCATCAAAACCAGCAACGCCACTACAATTAAACCGCCGATTGATGCCTTTTGCGCCGGCGTTGTTCTTAATACTGCTCTTGCCATGATGCGTCCTTAAGGAATTCCCGCAATGCGGGATTTTCTGTCTTACGTAAATCCTCTTTCAAACCGTAAAAAGTAATTCGACCGTTATCCAGGAATGCGAACCTTGTGCCAACCGTTATCGCGCTGACGATATCGTGAGTTACCACGACGGATGTTACGCCGAATTCCTCTCGAGTCCGAATTATCAAATCATTAATCCTGCCCGCCGTTACTGGATCAAGGCCGGTGGTCGGTTCGTCGAAGAAGACGTATTCGGGCGTTGTAATCAATGCTCTTGCGAGAGCGACACGTTTTTGCATGCCGCCTGAAAGTTCATTTGGGGATTTCTCCTGGCTCCCCTCCATTCCGACGAAACGAAGTATTTCAGATATTTTCTGGTCGATAACCGGTATCGAGATATCCGTATGCTCGAGCATCTGAAAGGCCAGATTTTGCCATACAGTCATCGAGTCGAAGAGCGCACCCCCCTGAAACAGCATCCCGATTTTTTTGCGAATTTCCATCATTCTTCGTTCAGGCAGTTCCAATGTTTCCTCGCCGTCGATGAATATCTCTCCTTGTTCGGGAAAGATAAGCCTTAATATCAGTTTTAGCGTTACCGATTTGCCGCAACCGGATTTTCCCATGATCACCAGGGTATCTTCGTCGTGGATTTTCAGGTTCATGCCCTCGATAACGGGGACATTATCGAAAGCCTTATGTATATCGAGCAATTCGATCATATTACTAAGGCGTCATATAGCCAAAAATGTTCTCCGGTAGTTTGATAATCTTCATAGTGGGGCCGAGACGTTCGGATATCATTAATGTTCCCAGGTCGAGATCCCATTCCATGTCCATATCGATTCCATCGACTTCATAAATAACGTCGCCTTTGTAGAGTATCTCCACAATAGCCTGATATTGAAGCGGGAACTTTTCCCGTGCCAGTTCATATCTTCCGTAATGATTGCGGTTAAATATATAATAATCGACGCCCAATTTTCGGAGAGACGCGACTCCGGGAGCATCGTTTCTCCCTAAAAGGAGATAACCGTATCGAAATCGCTTTTCTGGCGCAATTTCCAGAAGTAATTCCCTGTAATCTCCCCGAAAACTGTAGTCGTCAACCGTAGAAAAATACTCTCTTGTTCCATATATGCCGTGTATTCGCCCGTGGGATGCGAAAACTTCGTCCGGCGGAATATTTTCGAAAATATAATCCCTTACCAGAGCCATAGTCGGCGGTTTTCCGGCAAGATGAAGCCACCTGATAGAACCCACAGCGGTGGGAAAGACGGCAACCGCAGATAGTATTATTAAAACAGCTATTGTTATAGCTTTAACTCTGGATAACCTGGAGATGAATCTCAATCCGACGGCCGAAAGAGCTGTAACAAACGGAACCAGCGGAACAAGATATCTCATAAATAGGACGTTGCCGCCGCCCATCATCAAGAAGAAGATAACCGGAAAGGTTAGAAAAACGGCTCCAGCCTTACGGTTTCGCTTACTGGCTATCAGCACAATTAAACCCGCTATGGCGGTAAACAGTATCGGCAATCCCACCGCAATAGGCCAATTCGTAGAAAGATTGAATATAAAACCGTTTCCGACTGTCTCGTAACCGAAATGCCCCTTGCCCATATGGATCATCTCTTTGCCGAACCCTTTCAGAAAATTAACGGTCTCAAAAATAGTGCCAGGGGTAGTCGCTATAAAAGCGATAATCGCCAATCGAACCATCCACCGGGCTTGTTTGTGTTTCCAGATAGCCTTCCAGCTTTCGCCTTCCCCTTTCATCCTGAGAATATGCGCCAGAACTCCCGCCAATAGCACTAACCCGCCGTTGTATTTCATCGATGCCGCCAGGCCGGCGAAAATCCCGGACAGGGTGTAGAATCGTGAATCCCCACTCCGAAAAACTTCGATCGCAAAGAGGGCGGAAAGACAGACCATCGCAGACATCGCCGTATCCGTTCTCGCCTGATGGACATTGTAAACCAGCAGGAAAGCGAAAGCCGTTAGAAATCCCGCCGTAAGAGCCGCAATCCTGTCGCGTAACCTCTCGATAATAAGCATAACGACGCCCACAATAGCGATCCCGAAAGTAGCCGAAAGACAACGCATTATCGTGATGGGTATCGTAGAGTCGATGAGCGTGCTATTCCAGAAATCCGCCCATCCGGGGAAACCGAGGAATATTTTGCCGAATAACCAGACAATCGAAGTGAAAAAGAAGGACAGATAGATATACAGCGACGGATAATTATAAAACTGAGGCAAACCTGTCTTGGCGGTTTTCAATAACGCCCCGAGCACTGTCAACTCGTCCATGTGGGCGTCCAATGGCAGATGATACCCGATATTCCAGAAACGCAATATTCCCGCTAAAATGATTATCAGGGCAAAAAGGCTATAATAAAGCCGATTTGATTTTATGTCGTTTCGTTCTTCAGGCATTATCCTCCGTAAGCCAATCCCGGCAACATCTTGAGAAGAATCACCGTTACAAAATAATCGCTTATCAGAATCGTTACAATCGATAAAACTACAGCTCTGGTGGTCGCGCGCCCGACTCCGGTCGTCCCACCCTCGACGTAAAGCCCGGAATAACATCCCAGAGTCATGATGAGAATGGCGAAAAAGAATGCTTTAATCATGGTCATGGCGATATCTTCCACGACCAGAGTCTCGATCACCGTCTTGCGATAGAAAGTCGGCGCGAGTCCGAAGGTGTAATGGGCGATGAATCCGCCGCCGAGAATGCCCATGAGGTCGGCAATTAATACAAGCAATGGGATCATGATAAGCCCGGCGAGAAGCCGTGTCGATACTAATTTCTTGATAGGATCAGTGCCCATCGAACGCATAGCCGATATCTGTTCCGTTACAACCATACTGCCAAGTTCCGCCGCCGAACCGGCACCGATTCTGCCCGTAACAACGACCGCCGCGAGAACGGGGCCCAATTCCCTTACCAGCGAAAGGCTAACCAGTGTGCCGATATACATCTTAGCTCCGAATATAGCCATCGCAAAACCGGACTGATATGCGAGAATCATCCCCACGAACACACTCGTCAAAAGCACGATAGGCAACGACTGGACGCCAATATACTCCATATGGATAAGAACGTCCGAGAGGTAAAACGGCGGATAGAAAAGCCCGACGAAAGCCCTCCAGACCAGAGTGAAATAATCGTAAACACGGGTAAGTTGTTTTTTTAATACATCAAACAATTCTCTCCAATCGTATGGCTACATATTATAAGACTTCTAATCCGGTTCTTCAAGAATAATCTTGTATTTCGATTCCCTTTGACAATTGGCGAACATAAGCTTAATTTCTCCTCATGATGAAAAAAGAAAAAAGAAATCTCCTCTATCGCTTTCTGGTGGCCGCTATTTTTGTCCCGGTGCTTTTGTTCGGGTTTTATATGGGCGGCTATTTCATTCTATTCGCCGTCCTGGCCATAGTCTTCGGGCTGTCCGCGGAATTTACGACTATATCGCAGATAACGACGAACCCCTGGCAGGAGATACTTCTGGTGGTCGGGGCGATGGTCTTGGTGGTCGTTCGATACGCCAATCTTCCCCTGGATGCTTTTTCATTCGTGATTCTTTTCTCAGCGGCATGGTTCTTGCTCGAACTCCTTCGACGGCCGATGGAGGGCAGTCTTCGGCGGGCGATGGTCGGGCCTTTCGTTCTGATTTTTTTCGCGTTGATACCCTCGTTGGCCTTCGATTTGAAATCTATCCACGGCCTCTACGCCATTCTTCCCCTGATGACCGTGTGGATGGGGGACACCATGGCATATGCCTTTGGCAAAACTATCGGCGGACCTAAGATGACGCCGGTTTTGTCGCCCAATAAGACCTGGGCGGGTTTTGCCGGCGAGATTATCGGGACGACGGCTGTGGGCGTGGCGTTTAAACTAATTTGGCCGCAAATCTTCGGCTGGGAGATTCTGCTTTTTTCGATTCCCGCCGGGATATTAGCGGTGTTAGGAGATTTGTTCGAGAGCAAAGTGAAACGAGAGATGTCAATAAAAGATTCCAGCGACGCGATTCCGGGGCACGGCGGCTTCTGGGACCGCTTCGACAGCTGGCTTTTCGTCCAGTTCTGGGCGTGGGCGGTCTGGAACCTCCTATGACAGAACTGGCGATAAAAGACGATTTCCTGAAGCGGGTGCTGTTTCTGCTTGTTGCTCTCTGGGGAGTAACAGTGCTGTTTTCGTCAGTGCACTACGAAATTCAGGGCTTTTTGATTAGCCTATTGATAATTCCTTTCGTTTTTGCAGGCATGATAGCGCCATTTCTATCATTAGCTATAACTGCAATTGGAGGGACGACTTTTGTAAGATTATTTATGTCGATGGCGGGAGTAGAAACAGCTTATGTCCTATATGCGGCATTGGGGATATTTGCTATTTTGGGCGGGGTCGTTCTTTCTTTCAGGCTCAGGCAAACAAAGAGAGAGCTGTATTTCTCAGATTTTTTATTTATTCTACTTTTAACCATCTTTATTACCGGACTATTTTATTCTGCTGATCCCGAAAGAGGATTGTTGAAAGTAGGGACTTTTGTTGTGGGATCATTTATCCCCTATTTTGCCATCGTTCCTTTACGAGGACAAACAGATAGTCTCAAGAAGTTAATGTGGTTCGGAATAATTCTTCTCTCCATAACAGCTATAGCGACAACAGCCGCAATTTTCCTCAAGGGAGTTTCTGGCTGGCAACGCTTTACGTTTGCAAATGCTGGCCCAATTAGTTTTTCGCGAAATTTTGCCTTAACAACACTTTTTTCAGTAATGTTTTTTGATTATTTCAAGAATAAGCACTTGAGAATTGCGATGTTATTTTTAGCCCTCTTGAGTTTAGCTATTCTCGTCGCAGTTGCCACCAGAGGTCCTGTAATTGCCCTTTCGGGAGCCTTGATTATTCATTTTGTATTTTTTTCAGAACTTTCTATGCACAAAAGAGTTCTTGTGTTAGCTATTATAGGCGGCTTTGGTGTTTTCGTTGCGTTCAGGTTATTTGATTTTCTTATTGTTCGAATGAGCGCCATTCAGGGGGCTGAATTCAGTGCCGTTGGGCGAATGTATCTTTGGAATATTTCGGTTGCAAAATTGCCCGAAACTCCAATTTGGGGTTTTGGGACAGGTTCTTTCCAGAGTTTGCTTACATCTTTCGGAAAGGGAGCAGATTTTCATTATCCCCATAACATATGGCTGGAGTATTATCTTGAGTGGGGTATAATTGGCCTCGGAACACTATTACTATTCTTATTTAGTGTTGTGAAGAAGGGGATTGAGTCTTTATGCATAATGGACATGACCAGAGATCAGCGTGCAATTGTAAAAATTTCCTTGACGCTTTTCTTTTTTGCTTTGGCAAATTGTCAAGTCTCAGGTGATTTCTCTAGCAACAGAGAGCTTTGGATTTTTTCTAGCTTTGTATTGGCTTCAGCATCTTATAACAGAAAATCATGCACATCGCAATGATAGCATCCACCCATCCGCCCACCGACGCGAGGGTGGCGTATAAGGAGGCCGGAACTCTTCTCGACGCCGGCCATCGCGTTACTTTTCTCGGATTGGACAACGGTGAATATCCCTCCCATAACCTAATGGAGGTTCATCTCCTTTCGCGCCCTAAAAACCGGTTCCTGCGAGTGTTGAAGGGAAAAAAACTCGCCCGGAAAGCTCTCGAAATAGACGCCGACGCATACATCATCCACGACACCGAGGTTTTATATATCGCAAAACAACTTGCGGCTAAGGGAAAAACAGTTGTCCACGACGCCCACGAGCCATACCCCGACTTCCTTGCAGAAAAAAGATGGGTGCCATATTTTCTCAAAGGCGCGACTCGGAAACTGGCCGCAAATGCCGAGTGGAGGGGTGTAAAAGTCTGCCGGGGCTTAATTGTGGCGATGTCGGCCAATGTCGAAAGGCTGAAAGATACGGGCACTCCGATTTTTATGCTCCACAACTACCCGCGCCTTCAGGATGTCGCAGAAAAGGTTCCCGAGAAGGATAATTCCGTGATATATGTCGGTGGTTTAATGGAAGTCAGGCGTGGCGTCGAAATTCTGCGGATGGCTGATAATTTCGCCCCCGGTCAGATCCTTGACGGCTGGCGTTTGGATGTCATCGGGCCGGTGCATTACGGCGAATACCGTCGCGAATGTATGGAAGCTGTTAAGGGACATATAGATACAGAACACTTGAACTTCCCGGGCGAACGAAAGCCATACCACGAAGTCCTCGCCATGATGGAAAAAGCAAGGTTCGGCCTATCCCTTATCCTGCCGACGCGCAATTATTCGCAAATCATCTCCACCAAAGTCTTCGACTACATGGCGAAGGGGACGATTCCTATCGCGACGTGGCTGCCGTCCTACGAGGGGCTTATCACCGATGCCGACGGGCCGATTTTCATTCAGGCCGGAGACGAGGACAAAGTCCCCCAGATAATCGCCGACCTCGCTCGCGACGAAACCGCCATGCGTCAGCGCGCCGAAACATGCCTGAAATCAGTCCGGGAAAAATACAACTGGGAAGCGGACGCCCAACATCTGCCGGAATTCCTCGAACGAATCGCGGGGAAAGAATAAGATTGACATCAATTGAATGCATTTGTATTCTATTGGTGTAAAATAGAATACAGGAGTGTAAAAATGCCAAAGACGATAACATTACGTATCCCCGAAGATGAATACGAACGGTTCACCGAACTCGCCAAACGCGAAAACCGCCCACTGTCGAACTTCATCGAGACCGCAGTCCTGAGATATATCGAATCGCAGGATATGGTCGATGAATTCGAGACGGAAGAAATCCTCGGCAACCGCGATCTTCGCAAAAGCCTCAACCGAGGCATTCGCGACGCTAAAGAAAAGCGGGGACGTTTTGTCTGAGTATCGAATATTTGAGACGGACGAGTTCATCAAACAATTCGAAGGCCTGCAGGAACAGGACAAGGAGCGAATCGGCCGCAAACTTCAGAATTATGCCTATCCTCAACTTCGCGAGAACCCCTTTTATGGCCGAAACATCGCGAAACTGAAAGCCTTCGACCCGCCCCTCAGGCGTTATCGTATAGGCGATTTCCGCCTTTTTTACGCGATAGACGACGCCGAAAAAATCGTGTTCATGATAACCCTCGACCATCGCAAAGACGCCTACCGCTGAGCCCCCCTTTTTCCCTTGCAAAACTCCGCTTAATCGGTAATTTGGGTTTCGCAGAAGATATTCGCCGTATAGGAGAACATGATGACGATAAAATTCAAAAATACCCTCGGCAATAAAATTGTCGAATTCAAACCCCTCGACGATAAAAAAGTCGGGCTATACACCTGCGGGCCAACCGTTTACGATTACGCCCACATCGGCAATTATCGCACATACATGTTCGAAGACCTCCTGCGCCGATGGCTCAAATACCGCGGCTACGACGTCACGCAGGTGATGAACCTCACAGATGTCGATGACAAGACCATCCGCGAAAGCAACAAGCTGGGCCTCTCCCTTGACGAATACACCGCGAAGTTCAAATCCGCCTTCTTCGAGGATTTGGACACCCTCGGAATCGAACGCGCGGAGGTTTACCCCTCGGCCACTCAGCATATCGACGCCATGGTCGAGCTGGTCAAACAACTGCTGGACAAGGGCTACGCCTATCGCGGCGCGGACGGTTCGATTTATTACAGCATCGCCAAATTCCCCGAATACGGCAAACTCTCCGGCAAACGCATCGATATGAACATCTCCGGCGCGCGGATTTCCTCCGACGAATACGAGAAGGATCAGGCCGCCGATTTCGCTCTGTGGAAAGCCTGGGACGAGGGCGACGGCGACGTTTACTGGGAGACCGAACTCGGCAAAGGTCGCCCCGGATGGCATATCGAATGTTCCGCGATGAGTTCGGAATATCTCGGCACGACCTTCGACATCCACACCGGCGGCGAGGACAACATTTTCCCTCACCACGAAAACGAAATCGCCCAGTCGGAAGCCGCCAGCGGAGAGCCTTTCGTGCGGTATTGGCTTCACAGCGCGCACCTCATAGTCGAGGGCAAAAAGATGTCGAAATCCCTCGGCAATTTCTACACCCTCCGCCAACTGCTGGACAAGGGCTACGACCCCCTCACGATTCGCTACGTCCTGATTTCCACCCACTACCGCCAGCAACTCAATTTCACCTTCGACGGTCTCGACGGCGCGAAATCTTCCATCGACAGGCTTCGCGAGTTCGAGACCATGCTGGGCGCCCTTCCTAAGGACGAAAGTAATCCCATCGCCGCTGAACTTCTGCAGAAAGCCCGCGCGGGTTTCGAGGACTCCCTCGACGACGATCTCAACATCTCCGGCGCTCTGGGAGCGGTTTTCGAGCTGGTGCGCGAAATCAACAAACTCCGCGACTCCGGCGAGCTGACATCCGCCGACGCCGAGCCTATCCTTGCCTTCCTCCGCGATTTCGACGCCGTAACAGGCCTTCTGCCGAAAATCGAAAGTTCCGCGATGCCGGTTGTTCTCGACGGCGAGGAAATCACCATCGACCGCGCCTTAGAACTCCGCGCCGAGGCTCGCACGAACAAAGACTGGCCCCGCGCCGACGCCATCCGCGACGCCATCGCCACAGCCGGCTACATAATCAAAGACACCCCCGACGGGACGACGTGGCGAATGTAGAATTAAGAATGTATAATGAATAATTGAAGAGGCGACCACGTGGTCGCCTTCTTTCATTGCCGACGCTTTCAACCGAGGGATGAGGGCAGAGCAACCCCGTCATTGCGATAGAGGTCTGTCATTTCGAACCGAAGGGAGAAATCTCCTCAATCCTCGTTACAAAGCTCCAGCTGTGTAACGCCCCTGCTTCCGAAGCTCTGCTTCGAGTAACCCAATCGAAGCGAAGCTTCGAGCACAATCCCGTCGCACAGCTGGAGCTATGCGACGAGAAAAGAAAGCCCCTGAAACAGAAGCCTTGCTTCGATACGGACCCTGAGCTTTGCTTACAGCCCGTCTGGGTCGAAGGGTCTTTCTTTCCGAAGCGGAGCTTCTCGTGCAATCCCGATACATAGCCGAAGCTATACATCGAGAATTGATCTATTCCATTTTGCACAATTTTTGCGCAATTTCTCTAAGTCGTTATCGTCCTATGTTTTGGAAGACTTTTTTTGCGTTTTCAAGACATACAACCCGATTTTCAAGACATACATCGGCTTTTTCAAGACATACAACGTCATTTTCAAGACATGCAACGGCTTTTTCAAGGCCTACACCGATGTTTTCAAGACATGCAACGTCTTTTTCAAGGCCTACACCGTCTTTTTCAAGGCAAGCAATGCCATTTTCAAGCCCTACACCGATGTTTTCACGTCCATTTTTCATCATTGATGGGCATTATCGCCCGGTTTCGATTCTATTTTCAAACCGTAGGGGAAGGTCTGAGACCTTCCCGTTCACCATGCAAAGAACGCCCGAGTTTCAAACCGCTCCTACGGCCAAATTATTATTTTGTATTCGTTAACATCATTTTTTGAAAAGCCATTTCTTTCTGATTCAATTTCTTCTTCTTTGTCAAGATGCCGGGTAGTTCAATCGTAGTATATTTCAAAGTCCCTTTTACGTTGCTGAGTTCAGGATTCCTTTTGATAGCCATACCTATAAGTATATCCTCTATCCATTCAATATGAACGTCATTTTTTGTCGATTTTGAAGGTTCCTCCTTCTTTTCAGATACGTTAACAACTAAATAAAGAACAGGCTTTCCCCTTTTAATTTTATCAAGGACATCTTCAAAGATTAATACTTTTCCCGGTTGGAAACATTCTTTTTTAAAACCGCTATCAGCTTTAGCTTCGTTCCTTCCTGTTTTTTCATTTGTTATTGTCCCACCTGCAACCTTCCCAACATACCATGGCAAGGTGCCCCTGCCATATCTTATTCCAAAAACATAGCACCCTTCGCCATATGACAAGCCTGCAAGGTCTCTTTCAACTTCGTTCCAGAATTCACTCAATGGTTCGTCAGATAAATCGATCTTTTCCTTGTTTTTACCGTCTTCTGTCTTCTTCCGAGGAATTTCATACGGCCCATAAATTTTGAATCTCATTTGATTCTCCTTACTTCAAGAGGATGAATTTTGTTTTTAATGGTTTGTTTGCACCGTTTATCGAAATAAAATAATTTCCTGAAGGCCATTCTTCCATATCGACATCAAGTGCGATTGACTTTTCATTTTCAGGATATGCCGTTGTTGAATAGATTCTCTTGCCGAGAATATTCGAGATTGCAATTTCGTATGACGAATCGCTAAAACTTCCGCACAGGAGGAGATTATTATTGCTTAGAGAAACATCAACATTATGAGAAATTATTTCTTCCGTTTCTTCTCCGATCCTACTTCCTACGCTTATAGGAGTAACTGTAAAATCGTAAATTGGACCCCCGAAAACTGAAGAAGTTCCTGATGCCATATAGAAGTTACCAGTTAAATCAGTAAAATAGAACCACTGGTCTGGCGTGCCCCTATAAAAAGGAAATGCTCTTTCTATATGCATACCGACGTTTGCGCATCTAACAAAATTTATAGAATACGGATAGCCCTCATTATAATACACATACCCTTCATCATCGATCAAATATGCTTCTGACATTAAACCTATTATATCTGCCGCTAATGCCAGGTGTGCTAAAACAGTGATCAATAATAGCAGAACCGATTTTTTCATTTTCTATCTCCTTGTTTGACGCTTCGCGTCGGTTTTCTTTCCCAAATCCCGCCTGCCTGCGGTATCTTTCCGCAGATGGAGGGTTTCGAGATTTTTGAAATTCCTGCTGTCATGGTAAAAGACAATATCTGTGTGAATTTTGGGAAAGTCAATAAAAAAGTGGCGGTGGGGGGGGGTTTTCGCGGGGCGCAGGAGATTGCTTCGTCCCTACAGGCCTTAAGGGCGGGCATTCGCCCTCCTCGCAATGACTGGGGAGTCGAAAGCGGGAGGGCACAGAGGCACCTCCCCTACGGGGTCGCTCGCAATGACGGGGTAGGCGAAAGCGGGAGGGCACATGGGGTCGCCCTTACATATCGAGCAATTCTATTTCCCGAAGCGAATCCGTTGGCGCGACGCACGCGTGCGGAATCTTGTAGCATAACATCAATCGCACGTAGCGTGCGGCGTGCCAACGGATGAGCACGTCAATCTTGAGCATTGCCCGTCAAAGATCGAAATACAGCTCCATTTCGCGCGCTTTGCCCTACCCCCGAAGGGGGCGACGCCGGGGAAATCTGTTGATGAACATTATATCTTGACCGAAACGCTTCCATCGGTATTTTATTAAGTTATGTTTATCGATTCACACGCACATATCGATTTTCACCAGTTCGATAATGACCGCGAGGCCATGATTTCGCGCGCGTGGACAAGCGGAGTCCACACGATTATCATCCCCGGCGTGGATAGAGACAGCAGTCTGCGAGGGTTGAATATCGCGGAAAAATATCCTCATATATGGTTCGCAGTGGGATGGCATCCTCACGACTCCGATACGCTGGACATGAGCCTGCTCACGCGACTTGCGGGGCACCCGAAATGCGTGGGGGTAGGCGAGATCGGCCTGGATTATTATCGCGATTTATCGCCGCGGGATGTTCAGGAAAGGGTTTTCCGCGACCAGATCGAATACGCCCTAAGAAGAGATATGCCGGTGATAATACATATCCGAGACGCCTGGGAGGATGCACGGCGGGTTATCGGCGATTATCCTGATCTTCGCGGTGTATTCCATGCTTTCTCCGGCGACGATGACGACCTTCGATGGGCGGTTGAACGTGGTTTCTTTATCGGGTTGGGCGGCCCGGTAACTTTCGACAATTTCAAAAAGGGGGACGTCGTTGCAAAAGTCCCGCCGGAAAGACTTCTCACCGAAACCGACTGTCCCTACCTTGCGCCGCAGAGCTATCGGGGCAAGCGCAACGAACCGGCATACATCCCGGAGATACTCGCCAAACTTGCGGAGTTCATCGGCGTTGCGAGTGACAATCTCCAATCGCGGGTCGAATCGAACTTGAAAGAGCTATTCGATATACCTCTGCCGAAATATTCGAGTCATCCCGAATTGGCGAAGAAATCCTTCTCGCAGAATTTCCTCGTTGATAAAAACGTCGCACGAAAAATCGTCGACACTACCGGCGAAGGCAAAGTCTGTGTGGAAATCGGCGCGGGCAACGGCGAACTGACACAATTCCTGAAGAATAATTTCGACCGAATTTACGCAATCGAACCGGATTGGGACAGGATCGAGACGCTTATACGCGAAGTTCCCTCAGCAGTGATAATTCCGAAAAAATCGCAGGACATCGATTTGCGCGGCATCGAAATTTATGAGGGATGTCCGATAAATATCGTCGGCAACCTGCCCTACGGCGAAACGTCGCCGATTCTGTTCGACCTTCTGGATTGCCGGAATTCGATTTCGAGTATGACCGTCACGGTTCAAAAGGAATTCGCCGAACGTCTTACGGCGAACCCCGGTTCCAGGGACTACGGTATTCCGTCCGTGCTCTTTTCCGCGCTTTTCACGATAATAGAAGAGTTCGATATTTCGCCGAGTTGTTTTAAGCCGTCGCCGGCGGTGAGTTCGACCTTGCTGACGCTTATCCCGCTGGAACAACCTTTCGTAGAAGACGATGAGTTCGACGCCTTCAAGACAGTTGTGAAAGCCGCCTTCGCCCACAGGCGCAAGACGATATCGAACTCGCTGGATATGGACTTGAAAAGCATCGATGCGAAAAAACTTCTGCAAAAGGCGAGCATCGATCCCGGCGCGCGTTCCGAACAAATTCCTATAGAGAGTTTCGTGCGGCTGGTCGAAGCCTATATCGAAATTGGGGTGGCATAGTGGAAATAATCATCGCCGCTCTCATACCGATTCTAATCGCGTGGTGGGTAATCGAATACCGACGCCACAAAATGAATATCGATAGGATCCCGCTCCGCGTCCACGTCAATGGCACGCGCGGGAAGTCGTCGGTAACGAGGCTCATAGCGGGGATGTTACGCGAGGCGGGTTATAAAACCGTCGCCAAAACCACCGGCACTCTACCGAGATTCGTTTTTCCGGACGGCACTGAGGAACCGATAGTCCGCCTCGGTCCGCCTAACATCAACGAGCAAATAGGCGTGATAAAGCGGGCGGCTAAGATGGGCGCGGACGCTATCGTCCTTGAATGTATGGCTCTCCAACCCGATTATCAGGAACTCTCCGAACAGAAAATAGTCAAGAGCACTATAGGCGTGATTACCAACGCCCGTCCCGACCATCTGGACGTCATGGGCCCCACAGAATTGGACGTCGTGGACGCGCTTTCCGGAACCATTCCGCCGGGCGGGATATGTTTCACGTCCGAACATGAGAGATTCGACCGGCTCAAATCCAACGCGGATGAACTCGGCGCGGAAATCGTCCATGCCGACCCATCCATCGTAACTGAAGACGACATGACCGGCTTCGATTACATCGAACATAGAGATAACGTCGCTCTTGCGCTGGAAGTCGCCAAACACCTGGATATCCCCAGAGACGTCGCTCTGCGCGGCATGTATAAAGCGGAGCCGGATCTGGGGGCATTATTTGTCTATGAAATCGATTTTTTCGGCAAACGAGCTACATTCTACAATGGTTTCGCGGCCAATGACCCCGAATCGACTTCCGCGCTGTGGGAGCTTCTGGGCCTGGAACCCGACCCGCGCAATCCGGTAATCGTTCTGGCGAATAACCGTGCGGACAGGTCCAGCCGCACCGTGCAATTGGCATCCATGCTGGTAAATCAGATTTCCGCAGACCATATCATCCTCGTGGGAACAAACACCAAACTGCTCTGGGAAGAACTGGGGCGGATGGGCATGGACGAATCCATCGTGGAAGACATGGGCGGCGACGAGGTCGAGGACATTTTTGAAAAGTGTATGGAATTGACCCCGGGGCGGAGCCGAATAATCGGCATGGGAAATATAGGCGGCATAGGCCTGGATTTAGTGCATTATTTCGAGGCCCGGTCGATGCCCACAAGACACCACGACGATTCGGCGGATGGAGTGTGAAGATGAAAAACCTGAGGTTATTAATATGAAATATGAAATAAGTTATAAATGGCAACCAATCGAAGATTATCTCGTTTCGGCTGATGAACTAAAAGTCCCCGAATTGGTTTCATTATCAGAAGTATGGAAAGAACAAAAAGAATTTCTGGAAAGTTATGAAACACTTACCGAATTCAACGAACGGCTAAGAAGAGAATGGGCAATCGAAACCGGGCTCCTGGAACGAATTTATACCCTGGATAGAGGCGTCACTCAACTGCTCCTTGAAAAAGGGATCGATGCTTCCTTGATTCCACATGGAAAAAGCGATCAGGACCCAGAACATGTCGTAGCGATAATTCGAGACCAGGAGAGCACAATCGAGGGATTGTTTCAATTCGTAAAAGGTGAACGAGAGCTATCGACGTCATATATAAAAGAGCTTCACGCACAGCTTACGAGGAATCAACAAACTACAACCGCGGTGGATCAATTCGGGAACAGGCAAGAGGTTCCATTATTACGCGGCGAATACAAGAAGCATCCTAATAATCCAATTCGTCCAGACGGCTCGATTCATGAATACTGTCCACCCGAACAGGTTAATTCGGAGATGGAGCGTTTGATAGATTTATATCACGAGCATAATGATACTCCACCCGAAGTCGAGGCCGCCTGGCTACATCATAGGTTTACTCAAATTCATCCTTTTCAGGATGGCAACGGCAGAGTCGCGCGAGCCCTGGCTTCTATAATCTTCATAAAAGCCGACTGGTTTCCACTTGTCATTCGAGATACGGATGTCGAACGAAGTAAATACATCGATGCATTAGAATCCGCTGACCATAATGACCTTAAACCTCTCGTCGAGGTTTTTGCTACTACGCAGAAAAAAGCTTTTATTGAGGCTTTAGGAATTAGCAGTCATATAAAACGAACTCATAGAGTAGAACAAGAAGTAGATGCGATAAGAAGGAAGCTAGAGAAAAAGGCTTTAGCGAAGCGCAAAGAATGGGACAAAGTTAAAGAGATAGCATCAGAGCTTCAAAGATGCGCAAATGAACGCTTAAAAGAACTTGTGGAATTACTCCAAAAAGAGACCAAACATATACCTCAAAAAATAGAGTTTTATGAAGACTTTGCCGTTGACGGTGATCAAAGAGATTATTATTTTCGACTCCAAATAATCGAAGTCGCGAAAAAGCTATCATATTATGCAAACACACGAGAATACAGAGCCTGGTCGAGATTGGTGCTTAAATCAGGCAACCAATCAGAAATATTGATCTCTTTTCATGCAACGGGATATGAATTTAGGGGCGTTCTCGCTGTCTCGGCTTGTTTTTTCCGAAGGGAAGAAACTGCTGAAGATGAACGACAAATAGCGGACATAATTCCTTTATCCGAAGATATTTTTCAACTCAATTACAAAGAAAAAACTGAGGACGTTAAACCACGTTTTAGAGAGTGGCTTGAAAACGTTCTTACGTTGGGACTGGAAATATGGAGAGAAGATTTATAATTGGAATAATCTTGAAAGGTAGCAAATTATGCTCTGGCTATCGGTAGGAATAGGATTGGCGTTGTCTTTGCTCTTCGCCGAGTGGTTCGGGTTGGCGGCGGGAGGACTGGTTGTGCCGGGTTATATCGCGCTCTTCTGGAACGATCCGCTTAAGATCGTCGGCACGATAACTATCGCCCTGGCCGCCTTTGGGACGGTCAAGGTCGCCAGTTCATATACGATTCTCTACGGGCGCAGGAAACTCGTCCTTACCGTGCTAATCGCGTTCGTTTACGCCTGGATTTTCAGATACATCCTGGGCGCGGGTTCGATAGGCGTTCTTGGGTCTTTCGACCCCATCGGTTTTATCATCCCCGGCCTGCTTGGCTATTGGATGGACAGGCAGGGGATACTGGAAACGCTATCGACCATGGTGATTGCAAGCGTATTGGTCAGGTTGGTTTTAATTATGGTGAATGGAGGTGACCTCCTTGAAGTGGCGCTCCCGACGAGTTAGTTTAGGCGCTCTTATCCTGCTTGCGGGGCTGGGCATCGCAGTAATGGCAGTTGTCGAGTTTTCAAAAATCAGGGTGAAAAAGAGCCATTTCGAAGAAAAAGAAATCGCCAGCCAGCTGGCGTTCAAGGCCGCCGAGGCGATACGGACGTCTCAGGTCGGCGAACATATTGTAATCGACCCCGTAGCCGATCCCAACGCAACCGGTCTTATTGGCGATCAGTTCACTATTATTACCACCGACCGCGGGAGCCTTACCGCGAAACTCACAACCACCAATCCCAACTGGGCGGCGGTCGTGGTCGATATGCTCCGCGAGGCCGGGGTGCAACGCGGAGATAAAGTCGCGGTGGGTTACACAGGCTCGATGCCCGCGTTGAATATAGCGACGCTTTCAGCTATACAGACTATAGGCGCGGAACCGGTAATCATCGCCAGTGTGGGAGCCTCTATGTGGGGAGCTAACAACCCCGATTTTGCGTGGCTGGACATGGAGAAATTTCTCTACGACCGCGGGATAATAAAACATCGCAGTATAGCGGCGTCTCTGGGGGGGCGCGGCGACGACGGAGGCAATGTATCGCCCGAGGGAAGAAGAATCCTGCGGGAAATTATCGAACGCAACGGAGTGCAAAAAATCGAGGAATCTACCCTCGACGCAAGCATCCAGAAACGTGTCGATTTATATAAAAATCACCTCGACGGGGGCGAGAAATACACAGCCTACATTAACGTGGGTGGCGGTCTCGGCTCGATAGGCAGTGCGCAAAACCTGGTTCCAATCGGCCCCGGAGTCAATAAAAGAATCCCTGATGCCAACTACCCGCTCAAAGGCGCAATGATACATATCGGCGAGATGGGAACACCGATAATCAACCTTACCGAGATCACCCGGCTTGCCAACCGCTACGGTCTTCCGGTAGCGCCCGAACCGCTTCCCGACATCCCCCACGGCGACGTCTATTTCGAGAATCGCTATCGAATGCATCTTGTAATACCTGCGTTTCTATTATATACTGCGCTTGTATTTCTCGTGATCCGTATAGACCTGAACAGCGTCCTTTTCAATCGAGGAAAAAAAGAGCGGCATTGAGAATTTGTGCGTTGGGGAAAAAACCGGAAATTTCCCTTGTTTTTTGTAAGCCGAATAAATATAATCATTTGAGGTGGCCGATCGGCCGGATGACCATGTTTTGTAACTTATTGCTATGCAACGTATTGAAAGAAATATCGATCGCGATTTAGGTTACCGCAATCATATCTTTGGTGGCCCGGGCGGATTTTTCGTTCGATGAACCCAATATTCCCTAAAAAAACAATTATTAAAACTTAGCTACCCGTTTGGAGGTGTAGAATGAAGAAACTCTCTAAAGAAGAAGTCTCTGCCATTTCCGCGCAGGACGTTCACGATATTTTAGGTTCTGTGATGCTTGCCGACGGTTTCGATCTGGTAGTTGATCTCGAAAAATCTCAGGGGCAAATCCTCTATGACGCTAAATCGAAGATAGCTTATCTGGATTTCTTCAGCTATTTCGCGAGTAATCCCGTGGGACATAACCACCCGAAGATAGCTAACCCGGAGTTCATCGAGGAGATGGGGAAGGTCGCCATACATAATCCGTCTAATTCCGATTTATATACTGTCGAGATGGCGAAATTCGTCGCTACTTTCCATAGAGTAGCAATGCCGGAGAATATGAATCATCTGTTTCTCGTTGCGGGAGGAGGATTAGCGGTCGAAAATGCCCTCAAAGCCGCAATGGATTGGAAAGTCCGTAAAAACCTGAAAGCTGGCAAGGGCGAAATCGGCACGAAAGTCCTGCATTTCGAAAAGGGGTTCCATGGGCGCACGGGATACACTTTATCATTGACCAATACCGCCGATCCTCGCAAATATATGTATTTTGCGAAATTCAATTGGCCTCGTGTTTCGACGCCCTCGGCGAAATTCCCACTCGAAGGCGTTAATCTCGACGATACTATCGCCCGAGAGAAGGTGTCAATCGAACAAATCGAGAATATCCTGAAAGAACAGGCGGACGAAATATGTTGCGCGATAATCGAGCCTATTCAGGGCGAAGGGGGCGATAACCATTTACGCCCGGAATTCCTCCGCACCCTGAAAGACCTGTGTGTCAAATACGACATCATGCTGGTTTACGACGAAGTCCAATCCGGCATGGGACTCACGGGGAAAATGTGGGCATGGGAAAACTCCGGCGTAGAACCGGACATCTTCTGTTTCGGTAAAAAATCGCAGGTATGCGGTATTGTCTCCGGGCCGAGGATCGACGAAGTAGAGAACAACGTCTTTCACGAATCCAGCAGGATCAACTCGACATGGGGTGGCAATCTGGCCGATATGCTCCGTTGCCGTAGATATCTCGAAATTATCGAGGAGGAAAACCTCGTAGAAAACGCTACGAAAATGGGCGAAGTGCTGTTAAACGGTCTCAGGAAAATCGAAAGGGATCACGAACTGGTATCGAACTCGCGCGGCGCTGGCCTGATGTGCGCTTTCGATCTTCCCGATGGAACCTGTCGTGGCGATTTCCTGGGCGAATGCGTGAAAAGAGGTATGATCGTCCTCCCCTGCGGCACGAAAAGCGTCCGGTTCAGGCCGAGCTTGAACGTTCAGGCGGAACATATCGAACGGGCAATTGCTATAATAGACGAAGTGCTCGCCGAGATGTAATCGGTAGGAGATAATATTTCTCCGGAGCGGTCTATTCTGGCCGCTCTTTTTTAATGGGTAATACTCATTGCGAATCTAAAGTTCTACCTTTTAGGGCGCTGGGGGCGTCGAGCGAATACGTCGTTCTCTTAAACCTATGGGATTTTTTATCGATATCGTCCCGACAAAACCCTAAAACCCTTTTTATTCTTTACGGTTGATTTATCGGTTGAAATGAATTAAGATATAATGATAGAGAAACCAATTTCTGTGGCGGAAGGAGAGATCCAGATGAAAAAGGTTATAATAATATTGATAATTTTAGGTGCGATATACTTGCTCTATAACCATTATATCGCAGAACCGAGAAGATTGGTGGAAGAGGAAACCGCCAATCTTTCGGAAGCGGGATTGCGGGCACGGCAAACGGAAGCCAAACAACTGTTGAGAATGGCGTATCAGAAACAGGAATCCTATCATGCGTTACATGGCAAATACGCGAGAAAGCTGGACGATATACAGGCACAATCGCGAGGGACATATTACTACCTTGAAGTTAAGAGCGCCAAAATTAGCACGTTCGAGATCAGGGCCGAAGGCAATATCGATCTGGACGGTTATAAAGATGTCTGGGTAATTGATCAGAATGGCAAACCCTATAATCTTGTTGATGACATCGAGAAGAACTAGCAAGCCTGGAATGTCAAAGAGGAGTGATATAGATAAATTCGATGATCCGCGTGTGGCGAAAGCTATAGCTTCCTTTATTCCGGGCCAGGTTCTTTCCAGAATCGTTCGAAATCCGGGAAAACTCGATAGAGTTGGCGAAAGACGCACCGTTACTGCGATGTTCGTCGATATTGCCGGTTTCACTCCCTATTGTGAAAACCGCGATGCCGAGGAGGTGATGCTCCTCTTGAATAAGCTTTTTGCGGCCCTTCTGGAACCGGTAGAGAAATATTCCGGACAGGTCGATAAGTTCATGGGTGACGCGGCTGTGATTATCTTCGGTGCTCCGGTCGCCCATGAGGATGATCCGCAGAGAGCCCTCGTGTCGGCGGTGGAAATAATGCGGCGTATCGAAGATTTTGAGGGATTGAAGGTTTCGATTGGTATCAATACCGGCGAGGTAGTGGCCGGGATTGTAGGGGACGATAACCACCGCGAATACACCGTTATTGGAGATGCCGTAAATACGGCTTCCCGACTGCAAACTGCGGCGGAAGCTGGCGAAATACTGGTTGGGGAGGAAACAAAACTAAAAGCTGGCGCGGGGTTCAAGTTTAGCGAATCGAGAGAACTGTCTCTTAAAGGTAAAAGGAACCCGATTCTGGCCAATGTCCTGGACGATATCGCCCCGGGCACCGTGATCGCTTCCGGTCTAAAGATTATAGGCAGGCGGAGGGAGATATCTTCGCTCACCGGACTTATCGAGGGCGAAATTAATTCGGCGATAATACTGGGAGAAGCGGGTTCGGGGAAAACGGTTCTCGCTAATTATATCGTGAAGGAAGCGGCCGGACGCGGTATAAAAACCATCGATATTTCCGCGATAACGTGGGCGGAGAACATACCTTACGCGCCCATCCAGCATTTCATCCGGGATTTACTCGGGGATAATCCTTACGATAAATTCGGTGAACTTGTTCCGTCCACGTCGGATTTCTACCCTCTACTGTCCGGTTTACTCGGTATGGAAATTGCACACACCGACAGGACTCGTTATCTATCGCCGGGTGAGAAGCGGACTATCCTCCAGACCATTATTTATGAATTGCTCGTTTCATCATATAAATCCACGCCTATTCTTATCCTTTGCGATAATATTGAAAACCTTGATCCATCGTCCGCGAGCTTGATGGACAGGATAATCCGCGAAAAAAGACTCCCCATACTGCTTTCCGGGCGATATCCCGGCGCGATAAAGTCCGAAGTCGAGGAGATTATCAACCTAAGACCGCTCAATAAAAGAGATACAGCGTCTCTGGTTCGGGAAATACTTGATGCAAACAAAGTGGGCTCCGATTTTGTATCGGACGTGTATTCGGAAACCGGCGGGAATCCGGGATATATCAAGGAACTCGTTTCGTTGCTGGAGGACAAGGGCGAAATCCTTATCGAGAAAGGCGTTCATCGTATAACCGCTTCTATCGAAGGCAAGCTACCCGGTAGTATCGACGGTATTTATACGGCAAAAATCGATGAGTTCCCCCCGGACGCCCGCGAAACAATAAGGGTATCTTCAATTTTGGGGCAGGAATTTCCCAAAACGCTTCCTTTAGAATTGATGGATGAATCCGTTTACGAGAAAGGGCGGGCATACCTTATTTCTTCTGGAATAATCGCACCCACCGACGGACATTATCGTTTTCAATCGGTTCCGCTTATGAAAGCGGCATATCACTCGCTTTTCCAGACCGTTAGGAAGAAACTCCATCTTTCGGTGGGAGCGACAATCGAGGAAAAATACGACGCCGACCTCGAAGACCACTACGAGGAACTCGCGCGTCATTACGGACTGGGAGAGGAGGCGAGAAAAGCCTTCCATTTCAGATACCTTTCCGGACGCAAGCAGGAACTCCGGTTTGCGAACCTGGAAGCACTCCATTATTATGAACGGGCACTTAGAATCGAGGATAATAAAGCCATCGAATGGGATGTGTGGAGGGAACTGCTGAGCGTCCTGGAGGCCGCGGGCAGATTATACTGGTATTCGGGCGATCTCCGCAAAGTAATCGAATTAAACGTTCGCGCGAAGACCGTCGCGAAAAAAATGAACACCGTCCCCCTCTTCACCGACGCTATCAATCGAATTGCGCTTGCGAAACAGGAAATGGGGGATTTCGACAAAGCGGGCGAATTATATATGGAACTATTAGATATCCTCGGCTCGCTGAAAGACGAACGAGAACGACTTCTTCAGGCGATGGTAAATTACGGGACTCTGCTATCCGACCTCGGGAAACTCGATAAAGCGCGCGAAATTTACCTCAAAGGCCTGCAAATTGCAGACACCGAGGGCGCATCCCCCGGCGCGGCGAACCTGATGGGCAACCTCGGATGGCTCGAAGGCCAGTTGGGAAAATGGGATTCGGCGGTCGAATATCTGCTCAAGGCGGGCGAAATAGACAGCGAGTTGGGGAATTTGAGGGGTCAGGCCATCAATAGAGTAAACCTCGCGCAGGCGTATAGGGCGCGAGGTGCGAAGTCGGAGGAAATCCAGGCCTACGAGGAAGCCCGGGATATTTTCGCCCGAATAGGTGACAGGCGGGGTGAAGCCCTTTGCCTGTCGAATCTCGGCGATACGTCCAGGGAAACCGGAGATACAGAAAGGGCGAAATCGTTACACCGGAAAGCCCTCAAAATCGCCACCCAACTCGATGATAAAATGCGCATTGTGGACGCCCAGCTCGGTCTCGCGTTGGATTCCTTTGCCGGGGGAGATGTCAAATCCGCGATCAGTCGAGCCGAAAAGGCGGTCGCAACAAGCGAATCATCGGGAGATTGGGAGGGCAATATCGAAGCCGGCCTCGTGCTTCTCGAATTCTATGCACATGCGAAAAAACGCGACTCTTTTGAAGAACTCACATCGCGACTCCGGGCGATAATAATCGAAAACAACCCGACCGCAATCCCCCGACTTGAAGAACTTGAAGAAAAATTTTACGAAGGTTGAACCATGAATAAAACAATTCCAATCTGTTTCGTTCTTCTAATCGGATTCCTGTGCGCCCAGACCTGGGAATCCATCGGCCCCGGGCACGGCAGAATTATCCAGATTAAAGCCGACCCCGACTGCCCCGACACGATTTTCGCCGTTCACGAGGGTTTCTCGGAACCGGCTATGTCCCTTCTTAGAACCTTCGATGGCGGCGAGACATGGGACACATTAGGTAGTTACAACGGTTTCGACTTCCATCCCGCAACCCCGGAAACGGTGTTTGCCGCTTTTGGGATTGGCTCATTTTCCGACGGCATCCTGCGGAGTAACAATTACGGAACGACGTTTGAACCCATGGCAGTTCATTGGCTGTATTTGGCAGATGGGATATGTTTCGACCGGACCGACCCGACTTATGTGTATGCCTGGGGCATGAACATTAGTTACAGCAGAAACGCCGGACTGGACTGGGCGGACGTCGCTGGTCCGGGCATCGCGGCTGTATATTACGGCATGACCGTTGACCCCTTCGCAAACAACAATATCTGGGCATGGAACGAGGCCGGCGAACTCCGCCACTCGACGGATCACGGAGTAAACTGGATTACTGAAGACACTTTTACGGAAGACATTGCGGCAATCGACGTCGCCGTGTCCCCGCTCGATACCCAATACATCTACATAGCTAATTGGAACGGGATTTCGCGAAGCGAAGATTACGGCGTGACCTGGGAGGATATCCGCATGATCTCGCCACCGACGAATTGCGTAATCGTATCGGATTATACACCTGAATCGATAATTTTCGGCGGGGCTTATGGCGTGTGCAGTTCGATGGACGGCGGAGAATCCTACGATTTCGTCGGCGATTCCGTCGAGTTCGAAATCTTCGATCTGGATATCGTGCCTCTTAGTGTCGGAGGTTACCGTATTTTCGCGGGCACAGCCGGCAACGGAGTCATGGTAATCGACGCAAACCCCTTTTCCGACGGCCCTCTCGCGGGGAATCCCTACCCTTCCGACGAAAGCTGGGTCTCGCTCGACAGTTTCGACATCACATTGAGATTATCCGATCCGGACGGCGTCCTGGAATCTTCCGTTTCCCTCGATGTGAACGGAACGACTTACTCGACCTCCGATCCTGAACTCGCTTTCGACGATACCCTCCTTATTTTCAGCGATTACTTCGACGACGGCGACACGATAACCGTCCAACTCCTATCCGCCGAGGACGCCCTGGGCAACCCGTCGGATATGCTTCCCTTCGAATGGAGTTTCATCATTGATAGAACCCCGCCAATCGCGGAATACGTTTATCCCGGTCCAGATGATACCGTCGAGGCGGAACCGTTTATTTACAAGATGCATCTTATCGACGAGGGAAGTGGCCTGGATTTACCAAGCTACGTTTCTTTCTTCAATTCGGTGACGGTTTATTCGAGTTGCATTTCCTTCCTCTATGATGCCGACACAGTTTTAATCGACCTTAACACCGCCGGGCTTGTCCTGGAAGAAGGCGATACGGTGAACGTCTCTATCAGCGTCGGCGATTCTGTCGATATAGGCGATCCGAACCTTTTCGAGGACGAATGGTCTTTTTACGTCGTCCGAAGCGGAATCGACGAGATCGAATTGCCCTATTCGCAAAACCTGCGCGTCGTTCCAAATCCTTTCAACGCGGTGTGCCGAATCGAAACACCGTGGAATTTTCGAATCTACGACGCATCGGGGAGAATTATCTATGGAGGATGCCCGGTAGAAGGTCGGGCGTTCTGGGACGGACGCGATGAAAATGGCTCTCCCGTGTCCTCGGGAGTTTTCCTCGTGCGGACTTCCGGCGGTCAAACCGCGAGAATCATCCTTTTGAGATAACCGCCCAGCGCACCGCGAGTTCGATTGCGGCTATCGTGCTACCGGGATCTGCGACGTCTTTCCCCGCTATGGAATAGGCCGTTCCGTGGTCCGGGCTGGTGCGGATAAAGGGCAAGCCCAGCGTGGCGTTCACCCCGATGTTGAAAGCCACCATTTTGAACGGTATCAACACCTGGTCGTGATACATCCCTATCAGGATGTCGTATGCCACCTTTACTTCCGGGAGAAAAGCCGTGTCGGGCACTATTGGGCCGGATACGGCATAGCCGCTCTCGATCGCTGTGGCTATGCCGTCGAGTATGACATCTTCCTCGTCGCCTATAATCCCGGACTCACCGCCGTGCGGATTCAAAGCCAGAACGCCTACCCGAGGTTTTGCGATTCCTTCATATCTCGTTAGCCAGTTGCAAGTTATGGTGATTGTTTCGAAAATAAGTTCCGGGAATATGGAATAAGGGACGACTTTTATTGGTATATGTCTCGTGAGTGGCACTACCCTGTTGTCTCCGGCGATAAAAGCCATAACTACCCTCTCTACACCGGCGATTTCCCTCAGTATTTCCGTATGTCCCGGATAATCGTGTCCGGCCATCCTGAGAGCGGCTTTCGACAGTGGTGCGGTTACCAGGGCGTCCACGGTGCCCGCCATGCAAAGTTCTATTGCCGTTATCAGGGAATCGTATGCAAATCCGCCGCTTGAGGATGTGGGATTTCCGAAGGAAACCAGGCCGCCGTATTTCGCCCCTCCGACGAACTCTATCTTTGCGCCAACATTTTCTCCCGATGTCCCGGCGATCTCCATAAGATCGGCGGCCCATTGAAAACGACTGCTAAGTTCGTCGAAATATTCGCGTTCGCATGTGAGGATGAAATCGATAGGCGATTCCCGAAGTGCGATTATAGCTTTAGCCGTCGTTTCCGACGCGATACCCGCGGGATCGCCGAGACTTATAGCAATTCGCGTTCGACCGGTCACTTGAGCAGAACGGCCTTCTGGATCCGTTCGTCATCGCCGCATGTCGCCTTTATCCAATAAATACCCGAGGATCGATCCCCCATGTCGATAACGATATCGCGACGACCGGCGGCTAATTTAGCCATATCTTTTTTGAGAACCAGCCGACCGTTGACGTCGTATATTTCCATCTCGACATCGGAATCTTGCTGGAGGGAGATATTTACCGCAAAAGACGAGTTAAACGGATTCGGAACGACCGGGCCGACGTCGAAAGCCTTCGGTAGAGAAGTCTCGTCGATATTGCATCCCACGTAAACAATCTGCCCGAGATAATATTCCCATTCGCCTATAAGTGTGGATTCGGCGTAAACATATTGGTCTTCGGGGATAGTCAGGTAAACGTCCAGAGTCTCGGGTTCCGTGTTTTCGATAAGCGTCACGCCGTAACCGTCCTCGATATAGACTTCCTCGTTGTAACTCACGCTGGAATTTGGATTACCCTCTTCAATATCGATTTCGAGAGTGCACGAATAGGGAAAATAAGGGCCTCCAGGCATGGGAAGAGTGAAAATAATCGAATCAAGGAGCGCGCCCACCTCGCAACCATACGGTAATTCATAATTCAACAGAGCGCGAGATTCTACCTCTATCTCGAAATAGCCAGTCTCCTCATCGCCTGAATCCACCTGAATCGTGAACCTTTCGGCGTCCGTATCGAGTATATCGAAACTCCCCAGTCCGCCGGAGATTTCCATCGAATCGGGAGCGGTGATACTGCCGTTGTCGTTCGGGTCGATAACCGTTATCTGCGCGAAACCGTCGTAGCTAACGTCGATACCGTCGAGGTTCATGACGCCAATTAGCACGGTCTGTTCGGTGCCGACCTGGAACCATCGCTCGTATTCGAAGGGGAACAGTATTCCGCCGCTTGTCGGGTCGAGGAACATTATGGACACTATATCCGGCAGAAGCGGCCCGCTGATTTCCAGGTCGATTCTTTCGGAACTGTCGTCGCTGACAGTTGCCGTCGCTATGCCGCCGTCGAAACGGATGATGCCCGACGGTGGATCGAGCACAGCAAATCCGCTTGCGGTTACCGATGCGCTGTCAGAATAACTTGCATCGATAAGTCCCGCGCCCGTTCGTGCGGTTACGGTGATTTCGATGTTTTCGCCGGTGGGATAAATCCCGGCTTCCACGGGTTCGAAACTGTATTGCAGTGCGCCCGAAGTATCGGCCTCCTCGAAGACGATTTCGTATTCATGCATGAAACCGATAAGTCCCTGGTCGAAAAGACCGAGTAGTTCTGCGTCGCAGGCCTCGAAGTCTAAGGTTTCCGGTTCCGTATTTGTCAGATACAACACATATCGACCGTCTGTCATGTTAAGCCCCGTTTCCGAGGCCATGTTCGCGTTCCAGGTTTCCCCGGAAGCCGAATCTATTACAGTAAGGGAGCTGTCCTCATCGTAGAATTCGGCGGTGAACCAGGCATCGAGATTCGTGTCGATCTCGCCGAGTCCGTTGACGCCCTCGACCACCAGTTTCATTGTGTCTCCCACGATACCGATATGGGAACTCCTGAAAACGAATTTCAATGCTACGTCCGGCGGCACAACCTGAATTGCTGTGTAGAAAGGCACTGCGAGTTCCGGGACGGAATCTGTCTCGGCTCCGATAAAGACGCATAGTGTATCCGCTTCGGTATCGGTCAGTGTGAATCCCGCGATACCTCCCGTAAGCCTGCGCCAACCGGCAGGCTCGATTGTCGTGCTTTCTGAACCTGTAAGATCGACCGAACTCAACCGGACTTTAGTGCTGTTGTTCGTTGGATCGGGCTCGGAGCCGTTGAATGCCATCGTGTAAATCGAGGAGGGCTTGTTCTGCGAGATGCGCATCCCGTCGAATCGGTTAACGAGCAAATAGGGAGCTTCCGTTGAGGAGGCGACGTAAACCTTGAATGTATCGCTGACCATGAGCGTCCCCGCCGACGAATAGGCCATAACTCCGACAGTCTCGCTTTCCGTATCGTAGATATAAAACGGCGCCATTCCATAAATCAAGGAAATATTCGTGACCGGGGCGGGCATCATGGTGAATGGATTCGAAATCCCGGCGCTTCCGTTCGGGTTGGATTCATACACGATCTCCGCGGTTGCGTAATCCATATAGATTCCCGGCAGATACGAAGGCACTACGAGATCGTCCATATCCGTTACGGCGGCCCAGTGGAGATCGAAATAATTGTTTTGCATTACTATATTCTCGCCGAAAATCGTCCATTTTATAGGAATAGTGCCCGCCGGGACCACCTCGAAAAGCACCGGTAGCGAGGGCTTCATTATCCCTGCACCGTCCGTAACGCGCACCGAGAAGAATCCCTCGCCCATGGCACGTATAAACGCCATGCCCATCTCGTCGCCCACAAGGATTTCGGTCATCGGCGAGCCAACCATATCCTCGAAGAATACGCTATCTATCGAATAATCTGAATCGGTGATGACCTGAGGCACCGCTACGCCGCTCCAGCCGGTATCAACGGGCGCATCCAGCGGTCGTTCAGGGGAAATTATGAGGATTTGGGCTCCCCCGGACGGCATCCACGTGTCGATTGCCATCGCGCGGTAGAAGGTCGGGTCGGGCGGAAGTTCCATCGCGGATGTAAGAGAGTAATTCTGAGACACCCACGGATTGCCCAACTCCAAACTGAAAGCCAGTCCGACCAGGACAATCGTAAAGACAAAAACCACCTTATTCATTATACCCTCCAATTAAATATCTTTGAAATTCATTCCATTTTTCGTCTATCCACCGCCGCATTTTTTCCTCGAAAACCTTTTTGTCGAACTTCTGGGCCGACCGCAGGATGTCGTCTCTTTCGAAATCCATCTTCTCGAATTTCTTGATCGCTTCGCTCAATGATTCCACCGATTGTTCGGGGAAAAAGACGCCTGTTTTATTTTCGATAACGCTTTCGCGCGCCCCCGCGACACCGTAAGCGATAACCGGTCTTCCCGACGCCTGAGCCTCCACGGGCACGATCCCGAAATCTTCCCTTCCGGGAAAAACCAGCGCACGACATTTGGCCAGCAGTTTAATCTTCGTTTCGGAATCCACTCTGCCGAGGAATTTCACGTTCGGGCCGGCGCTTTTCATAAGTTGCGATAGCTGTGGGCCGTCTCCAGCGATGTAAAGCTTCCGGTTTAGCTTGTTGAAGGCGTTTACCGCCAGGTCGATCCGCTTGTAGGGCACAAGCCTCGACAAACACAGATAAAAATCTTCCAGCTCGTCCGATTCGACCGGGTTGAAGCTGGAAACGTCAACTGGCGGGTAAATTATCTCGGAATCGCGACGATAGAATTTGGATATACGTTTCTGTGTCGTCCTCGAATTGCAGGCGAAATGATCCACGCGGTCGGCGGCGAGCCTGTCCCACATCCGGACGTAGTTCAGGATTATCGGATAGAAGAATTTAAAGAGATCTCGCTTCAGAAAGAAGCCCGATTTAGTGTAACCGTGTTTGTAATCGAAATACATCTCCCACGCCTGCCGCATGGGAGTGTGGCAGTAACACAGGTGAAGCGTTTCGCTTCGAGTCAGCACGCCCTTGGCCACGAGATAACTGCTCGTAATCACAAGGTCGAATTCGCGCAAATCCATCTGCTCTATCATCGTCGGATACAGCGGCATATAGTATTTATACCACCGATGAATCCGCGGAAGCCTTTGAGACCATCCCACCGGTCGAATATCCCATTCGTGGAAATCCTCCGGCACGAATTTCTCATCGTAAACGAGTGTGAACACGGGCGCGTCGGGGAAAAGCCTCTTTATCTCCCGAAGCACCTGTTCCGCGCCGCCGGATTGGATCAGTAAATCCTGGACTATTGCTACTCTACGTTTATCCATCATGTCAATTAAATCTATATTAATTCACGATATATAGCAAGCGTTTTCGTCGCGCATCGATCCCATGTGAATTTTTTCGCTCTGGTTAGGCCTTTCTTAATAAGCCCGTTCCGCAATTCTTCGTCCTCGATAATTCTTTTCAATTCTACGGCGATATCGCCGACGTCGTCAGGATCGACTAATATCGCGGCATCGCCGGCGACTTCGGGCAGGCTCGACCTGTTGGACGTTACAACCGGCGTCCCGCAGGCCATCGCCTCCAGCGGCGGCAGGCCGAATCCCTCGTAGAAGCTCGGGTAAGCGAAAATATCCGCGGTAGAATACAACGCCGGCAGACGTTCGCTATCGATATAGCCAGTGAAGAGGACGTCGTTTTCAAGTTTATTTTCCGCGATGATCTTTGGGATATCGCTTTCCATCCACCCCTTTCCGCCTGCAATTACGAGTTTGAAATAGAATTTTTCTCGCAATTGCGCATAAGCCAGAAGCAATCCCCGCAGGTTTTTGCGAGGTTCTAACGTTCCCACGAAGAGAATGAACCTTTCTGGCAAGCCGAGATCCTTTTTGATTCGTTTTTTTTCCTCATCCCCAGCCGGGGAAAATCGATCGCTTACTCCGTTATACACGACATGGATTTTGTCGGCGCATCTGGAATAATATCGCACGAGTTCGTCCTCGGTGGCCTTGCTGACGGTGATAATTCGATCGGCCCTTTTGAGGGAAGGTTTCAGGAAAATCTGCGACAGCCTGTGTTTGAGAGAATGTTGCGACGGCATAAATTGCGCTGAGAGATCATGGACTGTAACCGCCATAGGTGTCTTTCCGCGCCGGGGGAGGTAGAAATTCGGCCCGTGGAAGACGTCGATCGAGTGTTTATCGATTAACCCTTTCAATTTTCCTTGAATAAAAGCCTGCTGGTTAAGGCTTTTCTCGATAATCTTTTCGACACGCGGATTGTCGTTGAAAAAAGATATGTCTTTATGGCTGAAAAGGACTATCTCTATCCCGGAATCTACCTGTAGAAGAGCTGTTATCAGGCTTTTCGTATAGATACCGACTCCGGTCAACCGTTTTGATAGTATTGTAGCGTCGAAACCGATTCTCATTTCGTCAGCTCCCTCAGAATTTTCGCGTATTTCGCGATCATCTTCTCCGCGCGGAATTTCTCCGCCACTTCGCAAGTCGCCCCGGATGGGAGGTTCCCGTTTTGCCACTTCTGAAAAAGCGTGAGCAACTCCAGCTCGATTTCATCCGGGCTATTTAGGCAGACAACGCCCAGGTTATTTTCAGCAATCAGGTCGAATAGGACGCTGTTCGATGGGCAGGTTGCAAAAATGGGCCGTCTGGCGGCGACGTATTCGTAGAATTTGCCCGTTGGAACCTTGCTTCCCCCCAACTGGCGCGGGATAGTAACAATTAGCAGGTTAATATCTGCACCGCGCTCCATTTTAATAGCCTCATCATGTGAGAGGTGTCCAAGAGCGTTGACATTGTCCGGTCTCTCAGCAAATCGCGGCGTCTTAGAGTTGATATATTTCTGATCGACTCCAGCAAAAATCAGTCTCGCTTTCTCCCGGAATTCGGGGCTTTTTTGGCAGGCCATATCGAATGCTATTAGCACAAACTCCGGCGTCTGCCCGGTTGATGGAAAACTGCCGGTATGAACAATGCGAAATTCCTCGCCGCGTTCATAACTACCTTCTTCGGCGATTTCGCAATCGAAGCCAAGCATTATTGTTTCATGGGAAATGCCAATTTCAGACAAATCATCTTCAAACCCGGGCGTGATCCCTATCGCGAGATCCGCTTTGCGCAGATGCCGTTTAGCACGTGGAATGGCCAGCATTCTCCTGATTCCTAAAATCGGATTGCCCCTTCTAAAGCTATAGAACCAATCGCGTAAATCGGCAACATATTTAACATCGGGGAATTTCTCTTTAAGCCGTGCGCCTATACTCTGGATACTAAAGGGCGGCGAAGTTATAACGACGATTTCGATATCGTTTTCCTCGACAATTTTCTCCGCCTCGATTATTGCCCTATCCGCCCATTCCGCCATATAATCACTTCTAAAAATAGCCCTGAGCGCCGTTCTCAAACGGACTCCAGATGGGGTTCTCCCCTGCCCGAAAAGCTGATTTAGATCGCCGGCATCCACTCGATGCACTTCGACAGCGGGGGTCTGGACATCACGTTCGATGTTCATCCATGGCGTTTCGCCACCGGCACAGAGGACAATCGGCTCGAAATCATGCTCCGGCAGATATTTTGCCAGCGTCATTACCCGCCGAATAACAACGCCCGCCGCGGGAGGCCAGTAATAGCTTATCAGAAGCACTTTCTTCATCCTAAAATATCCTCATAAATATCGATAATCTTCGCCGATTCTATTTCCCAGTTATATTTGTTCTGGACAGCCGATTTTCCCCGCTCGCCCATCTCGAGGCGCATCTCCCGGGATTTCGCCAGCGTAACAACGGTTTGTGCCATTTCATCCGCCGAATATTCCACGACTACGCCGACCTTTTCTTCCTCGACTATCCTTGCCACCGATTCCGCAGGACTGACGATTACCGGCAGTCCCGCCGCCATATATTCGAACAGCTTATGCGGACTGGACGCACGGTAGTTCATATTGTATTCGAGATGCAATAGCGCTATGTCGCCAGCGTTTAGCACGGTGAAAATCTCACGATGTGGCACGGGAGATAACATCTCAAAATTATCTCCGACGCCCAACTGCACTGCCCTGCGTCGAAGTTCTTCCTTTATTCTGGCGTAGCCGGGGCCGACTGCAAGCAGATGGAACTCCGGCACATCTTTCACAATAGCCGGCAAGGCCTCCAAAGCCAACCCCAGGCCCTTTTGTGGGCCGATTACACCGAGATAAATCATCACGAATCGGTCGGCGTATTTATCCGTAAAAACAGGCACCGGCGGGTCGAAGGCCTCCAGGTCGATGACATTCTGCACATACGATATTTTTTCTTCCGGCAATCCGCTATCGACAAGCCTTCGCTTGAATTCCAGGCAATCGACTATAGTGTGATCGGCTAAGAGCACGGATTCGCGCTCGTATTTTAGCCAGCGTTTCAGATTCTTAAATGGTGCCTTAAGTATATCCCTCCACCACGTGGCCTCTTTCCAGATTTGAAGTCCGTGGGGAAAGTTCTCATGAAAATCAAGCACAACGGGAATCCTCGCGCTACGTGCCGAGCAAATCGAGCTTCTGCATAACGGCAAATTATGCACATGAAGCGCGTCGATTTGGTAGTTGCGGATGTAATCGCCAATTGCCTTTTCCCATCTCGGGCGGCGGAAACTCAGATGAAACCTCAATGTATCCAGTTTTCGAGCTATTCTCGATTTCGGATTGAAGCGTCGAACTCGAATATCGTCTATGATTTCTTCCCTGGCCTGATCTCCTTCGCAAAGGCATAATAACGCACATTCATAACCTGCCGCCTTGAGAGATTTCGCCTCCTTGTCGATACGGATATCCTCAGGAAAAGGTTCCAGCAGAATCATGCCAATGGTCTTTTTATTATCGATCATCATTTATTCACAATCATCATGGCTATTTAGGAACATATTTAAATCAACTATACTTTTCGATAATTTCTTCTAAAATGCCCTTTTGTCGAATAACTGCCGCGCGGCTGGATATAAATTCTCTTTCTTCAACGTAGTTATCCGCCATCGCGACTGTTTTTGTCTGAATTTCTCCATAATCTCTTTTTTCACGGGCATCCACGATATATTTCTCCTGACCGAATAGCTTCGCGAGTTCGATATATTTATCCGCCCACCCTACAACCACCGCAGGAACACCGTTTCGGTAGGCATGGATAATCGAATGATACCTCGACCCGATAATAAACTCGAATTTACCCATAGCGGAATCCAGCTGGCATGAGTCGTAATCGTCAATGAGGCTAATCACATTTTCGTTGTCCTCGAAGTGGCTTTTTAGCGTCACACACAGACCCCAGTCTTCCGCGGAATGCCGTAGCAGATATACATTTTTATCTCTTTTCAACAACTCTCTTATCGTTGCGACATAGGCTGATATCAAATCGCTTCTATTCGCCCGTTCAAAAAGGCGCAAATTGGGCACGATTGCAACCGAATTTGGTAGTATTTCGATCTCTTCGATTTCAGTTACATCCCCAAATATATATTCGAGATTCAATGCCCCTCTCTGCAAAACTATATCCGGGTAATATTTCGGTTCCACTCCTGTGTATTCGTTCAATAATTTCGCGCCATGCTTTTCCCGCGCGTAAATTGCGGCGGGGTATTTCAAAGCCCTTTTTATCATTGATTTAAGAAATATAGCATGCTTTATAGGATATTCGAAGGGGCCAAAGGATTGTGGAAGAATAAAGAATGGGATGGAATATTTTCGCGCCAGGATTATTCGTAGTGCATAATACGCCGAGGTATTCGGTGGGAACTGAGAAGAGAGTGCGAAACCGCTGACATCGAAAATCGCGCAACAATCCGATAATAACCTTCTCGCTTCCTTCTCTCGATTAGCGAATTCCCCCGGCGGAAAGATTCCAGAAAGGAAACGCTCAATCATTCTGAGGGTTAGTGGTATTATTTGAAAAACAAAACGGGACTTCACTTTTTCGGGATAATCTCTGTTTGTAAAAACTATAATCTCTTTTTCCGGGAAATTCTTTTTCAGTTCACTCACGCAGGTGAACACCATGGCTTCAGCGCCCTTGTTACTGAAACCTCCACCCACCACGCCGACATAGGGCCTGGCCGGAATTATTTCGAGTTTGGGTTTTGTCAGGGTAATCCAGAAAGATTTCCAGGATAGGATTGAATACTTCGCGGCGGTCTTAAGCTTTGTTATCACTCCATCGCTTTCGCTTTGTCCGAGAGCGTCAGATATTTGCTGGAACCGCGACCGAGCGCCTAATTCCAGAAGTCTGGTTTGCGAATCCAATTCGTCCGCTATCGCAGAATCGACTTCGCCGTATTCTGCGACCCCCGTTTTATCCGCGAAATATCGAGCTAATTCGATGTTGTGAATCTTGTTATCAACTGCCTGCGATTTGGCGATATCGTCGATAGACGAGTATTTCAGATGGAAAAGGTCTTTATGCCTTCCAAAAATTTCGACCCCTTTAGAAGTCCGGACAATAACACTCGATTTCCCCGCCTGATCTGATTGCCCCGGGATATAGCAGTCGCCCACTGATATGTCCGCCGCGACATTGAGTTTATCCGCACAGAAAAGACAACGTTTGAGCTGGAAATAGGGTTTCGCTTGCATCCTTTCCCGCCGGTCGATGACGATTTTCCTGCCCGAATCAAACTCAACAAAAACATCGCCCGGCCATCCTTTTGTGGTTTTATTGCGATAGTCGAAATGCGCTATTTTTTCTCCCTTCCGAGCGTATTTCCATTCAAAATATTTCTGGAGATTGAGGTTAAGCGTTCGGTCGCAGAAAAGGCCGATATACAATATTTCTGAAGAATCCCGCCCAGATTCGGATATGATTTTCTTTACAGTGTGAATCTGACATGAGGTTCCAATAACCACAGCTTTTCCGATTTCACCATTCTTGATTTTTTCGACTATGTTAAAAATCGAGGCCGGGAGATATTTCGATTTCGTGGCGGATAATATCTTATCTCTTGAATCGGCGTGAATTAATCGTGGCGGTTGATTATCGAAAACATCGAAGGGCAAAACGTAAGCGCCGGAATATCTTCCATCTTCGATTAACCGGGACGCGAGTGTTGTAACAACCCCCCCGCTTGTCGCTTTGGCTCGAATCCCCGTATCGAGGCTATAAGCGGTATAACAATTTTTTATTTTGCCCTTGAGGTTTGTGCAGGAAGGATCTCGATAATCAAGAGACAGGGAAAGGTCCAGACCCGGGCAAAGCCTGCGGCATAGTCCGCAACTTGTGCATCGGGAATCGTCAACAACCGGTAAAAATTGCCCCTCCGCAAATTCCATCGCAACGGCCTTTTCCGGACACACCGCAACACAGGTCTCGCAGGAAAGACACAGATCCAGACCGCGAACGACAGCTATATTTCCTTTTCTTTCTTCCAGAACGAAAAAATCACCTCTTTAACCGAATGATCGAACCCGATTTCGATCGATCTCGCAAAAAGCACAATGGCAATATACGTAATAGAAAACAAAATCGAAAGCAATACCAGGTTAATTATCCCTGGCAACTTAGAAGACAACGGTTTAAGGAGATATATTCCCCAATAACCTGCCGCGGCGGACAAAACCGGGATTAATATGTGTCTGTAGAATCGGACTAATCGGCATTCAATCGTCTTAATTAGAACCTGTGCTCGAACAAAAAAGGCGAGGATTGAACTTAAAACAACTGCCAGCGAAGCACCTTCAATCCCCCATTGCGAGGTTAACGGGTAAATCAAAGCCGCAAGGAGAAAAGTCTGAAGACCTTGCATGATAGTTACCGTTTTCGGGTTACCAATCGAGTAAAATACCGGGCTGATCCCCGCCACAAGAGAGCGAATGACTCCCCAGATAACCAATATCCGGACTGGAGTTATTATCGGAAGCCATTTGTCGCCGAGTAATACTGTGGTAATTTCCGGCGAAAGGGCGAATATCAATCCGCTCACGAAAAAGGAAACGGCCGAATTCAACCGGAGGACTCTGAAATACGCTTCTCTTAATCGTTCAATATTATCCTGTAGCTTGGAATATGCGGGAAAAGCAACCTGCGAAATCACACGAGTTATTTCTGTCCCCGGTAGATTGGAGATTTTGTAAGCCATCTGATAAAGCCCCAATGCGGCTACACTGACGATCTTCCCCACTATAATGTCGTCGCCCTGGGTCAACAAGAAAATTAATATGCCCGAAACCCAAACCCATATACCAAAGGAAAAAAGCGATTTGAAACTCTCCAATTTTATCTGTAGGCGTGGACGGTAGTTCTGGATTAGATATGAAGCAACGACTTCTACGATAGCACGAGCTAAATAACCGAATATTAATGCCCATGCGTTGCGTAGTAGTATCGCTACTACAACTGCCACTAGAAAATCTGCAACGGTTCCGCTGAACCGGTATATATATTCTTTTTTAAAATCCAGTTCTTTCCTGAAATAAATTACCCCTATGTTCTTAAATCCCATAATAAAAATGGCTATACCAATGGTTTTCATCAGCATGATTGCATTGGGTTCTTCGAAGAAATTAGCGATAAGTGGCGCACATAAGTAAAGTAGCAATCCTAATAAAAATCCCCGGGATATCTGGACAACCCAGGCTGTATCGAGATGCTTACGGATATTTCCCTGTTTTTGTATCAGCGCTTGATTAAAGCCGGTTTTGGACAGATTTTCCAGTGCGCCCAATGTGAGAAGCGCGATGCCGAAAAGGCCGAAATCGTTGGGTGAAAGCAACCTTGCGAGGGTTATCGTCCTGGCGAGAGACAGCAGACGGATTGATATCCTCAGAAAGAAGGTCCAAAAACCGCCTTTTATGACTTTCCCGGTAAGCTTGCCTTCCTCAGGTCCTCTTTTATTATTTATGTCATCACTCATTCTTCTATCCGTTTTTCCCGTTCGGGTGGCTCAGAAATCGGTGGTTTCGTTTCACCTGGGTTTATAATAGAGGAAAACCATTTTGACGTCGCGCCGGAAATCCAGAATATAATAACCGCTGAGATTATAATGACGCCCAGGCGCGAAAGTAACGGATCCATCAACCAACACCCGGCTTGGCCAGCCGCAACTACGACGATTATTCCACACAAACGAGCCCACGGGTATTTAACCGGCATGAGTGGATTGCCCGTTCGCCAACTCATATACGCCATGGCTATGTATGAAATGAGAGTCGCCCATCCAGCGCCGATGAAACCGAACTGCGGGATCAGCCAGATATTTAACAGGATATTTATTATCGCCGCGAATCCCGTTACGAAGGGGATATATATCGTCCTGTCGCGCGTTTGCATTCCCGCGCCAAAGAAAAGGCTCATTGCGTCGAAAATAGCCGCCGAGGAAACGGGCACCAGGACTATTCTTCCTGCGTGAAAAGACTCGCCGACGAACCAATCGAATAGTTCCGGCGAAATTCCGACTAAACCTACCGCCGCTATACCCAGAAAGCCAACAAGCGGCGTCAGGACACGGGGATATGTCCGGTTTGCAAGCTCGTTGTTTCTGGCCAACTCGAACATATAAGGCCCCCACGCGAATCGAAAGGCGGTGTAAAGTAAAAAAACCACACCGGCTATTTTGTATCCGACAGAATAGATTCCGGCCGACTCAAAACCGTCCATATAACGAAGGAGCAATCTATCGGAAAGGGTAAGAATTACGGTCGCAAGTGACGCGGGGACGAAAGGAATCCCCCATATCAGCATGGACGTAACGAGTTTTGGCGGGATCGGCCAGGTTAGATAATGACCTACTCGCCACAGCAGTGGTCCGAGGATGATGATATCCGCCAGTATGCCCGCGAGTAAAATGCCTGAAACGCCCATTCCGAACTGTTTCAAAAGAATATAATTCGCCGCGACGATAATGATAACTTTGATAAGAGTATAGCTTACGTAACCGATAGGTCTTTTCTCCATCCTGAAGATAAGAAGGGAGACTAAAAGTATTGTCTCCATACCGGCGTTTATTGCCGCAAGCCCCACCAGTCCGCCTCTGCCGTGGACACCCGTGAGGACTTTAGAGAGCGGCGAGGTTAACATATAGCTCAAGCCTACAATTACGGCGGAACTGATGAAAACCCATATTATCGTAGCGGTGAAAAGTTGCCTTCGATGTTCTTCTTCCCGGACAGTCACGAAATGCTTGAACAGCGCCACGTTCATGCCGGTCATCCCGAAAATCATAATCACGGTGATGAAAAGCACGAGAAGTTGATAAACGCCGTATTCCGCGGGCGCGAGAACATTGGTGTAGAGCGGGATAAGCAAGAAGGCGATGAGCTTGGTGAAAATATCGCCCACGCCGTAGAAGATAGCATCCTTAAGTATTTGCCGCTTTAGAGACATCGTTTAAATACGTTTCTCCAATATGAAAAAAACTGCCGTGATGTTAGCAGTTGTTTTCATGCCAATCATTGGCGGCACCTCACACAACTTTGCTTTCCAGCAGGTCGTGGAGATGAACCATACCGATTACTTTCCCGTTTTCGATAACCGGCAATGCCGTGATTTTTTTCTGTTCCATCAGCCTGACGGCCTCTTCGATCATCGCTTTCGGATTAACGGTTATGGGATCATCTGTCGAGAATTCGACGAGTTTCATGGAGACTATATCCTCGTGTGGATGCGCCTGTAACAACCGGCGCAGGTCGCCGTCGGAGAATATTCCTCGCAGTTCTCCATTCTTTATGAGCAATACGTGCCCCAGTCTTCCGGTGCTCATCGCGACGACGCCTTCAAGCACCGTAGCGCCGGAATCGACAATCGGCAGGGCATCGCCTGTATGCATTACCTCGGAAATCCTCCGCAACTGATGTCCAATATTCCCTGCGGGATGAAATATAGCGAAATCCTCCCGCGTAAAACCGCGTTTCATCATCAGTGCGACGGCGAGCGCGTCGCCGATAGCGAGTGTAGTGATGGCGGATGTAGTCGGCACCAGGCCGAAAGGTTCGGCATCCTCGTCGATTGCGGTTTCCAGAACGACGTGCGACTGCTGTCCCAGTTCCGACCGGGGATCGTTGGTGATGGAAATTATCTTTATTCCCAGCCTTTTTAGCGGCGGCACCAGGTTGATTACCTCAGGCGTATTTCCACTTTTTGAGATCATCAGCGCGCAGTCGTGTTCGGTTATTGTCCCCAGATCGCCGTGCATGGCCTCCACGGCGTGCACGAAAAAGCTGGAGGTGCCGGTGGAGGCCAGCGTGGCGGCGATTTTCCTGCCGATTATTCCGCTCTTGCCCAACCCGATTACGATTATACGTCCGTTGCAATCGATACAGATGTCGGCGGCCGCCATGACAGGTTCCTCTATACGCCCCATTAATTTACTTATAGAGTCCGATTCCGCGCGCAGTAATTTCGTTATGGATTCGCGTGTCATATTTCAAATTCCAATCCCGGCAGTTCGGGATATGCCGGTAGTCTGCGTTTGAATTCGCTTGAATTATATTTATTAATTACGAGCTCGACTCTCTCTCGCTTAAAACCGCTTCTGATAGCTTCTTCGGGCGATATGCCGAGGTCGAAAATTGCGTGAATGATCTTATCTGCCTGGTCGTAGGTTATTCCGAGTTCCCCCTCGTCGGTCTGGTCTTTCCAGAGGTCTGCGGTCGGGGTTTTCGTTATAATCCAGTCCGGCAGGCCGATGATTTTCGCCAATTCTCGTTCCTGAGTTTTCAACAAATCGCCGAGTGGGGTGAAGGCGCAGGCGGCATCCCCCCATAGTGTAAAATAACCGAGGAGCCGTTCGGTGCGGTTGCCGGTGCCCATAACTAAGAGGTTTTTCTCGGCGGAAAAGTCGTATAGATATATCATACGCGTTCGCGCGCAGACATTGCCCAACCGTATTTTAGATATACTCGCCCGCTTTTCGACGACGGCGTCCACGGCGGAAGTTATGTCGATGATTTCGAGTTTCAACCCGAGATGTTCCGCGATTTTTTTAGCGTCCCTGAGACTACATGGATCGCTTTCGCAATATGGAAGCGAGACGGCGCGCACCTTATCGGTTCCCAGCGCTTCTACGGCAAGCGCGGCTGTTACGGAAGAATCCAGCCCGCCGGAAAAACCGATAACAACGCCGTCGGTCGAACTTCCCCGAATATAGTCGCCGATAAAATCGACAATTAATCTCCTGGCCTCCTCAATCTTCATTGGACTCCTCGAGATATATGTCTCCTCTCATTGCACTCAGCCTCGCTTCAACATCGTCCTTACTGAACAACCTTCCGGAACCTATTCCCGGGCAGAATTGCGAGGTTTTTCTCCAGGTTTCGGCAGAGGATAAATTGTCCGGCCAGAATGGAAAGGTGCGACATTGAAGGGGACGCGCGCTGTAAACCTTGCAACCGATTTCCTCGTCGAAGAAGATACAGTCGCCGTTAGGAAAACTCTTGAGCACCACGAATCTATCCACGATGTCGACGTATAGCCTTCTAAATTCACGCCTGCACAGTCCAGTTTCGTCCATCAATCTTTCCTGGTCTTTTCTGGAAATCCAGACATAGCCCTCTTTAATTCTGCAACATTCGCCGCAGAATTTGCATTCGAAATTTAATCCTTCATTATAAAATGCCATTAAAAAATCGCCTTGTAACTTGAAAAGCCATATCTAAATCTATATAATGATTTACTGATTTAGATTTCAGAAAGGCAAATCTGAATGAAAATAATATCGATTGCCAGCGGATCATCGGGGAATAGCACTTATCTGGAGACCGACGGAACCCATATTTTGATCGACTGTGGAATATCGGCTTCGGCGGTTATTCGCGAGATGGAGAAATTCGCCGTCGATCCGAAAGACCTCGACGGCATTTTCATCAGCCACGAACACCACGACCATATTGACGGCGCTTTCACACTCTCCCGGAAACTCGCCATTCCGCTTTACATGAATCCCGGCACTTACGACGCCGCCAACCACAAAATCAACGGGTCGAAGGTTTTGCATTTCACCACCGGCGAAACTATGCCCCTGGGCAATGTCGATATCCATTTCTTCCCGATCTCTCACGACACGTTCGATCCCGTAGGCTTCAAAATCCATTCGTGTGAAGGCGAGATAATTCACGCGACCGACCTGGGCATTCTCAACGGAAACCTGGACGAGATATTCGATTCCGCGCGCGTAATCCTCATGGATTTTAACCACGATCTTGAAATGCTTATCAAAGGGCCTTATCCCATATTTTTAAAAGAACGTATTGCCGGCAACAAAGGGCATCTTTCGAATGAAAGCGCCGCGAAGTTCCTCGCCGGCCTCGATTTACCGAATCTCGAAACGCTGATATTAGGCCATCTTTCCAGAACGAACAACATCCCTACGATAGCCCGTAGCACGGCATTATCGGCCTTTACCGACCGCAAGCGGCTACCCAAAATAGTCGCCGCCGACCAGTATCGACCGAGACTGTTAGAATTATCGGCAAATATATCAAATAACTAAATATCGAGAACGGTGTCGTCGGAATCCGACTCGCCGTCGTCGCTTTCTACCACCCTCGCGACCCCGGAAACCTTGTTGTCGCCTTTAACTCTCATGATGCGGACTCCCTGGGTAGAGCGCCCATAAGTGCTTATTTCGTCCGTTCTCGTGCGGATTAGTATTCCATTGGACGCAATCACGATAATTTCATCGCCCGGATCCACGATAAGCGCCCCGATGACGTCACCGGTTTTCTTTGAAACCTTATGTCCGATAATACCCATACCTGCGCGATGTTGCGGGCGGTATTCCTCGATGGGCGTCTTTTTGCCGTAGCCGTTTTCGGTTATGGTTAACATCTTTTTTTCTTCATCTGTAATGTTCAACATGCCCACGACTTCGTCGTTTCCTTTGAGGTTTATTCCGTTAACTCCGGCGGCGGTTCTTCCCATCGTCCGAACCTCGCTGACATCGAACCTTATGGATTTGCCGCCCCTTGTAACGAGCAGTATATGTTCGTCCGGTTTCTCGATAAGGCGAACGCCCATAAGGGCATCGCCTTCGTTGACATTGATTGCGATTATACCGGTTTTTCTGGCGTTGACGAATTCCGCGAGGTTGGTGCGTTTGGTTCTGCCCTTCCTGGTGCAGAAGAACACGTCCTTGTTTTCGTCGAATTCGCGAATTCTACAACACGCCGCTATGGAATCGTCCGGGGCAATACTGATAAGGTTCGCGATAGCAAGACCTCTTGCGGTCCGTGAGAATTCGGGGATTTCGAAAACTCGAAGCGTATAAACTTTGCCCTGCGTGGTGAATACCATGATCGTATCGTGATTTGTGGCAGTAAACAGGCTTTCCACGAAATCCTCGTCCCGGGTTGACATTGCGGTAATCCCTCTGCCGCCTCGCCGCTGGCTACGATAAACGCTGGTAGGCGTTCGCTTGATATAACCTCTATGCGTTACGCCGACGACGACTTCCTCGTCCACGAAGAAATCTTCCTCGTTCATTTCATCGAAATTGGGCACAATCTGCGTTCTGCGGGCGTCGCCGTATTTTTCCTTTATCTCCCTCAGGTCTTCTTTGATGAGTTCCATGACCTTGCGTTCGTCGTCGAGGATACCCTCGAGGTATTTTATCAACCGCAATGTATCTTCGAGGTCGGAGACGATTTTATCCCGTTCGAGACCGGTCAGTCTCGCCAGCCGCATGTCCAGAATAGCCTTTGCCTGACGTTCGGTGAGATCCAGTTTTTCCTGTAGTTTCTCGGACGCTTCCTGCGTGGTTCTCGATTTGCGGATGATATTCACCACCGTATCGATATTCTCGATGGCGATCTTAAGGCCTTCCAGGATGTGGGCTTTTTCGCGCGCTTTCTCCAAATCGTAAATTGTCCTTCGGATTATGACCTGCCTGCGGTGTTCGATATATTCCGATAGCACCTGAGTGAGTTTCATCTCGATAGGCTTCTGACCTACCAGGCCGAGCATAATCACCCCGAAATTCTCGGACATACGCGTCAGTTTGAATAATTTGTTCAACGTTACCTGAGCGTTCTCTCCGCGTTTTAACTCGATATATATACGCATTCCCTGCCGGTCGGATTCGTCGCGCAGGTCGGCAATCGTCTCGATTCTTTTATTTTTAACGAGATCGGCGATTTGCTGAATCAGGGTCGCCTTGTTCACCTGATACGGCAGTTCGTTGATGATTATGGCGTCTTTGCCCGTTTTAGCCGCCGGCTCGATGTAAGCCCTCGCGCGCATGGTAACCGTTCCTCGGCCGGTCGTGTATGCTTCCTCGATTCCTGAGGTGCCCAGTATCAGGCCGCCGGTAGGAAAATCCGGGCCGGGGATGAATTCCATCAATTCCTTGATTGTAGCATCAGGATTATCCACGAGATGAATGAGAGCGTTGCAGACCTCGGTGAGATTATGAGGCGGGACGTTCGTGGCCATACCGACCGCAATCCCGGAGTTACCGTTGACGAGAAAGTTAGGGAACCGCGCGGGCAGGACCTCCGGTTCCTCCAGCGAGTTGTCATAGTTTGGGACGAAATCGACGGTGTTCTTCTCGATATCGACCAACAATTCCTCGCCGAGTTCCTGCATTCTGACCTCGGTATAACGCATTGCCGCGGGCATATCGCCATCCACGGATCCGAAGTTGCCCTGGCCGTCCACAAGCATATATCTCATGCGGAAATCCTGCGCCAGGCGGACAATCGTATCGTAAATAGAGGAGTCCGAATGGGGGTGGTATTTACCCATGACGTCGCCCACGACTCGCGCGGATTTGACATAGGCGCGGTTGTGGAGCAGACCCATATCATACATGGCATACATGCAACGTCTATGCACAGGTTTCATGCCGTCGCGGACGTCGGGCAGAGCGCGACTGATGATAGTGCTCATGGCGTAATCCATGTAGCTTCGTTTCATTTCGTCTTCGATATCTATTGGATGGATATCTCCGTATGGAGTTTTGGCCATTTTCTTACCTTTCAGGAACCCGTTAAAAACCGTTAAATAGCTCATTCCCATCGGCGGGAATATAATTGAACTAATATAATATAGTAATATAAAAAAGCAAGCTAAAAAGCACCGCTAAATCCATATTTTTTAACTATTTGAGGCCGATTACATCATGTTCGATTTCAAATGTCCATTTTTCGGTCAAAAAATCGTCGCGACATTAAGATTCCTTTTGACCGGAGACCGTCGATACACTATTCTATTAAATATATGCAGGACGACAGGGTAGAAATAAGCGGCACCGTGGAACGTATAACCTTCTTCAACGAGGAAAACGGTTATTCCGTTCTGCGATTGCGTCTCGGTAGCGGGCAGATAGCTACCGTAGTGGGCAGACTGGATGTAAGGCGTCCGGGGGAGTATCTGAAGGTCGAGGGGGAGTGGGTAATTAATCCTCAATACGGCAGGCAATTCAAGGCGGATAGATATTCTGTAGGCGCACCGCCGGATAATGAATCGCTGAAACGGTATCTTGCCAGCGACGTTATAGAGGGAATAGGGCAGGAGATGGCTCGCCGGCTCGTGGAACATTTTGGAAGTGAATTGATGAAGGTCGTCAGGGAGTCGCCACGGAGGTTGATGGAAGTCGAGGGGATCGGCAAAAAACGCGCCCGGCAGATCAGAAAATCACTATTGAGCGAGGATAGAGAACAGCGGACGCTAAGGGAATTGTCCACCCGTTTGATGAGTTATGGAATCGGCCCCGCGCGAATCCGCAAGATATACAAGGCTTACGGCGAGTCCGCATTGGATTATCTTAACCGCGATCCTTACAGGCTGATAGACGAGATAACCGGCTTCGGATTCAATACTGCGGATAAGATAGCTGTCCGAATGAACGTCGCCCGGGACGCGCCGTCGCGAATCAGAGCGGGATTGGTGCACGTTCTGGACCGCGCGACAAACGACGGCAACTGTTATATAGAAAAAAACGGGTTAATCGAACAGGCGAAAAGCCTGCTTGCGGTAGAGAGCGAGAAGATCGAACGAGAATACTCGCATTTGAGGGATTATCAGACGGTAGTAGAAGATAAGGGGCGGGTATATATCTCGAAATACTACGACCTGGAGTGTTCGGTTGCCCGCGAGATAATCGCCTTTCGCGATACCGTCGGAAATAACCTCCCCCGTGAAAAGATCGCGCGGGGACTCGATAAAATAAAGCGCGGGATCGAACTCGATTTTACTGATGAACAGAAGGCTTCTGTCGAGGGAATACTCGGTAAAAACCAGGTTCAGGTTCTCACCGGCGGGCCGGGCACGGGCAAAACGACGATAATTCGAGCCGTGGCCAAAATAGCCAACATGAACAGGTGGGACGTTGCGCTATGCGCTCCCACCGGCCGCGCCGTGCAAAGGCTTTCAGGGGCGGTAGATATGCCGGCATACACCGTTCATCGACTGCTGAACTTCAGGCCTGACCAGATTTCCGAAATGGCCGTCCGTAAGCTGGACGTGGATCTAATCGTAATCGACGAGATGAGTATGGTCGATCTCGAATTGTTCAGCGTTATCCTATCGGCGCTAAATCCCGGGTGTAAAATACTTATGGTGGGCGATGCCGACCAATTGCCCAGTGTTGGTCCCGGAAGGATATTGGGCGATCTTATCGATTCAAAGGAGATTCCCGTATCGAAATTATCTCTAATTCACCGGCAGGCGGAACAGAGCCGGATTATCGCGGAGTCGCACAACATTATCCACGGACAGGTGCCGTCGCTGAGAAACGACCCCGCCTCCGATTTCTTCTTCCTCGACGAACCGGAACGCGAGCTTGGTTTACAGACGACTATAGACCTCGTTTTGCAAAGACTGCCGGGCAAATACGGCTTCGATACAAGACGCGATATTCAGGTTATCGTGCCTATGTATAAGGGAATCTGCGGCGCTAATGAATTGAACAAGGGCATCCGGGAGGTATTAAATCCCGGGGCGGGGGAAGCGCAATCCCCGTTTTCTGCGGGGGATAAGGTAATGCAGGTTCGCAATAACTACGATTTCGGAATATTCAACGGAGACATTGGCGTCGTAAGTTCCGTCGATGAAAAAGAGGGCGAGATAACGGTCGAGTTCGATCATCCCGTTGTCTATAAAAAAGAGGATTTCAAGCAATTGTCATTGGCATACGCCATAACGGTGCATAAGTCCCAGGGAAGCGAGGTTCCGTGCGTGGTAATCCCGCTTTATACTGAACATTATATGCTACTACGCAGAAAGCTATTATATACGGCGATTACTCGGGCTAAACGATTATGTGTAATAGTCGGGCAACCTCGCGCGCTGGAAATCGCGGTGAAGAGGAGTATCGAGGACAGGCGTGATACGGGGCTCGCGGAGAGAATTCGAGAAGTAGCCTCTCCGCAGGACAGGTTACCGGGGGTTGAATGATTTTACAAAGGTGAGAGAGTTTATCCAACCAGGACGGTTCGCCAGAGGAAGAAGGCTATTGCGAAGAAAAGCACCGCTGTGAGAAGTTTGATGACCGGCGTGTTCCTTTTAAGGAAACCGGTTAGCTGTTCGCTGGTTGTGCCGAAGTAAACAACGGCAAAGACCACAACCAGTGGGAGAATGAACATCAAATTATAGAGAAGCAGATAGAAGACTGCCCTGGTTTTTAACCCCGGCGCTCCCATGACATAGATGATTGTTGGCAGATAGACCTGTCCCGTGCACGCCATCTCGAGAATGCTCACCAGAAATCCCGTGGTCGCGGATGCCAGGATGATATTCCTCCTCGCGCGCGGCTCGTTTTCGGAGATAATCACCTTGTGGATTCTTTTTTTCAATCGGTCTGGAAGCTGGAGCGTCATATCGCCGAAATCGCCCTTTCGGCTACGGAAGAAATCGGATATGGAAAGGACGCCGAGCGCCATCGCCAGAACGGCAGTGGCGATATAAACCCATCTCGCGATAATTTTGATAAAGGGAAGGGCCTGCAAGAATTTCAAAAAGCCTGTGCCGATCAGGAAATACGTCAGGAAGACGGAAACGGTGAATGCTATTCCGACAAATAAAATTTCCCGCCTTTTACGATTTACTACTGTCAGGAAAGTAACGAAGAAGATAATCGCGCCAAAGGCGCACGGGTTGACGCCATCGAGAAGTCCGGCGCCCAGCACCGGCAAAACCTGCAAGCCCTGAAAGCGGCTCTTTATCCTGCGGTCGGCATCGGCAAGTTCCTCTGTTGTTACGTTCCAAACCGTATCGATGTATTCGGCGTTTTCCAGTTTGGTAACCGCTTCCTGGATAGCTCGATAACTTATCTGACTCGTTACGAAATATGTATCCGAAAGGAAAATCGAAGGGGTGGCCATGTGAAGTTCTTCTGGGACGCCGTATCTATAAGCAAGGGCTTCCGCAAGGAGTTTCGCATCTTTGTTTTCGATATTGTAATCCCGGATGGACAACGTGGGATGATACTTTTTCAATAGTTGAAGATCGTATGTTACTCTCGAACAATGCTGACATCCCGGTTCCCAGAAAAAAGCCATAGTTACCGGTTTTTTCCGGGACGTTTCGGTTTTACTTTCGGGGATAGTCCCGTCATCTTCGACGGTTGCGTCTGACTCTACCTCGGGAACGTCGGGTTCTTTTTTAACGACGGTGTCTTTCCCCTGCACGTTATTGCCTATGAGGGTTTTCAAATAGGGTAAAAATCTCTGTTCGACTTCATCGCCCCCGAAGACGCTGTCCCCGACAAAAACGACCGGAACCTCGTTGCCCTCGTCTCCGTATTCTGCTTCCATACTGATGAGTCTCTCGTAGTTATCGAGATTATCCTCTATTTCGTGGGTTTGCAGGATTATTTTTCCGGGGTAAGTTTTTTGTATGGGCGGGAAGAATTCCTCGATAACCTCGACGCAATGCTCACAACTCTTTGAATAGAAAATATTTACGTCCACGCGCCCCGCGGCGGAGAGAGTGCAGGTAAAAAACAAAGAAAACAATAGTATTGCGAGATGTTTTCGCATCAAGTAATTAAGGTAATTATTCCGGTGATTTCTGGTTTATTGGGGGCCAGATCCTTTCACGGGAATCGTGAAAAGTAGCGGCGCTTCGCCGATTCCAGTAGCCTGTAATGTAACGGAGGCTTTGATATAATGCGCCGCCGGATCGAAATCGTCATTTAGTTCTATCTCGATTTCGCCCGTATCTCCCGATTTAATTTTATCGTCTTTAAGGTCGGGGTCGCCGAAAATGTCGGCGGTATAATCCACTATTTCGAGTTCTATTTTGGATTCCGACGGATTCGTAATCTTGAAAACCATTTTCTCAGGGGGATCCTCTCCGCGGGGTATATCCAAGGCTCTTGGCTGGATATCCAGGGGGAATCCGGCAGTGTCCATATTGGCCGAAAAAGTAACTCTCATACTGCGGTTCACCGGATCGTTACTCGTAATTATCGCGCTCTTCGATGTTTTATGTTTATATCTCGTGCTGTTGAAAATCACGGTTACTTCGGTCTCTTCTCCAGGCTCCAACTGCATCTTTTTCATCGGTGCGCTTGTGCATCCACAGGTAGTCCGGACTCTCTGGATCCTCAATTCACCTTCGCCCGCGTTCCTCACCTTGAACGAATGCACCATATAATAGCCCTCCGGCGAATAACCAAAATCGAATCTCTGTTCGGGAACGACTATTTCCGGGTGGGGGCCAGTTACCTCTTCCTGCTCTTTTTCTACCGGTTGTTCGTTTTCGGCAAATACAGGCGTGATAAGAATAATTATTGAGAGTAGTATTGACGTCCACTTTTTCATTTTGGCTCCTTATTTTAATTTTCACCTATGAATAGCTTCTCCAAGCGCATCAAGGGCGGATTCCCGGAGGATTTCGCCAAAGGTGGGATGAGCAACCATCGTTTTTTTCCAATCATCCAGAGTTTTATGATGAGTAACCGCAAATCCCGCGGTTGACAATATCTCCGAAGCCTCCCTGCCCGCAATATGTATGCCAACGATAACGTCGTTCTTATCCGCGATCACCTTGGCAAAGCCGTCCGCAGTGGATGCGGTTTTCGCCCTCCCGCTCGCCTGATACGGGAACATACCGACTTTTATCTTACCGAGTTTATCGGCGGCCTCAGGCTCGGGAAGTCCCACTGTTCCGACCTCGATTCCCGTGAAAGTAGCTCCGGGGATGGCGTGCCTGAGGATTTTCCTTTCCGCGCCGAACATATTTTCTACGGCTATTTCGCCCATATAACTCGCCCAATGAGCGAGATAGGGGTCTCCGCAGACGTCGCCTGCGGCGTAAGTATTTTTCCCTGCGACGAGGTTATCGTCGATACGAATTTGGCCATTTCCTAAAGAAACGCCTATCCTATCGTATCCTTCGGGCGGCGTGGGGGTGCGGCCTACCGCCCCCATGATCTCAATCGCCTCGAAACGTTCGTCCCCGGCGTGTGCGATGATGCCCTCGCCGGTGCGTTCGATCTTTTCGATACCCACCCCGGTGCGAATGGCGACGCCCTCCTTAGCAAGAGTCCTGGTAACAATCTGGACTATATCGGGATCGAATCCCGGAAGGATATTCTCCATTATTTCGACAATAGTAACCTTGCATCCGAAGGTGGCGAAGATGTGCGCGAATTCGCATCCTATAACACCTCCGCCGATTATTATCAGACTTTCCGGCATGGAATCGGTATCCAGGGCGTCCGTGCTGTCCCAGACGCCCGACCCGTCCCAACCTTCGATTGGCAAGGTTTTCGGCGCACTGCCGGTGGCTATTAACAGCTTATCGTATTCGATTGTATCGCCTGAGCCGCCCTTAGAAACAACTTCGATTGTCCCTATGTCGATTATCCCGGCGGTGCCGTTCAGAACACGAATATTATTTGTTTTCATCAGATATTCGATGCCTTTAACCAGCCGCTTTACGACCGTGTCCTTTTTGCGAAGCATCCGTATCCAGTCATGGGAAAGCTCGCCGGAAAAAACTTTGTCCTTAATTGCGGTTCGCAGGTCATGGATGGTTTCGGCGTAATGATAATAGGTTTTTGTGGGGATACATCCGCGGTTCGTGCAAACACCTCCCAGTGTATCCTTTTCGACAAGCGTAACTTCGCCGCCCAATTGGGCGGCTCGAATAGCCGCCACATAACCCGCCGGGCCTCCACCTATTATTGCTATTCTCTCAGACATTAAAACTCCTCGCAAAAATAACTTATGATTATAACTTTAAACGGAGGATTGTCAAAGTCAAAATCACAAATTAAAGATTATCATTGATAAATAAGTCCAAAAAGGATAATATATCGGGATGAAAGTATTAGGTATAGAAACATCATGTGACGATTCCGCGGTGGGCATAGTATCGGGGAAGGACGTTTTATCAAATGTCGTCCATACGCAGACGGTTCACGCGAAATGGGGTGGAGTAATCCCCGAACTGGCCAGCAGGGATCATGTCCGGTCGATAGTCCCGGTTGTTCGGGAGGCGTTGGAATCGGCGAATTTGACGATGACCGAACTGGAGGGTGTTGCGGCTTGTCGCGGCCCCGGGTTACCCGGCTCGTTGCTCGTAGGCCTATGCTTTGGTAAATCCTTCGCCTATGGCCTCGGGATACCTTTCGTTGGGGTGCATCATCTCGAAGGGCACCTTCTTGTGGCACAGATTGGGGCGCAAATAGAACCGCCGTATCTCGCTTTGATTGTCAGCGGCGGTCATTCGCATATATATGAAATCCGCGAGCCGTGTAAATATACTCTGGTCGGGAAAACCCGCGACGACGCCGCAGGCGAAGCATTCGACAAGGGAGCGAAACTGCTGGGGTTGCCTTATCCCGGAGGCCCTTCGATACAAAAAGTCGCGATGGACGGTGATCCAGTGCGATACGATTTCCCGCGCGCTATGCAACGCAGGGGAGAGACGGACATGTCATTCAGCGGCCTTAAAACAGCCCTTCTGCTGGAAGTCGAAAAGCAAACCCGATACGAACTCGAATCGAATTTACCGGATCTGGCGGCGAGTTACCAGGAGGCAATTGTTGATGCCCTCCTGTGGAAACTAAACCAGGCCTACGAGCAGACGGGGCTTCACCGAATCGCAATAGTGGGTGGAGTTTCCGCCAATTCGAGGTTCCGCAAGAAATTACGTAAAACAGCCGGTAGGAGCGGTTGGGAAATAGCCCTTCCGCCGATAGAGTTTTGCACCGATAACGGCGTAATGATAGCCACTGCTGGAGAATTCAGACTTAAAAGAGGAGAAATATCGTCGAAAAATATTACCGCGGTTAGCCGATGGCAACTGGAGTCACTCTAAACAAGGAGAAGAAATGCTAATTGACACACTCAAATACCTGAAGGAAGTAGAAATTGAAGCAGTATCCCGCGAGGTGGAGAGTTATTGCCGCGTGGTCGAAATGCCGCTTCCAAAAAAGATACGTGTAAAGATAGAACTTGCGAGAAGACTGGTAGAATCGGACGGCAATTCGCCCGAACTCAAGGATCTTTCGGTAAATGAATTGAACACGATAAAAAAGACGATCCAGCGCGCGAACGAGTTGATGGAATACAGCGAAAGGCTTAAGGCATTCCGGGACCTGATTTTCGAATGTAACGATAACGTTCCCGATGCCAAGCTCAACATGGTTGCGAGAGATCTTTCGATGAGGTTTTCGCCAGAACTCCTTCTGGGAGAATCTCTTTCGCCCTATGCCCTCGACGTCCGTTGCGAAAACTTCGCCAACGATTACAAGTCGGCCTATATTATTTTCCATAATCAATGGCATGACGAAAGACGCAGAAACGAAGCGCGAATCGAAAAACTGGGCGACCTCGCCAAAGCTCTGGACTCCCTGAACTCTCTGCTCGACGTCGATAGCGGCGCTGAGGGTAGCTGGAGAACGCAGGTCGAAGAAATCGGCAATCTCCCGAAGTGCGGAATTCTGGTTTCGCACAAGCTCGGCTACGCGCCTTTTTGTCCCGAGTGTAAGCTACGTTATTGTAGCGCATTCAAATGGGATGAACTCCCGATGCTCGAAGAGAAAATCATTAACATGCTGGAAAAACGCCAGACTCAGATTTCCAAGAAACTCGCGGACGACCTGGTCAAAAGGTCTCCCGACGATCCGCTAACCGGGCTGGTCGAGGCGATATCCGTAAGCGATCTGTCGAAACTCCCGAAAATTCTTACGGAGGACGTTGTTAAGGCTTTGAAAAGGGTGCTTGGTTAACAATATCGTGGCGAAACCGATGCAAAAGATATGCTCGAAGTCAATTACCTCTTGCCCTGAAAACCAGTATGGCTATATTATTCGACTATGATCGATTTTCACGTTCATTCGAAACATAGCGTCGATTCCCACGCGGAACCGATGGATATTGTTAGGGCGGCAATGGGCGCCGGCCTGAAAGCGATATGTTTTACAACGCATATCGATCTCAATCCTAACCGCGAAGGCCTGGATTATTTCATGCGCGTGGACGGGGTCCTGGAGAGGCTTTCGGACGAGGCCGTCCGGCGTTATCGCGAGGAAATTACTGAGTTGAAAATGCGGTTTTCGGACGAAATCGAAATCCGGTCGGGATTTGAAATCAGCTATTTACGACATTACCATGAGCGTGTGCGGGAATTCATCGACAAATTCCCGGCAGATTTTGTTCTGGGCGCGGTTCATTGTCTGGACAACCTCGCGGTAACATCCAGCGCCGAAGTTATGGGGTATTTCCGCGCAACGGAGGTTTCCGATGCCGTGAGGGCATATTGCGAAGCGGAAATCGGGCTGGCGAAATCCGGCCTGTTTTCGACGATAGCCCATATCGACGGAATCAAAAAATATGGCCGAGTGGCTTATGGCGAAGCAATCGACCGCGAATTGGAAACCCGCCTTCCGCCGGTTTTCGATATTCTCGCTGAAGAGAATATAGGAATAGAGATAAACACGTCGGCCATGCATAAGGGGCATCCGGATTTTTATCCGTCGAGAAAAATACTGCTTCAGGCTCGCGGAGCCGGAGTTAAGGTGAATTCAATCGGTAGCGACGCTCACCGCGCCTGTGACGTCGGATATAAAATAAACGCGGTTCTGGAGTTAATCCGTGAGGTCGGGATCGAAATCGGCGAGCCGCTGAAAAGCTTTATAGATGATTAGGGAGATAATATGAAGGACAAATTCAAGGCGATCGATATCGTGCTGGCGATACTCGTTTTCGGTTCGATGTGGGGGCTGATCGAGGTGGTCGGCGGGGGTTTGCTAATTAAATTGAACTCGCCGACGAAGGCGGTTTTCCTGACCGGTTTAGGCCTCGGCACGATGGCAATCGCGCTGGCGGTCTATCGAAGAACCTGGATATTGCTAATCGCTCCTTTGATCGCGATGGCGGTCAAACAGCTTGTGGTGCCGGTTCTTGGCCTGCCCGTTACGTGCATGGCCAACGGAAGCCTCGCGGTTATGCTCGAGGGCCTTTCCTTCGGCGGCGCGGCATATCTACTCTCCAGACCGATAAAGAAGTCTTTCGCCGGACGCGCGACAGCGGGTTTTGCGGGGGCTTTCGTCGGCGGAACGGCGTTCTGGGCGATTGGGATGCACATCGCACCGTGTGCCTATCTCATGTCTTTCAATTCCACGGCGGGATTTTTCCGTTTTATGGCTCAGGAAAGCCTTCTATGGGCGGCTTTTTCGGCGTTGACCGTTCCGGTCGGCTACGCCATCGGCGAGAGGATTCGCGATAGGGTAGGATCTTTCGCCGAGGCCAGGCCGTCGCTATATTATATCGGTTTGGCGGTCGCGATAGTCCTTTGCTGGGGTTTCAGCGCGTTCGCTATATCGAAGGGATTTTAACGGAGGTTGTATGTTCATCGAGCCGCGACTGTATCGAGGTATGCGAGATATTCTGCCGGAGTTCATGCTCCCTCGCGAGGAATTATTGCATAAGGTGCGCGAGACATTCCGCGGATGGGGATTCGCGCCGCTGGCAACGCCGGCTATCGAATACAAGGACATCCTGCTGGGGAAATACGGCGAGGAAGCTGAACGCCTTTTCTACAAACTTGAACACGAGAAGGAAGACCTCGCACTCCGTTACGATCTAACCGTCCCGCTGGCGCGCGCGACAGCTATGTATCCCAACGAAATCCCGTTGCCCTTCAAACGCTATCAGATTCAGGAGGTCTGGCGGGCGGAACGTGCCCAGCCGCGGCAAGGAAGATTTCGGGAATTCCTGCAGTGCGACATCGACACAATCGGCGCGGACTCGCTCGTCGCGGACGCCGAAATTATCGCGCTAAGCGTGGAACTCCTCCGCGAACTTGGTTTCCCCGGTGCCGTAACACGACTCAACCATAGGCAACTTCTGCGCGGTCTGATGGAGGTCGCGGGATTCCCCGCCGATTTGGAGATGAACGTCTGCCGTATTATCGACAAACTGGACAAAATCGGCGAGGTCGGCGTCCGGGAAGAGCTTGCCGAAAAGGGCTTCGACGCCGGCAAGGTAGCTGTGCTGTTCGATGTAATCCTGTCCAAAGAAGAGGACGAGGAAATCCTGTCGATGGTCGAGGAAAAATGGGGAGATAATTCCCGCATAGCGAAAGGAATAGCCGATTTACGGAAGATAATCGCTCTGACATCGGAATTCGGCGCGCCCGGGACGAGCATTAAAATCGACCTGGCCCTCTCGCGCGGTCTGGATTACTACACCGGTTCGATATTCGAGAGTTACGTTCCGGAACAACCGCATATCGGAAGTCTTACAGGCGGCGGACGCTACGACGATCTAATCGGTCTTTTCTCGAAACGAGACATCCCCGCGGTCGGTATAACCATGGGCCTCGACCGCATTCTGACAGCGCTTATCGACGCGGGTAAAATCGAAGGCGCGAGAACGCCCGCGCAAGTTCTGGTTACGATCTTCGACGAGAGCCTGCTCGATAAATCCATAGAACTGGCGCGAAAACTGCGCGAAGCGGGGATTGCGACCGATATCTATCTTGACGCCGACAAACTCGGAAAACAGTTCGCCTACGCCGATAAACTCGACGTTCCCTTCGTGGCGATACTGGGCGAAAATGAAGTCCGGCAAGGATTTATTTCACTTAAATATATGGTATCGGGAGACCAGGACAAGGTTACTTTCGACGAATTGGTAGAAATCGTTTCAGGCGAGAAAGGACTATAATCCCCTCATATAATACCCGGCCATGATAGCGGCGATAGTGGCGTCACTGGCGGCTACCGTTACCTGCTGGATTCGCTTCGAACGAACGTCGCCCACCGCGAATACGCCCGGCACCGATGTGTGCATGTCCTTATCGGTTATGATATAACCCTTCTCGTCGGTATCGAGAAAACCTTTTACGAACTCGGAATTCGGCTTGTAACCGGCGTAGATAAATACCCCGGCGACGGGGATTTCCTCTTCCTTGTTCGTAGCGCGATTTTCGGCGATGACCTTTTCGACGAACTGTTCGCCCTCGATGCGCACGACCTTGTGATTCACCAGACATCTCGCGTTCTCGGCCTCTTCGATTCGTTCGTAGAGGATTTTTTCCGCGGGGATATAGTCGAGGTATTCGATGAAAGTGACTGTTTTGCACAGATCGAGGAGAATATGCCCCTCCTGCAGGCCGGAGTTGCCACATCCTACGACAGCGACGTCCATGTCGCGGAAGAAATTGCCATCGCAGGTGGCGCAATATGAAACCCCCCTACCGTAAAACTCCTTTTCTCCGGGCACACCTATTTTGCTCGGATAACTTCCGGTAGCAATTATGACAACTTTAGCGACGAATTCCTTCCCGGTGGCGTGCACAGCGATTCTGCCGTCGTCCAGTTTCTCCAGCGATTTGACATCGACGAACTCGCGAACCTCCGAGCCAAATTTTTCGGCCTGCGCGCGGAATTTTTTCAACAGGTCTCCACCGCTAATTCCATCGGGGAAACCGGGGTAGTTTTCCATGCGGTGTGTCGTCGATGCCAGCCCGCCGGTCATCTGGCGTTCGAGCAGAAGTGTTTTATGCAATTCCCTCGACGCGTAAATCGCCGCGGTTAAACCGCCCGCGCCACCGCCGATTATTATAATATCGTATTCTTCGACCATCATCGCTCCCCATTACCCATGCTATCCACTGTCCCCACGGAACCTCCCGGCGGCAATCCTACTGCTTTTCTCAACATCTTCCGGAAATCGTCGTCCTCGAAACTCGGCGCGCCGGTAATTCGCATAGCCTCACGGCCGTCGCTGAGCAGTATTCGCGTGGGGATCGCGTCTATATGCATGTTGGCGAAAAGCGCGCTGTCCGCATGGACTATATGCAGGTCGATTTCAAGCGAATCCACCAGATTGTCGAACTCGGATGGCTCCTCGAATGAAAAGACCACTACCGGGATATTATATTCATCGAATTCCCGCTGGATTTCATACAGGGCGACTAATTCATAGCCACATGTCAGGCACCAGCTCACGAGAAAACTCATAACCGCGGGACCTTCGGATATGTCCTTCTGAGTGAACTCACCGCCGGAACTGTCGTAAGCCGTGAATTCCGGTATCCGTGGCCCTTCGGCCTCGATTTTGGACTCGACTCTGTCGTTGCCGCAGGAAAGCGCAACCAACGACGCTAAAATTATGATGATTGTTAATTTTCGGTTCCGCATTATTCCTCTTAAGCTTCTTCGATTTTCGCTCTTCCATGGGTCAAACTGGCCGCTATATCCTCTATTTCGGGCAGTGCAGTGCGGGGAATCCGGATTCTCAATTTCACGTCAACGCCGAAATTAGACTCGATAATTTCGCCACGAAGTCTATCTACGTTCGCCGTGAATTCGTCGTGGACGCTATAGGGCAGTCGAATCGAGAAGAGAAAAGTAACGACCCGTTCCTCGATCCCGGAATCCCTAACCGCCAGCGACGCCGTCTGCGAATACGCGCGCATTAACCCGCCAACACCGAGTTTCGTGCCGCCGAAGTATCTCGAAACGACACATGCGGCGTCGATAACATCGGCTCCCGCAAGGACTCTTAATATCGGCAATCCCGCGCTTCCAGAAGGTTCGCCGTCGTCGCTGGAATGCTCCTCTAACCTATCGCCGCCGATTCGGAAGGCCCAGCAGTGGTGAGTCGCATCCGGAAACTTCTCGATCTCGCCATCCAGAAAGGCTTTGAAAGCCTCCCGCGAAGGCACATTACCGGCGTGTGCGATGAAACGAGAGCCTTTGATCATGGCCTCCGCGCGGCCATGGCTTCCCAGAGTCAAATAACTGTTCTTCGTATCCGCCATAACGGATTATATTAACCTGAACGGCGTTCTACGCAAGGTTTTTTTGTAAATAAAAGGCGATATCGATCGGCGAATCGCGCGTGGGATTATATGGCGTCCGGGTCGTCGGACATTATTCCGTAAATATTGCCCTCCGTGTCCTTGAAATACGCGAGATATCCCACGCCGGGTATGGCCTGCTTCTCATAAATAATCTCACCGCCGGCGGATAAGATTTTCTCGATGGATTTATCGACGTCGTCCACGCCTATCGTGTTTGTAATAATCGAGTTCGGCTCCCTGGCCGAGAAAGCGCCGTCGATTCCCGGTTCGTCCTCGTCGCCGGCCTGGATCAACCAGTAATCCATCGGGCCGTCCCATTTGTGAACCTTCCATCCGAAAGCCTTTTCGTAAAACTTGATAGCGCGTTTCGGGTTATCGACTCCGATTTCGAAATGCACCACCTTTGGCATAATTCCTCCTCGATAAAATTAAAATTATAACGATCTACGCGAAAATAAATATGGAAAAAAAGGATTATCGATTAGAATAATCCGTCCTCAAAAATTGAAGGAAAAAAGTGAAGTTAATAATCGTAGCTTTATCCACTTATATTATCATTCAATCAATGCGTCTAATTTCGCTATTATCTCCTCCGCGATTTCACCCGTGTTGTTCAACACGGACGCCGATGTTATCGCGTCGATGCCATCCTTTTCATATTCATATTCCTCGTCGCCGGCAGTCAGAAATAAAATCAACTTATCTTGCGGTTCAATTTTCCCAATCAGTCGTCTGGCGCGACGGTTGAGTATCATCCATCCCTCGACCTCGTCCATCAGGATTATCGCGTCGTAATTGTCCAGATCGATTTTGTGCGCCTTCGAGAACTCCACTATCTCGATCTGGCAGGTTTCGGAATATTTATCGACGATATCGTTCAGGACCGCGTCCTTGAATTCGCTGGACACGCCGGTAACCATTATTTTGCAGTCGGCATCCGGATTTTCGTAAACCTCGGCGGGTATCGTATCTTTGCAGGAAACAAATACCGTCACCGTGACTACGGCGATTAGCAGAGCATTCTTATAGTGCGATTTCAATTTCATCCTCCGTGCGTGCGGTTTTTCTAATCATAAATTATGATGATTAAACCGGCTGGCGAAATATCATTTTGCCGCTTATGACGCCGCGGATTCGGGACATATCCTCGGTAATCGACGCTATTTCTCCGGCGGTGCCGCGTATCACGGTTACCTCGAAACAGCGGTTCTCGTCGATATGCACGTGCATTGTCCCGACGATATTATCCAGGTGCCGGTGCTGTTCGTGGACTAATTTGTGGTTGAGATGCTTGCTGTGATCGAACACCAGAGCATGCGCGCCTATAGCCGGTGTTTCCGGGTCTTCCAGCCTGCTTTCGCTGATTGCGGCGTTCATCAGCTCGCGTATCGCCTCCGACCGGTTTTCGTAGCCGCGTTTTTGAATATAATCCTCGAACTCCTCGACCAATTCCTCTTCCACGCTGATACTGAATCTTTTAGTGGCCATTTATTCCTCCTGCTTTGGCCCGATTACCAGAACCAATTCGCCTATTATATCGCCCTCGATGGCGTTAATTTCGCTCAATTTGCCACGGATTACTTCCTCGAACTTTTTAGTGAGTTCGCGGCACAGGACAGCCTCCCGGTCGCCCAGAATTGCTATGGCATCGACAATGAATTTGCGTATCCGATGCGGTGAGACATAGAAAACAAGCGTCGATTCTGTGTCCTCGGCCAGGATTCGCAACCTTCGCCTGCGATTTTTCCCCGCGTGGGATAAAAAACCCTCGAACCGCGTCTCTTGCACCGAAAACCCCGAGAGCACCAACGCCGGCACGAAAGCCGTCGGGCCGGGAAGGACTTCCAGCTCGATTCCCTCCGCGATCGCCGCGCGAGACAGAGTATGCCCCGGGTCGGAAACGCCCGGCGTCCCGGCCTCGGAAATCAGCGCGATAACTTTGCCCTCTTTCACCTGCTCGATGACATTCTCCGCACGCCTGCGTTCGTTCCGCACATGAAAGGAGAACACCGGCGTGGAAATTTCGTATCTATCCAGCAGAATCTTCGCCTTGCGAGTGTCTTCCGTAGCGATAGCGTCGGCCTCGCGGAGCACGCGAATGGCTCGAAGCGTAATATCTTCGAGATTACCGATGGGGGTCGGGACGAATATGAGCTTGCCACCTGGCATGATTAATGTAATATAAAATAACTCCGGCGATTACACAAGCTCAAAGCGAATTTAGCGAACCGGCTTGACATCGTCGCGCACGAAAGCTATTATTATGCTCATGAGACGGTTATCGATAATAACATTGATTCTACTTACTGCGGCGATGTCATTCGCGCAGAGGCGGTATTACCACGAAACTGGCGCGGCGATTTTGCGTGTGGATGAGGCTTATCCCGGCGCGATAGTCGAACACCGACTGGTCGCCACCGGCGCGGATAATCTGTTCCGCGCATTCATCGCATTTAGCGACGCAGGCGGCCAATACGCCTACGGTAGCGCTCACGAATACGAGCCGCTCTCGGAAGGCACTTTCACGCTCTACGAACCGCCAGCCCCCGACGACCCCGACACGCTTCAGATTTATGAATTCTACGACACCGTAGCAGTCATCGACAGTTATATGGTTGATACAATATGGGTTTACGACACGACCTACAATTACAATCTAACCCAATCGCAGACCCATTTCTTCTTCGAGGACACCGCGATGGGAATCCTGGTAGATCAACATATTACGGCCTATTACGACACTACGGCGAAATTTTTCGCGGAATATATTTTCGAGAACACCGGCGGCGGCACACTTTCAAACTTGAACGTCGTGTTATTCTACGACGGCGACGTCCCCGACTGGGGCTACCGCGACGATTATCCCTTCTCCATAGATTATCTGGACGCTGTGGCGGTTCGCGACGGTTCCGAACCGGGCGGGGTCTGTTCGGGCTTCTGCGCCCTGCATCCCGATACTGCGTCCCAACTCGGCGCATGGTTCGAGTGGGTCGATACGCTGGCAGAATCGGACACGACGAACATGGTTTCACTGCTGAACGATGAACCAATCTGGCCTGTGGAATCCGAAATTAGTCCCGGCGACTGGTCGGTTTACCAGATATGGAATTACGGCGACCTCGCGCCCGGTGAAATCGACACGCTACGCATAGCTTTCATCGCCCACGATTCCACCGGCTTCGATTCGCTGGCGGCGGAAGCTCGCGGCGACAGCGTCGTATCGGCAATCGAAGAACCTATTGCGAGCAAGCCGGAACGATTGGACATCACGATAGCGCCAAATCCCTTCAATTCCTACTGCAAAATAACACTGCCGGAAATCCCCGGTCGGGAAGCGTCATTGGAAATTTTTTCCCTGGACGGCAGAATCGTGAACCAATTCGAAATTGCGGGCAAATCGCGAAATATCACATGGCAGGCCAGAGACGATCGCGGCATTCAACTTCCCAGCGGAGTCTATCTCGTCCGATACGTAGTCGCCGGCGAAACGCGATCCACCGCCAAAGCTATCCTCATCAAATAAAAAAGGGCGCGGAAACTCCACGCCCTCTAATGTTAGCTTTATCGACCGGTATCAGTCGTATTCCTTCTCCTCTTCCTCGCCGTTGACCACTCGCAGGACGCCCATCACGAGGCCTTCCATCTCATCCTCGCCGGGATAGATATAAACGGGCGCGATCCAATCGACATACTTGCGGATCGTATCCATCATCGACTCGTTGTTCGCTATTCCCCCGGTAATCAGTATCGCATCGACTTCCCCCTTGAGCGCCGCTGAATACGCGCCTATCTCCTTACTCAACTGATAGATAAACGCACGCAATACTAAATCGACATCCGCGTCCGTTTTCGCCTTCTCGACCACCTCGGCAACGTTGTCCATACCCACCAGACTTAGCATGCCGCCGGTTTTGATGAGCTTCTTCAACATCTCGCGCTCGGAGTATTCGCCCGAATAACATAACTTCACCAGCCCGGTTATCGGCAATGTTCCGGTGCGTTGCGGGGAGAAAGGCCCGCCGTCGTTGGCATTATTGACATCGATCTGCCGCCCTTGCCGATGGGCGGTCACACTGATTCCGCCGCCAAGATGCGCGACAACCAGATTGAGATCTTCATACTTCGCGCCCACCTTGTGAGCATGTTTCTTCGCGACCATCTTGATATTCAGCGCGTGCGCCAGCGACACTCGCGGAATCTCCTTCAGCCCGGACACATACGACACGTCGTCGAACTCGTCCACGCTGACCGGATCGACGATATATGCCGGAATTCCCAGCGGCGTTGCGATTTCGTCGGCCAGCAGGCATCCGATATTCGAAATATGATCCGCCTGGACGTTGCCCTGCTTGACATCCGCCTTCATAGCGTAGTTCACCAGGTATGTCCCCGACACCAGGGGCTTGAACGGCCCGCCTCGCCCGACCACTGCGTCCAGCGTGTCCAGCTTGACATCGTGTTTCTCGATTGCCCCGCGTATCGTCTTCGCACGGAACTCGTGCTGATCGTAAGTGTGTTCGAACTCCGCCAGCTCCTCAGCCTCGTGCCTTATCGATTCCACAAAGACCGGTTCGTCGTCGTCGTAAACAGCCACCTTGGTCGAAGTCGCTCCGGGATTAATTGCCAATATACGCATCTTTAGCTCCTTTGCAGTTGGTTCCTTCAAATAGCTTCCCAATATAAATCGACCTTTTTGGCAGGGCAACCGAAAATCGGAAAAATCGTCTTGCGAAATCCTTTTTTTTCGATTTCATTGTGTTCGATGAAAGATGACCGCTCAAATAAAAGCCTCATCGACGAACTTCGAGTTCTTTTCCGCAAAATAGGCGAACTCGATTTCAAGACGACGTTCGTGCTACTCGCGGTTGCCGTCATATCCACGGTCAACTACTATTATGGCAACCGCAGTTTCATGAAGGACGTCTTCGTGGGCACCTTCCCCGACCGATCGCAGTTGGTCTATATGAGCGTTATTCTCCGCAATATCGCGCGCTTCCTGTTCAGCTTCGTCCTGCCGCTGATACTAATCAAGTGGCCGCTGAAAGGCAGGTTCCGCGATTACGGCCTCGGCGTAGGCGACTGGCGTTTCGGCGTGAAAATTACGATCATCTTCGTGCTGGCGATGTTGCCCGTGCTCTGGTTCGCGTCCGCCTCGGAATCCTTCGCACGCACCTACCCGGCGTGCCCCGGTGTCAAGGCCGACTGGGGCAAATTCTTGCTTTTCGTCTCCACCTATTTCATCTACATGACCGGATGGGAATTCCTGTGGCGCGGTTTTATGCTATTCGGTCTGAAAAACAAACTGGGCTACTACGCTATTTTTGTGCAGACCATTCCCTTCGTGATCCTTCATTACGGCAAACCCTCAGCGGAATCTTTCGGCGCGATTTTCGCTGGAGTTGCTCTGGGCATCCTTGCCTGGCGCTCGAAAAGCTTCTGGTATCCGATGCTGACCCACACTGCGGTAATAATCTCGATCAACACCATAGCCGTCCTCCGTTTCCGCACTGGCAACTACGGCATCGCCCTGCACGATTTGATCGAAGTGCTTGGCGGGATAGTTAAATAGACGTTCGCACCGCGAAATCGGCTGGCACACCTAACGCTACGTGCGAGCTGTTTTCTCTTACATTTCCTCTCGTTCCATTCGCTCTGCGGTGGAACGTCTTCCCTCACCGCTCCGCGGTGATTACTTCGCAAGACAATTCGACGCAGAGCGCCATAAAAAAGGCTCCTACGCCGGAGCGTTGGAGCCAGGAGAAAAAATCTATCTTAAGTGATATTCGGTGTTCTCGTTAATCAAGCGAGGTATAATATAATCCACGATCAACCTTTTTTGACTTGACAACGCGTCCATTGTAAACTTTATTGTCCCTTAAAATGAGAGAATTATGCGAAATTTTAACCCGAAAGCTTCCGCGACTAAGAAGTCGGGTGAATAATCGCGCACATTCTCGAAAAATGCAAAATCGAATCGATAAATTGACTCTGCGGCTTATGGTTGCAGGTTTTTATCAACAAAAGGAGCACTTATGAAAAGAGGAGCTGTTCTATTAATTTTTCTCGCGGCGGTTTGTTTCGGTCAGACTCAGTTCACGAAAATGGCCGGAGGAGAAAGCCGTGACGAGGCTAACTCCATGACGCTTACTGCCGACGGCGGCTTCGCGCTCACCGGACGGACATACTCTTTCGGCGCGGGCTACAGAGACATCATCGTAGCCAAATTCACGTCCGAAGGGGTGGTCGATTGGGCCAAAGTATACGGCGGCGAATATAATGAAGTCGGCTATTCGATTATCCAAACAAGCGATGGCGGCCTGTTAATCGCAGGCAACTCGGAGAATTTCGGGATGTCGTATAACGGCATGTTCCTGATGAAACTCAGTTCCACGGGAGTCATCGAATGGGCGAAAGGAGTTTCGGCGTCGTATTACGAATATGGCTACTCGGCTCTGGAAACAGGCGACGGTAGCCATATGATCGCTGGTAATACCGGAACCCATGGTCCGGGCGGAGACAATTTCTATCTGGCAAGTTTCACATCGGCAGGTGTGCTAAACTGGTTGAAGGCCATCGGTGCTTCTGGCGATGACGACCTCTCGAAAGCAATTCCCACCTCCGATGGCGGCATAGCCATCGTTGGCTACACGGACAGCTACGGTGCTGGCGGATGGGATATGATCATCGTCAAATTGAACTCCTCCTTTAATGTCGCTTGGGCTAAAACAATCGGCGGCTCCGGTGAGGATTTCGGTGCCAACATTGTGCAGACATCCGACGGTGGGTTCGGAATAACGGGCTACACTGACAGCTACGGGGCGGGCGTGAACGATGTCGTAATCGCAAAACTAAGCTCCACTGGCGACCTTGAGTGGGCGGCATCCCTCGGCGGCACATTAGAAGATTACGGCCACGATATCACTCAAGCCGGCGACGGCGGATTATTGGTTACTGGTTCAACTGAAAGCTATGGCGTTGGTGACGACGACGTCATCCTTGCAAAATTTACATCAGCGGGTGCTTTCTCCTGGGCCAACACAGTTGGTAACTATAACGAAGATTGCGGCCAAAGCATAAAGACAACTTCCGACGGCGGTTGTGCCGTGGCCGGATACAGCAATTTCTATGCAAGCTCATTTGATTTAAGCCTCATCAAATACGATGCCACTGGCGAGAATTGCATGAGCTCTGCTATATCACCCACAATAGTCGATTTGACAGACAGCCTCACGGTTGCATCAGCCGCTTTTACCGAAGAGGCCGTGTCCCGTCCAATTCTCGATGTAGGCGATTCGGTGGAGGTCGTTACCGCTACGCTTGCCGACACCATGCTGTGCGATAATATCGGCATCTTCGAGGATAATCGACTGCCGAACGACATGATAATCACCGCGCACCCGAACCCGTTCAATTCGGCGGTAACCATCACCGCGCCGGAAGGGGCGGAAATCGAGATTCTCGATGTGAGTGGGCGCCACATTTCTGTCATTTCGAGCGAGGGCTTTATGCCCGACGAGAAATCTCCTGCGGATAGGGGAAAGATTTCTCCCTTCGGTCGAAATGACAGCCAAAACAAATTCATCTGGCAACCGAACGAGAATCTCGGTTCCGGGGTTTATTTAATCCGCATCGAGCAGGATGGGCGGACTTATACGAAGCCTGTGGTTTATGTTAAATAATCTAATTAAACCGAAGCGGGTTATAATCCCCCTTTTCGCGTCCGTCGTTGTGGTTCTGATGCTTCTAAACATGGCTTGAGGCTTCCTAAGGTTCCTCAAGATGGTTTTGGGGCTGTAGTGCCGCAACCGAGGTGCTCAACTGCTTCTTGTCCAAAGTGAAATCCCACGGAGCGGATTTGTCTTGTTCCGGAGGATTTTGTTATTTCCGATATGTCCGCCGCCGCGCTTTGGATATAACTATCCCCGCGACTATCAACACCAGTCCTATTATCGTCGTTATTCGGATATCCTCGCCTAAAATTCTGCGGATAAAAATCAGCGACAGGAAGGGGCTGAGGTAGATTAGATTCGCTACCTTCGCCGAGTTCTCCGACAGCTTCAGCGCCATCAGCCAGAACACGAAGGTCGCGCCCATTTCGAAAAAGCCGACGTAAACCGCCGCGCCCAAAGCTTCTGCCGGCACACGGAAATTTGCGCCGGTTATCGCAACCAGCGTGATTATGAATATCGTTCCGAAAGCGAAATTGACCGCCAGTTTCACCACCGGATCGGATTTCGAGCGTATGTTTAATATCCAGTAAGACGCCCACAACAGAGCGCTCCCCAGGCCGAGAGCCACACCGAGCGGGTCGTATTGGATCGACGCGAAACTGCCTCCGGTGGCGATCAATATCACGCCGCAGAAGCCTACTATTATCGAGATGTAGCCGCGCCATCCGATTTTCTGCCTCAGGAATATCGCGGAGAAGACCACCAGCACGATGCCCCAGCTGTAATTCAGCGGCTGGGCTATCTGCGCGGGCAGGAGTGAGTAGGATTTGAAGAGCACTATATAATATAGGAAAGGATTCAGCAGGCCCATGAGCGCGGAAGATCCGAAGTCGCGCCATCCGAAACGGCGCAACTGCGGGAGTTTGCGCCGGGCAAGCGTTATCGCGAACAACGTCGCAGTGGAGACCACCGACGAGTAGAGCAGAAGCTGGAGAAACCCCATGCGTTCGAGGGCCAGTTTGAACACGGTGGCCACGGTTGACCACATCAGCACCGCCGCGCCGGCGTATAAATAGGCTTTGCCCTGGGTCTTCATGGGGGAAAGATAGGGGGAATGGGGCTTTTGCGCAACGGGAAAAGAGGGGAGCGGGGGAATTACAAAGTCCAAATCTTAATGGACAAATTAGGCGGGTATTCCAGACTATTATCCAAACAGCTTTTCGATCAGTTCCGGTTTGCTAATCTGATGGTGTTGAGCAACTTCATTGAGTATCGAGTTCAGGGTGCCAAGTTTCAAAGGCGAATGGGCGGGGATGGTAATGCTGTGCGTGCCGTTGAGATCGGTTTTTAATCTCATATGGCTACCGGTCTGATGGTCGAGTTCGTAACCGAATTTGGATAGCCTTTTAGTCAGTTCTACGCCGGAAAGGTCGCGCGGCAATCTCATACAGTCACTACCTCGTCGCGGACGTAGTGAAGCCGAACGATCCGCTGTTTGACGTCGTCGAAATGGCAACGAACGGCGTCGGCGACCATTTCTCGCAATTCCTCGATAGTTTCACCCTGCGTGAATATCGGCAGACCCAGCGCCCTGGCGTTGTATCCACCCTCTACGTCCTCCTCGACGAGGAAGACTATTTCGTTCTGGTCATTTTTATTCTCACTCATTAGAACCTCGCTTTAAAAGGCGGAAACAAATCGCCTATCCGCTACCAAATATACTCTATATGGCGAAAATTGCAATTTCTTTCTTGCGTCGGCTGGGCTCTCGGGGGCTTCGGCTATATTTTCTGAAAACTCGGCTGGCCTCTCGGAAGACTCGGTTTGCTTATCGGGAAAGACGGGTTGAGTTTTTGAAGGTTCGGCGGGAAGGCATAAGGATACTCTCTTAACATCAATCAAAATGTATATAAACACCAATCTTGTTCCGTGCAAGCATATAGGCTAATGATTCTTCTCGATCTGAAAGGAATACAATGTTGCATTTTTTCCCTCAAACACTCTGTTTTCTTTTAGAAGACGCGCTTATCACCCGAACAACTCCCAAATATCGTCGCAGAAGAAACGGTCTATTGTCTTGATTTGTTGCTTCAGTAATTCATCCGACATCATGTTCGGTCGGATATCGCAGTAATAAACTCCATCCAGGGGGTTCAGCTTAATCGTGTAGCCTTTGAAGTGGCCGGAGAGGAATGTCGCATTAATCCCATATTCGTTTTCCTTTCTTGTTCTCTTTCTCTGAACATCGTTTAAGAAGATAGCAATATGCGGCAAAGCTGTATCGGTCAATTTACAGTAGAGGAACTTATCCAGGAATATCTTGTCGATTCTGTCTTTACTCGTTGTTTTCACAGAACCGAAACCAGTAATCTCATCTTCCTTTTTGAAAATTAAATCATGCTGGTAACTCATTTTACTTAGGACTTTCGAACCATGTCTAATCGGTATCTGGACTGTTCCCGTTTCACATTCGACACCTACTTCACGAATCAATAACCTGATAAATTGCTCGAAATAATCCCCGGCAAGTTTCCTAGCAGTATTCGACCTCCCGGCTTTCAGCGAATCCAGTGTAGCGCCGATAGCTTGAGGTATTGTATATGTGGCCTTGACAATCAATTCTCTATTCTTCTTTGAATCTCCTTTGAGGCTTCTCAGGCGGTGTATTATTTTAGGAAACTCTTTAGATAACTTCTCTTCGTCTTCAATAGTATAAATTAGGTTCGAATTGATAGGTCGTGAGATGTTGTAATTCCCGTTTTTCTTAAATTGCCAAAAGCGGTAATGATTCTCGTTTTGCGATACGATTGTCGCCTGGAATCCGTTTTTTGCGAATTCCAGAAAATTAAGGCTAAAGTCAATGAAGTTTTGAAGTGAATTGAAATTGTTTTTGTCAGTAACGATTTTCTTCAGTTGCGCCAGATTCATCTGATAGACTCTCTTCGTTGCATGTTATTCCTATCGAACTCGATCCATTCCTCGATGGTCATCCTTCTAACGTTTTCAAGTCGTTTGATCGCCCAGTTATTGTATTCTTCGCTCAAATCGCAACCTGCCCATTTACGATTGAGCTGTTCTGCAACAACTAAAGTCGTTCCTGACCCGGAAAACGGATCAATGACAAAATCGCCTTCATTTGAGGATGATAAGACTATTCGTCTTATTAGTTCTTCTGGCTTCTGGGTAGGATGAGGTGTTTTTTCGCCCATGCCGTTACATGTCGTGGGGATTTCTATAACGTCTTTAGGCTTTGCACCTTTTGGGTTCGGGGTCCATGCTGAACGCTTCTTTCCATTCCCAAAATTGCTCGATTCGGCTTGTGGGTGGGAGGGGTATTTAAGGGTATGGTTTCCATAGGGAATTCTTATATCGTCGATGTTCAATTTGAACGAAGAAGTCTTCCTTAAATGGATAATACTCTCGTGGGATCGTCCCCAATCGTTTCCGAGGTTGGCCTTATTCCTATAGTGCCATATCAACCAGCGACAGGATTTGAAAAACCTTGATGCGGGATGTTTTAAATCAGCAAGGATTTCGGAAAAGCCACAAATGAACAAAGTCCCTTGTGGTTTTAGGACTCTGGATGCTTCTTTTATCCACTTTATCGACCATAGGATGTAATCCTCCTGGCTCTCGAAGTTATCCCAATTAGCTTTGTTAATATTATAAGGTGGGTCGGCGAAGACTAAATCGACAGATTCAGTGTCGAGTGTTCTGAGCCATTCAATCGTATCTCCTTGAAAAAGCTCTCCGTTAGGGTGTTTGTATTGAAGTCTAATCCCGCTCTTACGTGGTTGAATTTCAATTCTTTTCCCGACTCTGACTAACTCTTCAAATACTGGTAATTCTATGTTTTTATCTGCAGTCATTTGTTAGAAAGTTATTTTTCCTTAGCATCTATGTCAAGCCCTTTCTTGTCTATGTTTGTCGAACGACACTTTTTTTTCTCCACTTTTAGCCTACAACCCCGCTTCTCCCATTGACAACCCCTCACCCAGTCCCTATATTTCGCGGTCAAGGAGGTTATGATTATGAGTGTTAGAGTTAGATTTGCGCCATCGCCGACCGGAATGCCCCATGTGGGCGTCATTCGCACAGCAATCTTCGACTGGTTGCTGGCGAGGCATTATAACGGCCAGTTCGTCCTGCGTATCGAGGACACCGACCGCACCCGATTCGTCGAGGGCGCGGTGGACAACATAGTCGAGGCGCTACGATGGCTGGGCATGGACATCGACGAAGGCCCAGACCCGATAGGCGGGCAATATGGACCCTATTTCCAGAGTCAGCGTTTGGATTTATACTACCGGTATGTCGATTACCTCATCGAGAAGGGGTTCGCTTATTGGTGCGACTGTTCGACCGAGCGGCTGGCGGAGCTTCGCGAAGAGCAGGCACAGCGCAAGGTGAACATCGGCTACGACGGCAATTGCCGGGAACGCGGCCTCTCCGGTTCGCCCGGCGACGGCGTCCATGTCCTGCGGTTCAAAATTCCCCGATCGGGCACTACCACTTTCCACGACGAGCTTCGCGGCGATATCACCGTGCAGAATTCCGACCTGGACGACCTCGTCCTGATAAAGCGCGACGGCTTCCCGACCTATCATTTCGCGTCGGTCATAGACGACCATCACATGGCGATTTCCCACGTCTTCCGCGGGGAGGAGTGGATTTCGTCCGCGCCCAAACATAAGCTCATCTACGACGCGCTGGAAATCGAGCCGCCGAAATTCGTGCACGTGCCGGTTATACTCGGCCCCGACAAGAAGAAGCTTTCCAAGCGTCACGGGTCTGCGAACGTCCTCGAATACCGCGATATGGGGTATCTGCCGGAAGCGCTTTTCAACTTCCTCGCCCTGATAGGCTGGAACCCCGGCAACGACGAGGAAATTTTGTCCCGCGAGGAAATCATCGAACGGTTCACATTGGATAGGATAAACGCCTCCCCCGGCGTTTTCGACATCGAGAAACTGGACTGGATGAACGGGGAGTATATCCGTCAAATGTCGGTCGAGGAGCTTGCGGAAAGACTCTCTCCAATGATGGTCGAATGGGGCTGGATCGACGGCGATTATCAGCCGTGGGGGAAAGATTATGTCCGCACTGCAGTCGAACTGATGCAGGAGCGGTTGAAAAAACTGCCCGATATGCGCGATGGCGGCGCGTTCTTCTTCGAGGAGCCTGCGGAATACGATCCGAAGGGCGTCAAGAAGCGTTTCAAGGGAGAAAACCTTATTGAGCGTATGCGCACGACTTCTGTGGCGCTGGCCGAATGCGAATGGACTCATGACGGCATCGAGGGCGCAATCCGCGACACAGCGGAGAAACTGGACTGCGGCGCGGGGAAGATTATTCATCCCGTGCGTCTTTCGGTCAGCGGCATGACAGGCGGGCCGAGTTTGTTCGAGATGCTTCTGCTAATCGGCAGAGAGCGGGTAGTCAAGCGTATCGAACGGGCAATCGAGTGGCTGGAAGCCGGCGGCAAGGAGAAACTTCTCGCCGAAAAGGGCATCTAAAGCTCGATCTCGCAGGTGCCGGATTTCCATCCAGACAGGCCACCCAGAACCACTGTAAGTTCGTTATATCCCGCGTTCGCCAGGATACTGGCGCCGATCATCGAACGCATGCCGCTACCGCAGAATACGAATACGCGCGAGTTTCGCGGCACCTCGTCGATTCGACCGAGGAGCTGTGTGATATGGATATTAACCGCGTCGGGAATTCGTCCGGCGCTCTCGATTTCCCTCTTTGGGCGGACGTCCAGGATGAACGGCTCCTCGCCGCTGTCGAGAATGTCGCATAATCTCTGCACGTTCACCGTGTCGATCGATCTGCTGAATCTTCCAGACATATGCCACGATAGCATGCCCTTGTTCAGCACACCTGCTATATTGTCGTAACCGATTCGATAGAGTTGCGCGATAATCTCCGTCGGTGCCTCCGAATCCGCCACCAGTAATAGCGGGCGGTCGTATGACAGGAACCATCCCGCGAAACTGGAAAGTATCCCGCTCCAGATCGATATCGAACCGGGGACGTGCGCGGAGGCGTAAGCCTGTTCGCTTCGAACGTCCAGCACCTGCGCACCGTCTTTCATCAGCTTCTCGAATTTGCCGGGCATAAGCGGCGGAGGGGTCGGGAAGACGTCTTCAGGCGAGAATTCCTTCAGGTTCAATTCCTCCATCTTGCGGAAATAGGGCGGTCGTTCGTGTTCGACTCCTACCTTCGCCACAAAATCCTCGCGATTAGTCAACTGAAGTTTCGAATTATGCTTTCGTTCGAGGCCTATGGTGGTGAAGACCTTCTGCGCAATTTCGCTTCCGCATACCGAACCAGCGCCATGTCCGGGGCAGACGATAATCTCGTCGTTGAGAGATAGCAGTTTTTCGAAGATGCTCTCGTATTGATAATTCGCCATATCGTCGATGAGTTCAACACCGGGCAAATCCACCCTGCCGACGTCGCCGGCGAAAAGGGTGTCGCCGGTGAAAACTATCCACGGCCTGCCTTTGTGGTCGTGGAGGAGATAACTGAAGCTTCCCGGCGTGTGTCCGGGGGTTGCCATAGCTTTTACCTTCAACCCGCCTAATTTGAACTCCTGCCCATCCTCGACTGCTTTCTCGTAGCGGTAATCCAGTTCGCCGTCGGCGTGAAAAATCTGGGCACCGGTGTGTTCGGCTAATCCGACCGATCCGATGACGTAATCCTCGTTTCGGTGCGTTTCCAGGATGTATTTTATTCGAAAGCCGCCCTCGTGCGCCTCACGGATATACACATCGTAATCCCGCCGCGGGTCGATAATTACAGCCTCGCCGGAATCGCCTATAATATAGGAATAGTGGGCGAGCCCCTCCGACTCGATTCGTTTAAATATCATTGTTTCCTTTCGTCAATCGAATTGGATTATGACGGTTTCGGGCCAGTCACCGTGAGGTTTTCCGGGAAGGAAGTCCACTCGGTGAAAGAGCCTTCGTAGATTTTCACATTTTCCCAACCGAAAAACCATTTGAACAGGATGAACTCATTGGTGGCCTCTCTGCCGGTGCCGCATGAACATATGATGGTCTTGTCCGATGTGATTCCCTTTTCCTGCAGGATAGCCTCGATTTCCTCGCGCGGCTTGAGCAGACGCGGATTATCGGCGTCCATTAAGCTTTTCCAGGGCAGATTGACTGCGCCGGGGATATGTCCCGGTTTGCGCCAGGGGCCCTGACCTTCATAAACAGACGCGGGGCGGGCGTCGAGCAGAATGGTGTCATTCTTGTCCTTGATTCTTTTGAATTCATCGTATTCGACGAAATATTCCTTCTGCACCTTCGTATCGAATTTCGATTCCTCGACCTTCGGGAATTCCTGAGTGAGTTTGCGTCCCTCGGCTTTCCATTTATCGAGGCCGCCGTCGAGAACCCAGATATTCTCATGTCCAAAACGCATGTAGGAATAGGCAACCATGGTCTGTTCGAGGCCATCGCCCCAGCCTTTGAAAACTCCGGTTCCGGTATATATCACCGCCGGGTAATCCGGTTTCAGACCGAGTCTGCGCATATGTCTTTCCATCGCCTTTTCGTCGATGTATTTGCCCGGCAAGCCGTTTTTTGGGATTCGCAACATCTCCGGGTTCATATAAACCGCTCCCGGGATGTGTTCCTTGATGTAATCGTGGATGTTCGGCTGGCAATCCACGATATGAAAATCGCCGCCCAGGTTCTTTTCCAGCCATTCTGTGGATGTCCATTTTAGTTTGCCAGTTCCTAGAGGATACTCTTTACTCATCTTTCATCCTTTTCTTAATTGTTGATAATTAACGATTTAGCTTGACTGGCGTCTCTTTCGATATTATTATTATATCATAATACCATTTTACTCGAATAAGATAAGTAAAATTGATTCTATTGTAAAGCAGAAAATTAATCTTAATAAATGGCATGAGAAAGTGTGATAAAAAATGAGTCAGAATAAATATGATGTCGTAGTGATCGGTAACGGATCGGGTGGAAATATTGTCGGCTCAGCTGTGGCAGAGGGTTTTTCTGCGGCCATAATCGACAAGCCGCCGATAAACGGCACCTGCTGGAATTTCGGGTGTATCCCCTCCAAGATGTTGATTCGCCCGGCGGAAATGGTGTTAGATATTCAGCACGCTGAAAAATTGGGAATCAGTGCGAATGTGGAAAATGTCGATTTCAAATTCCTAATGAACCGAATGCGCAAAAATCGCGAAAAGGGTCGTAACGAAGGCGAAAAATTGATCGAAAGCAATACTATGCTCGATTATTACGTAGGCGAAGGACATTTCATCGATGAACATACGATAGAAGTCAATAATAAGCGAATCCGCGGCGAAAAAATTTTCATCGCCAATGGCGCACGACCGTTCATTCCACCCATCGATAGTCTGAAAGACGTCGATTATCTGACCAACGAGTCCGTCCTGGAGCTGGAACAACGCCCGAAGAGCATCATCATCGTCGGCGGCGGCTATATCGGCGTCGAATATGAGCATTTCTTTTCCGCGATGGGCACTGAGGTCACGATTATCCAGCGCGGCGACAGGCTAATGCCTCGAGAGGAGCCGGAAATAGCCGAACTCCTGCAGAAGAAAATCTCAGAACGCGCCAATGTTATGTTGAATTTTTCATCGAAAAATATCACTCGGGTCGATGGCGACATAGTGGTCGAGGGGGAATACCGCGACAGCGGCGAAGTAGCTTCCACGGCGGCGGAGAAGATCATGATCGCCACCGGCAGACAGCCGAACGCCGACACTCTCGACCTGGACAGGGCCGGAGTCGAAACCGACGAACGCGGCTATGTCGCCGTGGATGAGAACTTGCGCACCAATGTCCCGCATATATGGGCCATCGGGGACGCCACGGGCAAATACATGTTCAAACACACAGCCAACCGTGAGGCACTAATCGCGTGGTTCAACGCCACACACGATAAAAAACTATCCGTGAACTACCGCGCGAACCCATACGCCGTATTCTCCAACCCGGAAATAGCTGGCGTGGGGCTTTCGGAAGCCGAAGCACGCGAGGAATTCGATATCTGGGTGGGGCGCGCGAACTACGATGAAGTCGCGATGGGCGACGCCATGGGACAGCATTACGGCTTCGCGAAGGCAGTCGTGAACAGCCAAAATCTGAAGATACTGGGCTTTAGAATTATCGGCCCACACGCGTCGATACTAATTCAGGAAGTTGTCAATGTAATGGCACACGATGGCACAATCGAGAACTTACTTGCGGGGATGCATACCCACCCGGCACTCAGCGAACTGGTGCCAGCCGCGCTTTCCAATTTACGGAAACCGGATTGAGCTAAAACATTGACTCCGGCGCTTCGGTCTGTATATTTAAAATAAAAACCGGAGCGAAAATGCGAAATATCGTCCTTCTTTTGACCATCCTTATTGCCGTTGCCACTATCGCCACGCCTGCCGATATCCAAATGGCCGGCACCGTCGCGGAAAACCAGCTGAAAATTCATTCGCAGATTTATGAACTCGACGCGCGCAATCGAATAATCGAGCGAGTTACCCCTATTTATGACGATGGCGAGGCGCTATGTTACATCGCCGAACTGCACCCTGCAGGCTACATCGCTGTCTCGGCGAATACCGACATTCGCCCGGTCATCGCCTTTTCGTATTACAACGATTTTGATTTTTCCGAGTCGCAGTTTAATATCGCCAAACGTATGCTGGTGCAGGATTTGCGTTTGCGGAGGGAGGCGATATCCTTCACCGCGCAGGGAATCATCGAGGAGAATAATTCGCTCTGGCAGAAATTATCGCAGACGAATTGTCGAAGCACGTTATCTTCGCTAACCACTGTCGTAGGGCCTTTTCTGGATACACACTGGAACCAGGGGCCGCCTTATAACAACCTTTGCCCCATCGACCCCGAAACCGGCGACCGATGCGTTACCGGATGCACCGCGACATCGATGGCGCAGGTGGTGAATTACTGGGAATACCCTTCCAGCGTGCATTTCACGACGGAGGACAGCTACGAATCGGACTCCACGACGCCGCCTATCTGGATCGACGCCACCACCGCAGAGATGGACACTATCGACTACAACTCCAGCGGCAACCACCCCGACGCTGAAACTAAAGCGGGTTTGAGCTGGGCTTGCGGAGTATCCATCTACTCGATTTACGGCTCCGAGGGCACTATCGCGTGGTTCCACGATTCCTCCTTCACGAACAAATGGGGCTATCTGCGGGCGGAGAAGGTGGATCCGCCGGAAATGCCGGAATTTTACGACACCCTGACCGCAAACATGATGACCGCGCGCCCCGCCCAGCTGGGGATTTTCTACTACGACCCGCCCGACACAAGCGGCCACGCCATCGTTTGCGACGGCTGGATGGAGACCGACGAGTATCACCTGAATTACGGTTGGGGAGGCGTTTCCGACGGATGGTATGCTTTGCCGGAAGGCATCCCCGCGCCCTTCGACATCATTCGTTGGGCGATAGTCAATATCGAGCCGCCTCACCGCGCCGACTGCCCGGATGTTTGCGCGGAAGCGATTGAAATCGTGGTCGATGATGACCAGAGCGTGCACAGCGATGAGCTTTCACCCGGCGACGAAGACTGGTTCGTTTTCCCTGCCACCGCCGAATCAACCTACGCCTTCTCGACCTCTGGCCTGACAGACAGCTACGGCGAAATATACGCCGATTGCGGCGGCGAGCCGATCATGTCCGACAACGACGGCGGCGCGGGGAGCAATTTCAACATGACCTTCTTCCCCGAAACCACCGGAACATATTATCTGCGCGTGTCGCAACTCTCGGAAACTGTGTCCTTCCTGTATAATCTACGATACTACCGCGCGAACCCGCCCGCTATCTCTATAACCATGCCATCCGGCGGCGAGACGATAAACGATGGCTCCAGTCAGGTGATCACATGGACTCGCGAGGGCACCCCGGACATCCCGGCGGTGTCGATAGAATATTCGATCCACGGCGCGGACGGCCACTGGGAGACGATCGAAGACTCCACCGGCAATTCCGGCCTCTACATCTGGGCGATCCCGGACATGGACACCACCTCCCACGACTGTTACATTCGCATCTCAGAATACGGCCTTCGCAGAATCTCCGACACCAACGACACTCCCTTCACGATAATCGACGTCTCAACCATCGGCGAAACCGCCCTTCTGCCACGGGATTTCGCCATTTCCGCCTACCCGAACCCCTTCAATTCGGCGGTAACCATCGCCGCACCGGCGGGCGCGGAGGTGGAGGTGTTCGACGTGAATGGGCGGAGAATCGCCCAATTGCCCGTAGGGGAGGGTTTGAAACCCTCCCGCTCGTCTATCACGGCACAAACGGGCGGGTCTGAGACCACGCCCCTACGGAATGCGGAATTCATCTGGCGTCCCGGCCACTCCCTCGGTTCCGGAGTTTATCTGGCGCGGGCGCGGTTCGGGAACGGGAATGTCACGTCGAAACGAATCGTGTATCTTAAGTAGGGGACGGATTTCCCGTCCAGCTAACTCGAAAACCGGAGGGCACATAGGCCCTCCCCCACACAAAAATCTTGAACGCATAAACCTCGTGAAACATCTCGGTCTTTAAATTGAGAAAAAGTAACGCATTACCAATCATAAATTGAAATCCGTTGGAGAACCCATCGATTATCAGGACGATTGAAAGGTTTAGAAGACCTTTCGCTACATTAAGAAGACCTGATATGGGGTTTAGAAATGCAATTGCGTTTTTTAGAAAGCCAATTGCGGTCTTTAGAAGGCCGAGTGGGGCCTTTAAAATGTTGACCGAGCCTTTTAGAAATAACAATGCGGCCTTTAGAAGGCCAATTGCGCGCTTTAGAAGGGCAATTGCAGATGCATATAACCGGGCGGGACGCCCCTGTTATCAGTGATCATTAGGGTATATCACCTAAAATTCTTCAAAACCCCGTGGTTGAGCCGGGGCGGAGGCCTCTCGGTTTCGGGCGGAGGTGTCTGGAGTTCGGGCGGAGGCCTCGGGAGGGCTTCTTTTTTGATGTCCAGCAGTTAAATTTTGATTTTGGGGAAGAATAAAATGGTATGAAGACCTATTCGAGGGGCAAGGGGCGATTATCGAACAAGAAACGGAGCTATATTTTAGGGATTGACCAAGTAAAATTCGGGCGAGACGCCCCAACTATTAGTAATCGGTTGGTTATCTGGCCAATCATCAATCATAAAACAAAAAGGCCGGAGCGGTTAAACTCCGGCCTCGTTGGATTTATTCTACAGACTGCCTATTTCTTCTTTTTGGCGATCTTGTAGATTCCGTATCCGACTGCACCTACGGCGATAACGGGAATCGCAACGATACCTACCGGAACGCTTTCGGCCGGCGGTCCCTGTGCGAAAATCGAAGTCGTCGCAAGAACAGGTAGAAGAGCCATTAGTTTTTTCATTTCTGGTCCTCCTTTGTTTTATTTAATTAACGTCATTTTCTTCGTCTCGTTGAAATCGCCCGCTTGCACGCGGTAGAGGTAAATACCACTTGCGACTTCGCGTCCGGCCTTGTCCACGCCGTCCCAGATAATGCGGTGATAGCCGCCCTTCATCTCGCCGTCGACCAACGTATTGACCTTGCGTCCCAGCATGTCGAAGACCTCGATCTTGACATCGCTGTCGTTCGGCAACGCCACCTCGAAGGAAGTCGTTGCGTTGAACGGGTTCGGGACATTTGCGCCGAGCGAGTATTCGTCCGGGAGTTCTTGATTATCGATACCCAGGACGTCATCGCCGAGGATGATCGTGAACACTCTCGGGCTGGTGGTCGAGGTGAACTCGTAGGAGTAAACCTCGCGCATGTCGATAGTTTCGCCTGTTGCGTTATCGACGAGCGTGAGAGTCCAGCGTTCGTCCATATTATCCACGCCTATCGAAGCGTCTTCCGGTGTCGGGACGCGGTCGCGCGGCCAGGATATGGTAACGTCCATTCCTGCGGGAAGGTCCTGCACTTTGAACGTCCAGCTCTTGGTGATGTCGCTGAAGTTCTGTCTGGTGGACATCGCATAGCGCAGTCCGCCCTCGGCGAAGAAGGCGTTGATTCCGCCGGTCGGCATCGGGACGTTCGGTTCGCGAATGTCGTAGATGTCGAGTTCGTCGGTAGCTTCTTCGTTGACGCTGATGAAGTTGTATTTGTCTAGTCTCATATCGCCGTCATCGATCGCGGAGACGGACATTCTCAGAGCGAACTCGGCGGGATTGGCCGTCTTGACCTTCGCGCCCTTGGCGACTCCGGATTTCTTCGCGAGGAAGGTTTCCATAGTGCCATCTTCGGGGTAAGTCAGGTTGACCCACGTGGTCGGGCAACCGCTACGGACGTAAACGAAGTATCCGCGCCATGGGTCGATATACTGGTCTTCACCGCCGCCGCCGACTATCGGGCTATACCATGTCCAGCCGTCCTGTTCACTCCAGATCCAGTATTCCGGTTCCATGTAGGTGAACGGGTTGAAGGCATAGACAGCGTCCCAATCGACACGCCTGTTGAACGGGTTACCCACGAGCCACCAGCCCCAGTTCGGGCTATCTTCAGGATAATACATCGTGTATGTGAAGTCGCCCGCCGGGTAAGCGTCGCCGTAAACGTCCCAGTAAGTGTAATCCAGCCAGGTCTTCAGGTAATAACCCTTGCCGCGAACGAAACCGCCGGGCAGTTCGAGGATACCCGCATCCTGGTTATAGCCGTAAAGGTTCGATGTCGAAGGATCGACATTGAACGGAACGATATCATCCGCGAACTGGATTGCCGGATCGTTCGGGGTGGCCATGATAGGAACGGTGATGAGTTCCCAGCCCTTGTATGCTCTCGGCTGAACCTGCACGCAGGTCGGCATTACTCCAAATATTTCGTAATTACCATCGGTATACATGTAATTAATATCGAAGCAGTAATCGCCGACCGGGGTTTCCCATGCGGGGTTTATGAGCGCGAAGGTGAAGCACTCGCCCGGAGCAATAAAGGTATCCGGATCGACGAACATGCCGACAATCGGGCCTTCGAGGACATAGACTACATTATTAGTTTGATCCACTGTCCATATCTGACCAAATTCGTCTATCTCTAAACCGCTAATTTCTCCTGCAGAAGGAGGAGCCGGGATAGTGCTAATTACTACATCGGTTGCAGGATCAACTTCATAGATAACACTCATTAGAGCATCTACATAGAATATAGTCTCTCTATAAGGATGCCATGCAACTCCCGCGCAATAATCCGCCGTAACATATCCCATTGTAACTCCGGGATTCGGCCACGTGAGACCTGCTACCTCGTAGACCACATCATATCCATAGAGTAAGTAGTAGTTCCAACCGCCGATATAGAATACGTCGCGCTCGGCATCGTATCCAACTCCTCTGGCCGATGTCCACGCCCAGGCCATCGCAGGATCAGGAAGAGAGTCAACGAGTGCACCGGTTACTGGATCGAAAGCATAGATTAAATTAGATCCACCAACCGCAACCTGCCAGAAGTAATCGTGATTAGAATCATAACACAAATCACCCATCCAGACGGATCCACCGATTCCGGTAACATCGTAGAAACCGAGATGAGTGCCCGCCGGATTAGTATATACATGATCGTAGAGATAAACTCCAGCATCACTAACCCAGAATTGTGTTGGACTTATACCAAGACCCCAAGCAGTCCCATGATATGCACTTACATCGTAGCTTCTCCATAAATCACCCAATGCTCTTGTCGATGAAGAAGGATCTTTTATTGCACCTACAGGTATAATCGAGGTCGCATTTTGGTCACTCGGATGGTGATCGATACCATCGGTTACAACACCGCCGTCTCTAACGAGATAATCGCTGAGGTCGTAAGGCAACGCCGCCCAGTTGAACCAGATAGTATCGTCGGTCGGGTTGCATATCTCGAAGTAAACCGAATCGTCCTCGCCATAAGCGAGTTGACCGTTGATGGAATCGAAGTTCATCGGTTCCATGCAAACGAGAGCCATGACGGTATCGCCGATAAATACGGTGATGTCGAATGTATAACCCGGGAAGTAACCTTCGAGAACGGCCGCGAGATCGATGGTTCCGTAAGGAATGCTGTCGATGAAGAAGTAGCCCGAAGGATCGGAAACGGTCGTGAAACCGTCGGCGTAAACTGTAGCGCCGCCTATTGTTGCGTATGTGTTGCAATTATAAACATATCCTTCGAGTGCTCCGACATACCGTGGCACATCGCCAATCTGCATGTCATCGACATACCATCCGGCATCGTCGGAATACCATCCGTCAGTTCCAAATCTCAAGCGGATATCCGTTACAACGGGGAAAGCACTGAGATCTACGCTGACCAGATGCCATGAGGTAAGAGTGCGTCCATAACCCCATTCAGTCCCCATCGGGTTACCCCATGTGTCGTCGATAATATCGGTATAAGGGGGAACTGGATCGGTAATCGGTGTCCATGAACCACCGCCGTCGCTCGATATCTGGATATTGCCGCCGTCTTGCATCAATCCACTATATTCTTCCGTCTCAATCCATTGCCAATATTTGAAGCTGTCGCCGGGAGCAGGGGTAAAAGACGGGACGGGAACGTCGAGAGTATATATGCCGGCATATGTAACGTCGTATTCGCCGTCCAGCAATGTAGCCCAGCAGTTTACGCCGCTGTATGCCGCGGAGGGGCCGTAGGTAGGGCTTCCCCATTCCCACATCGTGCCTCCGCCTGCAACGCCGCCGCCGTCATCGCTTTCGAAATCTTCATACCAGTAATCGGCTGGGTCGAGGAAGAGCGTATCGATGTCCAGGGTTTCTCCAACGGCAAGGGTTAGAACCATCGTGTAATCCATGAAATAAGCGGGATACGTTGCGGTAATCTGAACGTTACCGGCAGTTATACCGTCGAAGAAGAAGTAACCGGCTCCGTCTGTCGTAGTTGAAAGTCCGGTGGAAACTTCGCCGATATTTATTCCTGCGTCGCCAAGTGGCGGTGTATCTGTGAGATCAGCATAACCCCTGATGTAACCGATGGGAACGGGATCGAGTGTGAAATTAACTTCCGTCGAATCGCCATCGATCACTATAACGCTGTAAACCGTTTCGGGATAGAAAACGGGGTGCCAGCAATAGACATCCCAGGCTCCCGGAGGAACGTTGTAGATGTGATAGTATCCGGAAGCATCGGTTGTGTCGATATACGAAGGATAACCAACCACGCCGACTTCCGCGCCGGAATCGTCCGCGCGACCGACCAGGTCAACTAAACCGTAAATATCGCCCGAGGGCGGTGGAACGGTGCAGAAACGAATCGTGCGAGTGGGCGAGGTAAGTCCGAGATAATCGGGATCGCCAACAGCTCCGCCTTCCCAGTAAGCGAGGCCGTTTGAACCGTCGAAATTCTCGATTCCAATTGTGCCGCCGCTGAGATCCGTTGGTAGAGTATTCCAGCGAACGTCGATGACACTATTATCGCCCGGTGTGGGTATTGCGGATGGCTCCCATATCTGTATCTGAACGCTGAACGGAGTGCTGGATGGGAATAGTTGCCAGTTCAGGTAAGTTATCATTGTCCATTCTCCGCCCGGGTCTTCCGTTTTCCAGAATTCACTGCCGCCGTTGCCGCCGTCCAGGTCAGTCCAGAACCAGGCAAGAAGCGCGTTAGGCAAGCTGGCGGAAGGGATTGGATCCGGTGTCCAATATGCGCCACCACCGGGATCCGAAGCGCTTAGAGACATCCAACCATTACAAGCTACCCAAAGAGTTTCGCAGGGAACTCCCCAGTAAGTAATCGGAAAAGCCAATGGTTCGAAGTATCCATACATATCGTCGTCTTCCATGACTACATACTCTGCTCCGCCAGTCGTGTGATCGACCCATGTGGGGTCTGGACTCATCGGGAAACCGGTGCCATCCTCGTAAACGTAGTATAGGCCTTCGATTGCAGTCTGACATGTTGACGAAGTGCCCGCGGTGGCCGGGGCGTAAGTATCCGTTGCGATGAAGTAATAATCGATTACATCCCAGTCGGCGAGGCCGCCAAGGTTGTATTCGTAATCGCCTGTTCCATCGGGATCTCCCGTGATATACGTAAGAAGATCGCAAGTTTCCGCCCCGCCGTTAATAGAGTAGCAGAAATATGCCGTAGCTGGATCCACACCCGTGATGTCGCTAATCGTTACGGCGAAAGTGTAATCAGTGGTTCCTGAGGGCAGAGTTGGTGTGCAGGTGTAGGTGAAACCAGGTGCGCTGGGCTCTGGAACGGGCTCGTAGCCGTAAATTGTTACGTTGTCTATTGCCCAGTGGTAATCGTAGTCGCAATCATAATGGAAGGCGACCATACATGTCGAGCTTGTTCCGGTTATTCCTACGATATTCAACCTGCGATGATAATCCAGGTATTCCGTTCGACCGTAGGAATATGCAAGATTCCAGCTCGCTCCGCCGTCAGTGCTGACGTAGATTTTTGCCTCGTCAGCCCCGTAGGAGAGGTCGAGCATGTAGTCTTCATCGAAGTCCACAATAACCGAATCGTAAGTATCCCCCGAACAGTCGAAAACCGGCGTAAAGAGCGTATCGTCGTTGTCCAATTCGAAACTGCAATACGCGCTCTGCGTTCCCGCCGCGCCAGGGAATGCCTGCTGATGCCAGTCGTTGGCGTCAGTGTAAGGTGGGTTCTGGGTCCAGCCGGCGGGTATCCATGCGCCTTCGAAATCCTGAGTAGCTAAGAGCGTAACCTCAGTTTGAGCATAAATAACCACGGCGAAAGCCATTAGTCCCAGAATGATCAAAGCTTTCTTACTCATCGAGTCCTCCTTGTTGTTTCTAAGTAAAACCTTATCATTATTCCAAAATTACTTACCTAATCACGCTTTGTCAAGGCGTTTATTAAGTAATGAACGATAACCACCGCAAGGGATGACGACTCATCCTGCGGACGGTTTATTCACATACATCGCCGAAACCACTGGCAAAGAAGCCCGGCGAACATGGATACTAACATAATGTGTGAAAGAACATAAAACAACAAAAAAATGGAGTTTTTTTAAGATTATTTTTCGCGCCGCAAAACGACGCCGCGAATTCGCGCGCTGAACCCTATCGATAAGCCTTTTCACCCTGTATTATTTTCGCGCCCTCGTTGGTAAGGAGTTTATAAAGCACCGGGACGACCAGCAGAGTTAGCGCCGTAGATGTTGTCAGCCCGCCGATTATCGCCCAGCCCATGGGGTTCCACATCGATCCACCGAAAAGGGTGAGGGGGAGTAACCCGCCGATTGTGGTGGCGGCGGTCAGGACAATCGGCACGAACCGAATTTCCCCGGCGGAGATTAGGGCCTCCTCGATACTCTCACCCCCGTCAATCCGCCGGTTGGCGAAATCTACCAGGATAATCGCGTTGTTGATTACTATTCCGGCCAGACTGGTAAGACCGACCATTGCTGTGAAGGAAATGTCGTTGCCGCTCAAAAACAAAGCTATAATCGACCCGATTATCGCCAGCGGAATCGACGAGAAGATTATGAAAGGCTGGCGGAAGGATTTGAACTGATAAACCAGAACGGCGAATATCGCCACGATAGCTATCGCGAAGGATCGACCAAGCCCGCCGAAGGCCTTGTTCTGAGATTCCCGTTCCCCGCCAATACGATAATAATAACCCTCCGGCCAATCGTATTCCTCGAACCGTTCGATTATCTCGTCGGTGGCGCGATTAACATTGTATCCCGTCGCGACGTCCGCTGTAATTGTGTTGCTCCGGTTGAGATCGTAATGATCGATGACGTAGGGGGAAGATTGGAATTTTATCGACGCCAGTTGCGATAAGGGAACCTGCGTCCCCGCGGAATTGGTAACGTATATCCTGTCGAAATCTTCCATTGTCGGAGAATCATCCACTGGCAGGCGAACCACGACGTCGAAGCGGTTGCCCTCGTCGTCCTGCAGGCTTGTCGCACGAATGCCGGCCATACTGAATCGCACCGCCTTATCTATATCCGCAAGCGTCAGGCCGAGCATAGCCGCCTTTTCGCTGTTGATCTTCACCTTCAAATCCGTCCGCGAGGCTTCCAGGGGATTTCTCACGTTGACGACGCCGGCGGTGCTATTGAAAACCTCTTCGGCAAATGCCGATATTCTCTTAAGCTCATCCAGATTCTTGCCGATTATGTGGATGGCAATTGGCGCGTCGTTGGGATAACCCTGTTCCAGCTCCTTTACATCAATGTTTGCGCCGGGATAATTCTCCAGTTCATCCCGAAGTTCCGACACGAAGGTGGGTATGTCCCTCTTTCGGAGCGGCTTCACCTCGACCAGAATCTGCCCGATATTCGGCCTGGCCTGTTTCGGGAATGCGTTGTAATATATTCGCGGATTGTGCCCTCCTATATTCGCCACGTAATGTTCGATGTAGTCCTTTTCCGCGAGAAGGCTCTCTGCGTGCGCGACGGCCATAGCCGTGGCCTGGCGGTTAGCGCCCTCAGGGGTTTCGACGTTTATAAAAAATTGAGGTTTCCCCGCTTTCGGGAATAGGCTCGTCCCCATTATATAAGCCAGCGGAAGCACGGCCAGTAGAAGTAGCAGAGAGATACCCAGCGCAAACCACGGACGCCTCAAGACGAATCCGATTGCACGGCGATATCTTTTCTGGATGAAATTATCCAGCGCCCTCTGGATAATCCCCTTTTTCCTCGCCGATTCGGGTCTGAACCATCTGCTGGAGAGATAAGGCACCAGCGACATCGCCAAAAATAGCGACGCGAGAAGCGTGAAGATGACGGTAACGGGCATACTGCGAATGAAATCCCCGGACATGTCCGACATGAGGATTATTGGTAAGAATGCGAGACAGGTGGTAATCGTGCCGCTCGCTATCGACGGGCCGACCTCCGCGGTGGCGGAGACCGCGGCTTCTTTCGCCGGGTCTCCGTCCGCGATAATACGATTTATGTTCTGTGTAACCACGATAGCGTTATCCACGATCAATCCCAGCGCCACGACCAACCCGGCTATCTGAATCTGCTGGACTCCAAATCCAGCGAGGTTCACGAACCCCATCGCGATTATTATCGACGAGGGTATGCTTATCATAGCCACCGCGGAGGGCCGATTTCCGATGCCCAGCCAGGTTATCAGCCCGACTAAAATCACGCCCTCGATAAGGTTCATCAGGAAACCCAGTATGAAATCGCGGACGCTGTCGCCCTGATCGAAGGCGATTTCCAGCGACATTTCATCAGGCAGATTCGCCCTGAAAACGCGCACGATATCGTCCAATTCCCTCTTGACATCGAAGATGTTCGTGCCGGGTTGCTGGGTCGCGGTAAGGATAATTGCCCGCGCTCCGTTGAAATTAGCAGTATGACCGGTGTCCTCGTAGCGATACTCTATAACAGCAATATCGTCGAGATAAATAATCTGACCGTTGCCGAGGGGGATGACGGTATTTGTAAGCTCGTCTATCGAACCGAAAGAGCCGCTGGTGGTGATGTTGAAACTCTTCTTGCCGATATCCAGTTTGCCGGCGGGGATGTTCATATTATTCGCCCGGATAACGCCGACGACCCTGTCCAGCGGAATATTCATTCGCGACATCTTGTCCAGGTCGATGGATACTCGAATCTCTCTTTTTGGGCAGGCGACGATTTCGGTGTTGGCGACGTAGTCTATCTTTCGGACTTCGTCTTCGAGTTTTTCCAGTTGGCGTTTAAGCTCGACATAGGACGCCGTTTCGGATACGAGGGCGAATTCGATTATCCTGACGTCGTCAACAGACCATTTATATATCTCGAACGAGGCTATATCCTCCGGGAGTTCCGACCGAATCGCGTTGACCTTTTCCGTCATCTCGCGGTATTTTTCGTCCGCGGAGACGTTCATCTTGAATTGCGCGCCGACTACAGCGTAACCGTTGCCGCTGGCGGATACTATTCTTTGCAGGTCGCCCACGCCATTTATGGCGTCTTCTATTGGTTTTACGATGAGTTCCTCGATATCGACCGGCGAAGCCCCCGGATATGTTATTATGACTGACGCTCCCGGCGGCTGTATCGCGGGATTTTCCGCCTTTGGCATGTTCCACGAAGAGAAAATACCGTAAAGCACGAGACCGAGAACGACTATCAGGGTCAATCGGTGGTTGTTTACCGCGAATTTGAGTATGGGTTTCATTTATCTTTTTATTCGATTACGCGGATTTTAGCGCCATCGGTAAGATAGCCCGCGCCGTCAGTTATTACCCTATCGACACCGTCCAATCCCGATTCGAGCGCGACCTTCTCGCCGATGATTTCCTTCACCTCGACGCCGATTTTTACTGCGGTCGAAGTCGTCATATCCGGCACGAAAATCAATCCCGCGTCGCCTTCGATTCTGACCAGCGCATCGATAGGGATGAGTTTCATCGGTTCCCTTTTACGCGGGAATATGCGAACCTCCGCAATTAAACCGGTAACAAGCTTCAATTCAGTCTCGTCGAGGATTATTCCTATCTCGTATATTCCGGAATTGGGGTCGGGCGCTTCGCCGACTTCCGTGACGTAGCCTGTAAGGGCTTCTCCGGGGTAAGCGTCTATTTCGATGGACGCGGAATCTCCAGCTTCGATTCGCACGATATCCCTGTCAACCACGCCGCACCGCACCACCCAGTTTTTCTCGCTGGAACCGAAAACGAAAACCGGCATTCCCTGCCCGATAAGTTCGCGCTCCTCGGCCAGGCGCTTCAGTATAGATCCTTCAGAAGGTGCCCTGATTTCCGAATGCCTGAGATTAAAACTGGCAACCCGGTAATCCTGTTCGGCGAATTCGTAAGCCGATTGCGCGTTCTGTAGTTGTTCCAGCGTCGCTACATCGTCGTCGTAGAGGTTGAGTGCGCGTTCGTAATCGCGTTGAGCCTTCTCCATCGCAACCTTCGCCTGGTTAACCCGTGCCTGGATTTCTGACGGGTCGAGCCTTGCGAGAAGCTGTCCTTTTGTTACCCTGTCGCCCTCATCGACCGGGATATTCGATATTATTCCGCCGGTCTTGAAGGACAATTTCGTTATCTCGCCCACGGAAACCTGCCCGGCGCATCTGATGGACGCGGTCACGCTGTCCTCGGTCGCGTGCACGATTTTCACCGGCACCGCGCGTTCTTCCCCCTCCCGCTGGTGGATACCGTCGCAGGAAAACAACGATATGGAAATCAATGTAAGAACTATGAAAAAGATCTTCTTCTCGAACATCACTCCTCCGGTCAGTCTTTGCTTATTGCGATTTTATCGAGCGCAATCGCACGATTCAGTTCCGCGAGACGAATACGAAGTTCATAGTTGACGATGTTTTCTCGCATTTCGGCCTCGTTAAGGTTTGTTTGCGCCTCCATGTATTCGATTTGATTCGCCATGCCGTTGGCATATTTTTTTTCGACGATATCGAAAACGGCGCGCGCCGAGCGGACTTCCGCAGTGGCCGATTCGGTCAGTTTCTCAGCTACGATTACCGCCTCCCTCGCGTCTCGCGCCTGGAGTTTGATTTGTTCTATCAGTTCGCGCCTTGCGATTTCCAGTCTGTCGTATTCCAATTCGCCGGACTTGGCCGAATACCAATCCTGCCCGCCGCGGAAAAGGTTCCATTCCAGAAGTAGCGAGGCCGTCCAGAAATCGTGCTCACCGTCGAAATCGAAGTTTTCTCCCTGAAATCCGTAGTCGAAAACGCCCACCAGTCCGGGTATGAATGCTGACCTGCCGATCCGCGAATAGTTTTTCGCCGCGCGAAGCCCGCAATCAATCGCTATAATCTCCTCGCGGTTCGCAAGCGCCAACGACTCGGCGGTCTCCTGCGAAATTGGGGTAGCGCTGTAATCTTCATCTTCGATGTCGATTTCGGCCTCGCTATCCCTGCCCAGAAGATAATTGAAGAACACTGCTGACATCGTGCTGTCCTTCTCGGCGGCCGCAAGTTCGCCTTCGAGTTGCGCCATCCTCGCCTCCGCCCGATAAACCGCTTCCTGAGTTACTTTGCCGTTATCGAACAGGCTTCGGCTTACGCGGAGATTTTCCCCGGTAAGTTCAAGATATTTGCGATAGATATTCACGCCTCTCAGCGCCTTTAGATAGTTGAAATATACGCGTCGTATTTCCAATTCCAGTTCACGCGAGTAAATATCGTGTTCCATTTTGGAAATTAGCCGCATATTGGACTGGATATTATAATTGAAAAGAATTTCCGGTTTGAACAGCGGTTGCACCACCCTGACTTTCGTCTCCTGTTCTTCTTCGGGGAGGATCGGGTAGCTCTCGTTCTCCAGATTCGCGGGAAATTTCGGGTCGTATCCTCCCCAGGCGAGGATTTCGTTCAATGTCTCGTAAACCGGATTCATCAGGTCGCCTATGGGGACGTCGAAGGTGCGTCCGCCGTCGGCGCGAGTGTATCTTGAAGACAGGGTAACGCCGGGCATGAACATTCCACGTGCTTTCCGGAGATCGGCTATACTCTTACGGTAATCGATCTCCCTCTGCTTTATAGAAAGGTTGTTTTCCAGACCGATTCTTACGTATTCGTCCAGAATATCGCCGCCGATGGCTATCCCGGCTAACGATGCTAAGAAAAGGCTTATTTGCAATATTCTGCGCATGTCCCGGATTGTGTTAACCTGCTCCGACGCCGTCGAACAGATCGTCAACGAATTCGTCCCAGTAGATGTCGGGGTTTATCTTGCGGCCAGTCATCCAGTTGGCGTTTGCCAGTCCCATTATCATAGTTACGATACAAAGGCTCAGATATTTGGTATTTCTGGCCTTAACCGCGCCCTTTTCCAGAGCGTCAGAAAAATATTTTTTAATGAAATCCACGCCCATCGAGATTCGTTCGAAAAGTTTCGCCCTTACTTCGGGATCCTTCATAGCTTCGGTGCGGATTTCGTTATAAAGGCGCTGAAGTTTTCTGTCCTCGGTAAGTTTTCGAATAAATATTCTCCCGCCCTCCCGAAGAAGCTCTCTTGGGGCAAGTTTCTCGCTCAGGTGGTCGATTTCATCCCATATCTCCCGATTTGTGATAATCATATTGTCGAGAATGGTCATAAAAATCGCACGTTTGGAATCGAAATACCAATAGACTCCGCCCTTGGTCATACCCGCGGCGGCGGCTATGTCGTTGAGTCTTGTGGCATGATAACCTTTTTCCGCGATACAATCCGAAGCCGCCTCGATAATTCTACGACGTTTTTCCTGTTTTTCCTCTTCACTAACCATATTCCCTTCCTCACTAAAATCACATACCGACCGGTCGGTATGTAAGTATAATAGGCATTGGCAGGAGATGCAAGCATAAAAACGCTTTATTTTTAGAAAAAAGTAAGGGCGACCGAATTGGCCGCCCTCGAGAAGTAACACTCTGGGGGTTGTGTTACTTGATCAAGCTTATTTTGCGAGTTTCATCGCGATGCGGACTGGTAAACCTAACGAAATAATTTCCGCTCGCTACTTCGCTACCCGAATTGTCCACGCCCTGCCACGTTACATCGTAATAACCCGCGTCGAGATCGGCGTCCATGAGCATTCTGATCTTGCGGCCGGTGATATCGAACACCTCGATTCTTACCGGCCCGGTTTCGGTTTCCGGGATACCGAAGTCGATACGGCAAACTGCGTTGAACGGATTCGGGGTCGGGCCCTTCAGGAAGAATTCCCTCGGCAGGTCAGTTACGTCCGCGACTTCCCTGGCCACCCAGCTGAGAGGCGCGGTAACGATAACTCGCGCTTTATAAATCTCGCCGTCGCTGATGAAGGTATATTCGTCGAGTTCGGTCATATCTACGAAACCGCCGTGTTCCGGATCCTCGAAGAACATGGTGAAACCATCGGGCAAATTCTCTATCTGCCATCGCACCGCGACTTTCTGGTCTTTCACGCTTCTGCAGTCGAGAACGCAGTTATAAATCGTTTCGGTCGTCCTGTCACCGTCGTAGAATTGGCAATAGCGCGTGTCGGACTCATCGACTAAATAAAATCTCATAACCGGTTCGGGATAACAGACATCGGGCAGTTCCTCGATGAACATACGGTTCTGAGCGTCGGACTCATCGACGTATTCCTTGAATCCAAATATATTATGGGCGTCCCATTGGCCGGCCTCTTCGGAGAACAGGCCGATTTTCACTTTCCAGCTCGCGATTAAATCGGGTTCCGGTTGCGGCCTGGAGCGGCGGGAGCCGGGGCCGTCGGTGGTGCTCATCCGCAAGACGAGAGAATCGTTGTCGGGATCGGGAAGAGTGCTGTTGGTTTTAAGCCAGAAACCCTCCCAGTTCCTGAAGGCTCTCCCGTAGTTGGGTTCCCCGACGAGACACGACACCGCAAAATATCCTGAGCCGTCCCAGAGCTGGATTGCGGCGTCTATCCATCCTGCAGAAACGGCGTTTTCTACGGTTCTGGTTTCCACCAGAGAACCGCCGTTATAACGGTCTATCTCGGAATAATGCCATAAAACGTCGAACACGTCGCCGCCACCGATATCTTTATAGAATGGATTAGCGCACATGTTATAGAACATCCCGCTATGCACCGGATCGGTATCCCATTTTGCGAGCGGGATTTCCATCCAGTCGTTGGGATTCGGTTTGATTCCTCTGACGTCGATCTCGACGGAATCGCAATGATCCTGCACCAGCCAATAACCCAGTCCCGGGTCGAAAGGACTTACCATAGGCGGATCGCAGGGGCCGTCATAGATCATATATGCGTTATATGGGGGATAGAATCTGCTGACTTGCCACCACTCATCGTATTTATCAGGCCATCCGCCGTCCGGGGTTTCGCATGTCTGGAAGAAATCGTCATATAGGACTACATCCTGATCAGCTCGAGTCGTAGGCGGCCAACAGGGTGGTTCTCCGCCGTATCTTGTTGTGTATTGCGTCCTGTAATCGACCGTGTCCTCGACGGGATATAAAGGCACGCCCATCAAGACATAGCCGCGCCAGGCCACCAGGCTGGCTTCCATCGTTGCGGGAATCGGCTGGCCGTAAATTATCTGATTGTCGAGGTCTTTGTCCAGTTTTTCCCAATCGCGAAGGTTAACCGTATACCAGTCTTCCGCACCGCCGGTGGTGTGTTCGGGGAATTCGAGATGACTGCCGGCATCAGCCCATTGGGGACCGGTTACGACAAGCCAGTCGTCGAACTCGTCCAGATTCGTTCCGTCGGCTGTGCCCGAAACGTCGTTGCCAAATTGATACCAGTTGACCAGGTCAACTATCCCCCCGTGCGTCCCGGAAGGCTCGTAAACGACGTCGATTTGAGCTCGATACTGCTGGAAATACGTCTGCGACATCGTGTCCAACCATTCGGTAAAGGTAACCGTGTCGGTGAACTCGCTATCGGAGGTCTTGGCCTGCCATCTCGTGTAATCATATGGGGGAGTTTCACTTGCATCGCTGTTGAGCTGGTATTCCCATTCGGAATACTCATCCATCCACAGCGTATCCATCGTTCCGGTTACGTCGCCATAAATATCGTTAACGCTGGTTTTCCATGCGCCTCCGCTGAGGTTGCTATAGGATTTGTATCTAACGTGCGTGGGGTTGGTAGCGCTAAGGTCAACGAAATTCCAAAAACCGGGATCGGGGTAAGTATCGCAAGCCGTAGCTGAAAAGATAACCGGTATACTGTGTAACTGAACGAAGCCCTGCCAGATATAGAACGAATCCGCGCCGGATTCATACCACGTGATTTTGGAAACGTTCTGACCAGCGGCGGCCTCTTTCATCTCGTAACTTCCGCCGGCCTTTGCGGTTCCCGGAGAAAAGGAACTTCGTTCCATTCGATATTGGCCGAATAGAGCAAGGCACATAACCAGGCCGATTACAATTGCTAACTTAAAATTTGTCGATTTATTCATTTTTGCCTCCATATAGGGGCGAGGTAAATAAAATCCTCAACCTATATAATATTAAGTATTATTTTTCTTTTTACAAGCCAAATATTTCCTTAAATGATAATTTCAAATTTCGTTTTATGAACGAACTTAAAACAGACGTATTACGCCGTTATTATGTGTCGCACAATATGTGCCATCGGGTTAATCGAATGCATAGTAATGTTTTATGGTATTTTCGGGCGTAATATTGCGGCTATAATCCCCATAATTATCGATAAAAACTGGGGAATATTACCTAACTAAGGAAGGCGTTCGAATCTCTCCCCGTCCACCTTGCATATCGGGCACTTGTTGGGCGGATTATCCCGCGCGCAGAGATAGCCGCAGACTTTGCACCGCCAGATCGGATATTTCAAATCGGGGCCTTGTATTTCGCTTGATATTTCCTGTTTCTGTTGTTTTTTACGTTCGGGCCGGGGCGGTCTTCTTTCCGGAATCGACTGCAGTTCGCGTTCTCCCTTGAGGACTTCTTCGGAAACATAGAGGGCGCAATAGCAAGTGCCGTAATCAACTAAATCGGGGTCGCGATAGTCACAGGGGCATATTATATCCAGGTCATCCTCTTTTTTACCAGAGGCAAGGCGGCAGGGGCAAGACGCGTAACCGTAGCGGTCTATATTCGTGAGTATCCCCTCGACCAGTCCTTTTGTGAATTTCACGTCGGGGTTGAGGTTGTAACCGCTCTCCTCGGCTTCTCGTTTCAGTTGTTCGTATTTCCTCTCGATGGCTTCTATTGTGATTTCCATTATTCAAGAAGCTCCTTGATTTTATCTTCCTTGAATCCTATTACGACGTTGCTGTCGATAACCACGGTCGGGAATGAGACTCTTGGGTTATGTTTCTCGATTGCGTCGATGGCGGCCTCCTTCTCGTCGCCTTCAAGTAAATCGACGTAGATATATTCGAATTCGACGCCCATGTCCTCGAGAAGCTTGCGCGTTTTCCTGCACCAGATACACGTGCTAAGCGCGAACAATGTAACTTTGCCTTTGTCTTCGCCTTCTACCTTTTCGAAGTTCATAACAGCCTTTCAGTCTGATTTGAATATAGCGCCCATGAACAGCAGGGCATTGGAATTCTTTTCAATTATCGCGCAGAAGAATGGCCTATCAACACGCATGGTGAACGGTTCCGGCGGGTTCGGTTCCGGGGCGGCCGATCCTACCTTTACAACTGCCGTAACTGCGGCGGCCTCGGTGCCCTCTTCATCTACTTCTATGTATGTCTTGTGAATTACTCTGCTAATCCACGCCGGCTGGAATGGCGTCATCTTTGTGAAATCCGCGTCCGCGGCGGTGAATGCGTCCGCCATGCCCATCGCGATGAGCGGATCGTTCAATCCTATTTCGTATTCGACCTTGAAACGAGGCAGATAAAGGTTGCCCTCGCGTTCTCGAAATTGGGACATACGGTTCGACCACCAGTCGGCGTCCTTGTCCTTTAAAAAATCGTTAAGGTCGGCGCCTTCGGATGGCAGGAAAACCACCATCTCGAAGCGGCGGTCTTTGTAGGGCAACTTCACCGCCTGAAATTCTTTTGTCTCAAGGTAGGAATAATCGTCGCGCTTGAACATCATATTTACTTTTTGCACTGTGCCATCGTGAAGATTGAAATCCGCCTTCTCGGTGATGTTCTCATTGAACTGATCAAACCATGCACCCTTGAAATATACCGCATTCAGTAAAACGAGAATCGCAAGTGGATCAAGGTGCTGGATAATTTGCGTTATTTTATCGTGCGTTTGTTCCGCAACCCAGGTGTTAATTTCCTCTACAACGGACGGATCGCCGAAATCCCTTTCGTAAGCGACTGCACCGTAATATTTTTCCAGCGCATCGATATATTCATTGTGGAAGGGGATACTTTCTTTCGCCCAGAGTGAATTCGCGATTTCCAGCTGAACGTCCTCACCGCGAGTGAGATATTCGATAATCTGGTGGTTGCCTTGATTTACCGCTTCGACCGGCATTCCGGCGATTTCCATTACATCCGCTATCTGAGCTTTGGTTTCGCCGTCCGCGCCGGAATAGCACATCTGCAAAGCCATCGAAATGGAAAGCGGAGAGATGAAGACGTTTTCGTGCGGAGACTTTTCGATTAAGCCGTTGAACAGGCTGAACCCGAATTCGTTATCCGCCTTGACCAGGCCGTAATCGACCTTTTCCGGGATTTCGGCGTATGCCAGACTGACAACCAGCAATACAATTACCACGAGAATTAGTTCGACAAAGGTTTGCATATTTCCCTCCAAAGCTAATAGCGAGTATCGACTATTGAAGTTGCACACAGGGAACGCAATTGTCAAGTTATTTAAGAGAGTTTTACGGTAGGTATTGCGAAATCCGTATTTATGTTTATTCTATTTAAATGGCGACTATTGCAACTGGAGATCGATATGGGCTTTATACCTAAGGAAAAGGACAAAAAATCGAGGCTTAAAGAAGATAGACCCAACTACGTCGGGTATTGGTCAGTCGCGGTAATAATCGGTTTGATCTTGATGATCCTTATCAAGATTTTTGTTGCGAAGGGTTATTATGTTACGACCGAAAACATGACGCACAGCCTTTTGCCTGGCGATATGGTTTTTGTGGAAAAAATTAGCACCAAGGACGTAGTCGAACGGGAGACCATTCTCTGTTTCAACTATCCCGCCGAAAGGTCGCAATATCGTTTTGGAAGAGCGGTCGCTAAGGGGCTGGATATAGTTGAAATAATCGATAAGCAATTATATGTCAACGGACGGCGTGTCGCTTTACCCCCCGGAACGCATTTTGCAGACAATAAAATAGAGGACGACCCCTTTTCCCTTCGGGATAATTTCGGCCCCTTCACCGTTCCCGAGGGGCACTATTTCATAATGGGCGATAACCGCGATAACGCTATCGATTCGCGCTATTACGGCGCTCTATCCTACCAGGACGTCCTGGGGAAACCTCTGTTCGTCTATTTCGCATGGAAACTTGACAGCCGCGCGCCCCATATGAAATCGTTGATGGACATCCCCGAAATTTTAATCTACAATCTGACTCACCTTTTGGACCGAATGGACCTGGTGCGAATAGGGAAATCTGTCCACTGATGGCCACCGGATGTTACGTCCACGTCCCATTCTGTTCCGGCGGTAAATGTCCTTACTGTGCCTTTTATTCGATTCACTATAATAGAGAAATCGCCTATAAATTCGTCGATTCCGCGATAATGCAGGCATCGCGTGATTTATGCGATGAGATAGAAACGCTTTATTTCGGCGGGGGAACACCGATATGCCTTTCGTTAAATCAAATAAGGAGATTAGTCGAGGGAATAAAAGACCAATCGAAGATAGCGGATGATTGCGAGATAACACTCGAGGCTTCCCCCGAATCGCTCGATTTATCGAAGATAGAACTCCTGAAGGAACTCGACGTAAACCGAATATCGATTGGCGTGCAGGCCTTTTCGGACAGGTTACTGCGTCAACTGGGGAGAAAACACAACTCAAACGCGGCGCGCAATGCCGTCCGGAAAGCGGTCAAGGCGGATTTCGAGGTGTCGTTAGATTTGATGTATGGAATACCCGGCCAGGACGTGGAAGATTGGGAAGTTACTCTTCGGGAAGCCGTCGAATCGGGGATAAATCACATCTCGCTGTATTGCCTGTCCTACGATTTCGAAACCCCGCTTTATTCCTCGATGAAAAGTGGCGAAATCGTTCCAGTTGAGGAAGAAATCGAAGAGAAGATGTATTTTCGAGCGATAGAAATCCTCGGAGACAACGGTTTCGAGCGCTACGAATTGTCAAGTTTCGCCAGACAAAATAAAGTGAGCAAACACAACTTGAACTACTGGAAAGGCGGGGGTTATCACGGCATAGGACCGTCCGCGCACGGCTATTCTCCCGGGCCGCCGGAATGGGTGCGTCGGGCGAATATCGCGGATGTGGGAGAATATATCGGTCGTATCGGAAAGGGAATCGACGCGGCGGATTTCGAAGAAAGGTTATCTATAACTCAGCGAATCAACGAGTTTTTAATGTTGAGATTGCGGCTGAAAGAGGGGTTTTCCGCGGACGATATTAGGGAAGCGCTTCCCGAAATTGATCCGGGCAAATTATTGAAGCGAATGGAAATCCCGATCGAGATGGGTTATCTCTCCGGGGACGGCAGGCGGGTATTTATCCCCACCGCTAAGTTATTCGTCTCGGACGAATCGATTGTCCGCGCCCTCGACGCTTTCGGTAAAATCGAATAGAAAAAGCCCCCGATTGCAACTATCGAGGGCTTACTTATTTGTCCTTAAGGATGGACGAAATCTTAGCTAATGCCCAGGTAGGTTACCTCTCCTGAAAGTATTTTGTTCAGCATCTTGACGAACTTGCCGCCGTCGTCGGAGAAATTGACCGGATAATTCTGTATCTGGGCAATACTGACCGCATTGGCCTTCTTGGGGCGCTTGAGCTGGAAATTGTTCTTATGACGGCGAACTCGCCTTTTGCGCGAACCCTGAGTGGCAATAGCGGCGCATCGGCTGGAACAATACTTCGGGACGTATTTCGCACCGACCTTTATTATAAAGGTATTCTCACAGTCCTCTCGTTCGCATTTTTTTAGTGCTCGTGGTAGCTTCTTGCGTGGCATTTTGTGCCTCCAATCATTATCAACTAATTTATTAGAAGCGCGTATTGCGTGCCAAACTTGAATATAATTTATAAACCATTATTATTCAACGCGTTAGACCTTTCTATAAATATAATAATAAGAAGTTCGCGCCTTTTTGTGGGTGTTATTCCCCAATGCTCGTTGTTAAATTCCCCGATAAATCTTGCGAAATCATCGTTTTGATTTTATATTCAAGGCATGAGAAGAGGAATTAAAACCGGACTGGAAAATCTGCTCGAAAATGCGAAATTGCCTACTGGAGGTTCGCCGGGTCTATTGTGCCACGAGGCTTCGGTGACGTCGAATTTAGTGCATGCAATCGATTATTTACGCGGTAATGGCCTGGATTTAGCGGCTATTTTCGGCCCGCAGCATGGTATCTACGGCACGGACCAGGCGAATATGGTGGAATGGGCAGGCTCGACGGATTCGCGCACCGGGCTACCTATGTTTTCGTTATATGGCGAGCACAGAAAGCCCACGCCAGAAATGCTCAATGGCCTGTCTTCCATGATAATTGACCTGCAGGACGTCGGGGCGAGGTATTACACATATATCTGGACAGCGCTACTGTCCGTGCGAGCTTGCGCGGAAGCCGGTATCCCGGTAATAATCTGCGATAGGCCGAATCCAATCGGTGGGGAAATTGTCGCTGGGCCGGGAATCGAGGACGGTTTCGAGAGCTTCGTCGGGCTGGCGAATATTCCCGTGCGGCACGGTATAACCATCGGCGAACTGCTTTTGCTATTGGCTTCACGGGAAGACATCTCGAACAATCTTCATCTGTGCGAAATGACCGGCTGGGACAGGCGAATGAATTGGCACTATACCGGCCTCCAGTGGGTAAATCCCTCGCCGAATATGCCCGGCTACCTTACTGCGCTGGTCTATCCCGGGGGATGTCTTATCGAAGCGACGAATCTTTCCGAGGGGCGTGGCACCACGCGACCTTTCGAGCTTGTCGGCGCACCGTGGGTGGATTGCTGGGATCTCGCGGCGGCATTAGACGCCGAACACCTACCCGGAGTGGCTTTTCGGCCGACTGAATTCAAGCCGGCCTTCGACAAATACGCAGGGCAAGTCTGCAGTGGAATTCAGGTTCATGTGTCCAATGAAATGGCCTTCCGCCCCATTGTGACCTATTACGCGATAATCCGATGCGCGAGAGCGCTATTTCCCGAAGATTTCGCCTGGGCGCAACCGCCCTACGAATATGAACACGAGAAGCTGCCCATCGATATCCTGGCCGGTTCGCCGAAATTCAGACTTGCGGTGGAAGAAGATACGCCGACAGGCGAGGTCGCCCGGTCGTGGCACGAAAACGAACGCGCGTTCCGCGAGGAGCGCGAGCAACATTTACTATATTGATATGCAGGCTATAATACTATGCGCCGGCGAAGGCACGCGGCTCCGGTCGCTGACATTACATCTCCCAAAACCCCTGTTCCCGGTGCTTTGCAGGCCACTTCTGGAACATATCCTGGGCACCCTGGCCGAACACGGCATCTTCCGTGCGACCGCCAACGTATGGTATCGCAGACAGGATTTCATGGATTTCGTCGGCGATTACCGTGGCGATACGCTATTATCGCTGGTTCCGGAGGATAAGCTTCTCGGCACCGGTGGAGGAATAGCCAATATCGGGGCTAATATCGACATCGACGACACCTTCATCGTCCACACCGGCGATATCTTCTGTGACATCGACTTCACATCCGCGATACGCCAACACAGAGCCTCCGGCGCGAAATTGACCTTCCTGGTGCGAAAAGGAGCAAAGGAAATATTCGCTCATGGCGATGAGGTGGTCGATATCAACTGCGAAATCGGGCTAACCGGTGATTCAGCTTGGAAATTTACCGGCATTAGCATATGGGAGCCGGAGATACTGGATTACATGCCACGCCCCGGAAATCCCGGCGGCGCAGTGAAGGGATGGATTCGGGCGATACTCGAAAACCCCGGCGCGATTCGCATTCACGACATCGGCGACGCGATATGGGCCGACATCGGCACGCCGCGAGACTATGTCGAACTGCATAAAAATCTTCTTGGTGGCGAAAACCATATCGCAAAAGGTGTGAATTTACCCGCGGGAGTTAATTTGCGAGGCAATGTCTGCATATGCTCCGGCGCGGAAATCGGAGCGGGGTGCATTTTGGCCGACGTCGTTATCTGGCCGGGCGGGAAAATTCCTGCGGGAACGTCGCTGGAAGCCGCGGTGGTCGGCCCATTCGGGATTCATAGATTATGATAGGCGATAAGCTACGCGATTTCATCGATAAAGCCGGTTTCGGCGGCGCTGAAATAGAGTCTTTGCCCGGCGCCGGTTCCGATCGCCAATTTTATCGCCTTCGATTGCCCGACCTCAAAGCAATCCTGATGACCGGCACCGGTCACGGTGCGGCTATCGACGATTGGATGAATATTCAGCTATATTTACACTATCTGAATTTCGGCGTGCCGGAGCTTTTCGATTACGATAAACACATTCCAGCGGCTGTAATCGAGGATTTGGGCGATTTCCCGGCGCCCGCAATCGAGGATTATTATACAATTGTAAGCGAACTGGCGCGGCTGGCTGTTATTGCTGGCGAAAACATCGACAAATGCCCCATCGTGGCCAATCGTCCTTTCGATTTCGACGCCTTCCGATGGGAATCGACCTACTTTGCCGAACGCTACCTGCGCAACTTCCGTGGCATCGACGAAAAAACGATAGAAGACCTCGTCCCGCATTTCGACGACCTCGCGGAAAAACTCTCGCGCCTGCCGAAATACTTCTGCCATCGCGATTTCCAATCGACCAATGTCAGCATAATAGACGGCCGCGTGCGAATTATCGACTTCCAGTCCGCGCGCTACGGTCCGGCTGGCTATGACCTGGCAAGCCTGCTATGGGATCCCTATATCGAAATGCCGCCGCACACACGCGATTCGCTACTCGAAAAATATCTCGACGAATTCGAGACGCTAACGGGCGCAATCGACCGGGATGAATTCGGCTCCAACCTCGAACTGCTGGCGATCTCCCGCCTCATGCAAGCGCTGGGCGCCTTCTGCTTTCTATCCGATGTCAAAGGCAAACCACGTTTCCGAAAACACATTCCACCGGCGGAAACGCGCCTGAAACCACTCCTCGAAAAACAGGCCATATTCTGTAATATAATATAGGTAAAGCTCCGCGAAAATTTATTCCCCGCCCTCGTCCTTTTTCTCGCGCTTTTTGCGCGGGCGGAACCCGTAAATATAATACTTCGAGCTGTAAGGGTCGAGATACAGGCCGAGATATTTCTTCACCCGCGAAACGAAATCCTCGCAACGGGCGCGTGTTTCCACGAAGGCGCGGGTTATTTCCTTTTGCTGGCGAAGGGCGTCCTGGCGAATGTCCCATGCGATCTCGAAGGCGTCGAAGGCGTCGCTCAATCCGTCCATTGCGGGGGCGACATGGACTAATTCCGGGTCTGCAGAATGCTCGTCCCACGCCGACAGAACGGCCCGCACTGCCTCGCGGAGAGTAGGTCTGGTGCGAGGTATCCGTGTCGGCACGTCCAGTTTCGGAATCCACTCTTTTCCGCCAAAATAAACGACAAATTTCTTTGCCTTAGATAACGCCGCGACCAATTCTCGAAAGGCCGCGCGTTCCTCGTTCCGGCTATGCGGAATGAAGCCAATATTTGACCCCATGCTTTCCCCAAGAGTATTATCAAGTTCGGTTTTAAGGGCCCGTCCCTCGGCCAGCATATCATCCGGGTTGAAAGGTTCTCCGAGATTATCCTCAATAACTCTAATCAAGCCCTCGAATCTGTTGCAAAACTCAAAATGTTTGTATCGTCGCCAATTTTTTTCGCCCATATTGCCTCCCTTTTCTTC